>JAUSAZ010000112.1 GCA_030652255.1 Myxococcales bacterium | reverse complement strand
CGACGCGAGGGCGCTCCTCCTCGCGCAGGAAGGTCACCTCCGCGATGGCGCGCTCGCCCGACAGCGACAGCAGCGCGTTGAGCAGCGCGATGAGGATGTCCTTGTGCTCCTCGACGCCGAACACCTTCTTGAACACGAAGTCCGTCTTGAGGTCGGCGAACACGGCGCGCATGACCGCAGACCTACGCCACCGCACGACGGCAGACAACCGCCGGTCCGACCGGGCGACGATCTGGTAGCGTCGGCCGCATGGTGCGGGCGGCGGGCGCGTTGGGGTGGGCCGTGATGGTGCTCGCGGCGGGCTGCGAGCAGCCGCGCACCGAGCTCGTCGTGCGCGTCGACTCCGAGGTGGCGTGGGGGGAAGGCCAGTCGGTACAGTCGGTGGTGCTCACGGTGCGACGCGGCGGCGCGACGGGTCCGCTGCGCAGCGCGCGGACGACGGCGCTGGGCGCGGGAGACGGGCGGCGGGCGCTGCCGCTGTACGTGGGCGTGATCGCGGGCGACGACGACGTGGAGACGCCGGTGTGGATCGAGGCGCTGGGCTGCGGCGATCCCAACGGGTGCGATGTCGCGACGGCGCGGGTGGTGCAGCGCGCGGTAGTGAGGTTCACCCGCGGGCGCACCGAGGAGGTGCCGCTGCTGCTGGCGTCGGCGTGCGTGGGCGTGACCTGCGCACTCGATGAGCGCTGTACGACGGGCGGACAATGCGAGGCGGCGACGCGCGCGCAGGAGACGGTGGGTCCGTTCAGCGGAACCGACGCGGCGACGGTGGCGCATGACGACTCACCGACGGCGGACACGACGATGGATGCAGGAGTCGTCGATTCGGCGATGGATGCAGGCCGCGACGTCGACTCGACGGTGGACGCGGGCGGTGACCTCGGCACGTCGATGGACGTCACGGATACACCCCTGAGTGACGTCGTGGTGTCACTCGACCTGATGTCACCCGTCGACGCCGGAGCACCAGTCGATGTGGTCGTACCGCTGGACTTGATGACACCCGCGGACGTAGGGCCACCCATCGATGTGATGCTGCCGGTCGACCGTCTCGCGGTGACGGACGCACTTCCTCCCTCGGACGACGGCCGCCCCGCATGCCCGAGCGGGCAAACACTCTGCGGAGCCTCGTGTCGTGACCTCACCAGCGACGCCAACCACTGTGGCCGCTGCGGCGCGGCGTGCGCGGCGGGCGGCGCGCCGGTTTGCGTCGAGGGGACGTGCGCCCGGCCGACTTGCGGCGGAAGGTTCGCCGACTGCGACGGCAACGCGGCCAACGGGTGCGAGACCGACCTGACCGCGACCCCGAACCACTGCGGCGCGTGCGGCGCCGTGGGATCCGAGGTGTGCGACGGACGCGACAACGACTGCGACGGCGTCGCGGACGACGGATGCCCGACGGCGGTCGGGGGTCTCACGAGCATTGACTTCAGCTCCCCCGAGTATGGTGTCGGGTCCGGAACACAGCAGTCCGCCACGTGCCCGGCCGGACAGGTCGTGCGCGGGGTATTCGGCAAGGTCAGCGGCAACTCGGTCTCCGAGCTCGACGTCATCTGCGGGCAGCCCTCGCTCGCGGAGGACCGCTCGGTCACGCCCCACCGCTACGCCGTCAACCTCTCGGGCAGCACCGACGTCGGGATCATCGGGACGGCCCCCACCCCGGGGACGGCGTTCAGGTTCGTGTGCCCCGAGTCGTCGGTGGTGACCCGCATCGTCGGCAGCGCCTCGTCGTACCTCTACGGCTTCTCGGTGCAGTGCTCGACGCTCACGGTGACGGGTAGTCCTGGGGGCCTCCGGGTCACCGCCACCCCCGGGGTGACGTCGCCCGCCTGGGGCACCGCCATGGGTACGACGTACGACTACCAGTGCCCCGCCAACGCCGCCGGGTCGGCGTCCGCGCTCCAAGGGCTCTTCGGCCGCTCGCGGCGCATCATCTCCACCCTCTCGTACGTCACCACCGTCGGCGCGCGCTGCGGCGTACCCTCGATCACGGTGCGGTAGTCGTCACCGCGCGACCTGGCGATCAGCACCCGCCGTCCTCCCCCTCGCCCCGCCGCCCCCGTTGCGATAGCGTCCCCGGCGCGATGACCGCGGTCGGGGACATTCTCGGGGGCAAGTACCAGCTCCTCCGCCTGCTCGGCGAGGGCGGCATGGGCCAGGTCTTCGAGGCCCTCAACCAGAACACCGACCGCCGCGTCGCCATCAAGACCCTGCACCCCCAGTGGGTGACCGACCCTTCGGTGGTGCAGCGCTTCCTGCGCGAGGCCCGCGCGGCCACGAAGATCAGCCACCCCAACGTGGTCGACGTGCTCGACCTCGACGTCGACCGCGACACCGGACTCCCGTACATCGTGCAGGAGTTTCTCGCGGGCGAGAGCCTCGAGGCCCACCTCGACGCCCGCGCCGACAAGCGCCTCCCGGTCGACGAGGCCCTGCGCATCCTCGTGCCGGTGATGCAGGCGCTCGTCGCCGCGCACCGGCTCGGCATCGTCCACCGCGACCTCAAGCCCGCCAACCTGCTCCTCACCGTCGACCGCGCGGGCGCGCCCATCCCGAAGGTCATCGACTTCGGTATCGCCAAGCTGATGGAGACCCAGTCCGACAGCCTACGCCAGACCGCCACCGGCACCCTCGTCGGAACCCCCAGCTACATGTCCCCCGAGCAGGCCACCGGCGCGGACGGCCTCGACGAGCGAACCGACGTCTGGTCCCTCGGCGTGGTGTTCTACGAGCTGCTCACGGGCGCGCTCCCCTACGACGCGCCCAACTACAACCTCCTCGTCGCCAAGATCGTCTACGAGGAGCCCGCGCTACACCTGCTCGGCGACCCGTCGATCCCGCGCGACGTCGCAACCGTCGTCACCCGCGCCCTCCAGAAGAACCGCGACGCCCGCTTCCCCTCCATGCAGGCGCTGCTCGACGCCACCGCCGCGTGCGACATCTCCGCGACCATCACCCAGCCACGCATCTCGGCCACGCCCGCCCGCGCCCCGACGCCCGCGCCCCCGGCACGCGCCGCCGCCCCGGCGCCCACGCTCGCGGGCTGGTCCGTCCACCCCGACGCGCCGCCGCGTCGCACCGCCACCATCGCAGCGCTGTCCGTCCTCGCCGCCGTGCTCGTCTTCACGGCGGGCTTCCTGATGTTCCGTCCCACGCCGGTCGTCACGGTGCTCGCCACCCCGACGCCGACGCCCCGCGTCGTCGCACCGCCGACCCCGGCCACCGCCCCCGTCGTCGCTGCACCCGTCACGCCGGTCGTCGCCGCGCCCGCGCCCGCACCCACGCCCGCACCCGCCGTCGCCGTGCCCGCACCCACGCTCGCACCCACGCCCGCACCCGCACCCGTCGTCGCCGCGCCTGCGCCCGTGCGCCGCGCACCCACCGCTCCGACCCGTCCCCGCCGGCCGCCTTCGCGCACCACCACCACCACCACCGACTTCGACCGAGGCTACGAATGACCCTCCGCGCCTCCGTACTCGCCGCCCTCGTCGTTCTCACCCCCGCGCTCGCCTCGGCGCAGCCCGCGGCCCCCGACGCCCAGGCCCGCGCCGCCTTCGATCGCGGCATCGCCGACGTCGACGCGGGCCGCTTCGCCAACGCCGTCGCCGCCTTCGAGGAGTCGTACCGGCTGCGCCCCGCCGCGGTGGTGCTCTTCAACCTCGCCTCGGCGTACTCCCGCCTCGGCCGTCACCAGCAGGCCATCGCCACCTTCGAGCGCTACCTCGCCGAAGGCGGCTCGCGCCTCCCGCCCGACCGCGTGCAGTCGGTGCGCGACCGCATCGCCGAGCTCCGCCGCGACCTCCCCGTGGTGCTGCTGCGCGTGCGCCCCGCGCCCTTCACGCTCACCGTCGACGGGCGCCCGCAGACGGTGACCGGCGAGGAGCTCGCGCTCGACCCTGGCAGCCACCTGCTCGTGGCCTCGGCGCCGTCGCGCGCCTCGCAGCAGCGCGAGGTCACGCTCGCCCCGGGCGGTCGCGTCACCTGGGACGTCGAGCTCCCCGCCGAGGGAGCCGTCGCTGCGCCGGTGACCGCGCCCGCGCCTGTCGCTGCCGCCCCGGTGACCGCGCCTGCGCCGGTCGTGACGCCGCACCCGGCGCAGCCCCCCGAGGGTCCCGCCGCGTCGCCCGCCATCACGTCGCGCTGGTGGTTCTGGACGGGCCTCGGCGCGGTCGTCGCGGGCGGCACGGTGCTGGCGCTGGGGCTCTCCGGGGCCTTCGACACCACCCAGGCGCCGGTGGGCGGAACAGCCTACGACGTGTCCGCCATCCGCTGGTAGGGAGACGACGCGGGGACCTCGGCGGGCGCTCCGACCGCGGCGCCGTCAGATCGCGCCCCACTCCCGCGACCGCAGGTCAGATCGGGACGTCCACCCGCTGCACGATCTCGTGGATGATGCGCTCGGCGTCGTTGCGGCGCGCGTCGCCCGGCAGCAGCCCCGGGTCGGCCCCCTGCACCCGCACCCGGTGCGCCAGCACGGGCACCGCCAGCTCGCTCAGGTCGTCGGGGATCGTGTACGACCTGCCCTTCACGATCGCCCTCGCCTTCGCCGCCCGGATGAACGCCAGCGCCCCGCGCGTCGACACCCCCACCGCCACCTGCTCGTGCGAGCGCGTCGCGCTCACCAGCGCGTAGGCGTAGTCGACCACCGAGGCCTCCAGCGTCACCGCGTCGACCTCGCGCTGCGCCGCCACCAGCTGCGCCAGCGTGAGCACCGCCTCGATGGTGTCCACCGGCTCGGTGCCGCCGCGCGTCGACAGGATCTGCTTCTCCACCGCCGCCGCGGGGTAGCCCACCGCCGTGCGCAAGAGGAAGCGGTCGAGCTGCGACTCCGGCAGCGGGTACGTGCCCGCGGCGTCGTCGGGGTTCTGCGTGGCGATCACCGCGAAGGGCTCTTCGAGCAGGTGCGTCACGCCGTCGATGGACACCTGCCGCTCGCTCATCACCTCCAGCAGCGCGCTCTGCGTCTTCGGCGTGGCGCGGTTGATCTCGTCGGCCACCAGGAAGTGCGTGAACACCGGCCCCGGGCGAAACTCGAAGCGCCGCTCGCTGGCGTTGTAGACGTTGACCCCCAGCAGCTCGCTCGGCATCAGGTCGCTGGTGCACTGCACCCGGCGAAACTCCGTGCCCAGCGCCCGCGCCAGCGCCCGCGCCAGCGTGGTCTTGCCCACCCCGGGCACGTCTTCGATCAGCAGGTGACCGCGCGCCAGCAGCGTGATGACCGAGCGCTCGACCACGTCGGGCTTGCCCGTGAGCGCCACCGCCACCGCCCGTGTGAGCTTCTGCGCCACCTCGTGGGCGAGCGGGGAGATGCTTCCGTTGTGCCTGGTGCGTGCGGCTTCGGTCATTGCGGTGCGTCGCGGGATACGCCCCGCCGCTCTACCACGGGATCATCACCCCGAACCAGCGTCCGCCCCAGCGATTCCTCCCCCCGGGCCGTCCCCCGGCAGGCGCACCCGCAGGGCGATGCGCCCGTCGACCGCGTCGTCGGCCGCCAGCGATCCGCCGTGCAGCGCGATCACCCGCCGCGCCACGCTCACCGCCAGCCCGAGCCCCACCGGCGCCCGAACCCCCGCCGGCGGAACCTCCAGCGGGTCTTCCAGCCACGCCCGCAGCTCCTGGGTGCCGGGCACCGCCAGCGTGATGGCCACCGCCCCCTCCGGGTCGACCCGCACCTCCGCCCGCGCGCCCTCCGTCGACGCCGTGCGCGCGAAGGCCAGCACCGCCCCCAGCGCCTGCGCCATGCGCACCCGGTCGACCACCACCGTCGCGTCGAGGGTGCCGTCCACCCGCAGCCCCTCGGTGGAGGCGCCCGCCTCGCCCAGCCGCTCCAGCGCCACCGAGCGCGCCGAGTCCAGCAGCTCGCGCAGCGACACCCGCGACCGGTCGAGCGTCATCCGCCCCGCGTCCAGCCGCGCGGCGTCGAGCAGGTCGTCCACCCGCCGCAGCAGCTCGCGCCCGCCGCGGGCCAGCGCCTCCACGCTCTCCGCCTGCCCCGGGGTCAGCGGCCCGTCGACCTCCGCCCCGAGGATGTCCGTGAACCCGATGAGGCTGTTGAGCGGCCCCCGCAGGTCGTGGCTCACCCCAGCCAATACAAAGGACCGTAATCGCGACCCCTCCAGCCGCGCCGTGATCGCCCGCCGCTGGTCGGCCCGCATCGCCGCCATCGCCCGCTGCGCCTCCGCCTGGGCCTCCGCCAGCGCCCGCTCGCCGGCGCCCACCTCCGCCCCGTCGTCCCCGAGGACCGCCGCCCGCGCGTGCATCGCCGCCCTCGCCCGCCGCCCCAGCGCCCATCCCCCGAGGGCGCCCGCCACGCCCACCGCGAGCGCACCCGCCGCCGCGCCCGGCGCACCCGCCAGCGCGAGGCCCGGCGCCGCGCCCGCCAGCGCCCCCACGACGGTGAGCACCGCCGCCGAGCGCGCCGGGAGCGACTCGATGACCGAGCGCGTCACTCCGCCGCCTCCAACGGCACCATCCCCGCGGGGATGGTCACCGTGAACGTGCTCCCGCGGTCGTCGTTGGCGTGGGCGGAGAGGGTGCCTCCGTGGACCTCGACGAGCCCGAGGGTGATCGCGAGCCCCAGCCCCGCGCCCCGCGCCTCCGCCGTGCGCCCCCGCTCGAAGGGCCGGAACAACCGCTTCAGCTCCCCCGGCGCGATGCCCGGCCCGTTGTCGCGCACGGCCACGGTCAGCGTGGTGGGCGTCACCGCCAGCGTCACCGCCACCGCCCCGCCCGCGTGCTCGATGGCGTTGACCACCAGGTTGGTGAGCGCCCGCCGGATGGCCACCGCGTCGACCCACGCCTCGGCCTCGGGCGGCCCCTCCCAGCGCAGCGACACCCCGCGCGTGCGCGCCAGCCCCTCGGCCTCGCGCACCACGTCCCGCGCCACCGCCGCGACGTTGGCCCGCACCCGCGTCACGGGGAAGGTCCCGGTGGTCATCGCCGAGAGGTCGAACACATCCTCGACCAGCGAGCGCAGGTGCCCGCTCGCGTTGCCGATGGTGTCGACGTCCTCCCGCTGCGCGTCGGTCAACGGCCCCTCGACCTCCGCGGCCAGCAGCTCGGTGAAGCCCACGATGGCGTTGAGCGGCGTTCGCAGCTCGTGCCGCAGCGTCGCCAGCCACGCCTCCCTCCGCCGCTCGGTCTCCTCCAGCCGCGTGAGCGCCTCCCGGTGCCTCGCGCGCTCCTCCGCGAAGCGCCGCCCCCACGCGTCCACCGCCCGGTGCAGCGCGCCGTCCCCGCCGTCGCCCCCGGCCTCCGCCGCGCCCGCCGCCATCGCCCGCAGCCGCGCCGCCGCCGCCGCCACCTCCCCCGCCACCTCCGCCGCGAGGGCGCCCGCGACCCACCACCCGAGGGAGCCCGCCAGGGCCGCCAGGACCACCGCAGCGCGCGACCCGAGCGCCGCCCCGAGCACCGCGGCCAGGGCGCCGGCCAGCACCGCCGCCGTCCGCAGCGACCGTCGCAGCGCCTCGGGGATCACCATCGGGGCGACATCATGGCACCACCCCGACGCCCACTGCCGGGCCCTCAACCCACCACGAAGGTGTCGCCGTCGCCCGCCACCGCTACGCCGCGCGCCTCGATCTGCCACCGCGCCTGGCTGTCGGCGCGCAGCACGGGGTTGCTGTTGTTGATGTGCACCAGCGCCACCCGCGGGCCCGTCACCGTCTCCAGGAAGGCCAGCATCCCGCCCTCCCCGGTGAGCGGCGCGTGGCCCATCATCCGCGCGGTCTTGTGCGACGCCCCGCTCGCCACCAGCTCGTCGTCGGTGAAGCAGGTGCCGTCGATGAGCACCAGCGCCGCCGCCGAGAGCCGCGCGCGCAGCGCCTCGTCGAGCTCGCGCACCCCCGGCACGTACACCAGCGGCGCGGCCCCGTCGGCCGAGCTCAGCTCCAGCCCGACGGTGTCCCCCGCGTGCAGGTCGGCGGCCTCCGCCGGCGTCAGGTGCGGGAGCATGTACGGCGGCGGTTTACTCGCCACGGTAAAGGCCCGCAGGCGCACGCCGATGTCGTCGCCCGCGCGGTCGCGGATGACCACCGGCTCGTCGGCGCCCGGCTCGACGCGGCGCGCGATCACCTCGCCGTAGGAGGCGAGCGCCGGGAGCACCCGCAGCCCGACGGTGAGGGCGAGCTCGACGCGGGCGGTGCAGTACACGGGCGGCGCGCCGCCCTCGCGCAGGATGAGCAGCCCCGTGGCGTGGTCGATGTCGGCGTTGGTGAGGGCGACCGCGGCGACGGGGCTGTGCCGCAGGGCGCGCGGGTGCAGGGCGGGCGTGTGCGCGAGCTGCGTGCGGACGTCGGGCGAGGCGTTGCAGAGCAGCCAGCGCTCACCGTCGGCGGAGACGGCGATGGACGACTGGCTGCGCGGCGGAACCATCGGGTCGCCCGCGCGGGCGGCGGCGCACTGGGGGCAGTTGCAGTTCCATTGGGGGAGGCCCCCGCCGGCGGCGGAGCCGAGGACGATGACGGTCAGGGGCATGGCAGGGGGAGCGGGGGCGCGAGCGCTGGGCGGCGGGGCGTAGGCGCGGTCACTTCGCCTGGAAGGCGTAGGCGCCGATCTCGGCGCAGGCGGAGGTCTCGACGAAGTCCGGGCGCTGCCACGGGCGGCGCGCGGTGCGGGCGTTGTCCTGGGGGCGGGCCGTGGTGGTCTCGCGGGCTTCGCGGGTGTCGGTGCGGTTCATGGCTCGTGCGCTCCTGTCGTCGGGGTCGTCGGGGGACTCGTAGTGCCCACGGTTTCTAGCGGTCGCGGCGTGGGCGGGTCAAGCCGCGCCGCGCCGCGGGCCCGCGGGCGTCACGGGGGGTATCCTCCACGACCTATGGAAGCAACGACCCCCGAGCCCTCCCCCTCATGGCGCCGCGGCTGGAGCTACACCGCCCTCAAGTGCCTCGTGCTCACCGCCGCGCTGATGGGCGTCGGCGCCCTGGCGCTGCACCTGCTGCTCGCCACGGTGGCGCCGCCCTGGTACGTGCCGCGGCCGGTCTTCGAGTGGCTGATGGAGAACGTGCGCCCCTACGCCCTCTGGCTGGGCGCGGCGCTCGGGGGCTTCGTCGGCTTCCTGGGCAGCCTCGGCGTGGTGGTCTTCGACGCGCGCCGCGGCCGGCTCAAGCGCGTGCCCTGACTTGCACCGCGAAGGCCTTTCGTGACACTCCGCCGCGCGGAGCCACCACGCTGGGCGGTGCGCCGTAGAAGGAGCGATTGCCATGAAGTTCTTCATCGACACGGCTGACCTGAAGGAGATCCGCGACGCGGCGGCGATGGGCGTCATCGACGGCGTGACCACCAACCCTTCGCTGGTCGCCAAGAGCGGCCGGAAGTACCTCGACGTGGTGCGGGAGATCTGCGAGATCGTCGACGGCCCCATCTCCGCGGAGGTTCTCAGCGTCGACTACGACGGGATGATGGCCGAGGCCCTCGACTGGGCGAAGGTGCACAAGAACGTCGTGGTGAAGCTCCCGCTCACCCTCGACGGGCTGCGCGCCACGAAGGCCTGCGCGTCGCAGGGCATCAAGACCAACGTGACGCTCTGCTTCTCGGCCAACCAGGCGCTGCTCGCGGCCAAGGCCGGGGCCACGTACATCTCGCCCTTCGTCGGCCGCCTCGACGACATCTCCGAGAACGGGATGGACCTCATCGGCGACATCGTCACCATCTACCAGAACTACGATTTCCGCACGCAGGTGCTGGTCGCCTCGGTGCGCCACCCCATCCACGTCTCCCAGGCCGCCCTGCTCGGCGCGGACGTCTGCACCATCCCCTACAAGGTCATCGAGCAGCTCGCGAAGCACCCGCTCACCGACTCCGGGCTGGCGAAGTTCGTCGAGGACGCCAGGAAGATCCCGCGCTGAACGCCCGCGCCCGTGTGACCACGCGGTCGCAGACGATTTCCCACTATCCACCACGGCCGCGCTTGACGCCCGGGTCACGGGAGCAACCTATGTCCCGTGGAAAAACCGAACGATCCCTATGCCCGGGGCCCTGACGAACAGCTGAGCCTCGACGGGGCATCGATCCCGTTCTGGCTGCTCCATGTGCTGGCGCTGGGCATCTTCTTCGTGCCCTTCCGCTGGAGCAACGTGGGCGCCTTCCTCGTCGCCTACTGCCTCGGCAGCTTCGGCATCATGGCGGGCTACCACCGCTACTTCTCCCATCGGAGCTTCAAGACCGGCCGGGTGTTCCAGTTCGTGCTGGCCGCCCTCGGGACGCTCACGTCACAGAAGGGCGTGCTCTGGTGGTCCGGGCATCACCGGCACCACCACAAGTTCTCCGACACCCCCGAGGACATCCACTCGCCGCGGCGGGGCTTCTTCTGGTCGCACGCCCTGTGGTTCCTGGCGCCCAAGTACATGGAGACCTCTCCCGCGCAGCGGAAGGAGTTCTCGCAGTACCCCGAGCTCACCTTCCTCAACGATTACTGGGCCCTCGGGCCGGTGGTGCTCTGCGCCACGATGCTCGCCCTCGGCGGCCTGCCATGGCTCTTCTGGGGCGGCTTCCTGGCGATCGTCGCGATGTGGCACGCGACCTTCACCATCAACTCCCTCGCGCACGTCTGGGGCTCGCGTCGCTACGAGACCTCCGACACCTCGCGCAACAACCCCTTCCTGGCGCTCATCACCTTCGGCGAGGGGTGGCACAACAACCATCACCACTACCAGTCGAGCGCCCGCAACGGCTTCTTCTGGTGGGAGATCGACGTGACCTTCTATGTGCTGAAGGCCCTCTCCCTGGTCGGCGTGGTGTGGGACCTCCGCACGCCGCCCGCCTGGGTGCTCGCAGGCGCCGCCGGCCCCACGGCGCCGGTGGTCTCGGCGCCCGTGGAGTCGACGCCGAAACCCGTGTGACGGGGCCCAGCGCCCCCCATCGCCGTCTCAGCCCACGACGTCGAGCTTCGTCCCGCCTGACAATCCCGCGAAGAAGTCGTTGCCCTTGTCATCGACCACGATGAAGGCCGGGAAGTCGACCACGTCGATCTTCCACACGGCCTCCATGCCCAGCTCCGGGTACTCGAGCACGTCGACCCTCTTGATGCAGTCCTGCGCGAGGCGCGCCGCCGGGCCGCCGATGGACCCCAGGTAGAACCCGCCGTGCCGCTTGCACGCCGCGGTGACCGCCGCCGAGCGGTTGCCCTTGGCGAGCATCACCATGCTCCCGCCGGCCGCCTGGAGCTGCTCGACATAGGAGTCCATGCGCCCCGCCGTGGTCGGACCGAAGGAGCCCGACGCGTAGCCCGCGGGCGTCTTCGCAGGCCCCGCGTAGTACACGGCATACTGCTTCAGGTAATCGGGCAGCCCCTCACCCCGGTCGAGCCGCTCCTTGAACTTCGCGTGCGCGATGTCGCGCGCCACGATGAGGGTGCCGGTGAGCGAGAGCCGCGTCTTGATGGGATGGCGCGACAGCTCGGCGCGCACCTCGGCCATCGGGCGGTTGAGGTCGATGTTCACCACGGCGCCGCCGAGGTCCTGCGGGGTGGGCACCGGGAGATAGTGCGCGGGGTCGTGCTCGAGCTGCTCGAGGAAGATCCCCTCGCGGGTGATCTTGCCGAGGCACTGCCGGTCGGCCGAGCACGACACGGCGATGGCCACCGGGCACGAGGCCCCGTGGCGCGGCAGCCGGATGACCCGCACGTCGTGGCAGAAGTACTTCCCGCCGAACTGCGCGCCGACGCCGATGCGCTGTGTCATCGCGAGCACGTCGGCCTCCAGCGAGCGGTCGCGGAATCCCCGGCCGAGCTTGTTGCCCTCGCCCGGGAGCTCGTCGAGGTAGCGCGCCGAGGCCAGCTTGGCGGTCTTGAGGGCGTACTCCGCGGAGGTTCCGCCGATGACCACGGCGAGGTGGTAGGGCGGGCACGCGGCGGTGCCGAGCGAGCGCACCTTGGCCTCGAGGAAGGCCATGAGGCTCTGCGGGTTGAGCAGGCTCTTGGTCTCTTGATAGAGGTAGCTCTTGTTGGCCGAGCCCCCGCCCTTGGCCATGAACAGGAAGTGATACTCGTCGCCCTTGGTGGCGTAGAGCTCGATCTGCGCCGGCAGGTTGTTGCCGGTGTTGACCTCCTTGTACATGTCCAACGGGGCGAGCTGCGAGTAGCGCAGGTTGGTGGTGGCGTAGGTGTCGAACACCCCGCGCGCGAGGGCCTCCTCGTCGTCACTGGTCGTGAGCACGTCCTGGCCGCGCTTGCCCACCACGATGGCGGTGCCGGTGTCCTGGCACATCGGGAGGATGCCCCCGGCGGCGATGTTGGCGTTCTTGAGGAGGTCGAGCGCGACGAAGCGGTCGTTGTCCGATGACTCCGGGTCGTCGAGGATCTTGCGGAGCTGCGCGAGGTGCCCCGGCCGCAGCAGGTGGGCGATGTCGCGCATGGCCTCGGAGGCGAGGCGCGTGAGCCCGGCGGCCTCCACGGTGACAAACGACCGGCCCGCGGCCTCCACGGTGGAGACATGGTCGGCAGTGATCAACCGATAGGGCGTGTCGTGCGGATGGGCGTCGAGGATGGGCTGGAACTCGAAGGTCGGCATGGCGACGGGATAGGTGCCTACATCGCCCGGTCGGGTCAAGCGCGTCGACGCCGACGCCGCGCCGCCCACAGCCCCAGCGCGCCGAGCGCCATCCACCCCCGCGCCCCGCCCATCGGCGCCGGGCCCGGCACCGCGCACGCACAATCACCCGGCCCGGTGGGCACCGCGAAGGGGTCCCTCCCGGCGTCCATCGCCGCGCCCGCGTCGAAGACCTGCGGCACGTCCATCGTCGCGTCCATCACCGCGCCCGCGTCGGCCATCGGCTCGGGCAGCGGCACCGTCCCCGGCGGCGGGATCATCGCCGGGGGAAGCGCGCGGCGGTCGAAGTCGAAGCGCTCCGGCTCGCTCAGCGCCATCGTGGCCAGGTAGAACAGCGTCGCCTCCCACAGGTGCGGGGTGGACACCCGGTTCTCCCTCGCGATCACCCCGCCGTCCGCGTCGCGCAGCGTGATGAACACCTCGCCCATCACCTGCGTGTCGTCGGTGATGACGTCCCTCGCCATCCGCACGAGCGACTCCTCCACCAGCGGCCGCAGCGTGGGATCGCCCCCGCGCCCCACGAACACCGCAGCCGCCAGCATGGTCTTGGTGAGGTACGCCCCCCCTTCGGTGCCGGGGTCGCCCCGCAGCGCCGCGAGCACCCGCTCCATGTCGCTGCGCATCTGCCGCGCCACGCGCTCGTCGGTCACCGCGAACATCGCCGCAGGCCACACCATCCACGCCGTCGCGCCCAGCGCCGACGAGCCCGGGTTGCTCGCCGCCGCGCCGGTCACGTCGTTGACGAAGCGCTGCATCGTGGGGTCGTAGAAGCGCCGCACGAGGGCGTCGCGCAGCTCCGAGGCCCGGCGCTCCCAGCGCGAGGCGACGGCGGGCTCGCCCATCAACCGGGCCACCCGCGCGCAGGACTCCAGCGCGGCGAACACCGTGGTGCCGCCGTGGAGCGTGGCCGAGAAGGCCGCGTTGTCGTCCTCGTTGGCGAGCGCGTGCAGCCCCGTCTCGGCGTCGCGCCAGTCGGCCAGCAGGTCGGCGCTACGGCGGATGCCCGGCCACCAGCGCGCGGCGGTGGTCATCCGCTCTTCATTGGACAAGAACGCCAGGTGCGTCGAAGCCGACCACACCATCAGCGCGGTGTTGTCGATCTCGAAGCGGAAGAACCCGCCCATCGCGCCGGTGTTGTAGTAGTTCATCTCCCAGGCGGACTCGGGGTACTGCCGGGTGCCGGTGCGCGGGTCGACGGGCGGCCGCGGGTCCGTGAGCGGGTTGATGTCCGACTGCCCCAGCGCGGTCGTGCGCGCGAGCGGCAGCGCCCAGTCGAGCCGCCGGGTGGTGTTGCCGGGCAAACCCCCGACGTCGAAGGCGTCGTCGAAGAAGGCCCCGTCGCGCGGCCAGTCGAGCCCGTACGGCGCCTGGCGGGCGATGGACGCCACCACCATCCCGGTGGCCGCGTCGGTGCCGTTGAGCACGTGCAGCATGGCCCGCCGCGCCGCGCGGGTGATGCGCGTACGCTCGGCGAGGGGAATGGTCTCGGGCAGGTGCTCGGGCACCGCCAGGGCGCCCGCGCGGCGCTCCCACTCGGCGCTGTCGCGGCGGATCACCTCCGCGGGGGGCAGCGCCCGCGCGGTGCCGTAGGCGGTGCGCGCCTCGGCCGCGGTGGACCCGAATGCGATGAGCAGGCGGGCCTCGCCGGTGAGGCCCGTGGTGGTGAAGGGCACCCGCAGGGCGCTGTCGTTGAGGTAGGCCGCCACGGGGTTGCCCGCGAGGGTGTTGGTGCTGGCGAGCGACCACGCCGACGGGGTGCTGCGGGTCCATCCGCGGGCGACGGCGAGGCGCGACGGGCGCACGGCGTCGGGGCAGCGGAACCCCGTCGCCAGGCCCGGGTCGAGCGGCAGCACGATGCCCGACGTGCGGAGCGCCAGGACGTTGTCGACGAGCAGTCCGAGCTCGTCGCAGAAGTCATCGCCCTCGCGCCCGGCGTGGAAGGCGTCGGCGCGCGGCTCGCTCCCGACGACGGCGTACACGCCGCGGGTGAAGGTGGTGTCGAGCGAGGCGGCGAGGGCGTCGGCGTCGGCCGTGAGGTCGCCGTCGCGGCGGAGCAGGGCGTCCAGCGGGCCGAAGTGGTTGGCCGGCAGCTCCGGGGCGCTGACGAGGGCGGTGAGGTCGGTGATGGGCGCGCGGTCGGTGGGGCGGAAGTGCACGAAGGCCCCGAGGGCGCGGTCGTACACGACGCCGAAGTCGTTGCGGCTGTCGGCGAGCACGTCGCCGAAGGGGAGCCGCGGGATGACGTTCTGGGTGAGCCCGAGGTTGGCGTGCGCCATGAGGGCGACGCTGCGGATGGCCATGCCCGCGGCGTCTTCGGTGCGCACGTAGCGCACGCGCCGCTGGAGCACGTCGGGCGAGGGGAGCACGGCGTCGTCGAGGGTGATCGTGAGCCCGCCGTCGACGCGGGTGTACGTCACGCGCGGCTGTAGCGAGCGCTCGTCGGCGTAGCTCGCCACCGGGCGCCAGCGCGCGGGGTCGTGGAGCCACTCGACGCGGGTGCCCGACGCCGTCTCGACGACCACGCCGAGGGCGACGCCGAAGCCCTCGCGGACGCCGGTGCGGGGGCGCGTGCGGGCGTCGAGGGCGTTGGTCGAGAGGTGGGTGAGCTGGTCGCAGCACGAGGGCGACGGCCAGGTGAGCACCGCGAGGTCCCCGTCGCGGGTGACGCCCGCGGTGAGCCGCCCGTGGCCCGCGACCATGTGCAGCGGCGACGCGCCGAGGGCGTGCTCGACGGCGCTGAGCGCGACGGGCCGCGGCTGGGCGTGGGCGGTGGCTGCGGCGAGGAGGAGGGCGAGGAGGGGAGCGAGGCGGGCGCGATGGCTCATCGGGGTGCCCGATGGGATATCACGGGGCGGGGGACGATCGAGCGGGGCGCTCAGCCCGCGGAGGCCTCGTCATAGCCGACCATGTGACCCTTGGCGGGGTCCCAGAGCTTGAGCGCGAAGGCGGCGCGGATGTCCTTGAGGCGGAGCGAGGTGCGCCCGGGGTTCTGCAGCTCGGGGATGCCCGCCATCGCCTCGGGCAGCCGGTAGAACGGAATCTGCGGGTTGAGGTGATGCACGTGGTGATACCCGATGTTGCCGGTGAACCAGTGCATCAGCGGGGACATCTCCATGAAGCTCGACGACTCGAGCGCGGCGCGGGTGTAGCTCCACGACTCGCGCGGCTGCACGTGGATGTCGGGGAAGTTGTGCTGCGCATAGAAGAGGTACGCGCCCATGGCGCAGGCCAGGCCCACGCAGCCGATGACCCCGGTGAAGGCCGCGCCCACGCCGAAGAAATAGACCGTCAGGGCGATCTGCGCGACGTGCAGCACCAGCGCCAGGGCCGAGTCCCAGTGCTTCTTCTTGGCCTTCAAGAACGGCCCCACGCACATCCCCCACAGGAAGACCGTGACGTACCCGACGGCCACGTTGAGGGGCGAGCGCATGAGCCGGTACATGCGCTGCTGCGAGGGCGTCGCCTTCGCGTACATCGCCGGGGTGAGCATCATGTACGAGCCGATGTGCGAGCCCACGAGCTTCGCCGTGTGCGCGTGGTGGTAGTTGTGCGACTCCTTCCAGATGCGCGGGGGCGTCAGGATCCAGAACCCGAAGGCGGTGACCACCGCGCGGCAGACCCGGGCCCAGAGCGCGTTGCCGCGGCACATCGCAGTGTGCATCACGTCATGGAACAAGATGAACGACCGCACCGCGATGAGCGCCGTGAGCACCGTGAAGGGCAGCCGCGCGTACCACGGCGCCGGCAGCGCGGTGGCGAGCGCGAAGCACGTCGCCCAGGCCGCGAGCGTGCTCACCACCACCCAGACGGTGCGCCCGGGGCTCTCCACCGCGTAGGGGCGCGCCGCGTCGATGAGCACCTTGCCCTCCCGGGGACTGGGCTTCTCGACAATCATGTCCGATGGGATGGTGGCAGGCAGCGCAGAGTCCATGGTTGTTGTGGCGCTGCTATAACCCCGATGTTCCCGGGGGAAAAGATCCCCAACCGATATCGCGCAATCGCGCAATCGATGCGCCACCCGCGAAGCCTGCTACGCACCCCGGTGGCCGCGAATCACGTCGAGCTTCATGCCCTCGCGCGCCGCGATGGAGCGCTCGAAGACCCCTTGGGCGCGTCGCTCCTTCTCCACCACGGCGTCGTCGTCCTGGTAGGGGTCGTGGTGGAAGAGCGCGTAGGTCCCCACGCGGGCCGCCTGGGCGATGCGGGCGCCGTCCATCATGGTGCTGTGCCCCCAGCCCCGGCGTGACCCGCGCCCGTCGCCGCCGTCCATCTGCTCGGGCGTGAACTGCGCGTCGTAGATGAACACGTCGGCGCCGCGCGCGAGCTCGATGATGGCCTCGTCGTGCAGCGACGAGCTCTCCGTGTCGGTCGCGTAGACGAGCGAGTGGCCCTTCCACTCGACGCGCCAGGCGTACACCCCGTCGGGGTGGTTGCCCTCGATGCCGTGCACCACCACCCCGTCGCCGATGGTGACCCGTTGGTGCTGCTCGAGGTCGTGGAAGGTGAGCGCCGCCTCGATCTCCTGGAGGTGCACCGGGAAGTACGGGTCGACCATCTGGCCGCCGAGGGCCTCGCGCACGGTGCGCCCCGCGCGCTTGCCGGCGTGCAGCACGAAGCTGCTGCGCGGGTCGAAGACGGGCGCGAAGAAGGGCACGCCCTGGATGTGGTCCCAGTGGACGTGGGAGAAGAAGACGTGGGCGTTGAGGGGGCCGTCGTGGCGGAGGCTGTCGCCAAGCTCGCGGAGCCCGGTGCCGCCGTCGAGGATGATGCGCTCGTCGCCCGCTCTCACCTCGACGCAGCTGGTGTTGCCGCCCACCAGCACCGTGCGCGGCCCCGGGGTAGCTACACTACCCCGGACCCCCCAGAAGGTTACGTCGAAGCCATCGTGCCGCACTGTGTCGCGGGTTCTAGCCCCCGGCGTAGCGTACGGTCAACGAAGCGACGAGAGACCCTTATCAGGCCTGGGCGGACTTCACGCGCTTGATGAACGCGCTCATGGTCTCGTCCATGTGCGGCGTCGGGAGGGCGCGCTGGTCTTCGATACCGAGGCGGTTGGCGGCGCCGGCGAGGTAGCCGCAACGGAGCGCGGCGCGACGGCTCATGGCCTTGACCGGGCGCTTGTTGAGCTGCGTGGTCACGAACACCCAGGCGGACTTGTCGGCGGTACGGAACTTCGGCTTCTGCATGAGAGACCCTTTTGCGATTCGAGGGAGGCGGGTTGGTACCCGAAGCCCTGCGCCCCTGTCAAATGGCAGCGACGGCGGTTTCGGGTGGAGTTCCAGGCGCGCGCGGCGCCCGGGCGTTCGGTCAGATGTCCAGGTTGCGGGCGTTGAGGGCGTTCTTCTCGATGAAGGCCCGGCGCGGCTCGACCTCGTCGCCCATCAGCAGGGTCATCACCTTGTCCGTGGCCGCGGCGTCTTCCACCCGCACCCGCAGCATGATGCGCTTCGCCGGGTCCATCGTGGTCTCCCACAGCTGCTCGGCGCTCATCTCGCCGAGGCCCTTGTAGCGCTGGATGGTCGCGCCCTTCTTCCCGCGCTCGTCGATGAGCGAGTGCAGCTGGCCCCCGTGCACGATGGTGTGCGTCTTCGAGCCGTCGAGCAGCGTCCACGGCGCCGGGCCCAGCGCCCCGAGGTGGTCTTCGATGCCCGTGAGCTCGCGCACCTCCGGCCCGTCCAGGAAGGCCCAGCTCACCGTCGTCGTGCGCCCCGCGGTGCCCGCGCGCACCCGGATGAGCACCCGCCGGCCGCCGTGCTCGAGGTCGTCCTCCAGCGAGAAGCGCAGCGGCAGCAGCTCCGGCGAATACGTGGTCATGTACTCCTCCAGGCGCCGCATGCCCTCCGTGATGGCGTCGTCGTCCTTCAGGGTGTCGCGCGTGAAGGCCCGGGTGCGCACCACCGCGCTCACCACCTTGGGCTCGCAGCGCAGCTCCATGCGCTGCAGCAGGGTCTCCGCGCGGTGCAGCTCCATCGCCAGCGCATGCAGCTCGTCGCCCTCGATGGTCTTCGTCTCCGAGCGCAGCGTGAGGTTCTTCGTGCCCACCTTGATGACGTTGTGCGCGAGCGCCTCGTCGTCCTTCACGTAGTCGATGGTCTTGCCGCGGCGCACGCCGTAGAGCGGCGGCTGGGCGATGTACAGGTAGCCCTTCTCCACGAGCTCGGGCATCTGCCGGAAGAAGAAGGTCAGCAGCAGCGTGCGGATGTGCGACCCGTCGACGTCGGCGTCGGTCATCAGCACCACCCGGTGGTAGCGCAGCTTCTCCAGGTCGAGCCGAGGCCCAGGCGTGGTCGACCCGCTCTCCTCGTCGGCGGACTTCGGGTCGCCGAACTTGTCGGGCCGCACCGTCACCCCGAGCGCCGTGATGAGCGTGCCGATCTCCTGGTTGCCCAGCATGCGCTCGAAGCGCACCCGCTCGACGTTCAGGATCTTGCCCCGCAGCGGCAGGATCGCCTGCGTCTTGCGGTCGCGGCCCTGCTTCGCCGAGCCGCCCGCCGAGTCACCCTCGACGATGTACAGCTCGCACTTCGACGGGTCGCGCTCCTGGCAGTCGGCCAGCTTGCCCGGCAACGAGCTCGCGTCGAGCACCCCCTTGCGGTGCACCAGCTCGCGGGCCTTCTGCGCCGCCGCGCGGGCCTGCGCCGCCAGCACGCACTTCTCCACCACGCGCTTGGCCGCCGCGGGGTTCTCGTCGAGCCAGCGCGAGAGCCGCTCCTGGAGGATGCCCGACACGATGCCCGACACCTCCGACGACACCAGCTTGTGCTTGGTCTGCGAGCTGTACGAGGGGTTGGGGTGGCGCACCGAGATCACCCCGGTGAGGCCCTCGCGCACGTCGTCGCCGATCAGCGTCAGGTCCTTCAGGGCCTTGAGGAAGCCCTTCTCGGTACCGTAGGCGTTGATGCACTTGGTGATGGCCGTCTTGAACCCGAAGACGTGCGTGCCGCCGTCCTTGTTCCACACGTTGTTGGTGTACGCGTAGATGGCCTCGTAGAGGCTGTCGGTCCACTGCAGGGCGATCTCGACGGTGACCACCTTGCCGCTGTCGAGCGTGTGGTCGCCCTTCAGCGCGATGGGCTCGGCGTCGGTCTTCTTCTCCGCGTTGAGGAACTTCACGTAGTCCGCGATGCCGCCCGCGGAGTGGAACTCCTGCGTGGGCTTGCCCGTGCGCTCGTCGGTCAGCGTGAGGCTGAGGCCCGCGTTGAGGTAGCCGAGCTCGCGCAGCCGGTTTTCGAGCGTGTCGTACGAGAACTCCGTCATCGTGAAGATGCTGGCGTCGGGCTTGAAGGTCACGATGGTGCCCGTCATGGGCGTCTCGCCGACGACCTTCAGCGGCTCCTTGGTGACCCCCGCCGCGAACTCCAGCTCGTGCACCTTGCCCTCGCGCCAGATCTCGAGCCGCAGCCACTCGCTCACGGCGTTGACCGCGCTCACCCCGACGCCGTGGAGCCCCGACGACATCGCGTAGTTGTTGGCGCTCTTGAACTTGCCGCCCGCGTGCAGGCTGGTGAGCGCGAGCTCCGCCGCGCTGATGCCGTGCTTGGTGTTGATGCCCGTCGGGATGCCGCGCCCGTTGTCGGCCACGCGCACCGAGCCGTCGGCGTGCACCGTCACGTCGATGCGGTTGCACACCCCCGCGAAGTACTCGTCGATGGAGTTGTCGACCACCTCCCACACCAGGTGGTGCAGGCCCGACCCGTCGTGCACGTCGCCGATGTACATCCCGGGGACCTCGCGCACCGCCTGGAGACCCTCCAGCTTGGTGATGCTGTTCTCGTCGTATCCGGTGCTCGTCGGTTCCGTCGTCATGTCGTGCTTTTCCTCGGAAATTGCAGGTCTTTTCTCTAGCAGAGCGACCCTCGATTTACAATGTCAGACTATGTCCATCACGGGTCGGCGGGGGTCACCGCGCCGTCGGTCACGGTGAAGCGCTTCGCCCCCGGGAGCAGCGCCGCGATGGCCGGGTCGGTGGTGGTCACGAACACCTGCGCGCCGAGGGCGCCGACCAGCTTGAAGAGCCTCGCCGTGCGCTCCCGGTCGAGCTCGCTGGAGACGTCGTCGAGCAGCAGGATGGGCACCGAGCGGGTGCGGGCCTCGAGCACGTGCAGCTCCGCGAGGCGCAGCGCGAGGGCGAGGGCGCGGGTCTGCCCCTGGCTGGCCACCACGCGGGCAGGCAGGCCCGACCACGTGATGGCGAGGTCGTCGCCGTGGGGCCCAAGCGACGTGAGGCGCCGCGCGAGGTCGCGGGGGAGGTTCTCCGCGAGGGCGGCGGTGAAGGCCACCTGGTCGCCGGAGGCGCGGGGCTGGTACCTGAGCTCGATGGCGTCGGGGCTGAGCGCCACCTCGTCGAGGGCGCGGCGCGCGGCCGGCACGAGGTCGTGGGCGAGCACGGCGCGGGCGCGGGTGAGGGCGCTGCCGTAGCGGGCGAGGGGGAAGTCGAAGGCCTGGATGGCCTTGGCGTTGGGGTGCTTCTCCCGCAGCAGCGTGTTGCGGGCGCGCAGGGCCTTGCCGTAGCTCTTCAGGGCCTCGCCGTAGCCGTCGACGGCGCGCACCAGGATGCGGTCGAGCAGGCGCCGGCGCAGCTCCGGCGGGCCGCGCACGAGGTCGAGGTCGCCGGGGTGGAAGACCACGCACGCGGCGCCGGAGAAGTACTCCAGGGCGTGCTCGGGGCGCTTGCCGTCGAGGGTGATCTCCCGCGAGGCGCGGGCGAGGCGCAGGCGGTACTCCCGCACCGGAACGGGGCCTGCGACGCGCATCAACACCTCCGCGGCCTTCGCCTCGTGGCCGATGAGCTGCGTGCGGGTGGCGCCGCGAAACGACCGCAGCGAGGCGGCGTAGTCGATGGCCTCGAGGACGGAGGTCTTGCCGTGCCCGTTGTCGCCCAGCAGCACGTTGCCGCCGGGCGAGGGGGCGAGCTTCACGCCGTGCAGGTTGCGAAACCCGTCGACGTTGAGCTCGGTGATGCGGAGCGGGATCACGTAGAGGAGCTTGTTGAAGACCAGACCGCGACCGTGAGGGAGCGGACGCGACCGCCCACGCCCGCAGCCATCCCTCAGATCCGCATCGGCATGATGACGCCGAGGTAGTCGTCCCGGCCGACGGGCTTGATCATCCCGGGGTCGAGCTCGCCCGACAGTTCGAGCGCGACCTCGTCGGAGGTGAGCGCGCTCAGGGCGTCGGTGAGGTACTTGCTGTTGAAGCCGATGGTGACGTCGGGGCCCTGGAGCGAGGCGTCGATCTCGTCGCTGCCGGCGCCGATCTCGGGGTTCTCGCTGGTGATGAGCATGCGCGAGGAGTTCACCTGGAGCTTCACGCCGCTGGTGCGGTCGGAGGCCACGAGGGAGACCGCGCGCAGGGCGTCGAGGAGGGCGGTGCGCGAGGCCGTCACGGTGCGGTCGGTGGCGGACGGGATCACCTGCTCGTACGAGGGGAAGGCCGCGTCGACGAGCTTCGACGAGAGGGTCATCCCGTCGCGCTGGAAGAACACCGGCCCCTGCGAGCTGTTGGCCCCGATGCCTACGGTGAGCGGCCCGGCGCCGGCGTCCTTCTTCTCGGCGCGCAGCTCGTCGACCATGCGCTTGAGCTCGTGCACGGCCTTGGCGGGGATGAGCAGCTTGCTCTGGGCCTTCATGCCGCTGATCTTGCGCTCGGCCTTGGAGAGCCGGTGGCCGTCGGTGGTGACCACCCGCAGCACGTCGCCCGCGAGCTCGAAGAGCGCCGCCGAGAGGTGCGGCCGGGTGTCATCCGCGGACATCGAGAACTGCGTGAGCGCGATGAGCTCGGCGACGTCGTCGGCGGGGATCAGCGTGAGGGCCACCTTGCTCGGGTCGGGCAGGGTGGGGAAGTCCTCGCCGGGCATGCCGCTCAGGTCGAAGCGGCGCTTGCCCGACTTGATGCGCGCGGAGAAATTCTTCTCGACGGTGACCGTGACGTCGCCGTCCGGGAGCACCTTCACCACGTCGAACACATGCCGCGCGGGCAGGGCCACGGTGCCGCCCTTGCGCACGTCGGCCTTGCAGTGGGCCGTCACCGCGAGCGTCAGGTCGGTGGCCGCGAGCCGCACGCCCGACGCATCCGCCACCATGAGCACGTTCGTCAGGATGGGCATCGCCGACTTCTTGTCCGCCACGCTCTGCACCCGGCTCAGCGCCCTCACGAACTCCCGCTTGTTGACCACGAACTCCATCGCTCACTCTGTCCTTCGGTCGTCGGCTCTGCGTCCGCGACCCGTTTGGCTTCCGGATGTCTTCTTCTCTATTCAGGGAGAATTGAATTCAATTAAACAGTAGTAGTAGTGAGCCCTGTGGAGACGGTGGAAAACGCCGATTCCTGCGGTCCCAACGGGCGATGCGCTGGGGACGCCGCCCGGGGGCTCTCCTGTTGAAGCGCCGGGGACAAGGCGCACCGTACGCCATCCCCAGCCCCGTCCACAGTCCCCGTCACCAGGGAAGCACCCCTGAGGTCCCCCAGGGTTTTCCACAGCCCCGGCTTCCCACGGTTTTCCTGGGAAATCATCGGGCGGCGTACTCCTCGGCCCCGACCGCCGCGTCCAGCACCGGGGCCGCAAAGCCCAGCTTCAGGGAGATGGCCTCCAGGGCGGCGGCCAGCTCCAGGTCGTCCACCCGGAGCTTCGCCACCTTGCGCACGGACGACATCACGGTGGTGTGGTCCTTCCCGTTGAAGCGCGCGCCGATCTGCGGAAACGACGTCCCGAGGTGGGTGCGCGCCAGGTACATCGCCACCTGCCGGGGGAGCGCCACCTCCTTGTGGCGGTCCTTGCCGGTGAGCTGGTTGAGCTTGATGCGGTAGTGGTCACAGACGGCCCGCTGCACGTCCTCCACGGTGGTCACCGCGGGCTTCGACCCGATGCGCAGGGTCTCCCGCGCCAGCGCCGCGTCGATCACCCCGCGGCCGTTGAGGCTCGCGCGGATCGACAGCTTCATCAGCATCCCCTCGAGCTCGCGCACGTTGCTCCCGGCGCTCGCGATGAGCGCCGCGGTCTCGTCGTCGAGCTTCACCCCGTCCTGCTCGGCCTTCTTCCGCAGGATCGCGATGCGCGTCTCCAGCTCCGGGGGATACACCTCCGCCACGAGCCCGCTGGCGAAGCGCGAACACAGCCGCTCGGCCATGCCGTGGAGGTTCTGCGGCAGCACGTCGCTCGTCAGGACGATCGGGATGTCCTTCTGGTAGAGCGCGTTGAAGGTGTGGAAGAACTCCTCCTGCGTGCCTTCGCGCCCCGCGAGAAACTGCACGTCGTCGATGAGCAGCCCGTCGCACTCGTTGCGGTAGCGCCCGCGAAACTCCTCCATGCGCTTCTGCTGGATCGCCGCCACGTACTCGTTGGTGAAGGTCTCGGCGCTCACGTACACGATCCGCGCGCCGGGCTTCTGCTCGAGGATGCGGTGCCCGATGGCGTTGGAGAGGTGGGTCTTGCCGAGGCCCGTTCCGCCGCAGAGGAAGAGCACGTTGACGCGCCGGCCCCCGAGGTTCGCCATCGCCTGCGCCATCGCGTGGGCGACGTTGTTCGACGGACCCATCACGAAGGTGTCGAAGGTGTACTTGGGCGACAGCCCGCAGCCCGCCGAGCCGCTCGCCGCGCCGGGGTTGTGCACCGGGGCCTTGGTCGACACCGGCGGAGCCATCGTGCGCGCGGGGGCCTGCGGCTTCGGGGCGGGCGCAGGCGCGGCCGCAGCGGCGGGCACGGCAGGAGGTGAGGATGCCGCGGGCGCGGCGGCCCTGGGGGGCGGCGGGCGGGGCAGCGGCGGCGGAGGCTTCGGGGCCGAGCGCGGCGCGGTGGAGGCGCCGGTCTTCGCGCTGGCGGCCCAGTGGATGGCCCAGGTCTTCCCCGTGAAGTACTTCAGCGACTCCTCGATGACCGGGACGTAGCCCTTGGTCACCCACTCGCGCGCGAAGTCGTTGGGGGCGCGCAGCAGCAGCACCCCGTCGGCCGCGTCGAGGGCCTCCAGGGGGCGCAGCAGCTTGTCGATCATCTGCTCGCCCACGCGGCCGCGCAGCGCTTCGAGCACCTTGTCCCAGAGCTGGCTGGCCTCGTCACCCACGGCGGTACAACATCCTGTCCACAGCGTTTTCCACAGCCCTGGCGCATGCAAGGGCTGACCGGCTCGCAGCATCGTGGAAGTTCGCTGCGGGCGCGAGAAATCGACGAGTCGAGGGGGGTGTCCCGGAGGCGTTTGTCCACAGGGTGCTGACGGAGGCTGTGGAAAACCCGTCGGGAAGTAGACAGCCCTACGGCGTCGTTCTATCGGCGGAGGTCTATGGAGCTCACCAACCTCGCCCGATCGCTGTGCTGCGCGAGCGCGCTGGCCCTGATGCCATCGGCCGCGTGGGGGCAGGTGCAGTCCGCCTCGGAGACCCCCGTCAACACCCGGGTGATGGCCCTCGGCGGCGGCGGTCACGCCATCGCGCAGAGCACCTCGGCGCTCTACGTCAACCCCGCGGCCATGAGCCAGTCGCGCGTCTACCACGTCGACAGCTCGGTGCTCTGGGATCCCTCCGCGGGACGCTGGTCCTTCGGCGGCGCGGTGGTCGACTCGACGCGCCGGGTGGGCGCCGGCCTCGCCTACCACTACTCGCTCCTCGACGGCGACACCCGCAACCACGACGTGCGCGTCGCCCTCGGGGTCACCCTGGTCGAGGGCGTGAGCCTCGGCATCACCGGCCGCTACATGGACTACATCGGCCCGGGCACCGCCAACGGCGTCCGCGGCAGCGCGTACTCGGGCTTCACCCTCGACGCCGGCCTCGCGCTCAAGCCCTGGTCGTGGCTCTCGCTGGGCATCACGGGCTACTCGCTCAGCAACCCCGACACGGCCCTCTCGCCCCTCTCCATCGGCGGCGGCATCGGGATCATCCCCACCGACACCCTCCACATCGTGGCCGACACGATCTGGGACGTCACCTCCTTCGCCGACGGCCCGCGCGCCCGCTGGTCGGGCGGCGTCGAGCTGCTCGTCAGCCGGGTGCCGCTGCGCATCGGCTACACCTACGACGACATCCGGCTCAACAACCCCGTGCACCTCATCACGGCGGGCCTCGGGTACATCGACCAGATGTTCGCCGTCGAGGCCTCCCTCCGCCAGGAGGTCTACGGCGGGTCGCAGTCCACGCTGCTGCTCAACCTCCGGTACTTCCACCGGCTGCTGTAGTCCGTCGGCGACGAATACCCGATCGGGTATTCCGTCACCAGGCCAGCACGATCTTCCCCACGTTCTCGTCGCGCGCCATCCGCTCGTGGGCCTCGCGCACCCGCTCCATCGGCAGCACGGCGTCCACCACCGGCCGCAGGGCGCCCCGCGCGAAGCCCGGCAGCACCGCGCTCGCGAAGCCTCGCGCCAGGGCGATCTTCTCCTCGATGGGGCGGCTGCGCAGCACGGTGCCCTTGAGGGTCACCCGTCGCGAGAGCGCGAGCCCGAGCGGCAGCGTCGCCACGCCCCCGCCCATCGTCGCCAGCACCACCACCCTCGCCCTCGGCGCCACGCACCGCAGGCTCTCGGCCAGGTAGGGCCCGCCCACCAGGTCGATGACCACCGTCACGCCCGCTCCGCCCGTGCGCGTCATCACCTCGTCGGCGAAGCGCCCCTCCGCCGCGACCACCGCCTCGTCGAGGCCCCACTGCCCGCACCGCGCCAGCTTCGCCGCGCTGCGCCCGGTGCCGATCACCCGCGCGCCCATCGCCCGCGCCAGCTGCGTCGCGGCGGTTCCCACGCCGCTCGTGGCCGCGTGCACCAGCACCACGTCGCCCATCCGCGCCTCCGCCTGCACCAGCGCGTCCCAGGCCGTCGCGAAGGCCTCCGGAATCGCCGCCGCGTCGGTGAGCGCCATCCCCTCGGGCACGGCCATGAGCTCGCGGTGATGCACCACCAGGGCCTCGGCCATCGCGCCTCCGCCCACGAGGCCCATCACCCGGTCGCCCACCGCGACGCCGCGCACCTCGTCGCCCAGCGCCTCGACCACGCCCGCGTACTCCAGGCCCGGCACGTCGGGCAGCACACCGGGCGGCGCAGGGTAGGCGCCCGCCCGCTGCAGCAGGTCGGCCCGGTTGAGCCCCGCCGCCGCGATCCGCACCCGCACCTCGCCCGCGCCGGGCTCGCGCAGCGACACCTCGCCGAGCTCGAGCACGTCCACATCGCCAGGCTCCCGGATGCGCACCGCGCGGATGGTCTTCATGGCTCGCTCGCTCACTCCACGACCTCGATCGTGCCCGCGGCCCGGGTCCGGTAGGTGCGATCGACCCATTGGTACAGGTCGAGGAAGTACGTCTCCATGCGCGCATTGCCGGCCGCCGAGTCGACGAAGAAGGTCCCTTCGAGGCAGCCATCGCCGTCCCGACAGCGCCCGTCGGGAAACACCAGGATGAACTTCGCCGGTCGCTGCCAGTCCGCGGTGTTCCTCGCCACCATGCGCGACGCGGCCACCAGCGCCGCGCCCGCAAACTCCGACGGCTGCATCCCATACCCGTGCAGCAGGAACACCACGGGATACCGCACCCCGACGTTCTCCGGGTCGTGATACCCGGGCGGCAGGAACACGCTCACCGGCCCCGAGCGCCCCGTCCGCTCCGACCTGAACTCGAACGCACACTGATATCCATTGGCGCAGCGACCGGAGTTGTCCACGGTGGTCGAGAACGCCGCCATCGACCGGTCGCCGTCGGGCCACCGCGCCTGCACGGCGTACAGGCTCGTCAGCAGCCGCGTGGCGATCTGCCCGTTGGTCCCGACGTGCGCGCCGTCCCCGTCCGCGATGTCCTCTGGCGTCGCGTCCACCGAGCCATAGCGCACCATCGTGTGCGCCGGCACGTGCCCCCAGTCGACCACCCCCGGGTCGAACATTCGCTCGCTGTCCCGGGTCGACACCCTCCCAGGCATCAACCCCGTGAACCCATTGAGGATCCGCAGCCCGACGCCCTGCTGCGCCACGGCGCCCGCGAAGTGGTTGGCGTTCACCCCGAACTGCAACGCGTCCCGCACGCCCCCGTCGATCCACGTCGCCAGCCGGTCGGCCTCCGCCCGGGCCAACCCCGCGTAGAGCACCCGCGGGTTGAGCCGATCGGTGCCCGTCAGCATCGAGGTCGCCTGGTTGAAGCGCCCGTCCCCCTCGCCCTGGTCATAGGGGCAACGCCGCCCGGTCGGGCACGCTACGCCGTCCAGGCCGAGGTCTTCGTAGGGCTCCGTGGCGTCGCGCAGCTGGTTCCCTTCGGTGCCCGCGGGGTTGTACTGCCGGTCGTAGTCGTCGCCCGCGGGGTCGGGGTTGGTCACCGGGTCATAACCGACCTCGTCTCGATTGGCGCGCCCGTCATTGCCCACATCCGAGTAGGGCTCGCTGAAGTTGCGAATCACGGGCTCTCCCGCGTCCCGGCGCCCGTTGCCGTTGCGGTCCACCGCCAGCGCGATCTCTACCGGGTAGTTGCCCACCGAGCCGTTCCACGCGCCGACGTCCACCGTCGATCGGCCGCCATCGCAGAAGGTGATGACCGGATAGCGCCCATCGGGGTTGTACTCGTCATCGTAGAAGCGCTGATCCATGGTCGCGGAGGCGCCGCCCAGCACCACGGGGCTGGCACAGCGCTCGGCGTCCGTGCGCGTGAGCTCGCTCGCCGGAACCCCGAAGGGCAATGTGCCCCCGGCCGGGTCGCTGCCCATCACCGGGTTGCCGAACATCCGCGCGATGTCCCGAAAGCCCTGAAACCTCGCCTGTCGATCGAAGGTGCCGCCCGTCCCCCGCCCTGGCGGCGCGAAGAAGTGTTCGAAGTGCTGCCCCACCATCCCGAGGTCATCGGGCGTCGGGGTCCTCGCGGCGCTGCTCGTGGCACACGCGGTATCGCCCAGCGTCGCCCGCTCGGCCTCGGTGCAGAACCCACCGAACACCCAGCGCCGCAGGTATCCCCCGGAGAACGCCGAGTCCGCCGGGCCTCCCAACGGCGCGAGCACGTCGAACAGCTCCGGGTGCCGCGTCCCGATCATCGAGGTCCCGACCGCCCCCATGGAGATGCCGTAGAGCGCGTGGTAGCGCAGCGCGCGCTGCACCCGCCGCGTGCCGATGCCCCGCCGCATCACGGCCTGGTAGGTGCCCAGCCGATACCCTGAAAACGACACCGCGCGCCGGTCGGGTTCGAGCCGCGTGTCCGCCAGCGGAACTATCCTCGTCCGCCCCGTCGCCCCCGGCGGCGTCCATGCCACCTCGATGTGCGCTTCATACAACGAAGCCACCCGCGCCCCGTTGGCCGGAATGGACATCCCCACCTCGCGGGTGAAGCGCACCGCCCCCGGCGAGAAGGTCACCGCCGGACCGACGGCGTCATAGCCCTCCGGCACCATAGGCTCCGCGCACGCCACGCTCACCGCCTCGGTGGGCAAGCCCGTGGTGTTCGCTGGAATCGCCACCCCCGCCCCGGCCAGCGGTGTCCCCTCTGGCGCGCTCGCCGTCTGCCCTGCGCGCAGCACCCCCAGCACCGCGCTCGTCCCCATCGGACACGCTGGCAGCGTCGCGGCCCGCACCTCCACGTCCACCGTGACACCCGCCGTCCCGTCCGGGTCCGCGGGCTCCACCTGCGTGATGCGCAGCTGCGTTCGACCCGCCGCCACGCCGCGCACCTCGAAGCCGACGCTGCCGTGCCCCACGGTCACCCTCGGCGCCGTCGTCGGGCCCGCGAGCACCGCCGCGTCAGCGCTCTCCACCCGATACACCGCGTCGCAGCCCGCCCGGTCGCCCGCGAGGCGCAACAGCACGGCGGCCGTGCCCCCCACCGGGACGATCATCCGCTCGGGCAGCACCGAGTGCACCCGCACGGCCTCGGTGCACACCACCGGGACATCCACCTTCGCGGCGTCCCCCGCGTCGGTGACGACATCGACGATGTCCCTCGGGCTCCCCGCGTCGGTCATCACCGACGGCGTGGACGACGAACACCCGGCCAGCACGATGACCCCGACGCGCAACCCTCGCATCCCGCGAGCATACACGCGCCCCCCCGCGCGCGGACGGCGCCCCTCTCAGAAGCGCAGTCCGACGAGCCCCCGGAGGTATCCGCCGCTCTGGCTCAGCGAACCCAGCGAGGTGTCGGCCACCGGCAGCCGGTCGGCCTGCGCCTCGTCATTGGACAAGGCCTGCGGGCGCACCCGCATCTCTTGCGACAACGCGAGCTGATACCCGCCCTCGATGGCCACGGCCAGCCGTAGCCGCCCCAGGAAGGGCGCCGTCGTCACCATCACACCGACCCCCCCAGTGCCCGCGAAGGTCCACTCGTCGCCCGTCAGTGCGCCGCTCTGCGTGGTCCCCGACTCGGGCTCCAGCTTGATGTCCGAATACAGCGCCCCGGCGGCGACGCGCGCATACGGCTCCAGCCACCAGAAGGTGCGCACCCGCACCGTCACGCCCGCGCTCAGCAGGTGCGCCGTCAATCGACTCTGCAGCGAGTCCCGCAGCCGCCCTTGGAACATCTCCGCGTTCCAGCTGACATCCAGCGCCAGCGTCGCCCGGTCGCCGATGCGCCCCAGGTCGCGCGCGCCCATCAGCCCCACCACCGGCGGCGATCGGGTGTCCCCGAAGGCGTCGAGCCCGCTGTCGCGGTGCCACCGGCCGCCCACCTCGAAGCCCACCCGCCACGGCGCGTCGACGGGCGCGTGCTGCGCGCTCGCGCTCCCCGCCCACGCCGTCCCAACCAGGGCACCCAGCAATCCCACCACGCGCGCGTTCATCACTGGGCCTCCCCTTCATCCAACAAGCCGGTCAGCAGGAAGCCCCGCAGCGAGCGCGAGCGCTCCCGCGTCACGTCCGTCCCATCCACCACGGTGATCCAGCCGTCGGAGGCCTCGTGCAGCGCTACCACCCGTCGCCCCGCTGCGCGCGCCACCGGGATGACATCCACGATCGGCGCGTCGAGCCGCAGCTCGCCCGGGCGGAAGTTGTTCAGCTCGATGTAGCCAAGGCGCTCGCCCGACGGCGGCGCGACCCACAGGGCCTGCTGGTCGTCGTCGAAGCGCGCGCTCTCCAGGGCGACCTCCGAGAAGATCGGCGCCGCCGTGCGCCGCCCGAGGTCGAGCAGCGACAGGCTCCCGGTGGCGCTGGTCGGGTGACCGAACATCACCACTGCCCGCTCGGGCAGCGGCAGCGCCTGGTTGATCACCCGCCCGAGCTGGAGGGTCTCGACGTTCTGCGAGCGCCTCGATTCGATATCGGTCAGCTCGACGAAGCTCACCGCGCTGGCCACGCCCGACGTGGCGTACAGCAGCGCCCGCAGCGCCGGCGCCGGGCTGCGCGGCGATGGTCCATTGAACAACAGCACCCGGTTGGCCACCGCATCGAGCGGAACCACCGTGGTGGTGTTGGCCACCGTGTCGATCACCCGCGCGTCGCGGCTGCCCGGCGACACCACCAGGAGCTTGCGCGCGTTGGGCTCACCGAAGAGCGCGAGGTCGGCCGGGCGCACGCCCGCGGCGAGCTGGTTGAGCGCCGGGCGGAAGTCGTTGGCCGTCGGCGACTCCGGGGTCACCGTCACCAGCCTCAGGACATAGAGGTCATTCGACTGATCGGCCCGGAGGTACATCGTGGCGTTGTCGGTGTCGAAGACCACCTGCGCGGGCGCGACCGCGCGCGGGTCTTCGGGCAGCGTGAGCCGCACGGTCACCTCGCTGCGCTCCGGGTGGTTGAGGTCGAGCAGCGTGACGTACGCGTCCGACAGCACCACCGCGAGCGTCCGCGGCTCTCCCGCGACGGTCATCGTCGGCGAGAACACCACCCCGTTGGGCACCCCCCCGAAGCTGCGCACCGTGCGGATGACCGGGTTGGTCGGGCCCTGCTCACGATTGAGGTCGACGACGGCGACCTCGTTGGGGTTGAACAGCAGCCGCCCCGCGCTGGCGCTGCGGTTGAAGTACGCCATGCCATATCGCCCGTCGCCGTTCTGCGCGAGGGCGTTGAAGGGCGACCCGAGGGTCCACCGTCGGGCCGCCCCCGCGGCCGTGATGCCTGTGAGCGAGGCCGGCGCCGGGGCCACGCCCGCCGCGCCGCGCTGACCCCGCGAGAGCACCAGGGCCTCGTCGTGGGCCACGCGGGCGTTGACCAGCACGGGGTCACCGCCCACCGCCACCTGGCGCACGGCGGGGGTGTCCTGGGTGAGGTCGACCACCGTGGCGCGGGAGAGCGCGGGCTGCACATAGACGAGCGCGCTGCCCGCGGCCACCGGCGGGAGCGTCTCCATGGAGAGCGCGTAGCGCGGGTCGCGGTCGGCGCAGGCCGCGAGCGCGAGGGTGAGCGCGACGCCCTGATATCGATTGAAGGAGGGGATAGGCACGTTCATCACTCCACGATCCGGCTGTTGAGCTCGAAGCCCGTGATCGACTGCTGGGCACCGGTGTTCCAATCGACGAAGGTGATGCGCCCTTCGGGGTGATCCTGTCCGATGAAGGCCCGCTCGGTGGCGGGCACGGCGCCCACGGACACCGGGGGAGAGCCCAGCGCGAGGTCTTGAATGGTCAGGCTGGCGAGGGTGATGCGCTGCGCCAGCGACACCCGCCGCGCGTCGTCGCGCAGCAGCACGAAGGCGTGCGTCCCACCCGGAACCAGCGCGAAGGGCCCCACCTCCGCGGGCGTCAGTTGGAGTCGCGTGAAGCGCTCGGCGACATTCAACAACGAATACCCGTACGCCCGGTCGATCTGCGTCTCGAGGTCGATGCCCGGCTCCGTCGAGCTCCCCTCGCTGCGCCCGTGCACGATGAGCGCCGACTCGCCGCCTGGCGCGAAGGCCACCGCGCGCACGGTCTTGCGCAGCCGCAGCACCGCCGGGGGGGTGGTGCCCGCGAGGTCGAGCAGCGTCGCGCGCTCGGTCATCGCCGCGGTGCTGTACACCAGCGCCCTCGCGCCGTCGGGGCTCATCGTGATCGAGCCCACCACCTCGCCCGGCAGCTCGATCGAGCGCCGCAGCGTCGGGTCGGTGAAACCCCCGGGGATGGGGATGCGCAGCACCCGCGACTCGCCGCGCAGGGCCGCGAGGGCGAAGGTTCCGTCAGGCGCCACGTCGAGGTCGGTGATGGCGGTGCCGAGGTCGATGGTCTGCACGGTGCGGCGCATCAGGTCGACGACGCGCATCGCGGGGCTGTCGGCGAAGCGGGCGATGGCGTAGCGGCCGTCGCGGGTGACCGACACGTCCTGCGCGCGCGCGTCCCTGGGCAGCACGGAGCCCGCGTCGGCCACGCCTCCGTCCGACGGGGCGATGATGCTGTCGTCATAGAACGACACCGTCGGCACGAGCGCTGGCCCCGTGAGCGACGCAAATCGCAGGATCGACACGCCATCTTCGGTGATGACGAAGCCCGTCTCGCCGTCCGCGCTGAACTGCACGTTGATGGGCCGGAAGCCCACCGAGAGCAGCAGCCCCCGCTCCATGCCGGGGTCGAGCCGCAGCACGGCGACCTCCTGGAAGCTCCCCGCGGGCACGCCCTGGTTGGGCCGCGAGGTGTCGAGGTACACCACGGCGTAGTGTCCGTTGGGGGCGACGGCGATGGCGTTGGCGCCCGCCACGACGGGCATCTGCGCGGTGGTGGTGCCCGCGGTGGTGGTGCGCAGCAGCGTGGCGGTGCTGGCGTTGACGTTGATGACCAGCGCCTCGTCGACGGGCGTCCCGCCGCGCTCCGGAACGGTCACCAGGTAGGTCGGCCCGTCGCCCGCCTCGACGGAGTTGATGGCGAGCGTGCGCGAGTCGATGACCGCGACGTTGTCCCTCCGGGGGTTGGCCACGTAGACGAAGCGCGACCCGGCCTGTGGCGTCTCGAAGACCCGCATCTCCTCGATCTCCGGCGGCAGCCCCGCGTCGGCGGCCGCGCCCGCATCGAAGCGCGGGACGCTCCCCGCGTCGACGTTGAAGATCGGCCCACCCGGCGCGGAGGCCGTTGAGTCGGCTCCACAGCCCATCAGCAACCGCGCTGCCGCCGCGGTCAGGCTCAGTCGAAGCAGGTTTATTGGTTTCACGATGAGGGCCCGTTCGCAGGAAGCGGGCCACGCGCCGCATCCCTCCAATGCCTCGATTTTCCGGGGCTTCGCACGCGACACCGCGGTCACCCCGTGTGCGTCCACGGCACACGCTGCGCCATGCTAGGGTCGGCGCGTTGCGAGCGATGCGCCCCTTCATTTTACTTGCCGGTGTATTCTTGTCCGTCGCTTCTCCTGCGGCGGCGCAGGCGCGCGACGGGGTCTACGGTCGCCTGCGGGGCGACCTGTCGCTCTCCGCCGAGGTCCTCGCCGGGGGCGTCGAGGCGGGTGCCTGGTCGGGCGCCGGGTCGGTCGCGCTGCGGGCGCGCGCGCTCGACATGGTGGGCGTGGTGCTCGGGTACGACCGGGCCTTCTCCGGAGCCCGCTACGACTACGCCTTCGCCGCGGTGGATTTCCGCCCGGCCTTCTTCGCGCGCTGGTCGTACGACCTCGAGCGCGGCCCTGGGTGGCTCGACCTCTTCGTCGACTCCATCGGCATCGAGCTTGGGGCGGCGTGGCTGCGCCCCGGGTCGAGCGACGCGAGCGGCGTGGGCTTCGTGGTCGGCGGCGGCGCCGACCTGCCGGTGTACATCGGCGATCGCAGCGTGGTGTCCATCCGCCTGGCGACGCGGTACGTGTCGGCGAAGCCCTGGTACGCGCAGGGTACGGGCCGCGACGACAGCTCCGTCGAGCTGCTGGCGGGCCTGGTGTTTCGCACGATGGTCGACGCGGGGCTGATGCGGGTGCGGTGATGGTGCGGCGCTGGGTGGCGGTGCTGGCGTTGGTGGCGGCGTGCAACCACGCGCCGGGGCAGACCCCGGAGGCGACGGTGGAGGCTTTTGCGCGAGCGGCGCAATCGGCGCGCACCGACAACACGGCCCGGCAGCGCATGTACGAGCTGCTCTCGCAGCGGGCCCAGGACGCCCTCACCGACCGCGCGCAGCAGGCCTCGCAGCTCTCGGGGTGGGAACTCCAGCCATGGGAGATGATCGCCCCCGGGCGTACCCGCATGCGGCTGGACTTCGATCCATCGAACATGGCGACGCGGGTGACCGGCGAGCGCGCGGTGGTGACGGTGCGCGGCGCGACGGGCGGCGTGGCCGACGTCCCGCTGGTGCGCGAGGGCGGTCGCTGGCGCATCGACCTGAGCTTCCCGACGGTGGAGGCCATCCGCCCCGGGGCGGGCGACGGCGGATCGCGTCAGGCGCCCGACTCGTCCATTCGCTGAGCGGCGATGGCGTCGCGCAGCTCGCCGAGGGTGGCGATGCCTTCGGCGAGCATCCGGGGTTGTTGGAGGCTGTGCTGCAAGACGGCGTGGGCGCGCCGGACGGCCTCCGGGAGCGCGCGCCCGAGGGCGAGCTCACCCGTGATGAGGGCGGACAGGGTGCACCCGAGGCCCAGCATGGGGGGCAGTGGTCTTCGTGTAGCGCGCAGCTCTACGAAGTCGGTTCCATCGTAAAGCAGGTCGATACAATCGCCGCCGTCGAAGTGGCCACCCTTGAGGAGCACGGCGCGGGCTCCCATGCCCACGAGTGCCTGGCAGGCCGACCTCACCTGGCGGGCGGTGCCCACAGGTCGGCCCACGAGGCGCGCGGCCTCGTCGCGGTTGGGCACCAGCAGCGCGGCCAGCGGAACGAGCTCACGCACCAGCGCGGCGAAGCCCGAGTCGTCGAGAAGCGCCCGTCCCTGCCCTGGGGTGATGACCGGGTCGAGCACCACGGGGATGGGCCCCATTCCGCGGAGGGCATCGGCGACGATCTCGACGACGGCGGCGTTGCCCAGGGCGCCGACCTTCACGGCGGCGGGGCTCCGGGTGTCGGTGGCGGCGGCGAGCTGCGCCCGCACCAGCTCGCTGCGCAGGGGGTCGACCTTCTTTACGGCGCGCCGTCCGCGCGCGGTGACCAGGGTGACGACGCTGAGCCCATGAACCCCGAGGGCGTCGAGGGCACGCAGGTCGGCCTGGAGTCCGGCGCATCCCGACGAGTCGCTGCCGGCGATGACCAGGGCGGTGGTCGCGAACGCTGCGTCGACGGCCATGGGTGTCCCTTCCATCATCGGGTTTCAGAACCCGTCGTCGCGGAGTCGGCGCACGAGGTCGCGGTAGAGGGCGATGTGATCGAAGCCCGAGAAGCGGTCGGCGCCCTGGCGCGCGATCTGCCCGACCTCATCGAAGTGGTCGGCGGGGACGCATCCGATGAAGGTTCCCCAGCGGGCGCTTTGGACGGTGACGAGGCCGTCGTTGACGAGGCGCGCGGGGTCGTTGCCTTCGAGGAAGGCTGCTAGCGGGGCGATGAGGGGGAAGGGCACATCGACGAGGGTGGGGTTGTCGGCGACGAGGGCGTCACCGCAGACGGCGCGACCGTCGCGGCGATTGGATCGCCCGGCGACGGAGTAGTACCGAACGCGTGGATCGTCGGGGTTGCTGCCGTTGAAGGTGACGGCGTCGCGCTCGGACAGGGCCGCGAGCGCGCCGCGCAGCTCGGCCCGCCCGGGGGCGTTGTTGTAGACGGCGCCGATGGCGGTGGCGATGGCGTCGAGGACCCCGAGGTTGATGCCGGGGATGAGCCCTGCGAAGGCGTCACCGAGGCGTGTTCCACGGTGCGGGGTGGAGACGGTGACGAGGGCGGCGACGCGGTCGCCGTAGCCGAGGGTGGAGATGAGGTAGCGGGCGTCGAGGCCCCCTTGGGAGTGGGCGATGAGCACCACGCGGGAGCGGCCGGTCTCCGTGAGGGCGCGACGGATGGCCGCGGCGATGACGGGGGCGCGGGTGGAGGGCGGCGCGAAGGGCGGGAGCTCGGGGTCATAGACGACCTCGCCCCGGCGCCGGAGGTCGTCGGCGACGCGGTAGTAGTACGTCAACGGACCAATGCCCTGGAAGCCCGCGAAGCCGTGGACGAGGACGATGGGATAGGGCCCGCGCTGGGCGACGCCGACCTCGGGCAGGGCACCGAGCTCGGTGGCCACGCCTGCGTCGAGGGAGGGGATGTCGTCTGTGCCGAGGTCGCCTGGAACGCTCAGGTCAGGGAGGCCGAGACCGGCGTCGATGGCGGGGACATCGGTGACCGGGCCCGGGCCATCTCCAGAGGAGCAGCCGAGCGCGAGGATGGCACCGAGGATGAGTGCGGGCGTTCTCACGGGGGTGTCGCGGGGGTCGACGATACACCCATCAACGGCCTTGTCTGATACCGTCCTCCCCGCCATGGAACAATCCTCTTTGAAGCAGACTCCGATCTACGACGAGCACCTCCGGGCGAAGGCGCGGATGGTCCCCTTCACCGGGTATTCGATGCCTGTCCAGTACACGGGGCTGGTCGACGAGCACCACCTGGTGCGCCGCGCGGCGGGCCTCTTCGACGTGTCGCACATGGGCGAGCTGGTGATCACGGGTCCGGGCGCGACGCAGGCGGTCGACCGTCTGGTGACCAACGACGTGCAGGGGCTCATCGACGGACAGGCCCGCTACACGGTGTGTTGCAACGAGGGCGGCACCATCCTCGATGACCTGATCATCTATCGGGTGGCGGCCGACAACGTGCTGGTGGTGTGCAACGCCTCCAACCGCGAGAAGATCGTCGGTCACTTCACGCAGCAGCTGAAGTCGACCCACGAGGTGCGTGACATCTCCGACGACACGGCCCTGATCGCCCTCCAGGGTCCGCGGGCGATGGAGGTCCTGCGTGGCGCGGTGGGCGATGGCCGCGCCGACGAGCTTCCGGCCTTCCACTTTGCAGACATCCCGGTGTTCAACGTGCCCTGCACGGTGTCTCGCACGGGGTACACGGGCGAAGACGGTGTGGAGATCTTCTGTCCGCCGGGCGAGGCTGCGCGCATCTGGCGTTCGCTGCTGGGGGTCGGGGAGTCCGCGGGCTTGCGTCCGGCGGGTCTGGGCGCTCGCAACACGCTACGGCTGGAGTGTCGGATGGCGCTCTACGGCAATGACATCGACGAGACGACCAACCCCCTGGAGGCTGGCCTCGGGTGGGTGGTTCGCCTCGACAAGAGCGAGTTCGTCGGCCGCGAGGCGCTGCTGGCGGTGAAGGCCGCGGGGACGTCGCGCAGGCTGGTGGGCTTCGAGATGACCGACAAGGCCATCGCGCGGGACCACTGGCAGGTGATCAACGAGGCCGACGAGGTGGTGGGCGTGGTGACGAGCGGCTCGCCCTCACCGACCCTGGGGAAGAACCTCGGGCTGGCCTACGTGCCGACGGCGTCGGCGGCGGTGGGTTCGGCGCTGCGGCTGCGCGACCCTGAGCGTGGGCGCGTGGGCAACGCGGTGGTGGCGAAGACGCCGTTCTACAAGCGCGCGCGCTGAACGAATCCCTCGAGCCAGCCCGACTGTAGGGCGGCGAACATCGTCAGCCCGCAGAAGAGCAGGGCGTCGATGCGATCGAGGATGCCGCCGTGACCCGGCAGGATGGCGCCGGAATCCTTCACGCCGGCGCTGCGCTTCAGGATCGACTCACACAGATCACCGACCTGACCGAAGGCCCCCGCAGCGAGGGCGAGCAGGACGCCTTGCGTGAGCGAGAGCGCGGGCAGGAAGGTGAAGTGCGCGACCACGGATCCGAGGACGGAACCGGCGAGCCCGCCGAAGGCGCCGGTCCAGGTCTTGTTGGGGGATACGGCGGCGTAGAGCTTCGGCCCGCCGAGGCCCTTGCCAGCGAAGTAGCCGCCGGTGTCGCCCATCCACGCGAACATCATGGTGAGGAGGCAGAGCCCGCCGCCCTGGACGGGGGTGCCGAAGGTTCGCACGAGGGCGAGGGCCGCCATGGGGACGGCGAGGTACAGGGGCGCCATGAGGAGGGCGCCGTTGCGGGGGAGCGCGGTGTGGATGGCGTTGGGCCGCGCGAGGGAGGTGAGGAGGGTGACAGGAGCGAGGGCGGCGAGGGCGGCGCCGAGCCAGGCGCCGTGGACGGTGCCGAAGTGGGTGGCGACGAGGAGGGTGAAGAGTCCGAGGGAGAGGGCCATGCCGAGCCAGCGACCGGTAGGGTCGTCGGGGTGGGTCATGGTGAGAAACTCCCAGGTGGCGATGAGCATCGCGACGCCGCAGAGGACGAACCACGCGATGGGTGGCGCTACGTACAGGATGCCCAGGATGATCGGGATGCCGACGAGCGCAGTCAGGAACCGGACAACGAAGTTGGACATGGCCCGAGGGTGTTCGAGTTGGAGACCAGGCCAAACCGTCGCTGCCGGCGTTGATAGGCCGCGATGGCTTGATAGAGGTGTTCGACCTGGAAGTCGGGCCAGAGGATATCGGAAAAGAAGAGTTCGCTGTAGGCCGCTCCCCAAAGAAGGAAGTTGGACACGCGAAGCTCGCCGCCGGTGCGGATCATCAGGTCGGGCGCGCCGTGGCGCATGGAGGGCAGGAGTGCGGTGAGTCGCTCTTCGGTGACGTCGTCGGGCGTGAGCTCGCCGGCGGCGACCTGTCGCGCGAGGGTGCGAGCGGCGTCGACGATCTCTTCGCGGCCGCCGTAGGAGAGGGCGAGGGAGAGGGTCATTCCCTGGTGGTCGCGCGACGCTTCGGCCAGGAGCTCGAGGGACTCGCGGACGTGCGGTGGGAGCCGCTCGAGGTTGCCGATGCCCCGGAGGCGGATGCGGTTCTGGAGGATCTCGTCGCGCTCCTGCACGAGAAACTCTTCGAGCAGGGTCATGAGGCCGTCGACCTCGTTGATGGGTCGGCCCCAGTTCTGTTCGGAGAAGGCGTAGAGGGTGAGCTCCTGCACGCCGAGCCGGCGGCAGGCGCGAACGATACGGCGAACGGTGTGGCTGCCCGCGCGGTGCCCGACGATGCGGGGTTTGCCACGGAGTTCGGCCCAGCGACCGTTGCCATCCATGGTGATGGCGATGCGCAGGGGGAGGTTGGTGAGTTCGATGGTGTTCATGCGACCTGTCGGAGGGACAGCGGTGAGTTACTACGCGCCGCGCGGGTGTCGCAATGCACACCGGGATGGAGGGTCGTGATTGCCGGGTGAACGGTCACGACTTAGCTTCGGTCGGCAAACATGGCGGAACAAGACCTGTATCGAGTGCTCGGTATCTCTCGTGACGCCGACGCCGACGCCATCAAGAAGGCGTACCGGGCGCTGGCGCTGAAGTACCACCCCGACCGAAACCCTGGCGACAAGAAGGCCGAGGAGTCGTTCAAGAGCGTCAACCACGCCCACGAGGTGCTGAGCGACGTCAAAAAACGCAAGTTATACGACGACTTCGGGGAGATGGGCCTGCGTGAGGGCTTCAACGCAGACGCCTATCGGCAGTGGCAGTCGGCGGGTGGTGGTGGCGGTGGTGGCGCTGGGGGCGCCGCGGGTTTCGAGGACATCTTCGGTTCGGGAGGGGGCGGCAACGTCGATTTCTCCGAGCTGTTCGGGCAGTACTTCCAGGGGGGTCGTGGGGCTGGTGGATCACCCTTCGGCGGCGGCGGTCGAGGTCGCCCGACGCGGGGACGCGATCTGGAGAGCGAGGTGACCATCGATCTCCCGCTGGCCGTGCGTGGCGGCGAGGTGACCCTCAACGTCCGCAACGAGTCGGTTCGGGTGCGCATCCCGCCGGGGGCCAAGGAGGGCACCCGGCTGCGCATCGCGGGCAAGGGGATGCCTTCGGCCAATGGCCAGGCGGGTGATCTCGTGCTGGCCGTGAAGGTCGAGGCGCACCCGTGGTTCTGGATCGAGGACGATGACCTCCATGTGCGGCTGCCGGTTGCCGTGGTGGAGGCATGGCGGGGGACGAAGGTCTCGATTCCCACGCCGGCGGGCGATGTGACGCTGCGGGTTCCGCCGCACACGGTTCACGGCGCCAAGCTCCGTCTGCGGGGTAAGGGGATTCCAGGGAGTGCGAAGCGCGAGGCCAGCGATCTGATGGTTCACATCGAGCTGGCGCCGTTGCCGGACACGCCTGCGACCGATGAGGCGATCAAGATCCTGGAGACGGTTCAGGCGACGGTGCCTCGGGACGATCTACGGTTCTGAGGGAGCGTCGCCCGGGGGGGCGACTCCGACGCTGACGATCTCGTCGCCGGTCATCAAACGATCGGCCACCTCCATGCCCGAGACCACCTGCCCCACGTAGGGGTAACGGGCGTCGAGGAAGGGCGAGTCGGTCAGCGTGATGAAGAACCCGGCGCCGCCGGTGTCGAGGCCCGCGAGCGCGATGCCCACCGCACCGCGCTCGAAGCGAGCGCCAGAGAGTTCGGTGGGCACGATGCGGGTGGTTCCGCCGTAGCCGTCGCCGCGTGGGTCTCCACCCTGGGCGACGAAGCCAGGCACCACCCGGTGGAAGGTGGTGCTTCGATACAAACCCGACTGGGTTGCGTCGAGCAGGGTGCGCAGGGCTTCGGGGGCGGTGTCAGCCCGGAGCGCGACCCGGATGTTTCCAGCGGTAGTCTGGATCACCCAGGTTCCGGCCATGGTCGGAGGCGCCACGAGGGCGCTCTGGGGGGAGACTCCAGCATCGGGTTGGGCGGCCTGACGAAGCGCGCGCACCGTGGTGGGGACGTCGACCGCGGGGAGTTGGAGCGCCCGACGCAGGGCGATGGCGTGGAGACGCGCATCGAGCGAGGAGGCTTCCGGCAGATCGAAGGGGCTCTGGAGCAGCCGGTCGAGCACCGGCGGCGGAAGGCTGCGCGCGTGGGGGAGGTGATCGTTGAGGGCTTCGAGCAGCGCGGCGAGCACTCCCGGGTCGCGGTTTTCGACCAGTTGCAGGAGCAGCGGCCGGGCGTTGGCGACTGGTAGCAGGACGGTCGCCTGTGCGACGGGCTCGACCACCCTCGGGTCGCTGCTGCCACGTACCAGGATGTTGCGGAGCTGCTCGGCGAGGATCGCCGGTGCCAACGGGGGTCGAGCGCGCGCAGCCAGGGTGGAGAGCGATCGCCAGGCGTCGTTGCCGGTTGCGCACGTCTCCGTTCGCTGGCCCTGGTCGATGCGATCGAAGCGAAGCGCGATGGCGCAGCGGTATGCGGCGAGCACGCTGGTTGGTTGGAGCTCGACCTGGGTGACGACGGGTTCGAGGGCCAGCAGGGCACCCCGAACGGCAGGATCGGTGGTTGGGGCCGCATCCATCAGGCTGATCCAGGCGCCGCTCCAGCTTCGGGGGTTGGGGTGCACCCGTGCCCCGATGGTGGCGATGAGATTGAGCCAGACGCTGGTGCTCACCCCACCGTGGAGGCTCAACGAGCGCATCGCGAGGGGAAACACGACCGGGTGCAGGGCGGCCAGCGCGGCGCCGCTCGGAAGGGTGACGTTGGGGTTCTGGAGGCTACGCGCCCCGGCGAGCTGATGGCGGAGGTCTCCATCGAGCAGGAGCGTCTCGGTGTAACCCGCGAGCGGCGGATCGAGGGGGATGGGGTTTTCGCCGATGAGCATCGCGAGTGCGACGGATGGCGGGGACTGCGTCCAGCGGAGGCGCCATGAGGTCGGGAGGGTGATCGCCCCCAGCGGCCGCCGGGTCATGCCTCGGAGGAAGGCATCGAGGCGGTTGGAGGGAAGGGTTCCAGCGATGGCGGTCAGCTCGCCGAGGGGAGCCCGGCGTCCCAGGGCGAAGGCCGCAGGCTGGCCATCCGCCTGGGTCGCCTCGCCCAGCATGCTTCGTTGGGTGACTGCGTCGATAGGGTCGTTGCTGTAGGCACGCGCCCAACGGTCGGTGCGCTCGGGTGTCGGGGTGCTCTGCGGCTGATCGGGTGCGGAGGCGGCCACATCGACTCGGGTGATGGGGGGTGGGGGCGGGCGCGGAGTCGACGGGTTGCCCGACGGCTGGCAAGCAGTGCTCAGGGAGACGGCGAGCAGCCCGAGGATTGTTTCACGTGCAACACCGGCCGACCCCAGAGGCGGATGGGCTATGCACGCTACAGCCCCATGAACTGGATGGACGACGACCTCCGAGCTCTCGGCGAGCGCGATCGGCTGCGAACGCCCTCGACCCTCGCCTACCGCGATGCCACCCACGCGACTCTCGAGGGTCGAGAGGTCACGGTGTTGTGCGGGAACGACTACCTCGGTTTGCGCCATGATCCTGCGCTCCTTCGCGCAGTCAACCATGCCACGAACGAGCACGGTAGCGGGGCGGGAGCATCGCGACTCGTCTCGGGCCACCTGTCATTTCATGACGAGGTGGAGGAGTACTTTGCGCACCACCTCGGTGCCGGGTCGGCGTTGCTGAGCGCCTCGGGCTACGGCGCCAACGTCGGTGCCCTTGCTGCGCTGCTCTCCAGCGACGACGTGGTGTTCTCGGACGCGCTCAACCACGCCAGCCTGATCGACGGCATCCGGCTGTCGCGAGCCCAGGTGGTCGTGGTGCCCCACAACGACGTGGATGCGTTGCGGAAGGCGGTGCGCGCGACCCGGGGTCGCCGACGAGGGTGGATCGTCACCGAATCGCTGTTCAGCATGGACGGAGACTTGAGCCCGATGGCGGAGATCGAGGAGATCGCGCTGGAGTATGGGTGCCAGCGATACATCGACGAGGCCCATGCGATCGGGGTGATCGGCCTGGCCGGACGGGGCCTCTGCCACGGGATGGCGAATCCCCCGGAGGTCCGGATGATCGGCTTCGGCAAGGCCCTCGGTGGCAGCGGTGCACTCCTCGCGGGCCCGAGCTCTCTCCGGCCCTGGCTCTGGAACCACAGCCGCAGCTTCATCTTTTCCACCGGCATCGCCCCGGGGCCCGCCGCGGCCGCACGCCGAGCGAGCGAGCTCATCGCCAGCGACCCCAGCCTGCTGGAGGCGCTGCGCGCCAACATCGCGGTGATGCACCAGGCCCTCAGCACCGTCGGGATCACCACCCTGGCGACCCACCCCGCGGTGCCCATCCTCCCAGTGATCATCGGTGACGACCGGCGTGCGGTAGAGGTCGGCCGCGCACTCCTGGAGCGTGGGTACTTCGTTCATCCCATACGGCCCCCCACCGTCCCGGTGGGTACGGCCCGGCTGAGGATTACCATCAGCGCGGCCCACGATCCCGACGAGCTTCGGGCCTTCGTAGGTGCGCTCGCCGAGGTGCTGTCGTGAGCCGGCTGCTGCTGGTGACCGGCACCGACACAGGGGTCGGCAAGACCGTGGTGACCTGCGCGATTCTGCGAGCGCTGCAACTCCGCGGAGAGAAGCCGGTGCCCATCAAGCCTGTCGAGACCGGCTGCATCGACCTCGATCAGCCCGAAGACGCCCTCGCCCTGAGCGCCGCAGCCCCGGGGCTGGCGCTGGGTGTCGTGTGCCCCGTGCGCTATCGAACCCCCGCTGCGCCGGCCACCGCCGCACGCATGGAGGGTCGCGCCCACTCCTTCGAGGGGCTGCTCGAGCACGTGAGGGCGGTGCGTGCGGCCAACCCCAGGGTGATCGTCGAAGGGGCCGGCGGACTGCTGGTCCCCCTGGATGATGGGAAGACCTACGCCGATTTCGCGATAGAGCTCGGCGCGTCGCTCCTGATCGTCGCCCGCGACGCCCTCGGGACCATCAATCACACCTCTCTGACCCTCGAGGCCGCGAAATCTCGCGGAATTCCCGTGCTGGCGGTGGTGCTCAACGCGGTTTCTTCGCCGGATGCGGTCTTCATCGATCATCGCGCGGAGCTGCGCGCGCTATGGCCGGGGGTGCCAATCCTGGGTCCGACTAGTCGGATGAAAAATCTTCAACAAACAACTATATCGGATGAAATATCGCTAATGAAGTTCTTTGGGAATGATTATCGATACTTAATCGATATCATTACCGACAACTAAGCGGTGGTTCTTCGTAGTCGGGAGGAGACCGCGTCGAGTGCCATGACCAGTGTGACCACCGCGGCGATGACGACGGTGACCTTGCCGTACTCCGCACCTCGCATGTAGGTCTGGAGCAGGAAGCCGATGCCCTGCGCGCCCACCAGGCCCAGCACCACGGCGCCGCGCACGTTGAGCTCGAAGCGGAACAAAGCCTGGGAAACAAAGTGCGGCGTGAACTGCGGCCAGATGCCCCAGCGCAGCACCTGCAGCCGCGTCGCCCCGAGGCTGCGCATCGCCTCGACGGGCCCCGGATCCATCGTCTCGAGCGTCTCGTAGAACTGCTTGCCCAATGAACCAACGGTGTGGATGGCCAGGGCGCCCACTCCCGGGAACGCGCCGGGGCCGTATGCGCTCACAAGGATCAAGCCAATGATCAATAAATCAATCGAACGATTGAGGTTGCATGCAAAGCGGGCGGCGCGCCGGACCAGCCCGGAGGGGGTCACATTCTCAGCCGACAACAGGCCCAGGAGCAGCGCCAGGGGGATGCCCACGACCGTTCCGACGAGGGCGAGGCGGACGGTGAGCACCGTGGCCTCCATCACCTCCGCGATCACCCGCCGGTCGGGGGGGAACATCCCGCGGATGAACTGCCCGATGTCGCCCCACCCCTTGAGGAAGTCCGCCATCGGGATGCGCGCCGCCAGCGCCGCCCACCCGAGGGCCACGGCGAAGAGACCGAAGGCCGCCCAGCGCTGCGCCCGCGGCCGCCGGGAGAGCACCCCCGCGCCCAGGAGGGCGGCGCCCAGCAGCAGCGCCGCGAAGATCTGCATGGAGCGCGGGTCGTCGAAGCGCCCGGTGCGGGCGCGGGTCTGCTCGTCGCGGGTCGCGCGGAAGGCCTGGCGAACGAGGTCGTACTGGCGGATGTCCGAGGGGACGAAGCCGTCGGTGCTGTTGAGCCGACGCAGGATGGCGCGGCCCTCCTCGGATTGTCCGATGGCCACCAGCGAGGAGGTCACCGAGCGCACCAACAGCGGGTGCTCGCGGGCGAAGGTCTCGGTCGTGGCGATGGCGTCGCTCGGCACCGGCGGCGAGTACATCAACGGACGTAGCCGCGGGCCCGCGCGGTGGGCCAGGTAGCGGGTCCAGGCGCCGGTGCCCTCGCCCGGGGGGTCGGCCCACACCGCGGCGGCGTCGACCTGGCCGCGCTGCACGGCGATGACCGCGGCGTCGTGCTGGCCGGCGAATACCTGGCGGGTAAAAAACGTGGACGGGTTGAAGCCGCGGCGCAGCAGCAGGTAGCGCGGGATGACGTAGCCGCTGGTGGAGGTCGGGTCGATCCAGGCGATGCTGCCGCCCTGGAGGTCGTCGACGGTGCGGAAGCGGGAGTCCTCGCGCACCACGAGGGCGGAGAAGTAGGTGGGCTGGCCGCGGCGCACCTGGGTGAGCAGCACGCGGACGCCGAAGAGGCGCTCGGCGAGCACCAGGGGCGACGGGGTGAGCCAGGCGAAGTGCACGTGGCCCGAGCGCATCGACTCGACCAGGGTGGTGTAGTCGAGCGTGACCGTGGCGCGCACCGGGACGTGGATGCGCTCGGAGAGGTCGCGGGCGAGCTCGTCGGCGGAGCGCTGGAGGGTCTGGGCGTTCTCCGCGGGGTTGAAGCCGAGGACGATCTCGGGCGGCAGCGTCTCCTGCGCGCGGCCGACGCGGGGGAGCGCCGTCGCCAGCAGGGCGGCCAGGAGGAGGCGTCGAGGGGTCAATGGTCCTCCGGGGCGGCGGCGCGGGGGGCGGCGTAGATGGCGGCGACGGCCTCGTCGGTGAGCTCGCTCGCGGGGCCGTCATGCACCACGCGGCCCGCGGAGAGCCCGACGATGCGGTCGGCGTAACGGCGGGCGTGCTCGATGGTGTGCACGTTGACCAGCACCGGCACGCCGCGGGCCTTGCCGTAGTCCTTGAGCATCGCCAGGACGGTGGCCGCGAGGTTGGGGTCGAGCGAGGCCGTGGGCTCGTCGGCGAAGAGGGCCGAGGGCTCCTGCGCGAAGGCGCGCGCGACGGCGACGCGCTGCTGCTGTCCCCCGGACAGCGAGCGGACGGGGGTGTCGATCTTGGCGCTGAGCCCGACCTCGTCGAGGCAGCGGCGGGCGACCTCGTGGTCGTGCGGGGTCCAGAGGCCGATGAGCCCGCGGAGCCAGCCGTTGTGGGAGATGCGGGCGATGAGGACGTTTTCGAGCGACGTGTACGAGCGCACCAGGTTGAACTGCTGGAACACGAAGCCCGCGCGGGCGCGCGCCTTGGCGAGGGCGCGGCCGCGGGCGCCGGTGACCTCGAGGTCGCCGATGAACGAGCGCCCGGAGGTGGGCTCGACGAGCCGGCTGGCGCAGCGCAACAGGGTGCTCTTGCCGGCCCCCGAGCGCCCGAGGATGGCCACGAACTCCCCGGCGGGGACCTCCAGGCTGACGTCGTCGAGGCCGACGGTGCCGTCTGGGAACACCTTCCGCAATGACTCGAGGCGAACCGCGGCGGTCATCGGTGGTATCGGGGTCAGAGGGAGAAGTCGGGGACGCGGAGACAGCCGGGCTCGAGGTCCGGGGCGCCGGGTGCGAACTGCGTCTCGATGAGCACCGAGTGGCTCGCAGGCCAGCGGTGATGGAAGAGGTTGCAGTTGCCGGGCTCGTTCTCGAAGGTGGCCACGATGGTGCCGAGCTCGCTCATGGGGTCGAGCATGCGGCGCTTGAAGCCCGTGTCGTCTTCCTCGAAGGTGGGCTTGAGCACCAGCTCGACGCGCGGCTGCCCGATGGGGAAGCCGTCGTCGCGGAGGGTGCGCACCGTGCCCACCAGCATGCCGGGGATGTCGCGGCCCGTGAGGTAGACCACCGTCGCGCCGCGGTGGAAGCAGCGCTGCACGAAGGGCGCGGCGCCGCGGACGGGCACGTCGTCGGCGCAGGCCGTGTCGGTGAAGAAGCGGCGGAACCAGCGCTCCTTCGCCAGGGTGATCACGTCCTCGGAGACGCCCAGCGGGCGGAGGGTGTCGTCGAGGCGGTAGCGGAGGTCGCCGGGGCCGAGCGCGCGGATGATCGCCGCGTCGCGGTCACACTCCGGCGGGAGCGCGGCGGCGAGCGCGTGCACGATGCGGATGGTGCGCGGGCGGTTGTCGTAGAGGGTTCCGTCGAGGTCGAAGATGACCACGGGGCGCTCGCCGGCGCGGTGGCGGGCGTCAATCTCGTCGAGGATCGTCTGCAGCGGGTGATTCACGCGCGCGGGTGTACACGGGATCGGCCGAAGCTTCCACGGGTCGACGGCGACGACCCAGGGGCGCTCAGCGGGCGGGCGTCGGGAGCGAGCCGAGGGCGATGGCCGCGTTGGTGTACGCCGGGTCGTCGGTGACCTCATCGGTGACCCACGCCGGGCGGGTGAAGTCCTCGTCGGGCTCGTCGAGCTCGATCTCCGCGATCCACAGGCCCTCGTAGCGGTCGTGGTACTGGTCGAGGTCCCACACGTGGTCGCCCACCAGCACCCGGAAGCGCGTCTTGCGCAGCGAGGCCACGCAGAGCAGCACCATGGCCCGCGCGTCGTCGACGGGGATGGCGTACTCGTACTCCGCGCGCATCAAACCACCGGGGCCCTTCACGGTGATCCACGCCTCGGTGGGGAGGCCCGGGCGCTCGCTCACCCGCACCCGCACCGTGGGCGAGAGCGAGAGGTAGCCCTGCACGAAGCGTGAGCCCTCCCGCAGCGCCTCGCGCGGCAGGCGAGCAACATCGACCAGGAACTTGCGTTCGATCTCGGTCCCCATGGCAGCTGTCGGGGACGATACACGCCCGGCCGGGCGGCGTGGGAAGGGTATCCCACGCAATCGTCCGATGGTGCGATGCTCCGCGCCACCGACGCCATGGAACACCTTCCCCAGTGGGTTCGCGAACTCCTCCCGATCGTCGCGCTGCTTGCGGTCATCACCCTCGTGGTGTCGCGGCTGCCGAAGGCCGACCTCCAGCACTCCCAGGCCTTCCGCGCGCGGCGCGTGCGCAACTGGCTGCCGGTGGGGCTCACCTACGCCTTTCTTTACATGGCCAGGTATAACCTCAACGCCTGCATCGGCCCGGTCACCAACGCCAACTCCCTCTTCGAGAAGGACGCCTTCTCGCACATCTACTTCTTCGGCACGCTCACCTACGGCTTCTCGTTCCTCATCAACGGGCCGCTGACGGACCGCATCGGCGGCAAGCGCACCATCATCCTGGCCGCCGTGGGCGCGCTCGTCGCCAACGTGCTCATGGGCCTGCTCGTGATGCGCGCGCAGGTGGGCGGCGTCGTGCCCCCGGCGCAGCGCGAGGCCCTGCTGCTGCCCTTCTACGTCCTCTACTCGCTCAACATGTACTTCCAGAGCTTCGGCGCGGTGGCGATCGTGAAGGTCAACTCCGCGTGGTTCCACATGAAGGAGCGGGGCACCTTCGGCGGCATCTTCGGGATCCTCATCTCCCTGGGGCTCTACTTCGCCTTCGACTGGTGCAGCTTCATCCAGCGCAGCTTCGGCACGCACAACGTCTTCTTCGTGCCCGCCGCCCTGCTCGCCGTCTTCGCCCTGCTCGACCTGGTGCTCGTGAAGGACACCCCCGGCGGCGCCGGCCACGACGACTTCGACCTCGGCGATGCCTCGTCCGGACCGATGGGGCAGAAGCTCCCGCTGGGCGACATCGTGAAGCGCATGGTGCGCAGCCCGGCCATCATGACCATCGCGGCCATCGAGTTCTGTAGCGGGTACCTCCGCAACGCGATCATGCAGTATTACAAGCCCTTCACGAAGGACGTGCACCGCGCGGCGGACTTCGTCGCGGGGCACTGGGGCCTGCTGCTCTGCATCGCCGGCATCACCGGCGGCATCGTGGCGGGGATCATCTCCGACCGGGTGTTCCAGTCGCGGCGGGGCCCGGTGTCGGCGGTGCTCTACGGGGCCATGATCGCCGGCGCCGGGATGATGTTCGTGACCATGGGCTCGCCCGCCGTGGGCTGGGTCGTGGTGCTGATGTCCATGGCCATCATCGGCGTGCACGGGATGCTCTCGGGCACCGCGAGCATGGACTTCGGCGGGAAGCGCAACGTGGGCGTGGTGGTCGGGGTGATCGACGGCTTCGTGTACCTGGGCACTGCCGCCGAGGCGCTGGTGCTGGGGCGCGTGCTCCCGAAGGGGGCGCCCGCGGGCGACCCGGCCAACTGGTGGACCTGGCCCGCCGCGATGCTCCCGGTGGCCGTCATCGGCTTCGTGCTGGCGCTGCGGCTCTGGAACGCCACCCCGCAGCGCTCGGCCGCCGCGGGGCACTGAAGGCGACGCCTACGGGGCGGTGGGCTGCCAGCGCATCTCGACGACGGAGCTGCCGCCGGGCTGCACGTTGACGTGCACGGTCTGCGAGTCGAGCCCGTCGCCCGGAACGAAGCGGAAGGTGTGGCGACCCGCGGGGATGGCCCGGTCGGTCATCGGCGTGCGGCCGAGCGAGCGGCTGCCCTCGAAGACCTCCGCGTCGGGCGTCGCGATGAAGGTGAGGTAGCCGGGCGGCGACGCGGCGGTGATCTCCGCGAGGGCATCGCCGGCGTCAGCTGCGGCGTGGGACGGCGACCGCGGCGCGGCGCGCACCACGGCCCGGGCGACCCGCGTGCGGCGAGCGACCGGCGGGGACGGTGGTGGAGCGACCACGGGCGGCGGGATGACGAGCGCGGGCGGCGGGACGACGAGCGCGGGCGGCGGGGGGACGGGCGGCGATGGGACGCCGGGTGAGGGCACCGAGACGATGGGCCGCGGCGCGCGCGGTGGAGCGGGCGGCGGGTCGACCGGCGGGCTCTGGTTGATCGCGTAGGAGATGACCAGGAGGCTTACCAGGATGAGTAATCCGCCGGCGGCCAGGCTGGGCACGCCGCGGCGGCGCCAGGCGGGGAGCCGCGCGTTCTGGGCGGCGCGGTAGGAGGCGCTGGTGTGGGACGCGGGCCCGAGCTGGTAGGCGCCGCGCGCCGTGCGCAAGGGGATGGGGGGGCTGGAGCTCGGGGTGGGAACGAGCGGGGCCGGCGGGGCGGACGATCGGCGGAGGGAGCGGTCGGGGCTGAGGAGGGTGGCCTCCTCGCTGAGGTCGACCGCGGAGCGCGGGCGGGCCGTGGGGATGAGCTCGACCGGGGAGACGTCGAGCTCCGCCGGGTCGATGGGGGCGCTGCGCCAGACCTCGGAGACCTCCTCGAGCGGGGCCTCGAGGTAGTTGGTGCGGAGCAGCCGCTCGCGCACGGCGATCTGCTCGGCGAAGAGCGAGTGCATGTACTCGCTGACCTCGCCGGTGCCGGCGGGCTTGCCGGTGCTGGCGAGCCACTGCTCGAGCGCGCGGGCGAAGTCGAGGGCGGTCGGGTAGCGCCGGGTGCGGTCGCGCTCCAGGGCCTTCGCCACGATGGCCGCGAGCGCCGCGGGGTAGTCGGGGCGGAAGCGCGTCGGGCGGGGGACGTGGTCGTTGAGGACGGCGTACACGCTGGCGGCGTCGGTCTTTCGGCGGAACAGCCGGCGGCCGACGGTGACCTCCCAGAGCACCACGCCGAGCGACCAGATGTCCGCGCGCCGGTCGACCGGCTCTTCGCGCAGCTGCTCGGGGCACATGTACGCGATCTTGCCCTTGAGCTCGCCGGCGACGGTGCGGTCTTGCGACTGGGACTTCCAGCGGGCGACGCCGAAGTCCACGATCTTGGTGGGGCCGGCGTAGGTGACGAAGATGTTCTCCGGCGACACGTCGCGGTGCACCACGCCGGCGTTTTCACCCGACGGGAGGCGCAGCTCGTGGGCGGCGTGCAGGCCCCGCGCGGCGTCGGCCAGGATGCGCGCGACCATCACGTACGGCGGCGGCTGCGCGGTGCTCCACCCGGTGCGCGCGACGACCCCGAAGGTCTCGCCGTGCAGGTACTCCATCGCGATGAACCACGTGCCGCGGTCTTCGCCGAAGTCGAAGACCGAGCAGAGGTTGGGGTGGTCGAGCTGCGACGCCAGCCTCGCCTCGTCGAGGAACATGTTCACGAAGCGCGTGCTCGTGGCGATGTGGGGGTGGATCGTCTTCACGGCGATCCACTTCTCGAAGCCCGCGGAGCCGCTGAGCTGCGCGAGGTACACCGAGGCCATGCCGCCCTGCGCGATACGGTAACGCAGCGTGTAGCGACCCAATCGTCGCACACCGGCGCTCGACGTAGATCGCACGGAATCGGCCGACATTCGCCGCCATGCTACCACCGCCACCCAAGGGGTGACAGGACTCTGACGGTCTCCTCAGGGAGCACCGAGGAGCTCGAGCATCCGGGGAATGGCCTGGGCGACGCCCGAGGGCCCGACGCCCGCGACCGCCCCGTTGACCTTGAAGACCACCACCATGGTGGCGAGGTCGACGATGAAGGTGCTCTCGCGGACCCCGTAGGTGTTGAGCGTGCGCGTGCCCACGCCCGACGGGTCGATGAGGGCGGTCACCGGGAGCCCGAAGGTGGTGATCCACGAGTTGAGGTTGTTGCGTGTGGGCGGCGCGTTGGCGTTGGACGCGAGCACCTCCACGATCACCCCGCCAGCGTCGAGCACCGTCCGTCCTTGCGCAGCCAGATCACGGGCCGCGTTACGACAACCGGGTCAAAGGAACTCGCTGACGTGCACCATGGCGTACCCCCGCCCGCTGCCGCGCAGCGCCTGGAGCGAGGTGGTGGTGTACGGGAGCGTGTTGGAGATCGCCTCGCCGGTGGGGTTGACGTAGCCCTGCCAGGTGAGGTTGGCGAGCACGCTGCCCATGCGGTTGCCGTAGGGGCCGTCGGGGTACGCCGGGGCCGAGGCGTCGACCTCCCCAGGCGCGTCGATGGCGACGGGGGCGTCGACGGCGACGGGGGTGTCGGAGGGAGCGCCGAGGTCGGCGGGGACATCCGCGACGGCCACGTCGGCGACCATGGCATCGGCCTCGGGCGCGGCGGGATCGCTGCTGCACGCGGCGACGAGAAGACACGCGGCGATGCAGCGGGAGAGGTGGGTCATGGGCTCCTCGGACGGTAACCGATCCAGCTGAGGGTGCGAAGGCCTTCGTCGGGCGCGGTGGTGACGGTGGCGCCGTCGTCGGAGACGCGGCCGAGGGCGGCCACCAAGGCCGAGCCGGCGTTGATGGGCGGTGTGAAGGGCTCGACGCCGAGGGCGATGAACTCCACGGCCGTGCCGGGCGCGAGGCCCGCGCGGTTGGGGAGGGTCACGCCGATGGGGCGCGACGCGAGGAGCGCGAAGGGCGCGAGGGCGTAGAGGGCCGAGGGGGCCGCCTCGACGAGGGCCGCGGGGGCGCGCTCGACGGGCACCGGGGCGACGCGCAGCCGGCGGCCGAGGGGGCCGAGGTCGACGTCCTCGAGGTCGAGCTCGAGGCGCGTGCCAGGGGCGATGGTGAGGGTGACGCCGCCACTGGAGACGGTGCCGCCCGCGGCGCCGTCGGGGAGCTCGGGGCCCGGGGCGTCGTAGCGGGGCAGGGCCATCGCCTCGGGGAGGCGGGCGACGTCGGCGATCGGCGCGGCGAGCGGGACATACACCGACGCGTAATCGGGCCGGCCGTGGGCCTGCACCGAGTAGATGGCGACGTCGATCCAGTCGCCGACCTCGACGCGGAAGGAGCCGTCGGCGGCGGTGATCGCGAGGAAGCAGGCGGGGCCGCAGACGGTGATGGGCCGGCCGGCGAGGGGGGCGCCGTCGAGGTCGGTGACGCGGCCCTCGACGCGGCGCACGCAGACCGAGGTGGGGCCGCGGTCGGCGGGGCGGCTCGCGCATGGGTCGCCCGCGTCGTCGACTGCGACGTCGGCAGGGGCGTCGACTGCGACGTCGGCAGGGGCGTCGGTTGCGGCGTCACGCGCGGGCGTGGCGGCGGGCGCGGGGTCGCTGCACGCGGCGAGGGTGAGGACGAGCGGGAGGGCGAGGGCGCGCATCGGGGCGATCGATAGGAGGCTCACAGCGGGCGCGCGGGTGCAAGGCGGGCGGGGGTCACGCGCGGTCGAGCTGGAGCAGGCGGGCGGCGTTGCCGCGGAGCAGCGCGCGGCGGGCGGCGTCGTCCCCTTCGGTGGCGATGAACACCTTCGCGAGCCCGATGGCCTGGTGATAGAAGGGCCAGTCGGTGCCGAACATCACGCGGTCGGCGGGGGCCTGCTCGACCAGGCGGCGCACGTTGCTGAGCGACTGCGAGGCGATCTCCAGCCACACGTTGGGGTAGCGCTTCGCGTAGCCGATGGCGGTGTCCATCTGGAGCGCGCCGGAGTGGCCGAGCACGAAGGTGGTGCGGGGGTTTTCGGCGATGGCCTTCTCGTAGTGTCGCACCTGCGAGAGGTAGCGCCCGATGGGGGGCTCGATGTCGACCGGGCCGCAGTGCCAGAACACCGGGATGTCGCGCTCGCCGCAGAGCCGATAGAGCTTCATCGCGCGGCCGTCGTCGGGGCGCACGAGCTGCACCGCGGGGTGCACCTTGATGCCGCGGGCGCCGAGGGCGATCTGCCGGTCGAGCGTCGCCTCCATGCGGGGGTTGTAGGGGTGCACGGAGCCGAAGCCGATGAGCCGCTGGTCGCCGCGGATGGCGTCGAGCCAGGTGGTGGCGTTGTCGGAGAGCACGGGCCAGTCGATGGGGAGCAGCACCGACTGGGCGACCTGGAGCTCGCCCATCTCGCGGGTGAGGTTGGGCACCGTGTGCGTCGCGCGCATGCCGCCGCCGGTGAGGGCGCCGAGGGAGAGGTCGCGCTCCATGCGGTGCAGGTCGGGCGGGAGGAAGTTCTTGTTGACGTAGACGTCGAGGTCGAAGGCGCGGTCGGCCGGGAGGTAGTGCTCGGTCTGCGCGTGGCCGCGCTGGAGGTCGACCTGGTTGGCGCGCACGAAGGACAGCGCGAGGTGCGTGTGCGTGTCGATGGCGGTGCCGACGGAGGGGTCGCTCACCACCACGCGCCCGTCGCGCAGCTCGAACCAGGGGAGCTTCGTGAGGTCGCGCAGGGAGTCGAAGCGGGTGGGGTACATCGGAGGGTGCCTTCCGGGTTGAGACGCCTATCAGATGGCGAGGGTGGCGTCACCGCCGGGCCGGGGGCGGTCCGTGATACGCAGTCTGTCCTATGGGTACACCCGTGACGCTCGCCGAGGTGGTCTCGCTGCTTCGGTTGATGGTGATGGCCATGGTGGTCGCCGGGTGCAGCGGCGGGGGCTGCTCGTCGTGCGCGGGCACCGGGCTCGGGCCCATCGCGGGGGGCTATCCCGTGACGCCGGAGACACGCGTCGGGCGGGCGCTTCAGGTGCGGGTGACCGACCAGGGCCTGCGCAACGTGTCGCAGCTCGGGGGCGACCTGCTGCTGGGCGCCACCGGGGGGAGACTGCCCATCCCGGTGGTCACCGGGGACTTCGGCGTGGGGCGCTACGTGGTGTGCCGCGGCGGTACCTGCGGGCTCGACCTGGTGCTGCCCACGTCGCCGCCGCCGCTGGAGCTGTTCTTCGTGGCGCCCGACCGCATCGAGGTGCGGGCGCGCATCGGCATCCGGGGGGAGATTCCCCTGCGGACGTGCACGCTGTTCTGCAACAGCATGTGCGGCGGGTGCGCCGACGGCATCGACACCACGCTCACCATCGACACCGCGCGCGGGGCGCGGCGGTACATCGGGCTGCGGACGGCGATCGCCATCCGGCGCGACACGCACCCCGAGCGGCGCAACTACTTCCGGGCCGAGCTGGTGCCCTCGATGGGGGCGCGGGAGGTGGTCGAGGAGACGCCCGGCGAGGGCTTCGACGACGCCTGGGTGGGCTGCTCGGGCGGCGGGCTCTGCGGGCTGCTCCCGGTGCTGCGCGGCACCATCAGCGGGGCCTTCCGCGGGGCCCTCGGCGGGGCGCTCGGGCCCATCCAGGACGCCCTCAGCCAGACCTCGATGCCGACGCCGCCGGGGTGCCCGACGGGGACGCGGGCGGACGGGACCCGCTGCCGGTACACGGACAACGCGCTGGTGCCGTCGCTGCTGGGGGTCGAGCTCGCGGGCAACGTGGGGGGATTACTGGCCTCGGTAAGCCCCGGGGTGCGCGCGCAGTCGGCGCTGGTGATCGCGGCGGGCGACGCGGCGCACGACGCCGAGGTGACGGCGCAGGGGATGACCCTCAACGTGTTCGGGGTGGCGCAGTCGCTGGGCCACAACAGCTGCGTGCCGCGGATGATGGAGCCCCCGGTGGCGGAGATCCCGCAGTGGGCGGCGCTGCGGCAGAACGAGGCGCCGGGGGGCGCGCGGGTGTCCGACCTCGCGGTGGGCCTCTCCGAGACCTTCCTCAACCACGCGCTCTTCCAGCTCTGGGACGCGGGCACCTTCTGCCTCGGGGTGACCAGCTCGCTGTCGCAGCAGCTCACCTCGGGGACCTTCTCGGTGATCGTCCCGTCGCTGCGCAACATCCTGTTTCCGTCGGCGTCGGGGCCCGTCGCGCTGGTGCTGCGGCCGCAGCGCCCGCCGACGGTGACCATGACGCCGGGGGTCAACCCCGCGCTCACGCTGCGCTTCGAACGGCTCGCGCTCGACGTGATGGTGTGGTCCGAGGAGCGCTACGTGCGGGCGCTGACGGTGACCACGGACGTGACGGCGCCGCTCACGCTGCAGCGCGACGCGGGGGGACTGCGGCCGTCCCTCGGGCGGGTGACCACGGCGGCGACGGTGGTGACGGGGTCGGCGCTGGTGAGCGACCCGACGGCGCGGCTGGCGGTGTCCTTCGACGCGCTGCTGGGCACCGCCGTGGGGATGCTCGCGGGGAGCATTCCGACGATCGCGATCCCGTCGATTCCGGTGCCCGGCGCCATGGGGATGCCCGTGGGGACGGTGGCCATCGAGCTGCCGGAGGGCGGGCTGCGCGCCGTGGAGGAGGGCGGGTCGAGGTTCCTGGGGTTGTTCATGGACCTGCGGTACCGGCGGGCGGCGATGCCGAGCGTGGCGGTCGCGGAGACGGACGCGAGCGTGCTGGGCGTCGACCCGGTGAGCGACACCGCGCGGGTGCGGGTGCGCGTGGCGCCGGGCGCGTCGGCGGTGAGCGCGCAGGCGCACGAGTACGCGACGCGGGTCGACGGGATGACCTGGTCGCGGTGGGCGCCCGGGCCGTGGCTCGACGTGACGGCGCCGACCTTCGCGATGGAGGGCGAGCACCGGGTGGAGGTGCGGGCGCGCGTGGTGGGAGAGCCCGAGAGCGCCGACCCCGCGCCGGTCGAGCTGCGGGTGGAGATGGTGCGCGCGGCGGAGGTGGTGGTGGCCGACGAGCGCCCGCGGCTGGTGCCGACGGAGGACGCGGTGCGGCTGATCCGCGGAGGGCCGACGACGGACGCGGGCGGATCGGGCTGCGGCTGCGGCGTGGTGGGCAGCGGCGGCGGGGCGATGGGTGGAGGGGCTTGGATGCTGCTGGGCGCGGTGGCGCTGGGGGTGCGACGGCGGAAGCGCGCGGCGGTGCGCCAGTCGGGCTAACGTGCGGGCATGTCTGGCGACGCTGCACGCACCCTCGACCCGGAGTTTCCCAACCTCGCGCCCGACGTGGTGGAGGGCTACCGCAACGCCCCGGAGCACCTCGTGGCGGAGATCATCGACGGGGAGCTGTCGCTCATGCCCCGGCCGCGGCTGCGGCACGCTCGCTCCGCGTCCCGGTTGGGCACTCGCCTCGTCGGCTTCGACGATCCGGGAGAGGGCGACCCGGGCGGGTGGATCATCCTCGACGAGCCGGAGCTGCACCTCGGGTCGCGGCCGGACATCGTGGTGCCCGACCTCGCCGGGTGGCGGCGCGAGCGGGTGCCCGGTGGGTTCATGGATGACGTCGCGGCGACCCTCGCGCCGGACTGGTGCTGCGAGGTGCTGTCCCCCTCGACGGAGGAGGTCGACCGCGGCCGCAAGCTGGACATCTACCGCCGCGAGGGCGTCGGCCACGTGTGGCTGGTGTCTCCGACGCTGCGCAGCGTCGAGGTGCTGCGCCGCCACGACCTGGGGTGGCTGCTGGTGGCGACGTTCTGGGGCGACGCCGTGGTGCGCGCCGAGCCCTTCGACGCGGTGGAGCTCGACCTCGCGGGGCTCTGGGCCCTCTGATCACCCGTAGCCGTCAGCGGGCCCAGAGCCCGGCGAGGCTCTCCCGGCGCCGTGCCAGTGGTTTACCGATGCGCCGCGAGCACACCACCCGCCGGTCGTGCCCGCACCAATAGGAGGACCAGCTCATGGGCCCGCCGAGGTGGAGCGAGGCAGACCAACACTCGTCCGAGCGATCGGGCGCGCTTGACGCTCGTCGCCCGGTGCTTCTGCTTGGGATGACGAGGCCCTTCGTGGCTCTCGTCGTCTCACAGGAGGTTCACCGCATGACCACCCGACCCGACGACGGCTCGCCGTCTGCTTCTCGCCAGGACATCACGCGCGACATCGCCTGGTTCGCCGGGCCCGACGCGAAGGAAAACCAGTGGGCTCGTGAGGCCGTGAGCCCCGGCCTCGTGGCCATCGTCGCCGCGAAGATGGGCCTGGAGATCATCGACCACACGCTCAGCCTCGCGGACACGCAGACCGTGAAGTGGGCGATCCGCGAGATGACGCCGCTGGCGCTCGCCGAGCTGGAGATCGAGGCCGGGTACATTCCCCAACAGCAGGCGCGGGCCCACCTCCAGGCGGTGCTCGATGCGCTACGGGAGACCGAGGGCGCACGCCGGGTGCCGGGGGAGTCGGTTCGGGACGTTCCGGTGTCACAGCCCCACCACTTCAACTAAGCCCAACGGCCAATCGGGCCCACGTCGCGACGTCAGCGCGGCGCGCATCCGCCACACCCGCAGGCGCGATCAACTCGCCGCACCTTTCAACCTGCACCGACGACGCCGTGGTGTTCCCGTACGTCCCAAGCTCCGGCGGGCTCGATGATGCGGACGCCGAGTGGATCGTGGTCATCAACACACACTCGTCGCAGTAGACCAGTAGGTGGACCAACGGGGCACCGTCGTCGGCGCGGATTCGCTCGGGGTCAAGAGAACCCCCTGACCCGTAGTACCCGGTCCCGCGAGCGTTGGCAGGAACTCCCGGGACGCCGCCTTGGCGCCGCTGCGGGACGGCGGGCCCATGGTCGGCGACGCGGGAGCGCCCGCGGACGCCGTGGGTCCGAGGGACGGCGGGGTCGCTGGCGACGACGCAGGGGCGAGCGACGATGTCGGCGCGGGGGAGGACGACGCCGCGGTGAACGGCGAAGACGGAGGTGAGCCGACGATCGACGAGTCGCTGGTCGACGTCGCACCGACGGAGGTCACGAACTGCGACGTGGGCGCGGCGGGCGCCCGAGGCGGCGCGCGGCGTGGTCGCCACGCAGCGATCGCGGCGACGCCGACGGTAGCGGCCTGGAGCCACCGCCCCGGCGCACCAGACCCACTCAGGCGAGCGCCGATTGGAGCGTTCCCAGCCTCATCAGCGCCTGCGCGTGGCGTTGGACCTCCTCGGCTCCCAGGGGGTCGCCGTGGCCCAGGTAGAATCTCGTGACACCCGAGTCCAGCAGACGTTGCAGCGCCTCGCCCACGGTCCGAGGGGCCTCCTCGAAGGGAGGACGGATGGCGCGCCCGGTCCGGATGAGTCCCCCCATGAGGACTCCCGAGGAGACGAGGTCTCCCACCAGGGCCTCCCGCGAGGCGAGCTCGATGGAGACGGAGCCAGCGGTATGCCCCAGCGTCGGCAGGACGCGGCCCTCGACTCCGTACGGCCTCAGATCCAGGGTCTCGCCGCTGCGCAGCAGCATGTCGGGCTGGAACCCTTCATAGGGCCGCAGGATGATGCCTCGGCGCAGAAGATACCGACCGGCCCATCCGGTGGGGCAGAACGTCATGCGCGCCTCACGGCGGTAGTGCGGGAGGTCGCCCTCGTGGGCCACGATCGGGGCTCCGGTGGCCCTTCGCAGCGCCGCGGCCGAGCCTGCGTGATCCATGTGGGCATGCGTAATGACGATCAGCCTGATGTCGCCGAAGGAGAGCCCCTGCTCCCTGAGTGCCTTTTCGATTCGGCCTTCCGAACCAGGCGTGCCCGCGTCCACCAGCACGCAGCCCGAGTCGCCCTTGATGATGTGACAGTTGACCATCCCGAAGGGAAGGATGGGAACCTGGATGATTGTATTTGCGGTCATCGTTGTGCCTTTCGAGGATGGAGAAAACCCGCTCACGCGGCGTGGATCGCGATCTGCCCTCGAGCGCGTCGGCTCAGCATGTGCGCCACGGCCTTGCCCGCGTCCGCGAGCGGATAGGTCCGGTCGATCACCACGCGCACGGCGCCCGATTGAAGCAGCGCGCCGATGTCCTCGAGGTTCTTGCGCGACGGGACAAACCGGATCGTGCGCCACCGCCTGGACTTGAACAGCGCCGCGAACGCCATGCTCGGCAACGTCCCCAGCCACTCGTGGGCGCCGATGCTGTTGAGCAGCAACACCCCCGCGTCGGCGAGCACGCCCGCGCTCACCGACGCGGGGTGGTTCATCACGTTGTCCATGACGACGTCGTAGCGAGCGTCCATCTCGGGGTAGCTCGCCTGCGTGTAGTCGATGACGTGCTGGGCCCCGAGCGAGCGTACGAGTTCGACGTTTCGCGTGCTGCAGACGCCCGTGACCTCGGCGCCGAGGGCCCTCGCGATCTGCACGGCAAAGGTGCCCAGGCCTCCAGACGCACCGTTGATGAGCACCTTCTGACCGGCCCGCACGCCCGCGACATCGCGCATGGCGAGCAGCGCCGTCACGCCCGACATCACCGCGCCGGCGCTCTCGTCGAAGCTGATCCCGGCCGGCTTGTGCGCCAGCTGCGCGGCCGGGACCACCGTGTACTCGCAGAAGGTACCGTACGCGTCGCGCTCGAAGCGTCCCGTCCACACCGAGCCGAACACGGCGTCGCCGGGGGCGAAGTCGGTGACGCGCGAACCCACCGCGACCACGACGCCAGCGACGTCGGAGCCTCGGACCGGCGAGACGGGCGCCCGGAGGCCGACCTCCAGACGCAGCGCATACGGGATCCCCCGCGTCGCGATGCAGTCCGGCGTGTTCACCGACGTCGCGTGCACCCGGACGAGCACCTCGTCGTCACCGGGCGTGGGCACCTCCGCCTCGCCTTCCACAAGAACATGCTCCGGGTCGCCGTATCCGCTCTGCATGATGGTCTTCATGGGCTGAACCCTAGGCGTGCAAGAACGGACGACCAACGAACGACTTCGGGACGGTGGCGTGCAAAAATGTGCGGATGGACTGGGACGACCTCCGCTACGTGCTGGCGATCCACCGTGAGAAGACGCTCTCGGGCGCCGCTTCCACCCTCGGGGTCACCCGGACCACCGTCGGACGGCGACTGAAGGAGGTCGAGGAGTCGCTGGGGGTCCGGCTCTTCGACCGCTCCGACGAGGGCTTCTCCGCCACGGCCGCCGGCGACGAGCTCGCCGAGACCGCGGTGCGCCTCGAGACGGAGATTCACGTGACCGAGGGACGGATACTGGGCCGCGACGCCGAGCTCCGCGGTCGGCTCCGCGTGTCGACGGTGGACTTCCTGTTCGCTGGTTTCCCACAGGTGTTCTCGAGCTTCATCGAGCGCTATCCGCGGGTGGAGCTGACCGTCGGCGTGAGCAACGAGCACGCTTCGCTCCATCGCCGTGAGGCCGACGTGGCGCTGCGTCTGGACAACCGTCCGGGAGATCACCTGGTGGGCCGCCGCGTCGGCCGGGTGCACTTCGAGGCCTACGCGGCGCGAGCGCTCGTCGGGCGGATGGGCCCCGGCGCCACCCTCGCAGACTACCCATGGCTCCACGCGGACGAGCGCTCCGACGGGCGCTGGTTCGACGGCTGGCTCTCCAGACACGCGCCGGGGGCGAGGGTGGCGCTGCGCTCCGACGACTTCGCGGTCCGCCGACGCGCGATCTCCGCCGGCATCGGCGTCTACTTCCTGGCGTGCTTCGACGGCGACGCAGACCCTGAGCTGGTGCGCGTGGGGGCTCGCCTCTCCGATGAGGCGCGCGACCTCTGGGTGCTCACGCTGCCCGAGCTACGCAACAACAGCCGCATCCGCGCCTTCATGGACCACGTCTACGGGGCCTTCCAGGCCAACCAGCGCGCGCTCGAGGGAGCCGTCACATCGGACTCCGGAGATCGAGCGGGTCGATCCTCCCCCGATTCGCGGGAGGGGAGCGATGCCCCCCTCCGCCGGCCGGGACCGTCGTAGTCTCGCGCGCCCTTCTCCTACCCCCTCACTGGCGCCCACGACATGTCCGGCCGCATCCAGACCCTCGCCACCGCCACCGCGCGAACCCTCGCCATCAGCTTCCCCAGGGTGCTCGACCGAGCTCCTCGGTCGCACCAGCATGGACGCCTGCGACCGTCGGCTGAAGAGCTGGTCGCGCGCCCTGCTCGACGACGTGGGCATCCGCATCGAGGCGCAGGGCTTCGAGCACCTGAGCCCGCGCTCGCCGAGAAGGACTGACCGCTGGGCGGGCGCGCCGATCCGTGGCATCGCTCGGCCCGACGATGCGAAACGTCCGGATCGGGCTCGTGATGCTGGTCGTCGCGGCGCTCGTGCTCGCTCGGCAGCTCCGGGCCGCGGCGGCAGTTCGCCGACCCCGCGAGCCTGCGCCACACGCTCATCGCGCTCGGCCCGTGGGGCCAACCTGACCTTGGTGGTGGCGTACGCGCTGCTGCAGCCCTTTGGGGGGGGGATAGGAAAGCCGACCCGGCACCCTCGGTGGCACGATTTCGCGCGAGATCACGGAGCATCCCTCATCCGAAGAAGCCGCGCCGCGCGGCCCCTCGCGGATGCGCCCCGGACGCCGCCCTGGCGTCGGTCGGCCGTGGCGAGAGACGCGCGGATGAGCAGCATCTGCTCGTCAATGATGCGCTTGCGCGCAGGCGGCGTTTTCGAGAGAGAGCATGGGATGGCCCACGTGGAGATGTCCGCAATGATCGGCGCGATGATCGTTCATGCCGCAGGGGCGCGGGGGGCGGCCCCAGCAGCGATGCGGGAGGCGACGGGCTTCGACCCCGCGCGCGGCCTCGACCCCGACGCGCGCATCTCGCTCGCGGAGGAGACGTCGATCTGGGAGGAGGCCGTGCGGCAGACCGGAGACGACGCCTTCGGCCTGCACGCCGCGGAGATGCTGCGCCCCGGCGCGTTCGACGTGCTGGACTACGCCGTCCGCACGGCGCCCACGCTGCGCGCTTCGGTGGAGCGCCTCGCGCGCTACAACCGGCTCGTTCACGACGTCGCGGTGTTCTCGATCCGTGATCGTGGTGACGTGATGCGCATCGAGCACGGGTTTCGGGTGACGGGTCCGTCGCAGTGTCGGCACTCCGCGGAGTTCACCATCGCGTCGCTCGTGGTGATCGGGACACAGCTCCTGGGGGAGCCCCTGCGCCCGCGCGCGGTGGAGTTTCGTCACAGCCCGCCAGCGTCTCCGGAGGCGGAAGCGGAGCACCGGCGGGTGTTCGGCGTCGCGCCGCGCTTCTCGATGCCCGCCAACGCGCTGGAGATCGACCGCGCGCTGTCGCTGCGACCCCTCGTGGTGGACGCGGCGCTGTCGCGGCTGATCGAGCGCCACGCGGAGTCGCTCCTCGCCGCCCTCCCCCCGCCGTCGGCGTCGACCGCGGACCGCGTGCGGCGCGCGCTCACGGCGGCGCTCGACGAGGGGAACGTGACCCTCAAGCGGGTCGCGGCGCAGCTCCGGATGAGCGAGCGGAGCCTCCAGCGCAGGCTCGCGGACGAGGGCGAGAGCTTCGATGCGATCGTCGACGCGCTCCGCCGCGACCTCGCGCTGCGCTACCTCGCGGACCCCAAGATCGCCGTCGCGGAGGTCGCGTACCTGCTGGGGTACTCTGAGCCGAGCCCCTTCCACCGAGCGTTCAAGCGATGGACCGGGCGCACGCCTGCCGAGGCGCGGCGAGGCGCGAGCGTGCCCCTCACATGAAGCGGTATCCGATGTGCACCGCGGGGAACACCGTAATGGGGTTGTTCGCATAGGTGCGGTTCGCGAGGGTCACATCCTGGGCGTTGAACGAGTAGCTCACGCCGATCCATGGGGTGACGTAGAGGCCCGCGATGATGGGAAAGCGCCAGCCGACGTGCGCGCCGACGCTGACCTGGAGGCCGCTGCGGGCGAGGTCCGTATCGCGGCGCTGCACGAGCGGCCTCGCGAGGCCGGTGTCGATGCCGACGAAGAGTCCGCGCTGCTCCGCGAGGGGGAAGAGCTGCGCCTTGACCCCGAAGCCGTGAAACGAGACGTCGAAGTCGGGGTTGCCGTGCATGAACTCCGGCATCGCCATCGCGTAGGCGCCGAGGTCCACGCGCAGCCGACGCCAGCCGATGCCGACGTGCAACGAGTACCCGCGGAGGATGTACGCGGTCGGGTCGATCTCGACGTCGAGGTGCAGCCGCGAGGGCTGCGCGGCGGGCGCTGCGGCCGCCGTGGGGGAGCGGTCCTGGGCCTGCGCGGAGGCGGCGGTGATGGTGGTGAAGGCGAGGGCGGCGGTGACGACGAGGGCGCGGGGGGTGTGCTTCATGGTGTCCTCCTGACGAGGACGAATCTGCGTCAGCTCCCGTCACGGCACCGTGACCGCACGCGCCGGAACGGATGACCGAAGCCGCCATCGCCGGGACGGATCTTGCGATATCGGCCCCGGTCTGATCCCGGAGACTGGATCAGACCGTGATGACCACCTTCCCCCGCGCGTGCCCTTCCCGCAGCCGATGGCCAACAGCTTCCCGAACAAGGCCGCCTCGGCCATCTGCCTGCCCTTGCCCCCGGTCATCCCGTAGATGCCGCCCGGCGCCGGTCGCTACCAGGCGTCTCATCTCTGGTGGCGAGCTGAGCCCTACCGCGGGCAGCGAGCGTCGTGCAGCCCCTGCGCGCGCCCCTCGGAGATGGTCACATAGCCCCGCCCGTCGGCGTGCCAGCCGACCGACTCGCCCTGGGTCTCATTGGACACCAGCTGCCGCACTGGGGTCGCGCGGAAGAGGTCCTCCCAGGGCGCCCCCTCCCCCGTGCTGAACTCCCATAGCCGCGTGTACGTTCGCACCAGCAGCCGCGGCGCACACGGGTGCAGGTCGGCCCCGGTGACGAGCTGGTCCCCGGTGCCCGGCAGCGCGAGCGCCCCCACGCGCACCAGCGTGGCCGTGGCCTCTGCCCTCAAGGGCAGCGGGAAGCGGTACACCTCCGTGGCCCCTGCGTTCACCTTGGTGAGCACATACACGTCCCCGGTGTCGGGGCGCACCGCGAGCGCCTCTGCGTTGTGGGCGCCGTCCGGATACACGAAGGCGAATCGTTCCCAGGTGACGGTGTGCCGCGTCGCGGGCCCGTCGCCCACCACGGGCTGCGCCACCCGATACACGACATAGCCCGAGCGCGACTCGCCGTTGTCGCCGATGTCTCCAAGGTAGAGACATTGCCCGGTGGGGCACGGGCCGAGCGCGCTGTCCTCCCAGTCGACCGCGGTCACGCCATCGAGCACGTAGGTTCCGCGGAGCGCCCCGGTGCCGTCGATGGCGAAGAAGCGCGCGGTGTCCCCGGAGTCGTTGTGGACGAAGTACACCCCGGGCTGTGCGCGGCTCTCTGTGATACCCGAGATCTCATCGAGGTCCGATGAGCTGACGACACCCACCGTCTCGGGCTCGGCCGGGGTGGCGCACACCCCACACGACTCCATCGGGACATCATTGGCGACCATCGGGACATCGACTGTCACCATCGGGACATCGACCGTGTCGGGTACGATCCCCGCGTCCGTGGTCCCGGCGTCGGAGGGCGACGGAGGGTCGGCGCTGCACCCGAGGAGCAACAGCGCGGAGCACAGGCGGGCGGTGAGGCGCAGGGACATCGCGCGCTTGTACCAGCGGCAGCGCCCATCGAGGGAGCTGAGACTCGAAGTAGCCGTGGCCGCCCGGCGGTCAGCGACCGATCCCCGGTTCGATCGCGGCGCCGTGAGCGACCCGAGCCAGACCCCGACCGTGAGGGAGGGCGGGGTACCCGCCCACGCCGTCAGGCGTCGGCTAGAAGGCCGCGTTGGACGCCCTCCGGAGCGTCGCCGGAGTTCCGCGCTGACGGCGCGCGGTCGCTCCACCCTCCCTCACGGTCGGGGTCTGGCTCGGGTCGCCGACGGCACCGCGGTCGGGCCGGGGATCGGTTACCGACGGCGTCGCGGTCGACCGGAGAAGCGCTCACCGAGGCCCTCCCTTGCGGCGTGTACGCCCATGTCGTACATGGTGCGCGCCATGAAACTCCCCTCGCTCGTCCGCTCGCTGGTTGTCGGGTCGCTGCTCGCGGGCTGTCAGGTCGGCGCCGAGCTCGCGCCCGAGGACGAGAGCGCCTCCGAGGAGATCACCGTCCGGGCCGAAGGGTACTTCACCGCCGCGCAGGACACGCGCCGCTGCGTGTCGCCCATCTGCGGCGGCTACTGGGTGTCGCCGGTCAACGCCTCGTCCGCGCGCTGCGTCGACGGCACCACCGCGGCGCGCTGCTACGTCGCCTCGCTCGACCTCACCGCGCTCGGCATCGGCGCCACCTCGCTCGACGGCGCGATCGTCTACCGCGGGCGCATCGCCCCGGCCGCCGGCCACACCTACGGCCGCTTCGTCGCCACCGAGGCGTGGCGCTCGGCCACCGACGCGGCGCCCTCGGCGAGCGTCGTGCGGGTGTCCACCACGGGCACCGGGTGCACCTTCCTCCCCTGCGACACCCTCAACGCCCAGCGGGCCAACAGCGCCGCGCGGCCGCTGCCCGTGGTGGGCGTCGACCTCTCGCGCCTCACCCTCACCGACGCCGCGCGCGACACCGTCCTCGGCGCGGCGACGCGCGATGAGGGTGTGCTCGTGGCGGGCGTGCGCACCACGGCGCCGGGCAACCCCTCCACCGAGCGGGTTCCCGTGCTGCGCGCGGCGCAGGCCTTCGTGCGCGTGGGCCCGCCGACCCCGACGGGGCAGTGCGGCGCCGCGCTCCAGGCGAGCTTCGCGCACGCCACCGAGCGGCTGCTGTTCACCTCGGAGACCGACGCGCCCTTCACCTGGTTCGCCCCCGCCGGGGTGCGCACGGTGCCGGCCAACTCCACCCTCCTGCGGCTGCTCTCGCTGCCCTCGTCGACGCCGGTCGAGCGCGTCACCCTCGACCGCCTGCTGCGCGGCTCGGTGGTCAACGACGACGGCGACCTGCCCAGCGAGCACCGGGCGGCGCGCTTCCGCCAGCTGGTGCAGACGCTCAGCCGCGAGCTCACGGGGCTCACCGTGTACCGCGTGGGCACGGTGCAGATCCGGGTGTTCATCCTCGGGCGCAACCGCTGCGGCGCGGTCGTGGGCCTGGAGACCCTCGCGGTCGAGACCTGACAGATCCGTGAAGTCCGCGCGGCGCCTGGGCTAGGGTGTCGCCCGTGAGCGACGACATGCGGGCCACCCTCGAGGCGCTGTCCAAGGGGACCATCAAGCCGGTCTATGTGCTGGGCGGCAACGAGTGGCTGCTGGTCTCGCGGTGCATGAACGCCGTGCGCACCGCGGTGGTGGGCACCGGCCCGCGCGGGCTCTCGGAGGACGTCTTCGACGGCGACAACGTCAGCGTCAACAACCTCATCGGCGCGTGCCGCACGCTGCCGATGATGGCCAAGCGACGGCTGGTGACCGTGCGCTCCGCCGAGGAGATGGCCCAGAAGCTCGGCGACAAGGACCAGAAGGAGTTCTTCGCGTACCTGGCGTCGCCGGAGCCGACGACGGTGCTGCTGCTGGTGGCGACGAAGTTCGACGCGCGGCGCACCTGGGTCAACGAGGCCAAGAAGCACGGCTGGCTGGTGACGTGCAGCGTGCCCACCGACGAGCGCGACGTCGACCCGTGGCTCACCCAGTGGATCAACGCCGAGCTGCGCGCCCGCAAGATCACCACCGAGAGCGGCGTGGTCGAGCGCCTCGTGGCCTGGATCGGCCCGGAGCTGGGCATGCTCTCCGACGCCCTGGAGCGGCTGTCGCTGTACACCGCCGGCGCGCCCGTCACCCTCGCCGCGGTCGACGCGCTGGTCACGCCGGTGCGCGAGATCGAGAGCTTCGACCTGTCCGACGCCATCCTGATGCGCGACCTGCCGACGGCGCTCGCCAACATCGCGCAGCTGCGCACGCAGCGGGGCGAGGCGCTGATGATCCTCGGCTCGCTGGGCTACTCGCTGCGGCAGCTCGCGCGGGCCAAGCAGATGCTGTCGATCAACCCCGAGGTCAACCTGTCGAAGGCCGTGTACATGCACGGCAAGCCGCCGGGCTGGCTGGCCAGCGCGGCGCGGCGGTGGACGGTGCCGCAGGTGCACCGCGCGCTGCGGGTGCTGGCGGCGACGGACGCGGCGCTCAAGGGCTCCAAGGGCTCGGCCATGGGCGCGCGCCCGGTGGGGGATTTCCGCGTGCTGGAGGAGTTCGCGATGACCCTCTGCGCGGGCGCGCCGGGGATGGGCGAGCTCTCGGGCTGAGTGCCTACAGCGGGTCGACCGAGCCGTAGGCGCGGTCGTGGTAGACGAGGGCCTCGCCCGCGGGGCCGAGGTGCAGGGCCGTGACGTCGCCGAGCACCAGGGTGTGGTCGCCCGCGTCGACGAAGCTGCGCACGGTGGCGGAGAAGGCCCCGAGGGAGCCCGCGAGGAGCGCGACGCCGGCGTGGTCGCGCACGACGGGGAGGTCGCTCCAGACGAAGCTGCGGTGCTCGTGGGGCTGCGCGAAGGCGTCGGCGAGGGGGCGCTGGTCGCGGGCCAGGAGGTTGACCGCGAAGGCCCCGGCGTCGCGCATCATGGCGGCGGCGCTCGAGGCGTTGGTGGCCGACACCAGCACGATGGGGGGGGCGATGGACACGGTGAGGAAGGCCGTGGCGGTGAAGCCGTCGTCGGGGCGCGCGAGGTCGATGGGGCGCACGGTGACCACGGTGACGCTGGCCGCCCAGAGCCGCGCGAGCGTCCGGTAGCGGGCGGCGTCGCCCGCGGCGAACGTCTCGAACGCGTTGCCTTCAGCCATTCCGCTGGATCTCGCTGGCGTCCACGAAGCCGCCGGTCTCCACGTCGAGGACGCGGATGCGGGTCTGGTAGAGGTCGTAGATCCAGGCGTGGAGGTGCACGGCGCCGGACTCGAGCTTCTCGCGCACCACGTCGTAGGTGATGAGGTTCTCGAGGGCCTGGATGACGTTCTCCTCGACGCCGCGGCGCCACGGGGCGTCGGGGTCGGGGTCGGCGCTCACGGCGCGGCCGCGGCGGGCGGCGGGCGCGACGCCCTCCAGCCACTCGTGCAGCGACGGGTGCCTCTCGCGCAGGGGCTCGAGGTCGTCGAGGGCGGCCTTCACGCCGCCGCAGCCGTAGTGGCCGCACACGATGATGTCGGGCACGCCGAGCGACCCGAGGGCGTAGTCGACCGCGGCCCCGACGCTGGCGTCGGCGTGGTCGAGGGTGGGGACGAAGTTCGCGATGTTGCGCAGCACGAAGAGCTCGCCGAAGCCCGCGCTGGTGAGGTACTCGGGCACCACGCGGGAGTCCGAGCAGCCGATGAAGAGGGCGCTCGGGCGCTGGTCGGCGAGGGCGAGGTTGCGGAGGTACTCGCGCTCGTGGAAGTACCGGCGCTGGAAGAGGCCGTGGCCGTCGAGGAGGGAGCTGGTCATGGCGTTGCCTTAGGATGCAGTGGGGGGCAGGAGGGCCCGGAGATTCTGTTCGATGGTGGTGCAGAATCGGTCGAGGGGGAGGTCGTTGTCGTCGGTGCCGAAGGGCTCCTCGATCTCGACGCCGATCTCCTCGATGCCGAGGAGGATGTACGCGACCAGGAAGGTCACCGGGATGGTGATCCAGCCGAAATAGTGCACGAGGGCCATCGGCAGGGTGCCGCAGTACACCGCGAGCGCGCGGCGCAGGTGCACCACGTAGGCGAAGGGCAGCGGGGTGCGCTTGATGCGCTCGCACGCGCCGATGCAGTCGATGAGCACCTGGACGTTCTGCTCGATGTTCGACTGCTGGACGTCGGTGATGAGCCCACGGCGCTGCCCGTCGGCGATGCGCCGGGACATGGCCACCGCGACGGCGAGCGGGGCGTGCTGGGCGGTGGTGAGGAGGTCGGCCTGGTCGCGGTCGAGCTCGTCGGCGACGGGTCCGATGCCGTGCTTGCCCCGCAGGGTGCTCATGCAGGCGTAGGGGAAGGCGATGCCCAGGCGCACGATGCCGCCGACGAGACTGGCGTCCGCGGCGAGGAGCACCGACGCCGAGCGGGCGAGGTTGCGCGACTCGTTGACGATGGCGCCCCAGATCTTGCGGGCCTCCCAGAAGCGGTCGTACGAGGCGTTGGTGCGAAACACCAGCAGGAGGCTGAGGGGCGTGCCGATGAGGGCGTGCACCTTCTCCGTCGACTCGAAGTGGTGCCAGCGGTAGTGCACCATGGTGATGACGGCCGCGGCCACGGCGCACACCAGCGCGCGCAGGCCGATGGCCCGGGCCATCGAGCCCTTCACGTCGAAGAAGTGGTTGCGCCAGCGGTGCGGTTCGTAGTCGATCACGGCGGAGACTCTACACAAGCTCCAGCAAACGTGACGGCGGCTCGGGGTGCGTGCAGAGTGCGCGGTCAAGGAGCAGAGAGCCCAACACCATGACCGACGCAACCCCCCCCAAGCGCGCACCCTGGAAGACCATGCTCGTGCCGACGGACTTCTCCGAAGGGTCCCGGGCGGCGCTGAGCCTGGCGGCCGACCTGGCGAAGGTCCACGGGGCCGCGCTGGTGGTGCTGCACGTCGCAGAACTCCTGCCGGGCCTGAGCGCCGACACCATGGTGCACACCGAGGGCGGCGGCGCCGCGGTGCGCCTGGAGGACTTCCACCGCGCGCAGACCCTCGCGTGGATGGAGCAGGACCGCGCGCTCGCCCACGCCCGGGACGTCGCGGTCGAGCAGGTGTTCGTCCTGGGCGAGGTGGTGCCCTCGGTGCTCGCCGAGGCGGCCCGGCGGCACGCCGACGTGATCGTGATGGGCACCCACGGCCGCACCGGCCTCGCGCACCTGTTCATGGGCAGCGTCGCCGAGCGGGTGCTGCGGCAGTCGCCGGTGCCGGTGCTCACCGTCCGGGTGGCCGCCCCCGCGTGAAGGGGATTGAGTTTTCCGTGGGTCTGGGAGACTTTACAGAGGCGATGGTTTCCCTGTTCCGCGAGGCGGTCTTTGGGGGCGGGAGAGGGGCGGAGGCGCGCCCATGAGCGATCCCAACAACGCGCCGCGTGACAGCTTCCTGCCGTCAAGCGTCACGTCGCGGGTCGGGCAGTACGAGCTTCTTACACCCCTCGGTAAAGGAGGGATGGCCTACGTATACCTCGCCCGGAAGATGGGCAGCGGCGGCTTCGAGCGCCTCGTGGCGGTCAAGGTCATGCACCGCAACATCGCCGCGGATGAGGAGTTCGTGCAGATGTTCCTCGACGAGGCGAGGCTCGCGGCGCGCATCCACCACCCCAACGTGGTGCCCATCCTCGACCTCGGCAACGACAACGGCCAGCTCTACATGGTCATGGATTACATCGAGGGCGACACCCTCGCGGCGATCCAGCGCACCGCCATCGGGCTCGCGCGCACCATCCCCCTGGGCATCTCGCTGCGCATCGTCCTCGACGCGCTCATCGGCCTCGACGCGGCGCACAACCTCCGCGGGCCCGACGGCGAGTCGCTCCAGCTCATCCACCGCGACGTCTCCCCGCAGAACATCCTCGTCGGCTCCGACGGCGCCGCGCGCCTCGTGGACTTCGGCATCGCCCGCGCAGAGCGCCGGCTCTCGCTCACCAGCGTCGGGATGCTCAAGGGCAAGGCGCCCTTCATGGCCCCGGAGCAGCTGGAGGGCGGCGTGGTCGACCGGCGCGCCGACGTGTTCTCCATGGGCGTCACGCTCTGGGAGACGCTGGCGCTGCGGCGGTGCTTCCCGGCGCGCTCGCGGCCCGACCTGCTGCACGAGTCGCTCAAGGCGCCGTACCGCTCGCTGTTGATGTTCACCGACCAGATCCCCGAGGTGCTCGACGGGCTCTGCGAGAAGGCCCTCGCGTACGACCCGGAGGAGCGCTACGCCACCGCGGCCGCGTTCGCCGACGCCATCGAGGCCAACTTCCGCGCGGACATCGCCACGCAGCGCCAGGTCGGGCAGTTCATGTCCGCGGTGGTCGCCGACAAGATCGGCCGCGAGCGCGAGGCCGTGCGCAAGGCCTCGACGCGCACCTCCGAGCCCGACGGCCCGCGCGGCCGCACCACCCCCGACCCCAACTCCGTGCTCGACCGGGTCGACTCGGCGGTGAAGCCCGTGCCCGCCCAGAGCGCGTCGCTGCGCAACCGCAAGGACTCCATCGGCGCGCTCGACCTGCGCGCCCCGACGCCGCCGCCCAGCCTCGAGCTCCAGACCTCCGTGGGCCTCGGGCCGGCGATCCCGCCCAACCGCACGCCGATGCGCGCGCCGACCCCGGCCCCGTCCAGCGGGCGTCAGCCGCCGAGCGAGCACGAGCTCGCAGACGTGCCCACCCGGGTGAAGCAGTCGCCGCAGGTCGGCGCGGTGCGGGCGGTGCCGACGAGCGGCAGCGAGTTCTCGGACGTCCCCGAGATGCCGCGCTCGGACTCGATGATGCGCCTCCCCGAGCTGCCCGACCTCGAGGCCGCGACCTCGGTGGCGAAGCACAAGGCCCTCGGGCGCCCCGCGGTGAGCGCGACCGAGCCTCGCAGTGAGGCGCCGCGCAAGGCGGGCGGCAGCCGGCGCTTCTCGACGATGGCCGGCGGCGGACTGCCCCACACCCGCGCGCCCACCCCGGCGACGGGCACGCCCGCGGAGACCTCCGGCACCCCGTCGCGCATCTCGGCCAGCGAAGACTCGGCGATGTCGCGCCCGCGGGCCCAGGCGCGGCCGGAGGCGCCCGCGGAGGCTGAGCGCCCCGCCGCCCGCCAGAGGCCGCAGACGATGGCGGGCCTGCGGGTGGCGCCCGAGCTGGCAAAGGAGCCGGGCGAAGCGGGCGAGAGCCCCGCGGGGACGCTCAGCGCCGTGCGGGCGCCGACCCCGACGAGCACATCGCGGCAGGCGCCGCTCGGGCTGCGCGCGCCGACGCCCGCGGGCGGCCGGCCCGCCGTGCCGCAGAACTTCGATCAGATGGAGGCGTTGATCTCCACGGCCCCGGCGGAGATCGACGAGCACGAGGCGTCGCTGCTCGACGTGGGCCGCCACCTGGGGATGCGGCCCGAGGGCTCGACGGAGTCGGGTGACGCCCGCCGCGCCGACCTGAGCTCCGGCTCGGGCCTGGCGGTGCTGCGTGCGCCGACGCCCGCGGGCGGTCGCGCGAGGGGCGACCAGAGCAGCGCCGACCTGCGGCCCGTGACGCCCGCGCTCGGCCGGCCGAAGCTGCCGCTCACGATGCCGATCCCGAGCGTTCCGCCGGAGACGGGGGGCGACGAGGCCGACCTGGAGAAGCACCGGGTGCGCCCGCAGGCCTTCGTCGAGCCGCCTTCCGGGCTGCCGCTGTTCGCGCGCGTGGCGATCGCGCTGGTGCTCTTCGCCCTGCTGTCCTTCGCGGGCTGGCACCTGATGCATCAGTGATGGGGGCGGAGACGGGAGCGGCGCTCCCGTCGTAGGTCAGCGGCGGGCGATCAGAAGGTGCCCGAGACCAGCGGGATGCGCAGCTCGGACACGGCGGTGAGGCCGTACTGGCGCACTTCCTGGGCGGTGATGTTGGTGCCGACGTTGATGGCCGGGACCGCCAGCGAAAAGCCCGCGGGGCCGACGTCGAAGAGGCCCGTCGGGCGGAAGACCGGGCGCGCGGTGAGCTGGCGGGTGCGCCGACGCGCGGGGAGAAGGTCGGAGGTGGTGCCCGAGGTGGCGCCGGCGCTGGGGGCCGCGGCAGGCTCGGTGGTCGCGGGGGCGGTGGTCGCGGGGGCGGTGCTCTCGTCGAGCGGACCGCTCGCCGGCGCGTTGTCTTCGGCCGGCTGGTCGTGCTCGGGGCTGTACGCGGTGGCGCTGAGGGCGGCGATGGTGGTCGGGATGATGAGCCCGAGGCCGACGACGAGGGTGCCGACGGTCACGCCGGTGAGGGTGGAGTCCCCTTCGGCGGCCTGCTCGAGGAAGTAGCCGCCGACGCCGCCCGCGATGGCGCCGAGGCCGCCGCCGACGAGGTACGCCCAGGTCGGCCGCGCGCCCGCGGCGGCCTCGATGAGCATGACGGCTTCACCGCCCAGGAGCGCGCAGCCCGCGATGCCCTTCCCCGTGGCGGAGACGGAGTTGACCGTCTGCGCCTGCGCCTCCCGGGGAGACCCCAGGGAGACCGCACCGAACACACCTGCGAGCGAGACGAGAACCACGGCCGTGCGCATGAGACCTCCGTACAAGAACTTCCCGGTATGCGAGGTGGTTGCCCCGGTCGCGAGAAACGTTCGCCAAGCTATCATCGGGCCGCGCGCAGCATCAAGGGAGCCCGCGCGCCGCAGAAAATCGGTCAGAAGCGCGCGCCGAGGCTGAGGCCGGCGGCGGTTTCGGTGCTCCACGGGCTCACCCGCAGCGCGGTGGCCGCGGCCCGGCGGGGCGAGAGGGCGTACCAGAGCACCGCCCCGGTGATGGCAGCGACCCCGACGGCGCCGGCGACGACGCTCAGCGTGGTGTAGAGCGCGGCGTCGTCGCGCGAGGGCTGGGCGGCGCGCTGGGTGGGCTCGTCGGCGCAGGTGCCGTCGGTCTGGCAGTAGCGATGAAAGGTCTGGAGCGCGTCGCCGCGCAGGTAGAGGAAGGCGCCGCCCGCCGCGAGGGAGGCGACCCCGGCGCCCAGGAGCACCCACGGGCCCGCGCCAGGACCGCGCGAGGGCTGCGCGCGCAGGTCGGCGCGAGGATCCGTCGCGGGGGGCGGACTTACCGTGCTGGGTAAAGCCGGGGCGACGCCGAGCGCCTGCTCGACGCGCGCGGCGACCTCGTCGCGCACCGCCTCGCCGCGGGTGACGTCGACGACCACCGGGCGGTCGTGGGTGAGCAGCACCACCCGGGTTGCGCCGAGGGCCGCGCCCACGGCGGCGGCGTCGCTGACGACCACGGCGGGCGACTCCGGGGCGGTGGGGTAGTTGAGCCCTGGCAGGTCGGCGACGCGCAGCAGGGCGTCGAGGCGCGGGTCGAGCGCGAGCGCCGTGGTGCGGCCCGCGGCGACGGTCACGGTGCGCACCCGCGAGGCCTCGCCGCAGCGGACGGACACCCGGTGGGTGCGCGCGGGCACCGGCTGCTCGACGGTCTGCGCGGTGGAGGCGGAGCGCGCGTCGTCGACGGAGACGGTGCAGCCCTCGCGGGGCGCGCGCACGGAGAGGGTGCCGGTGGCGCTCGGGGCGCTGGCGACCGCTGGGGGGCGCAGCCGCGCGACGATGGGGCGGAAGCGCAGCGGGCAGTCGTAGTCCGAGGGCATCCACCAGGGGTCGAAGGCGAAGGCCCGGCGAAGCCACGTCTCGGCCTCGTCGGTGCGGCGGTCTTCGTGGGCGATGCGGGCCATGAGGAAGAGGCCCTTGAGGTACGCGGCGCGGTTGTTCTCCTGGAGTTCGAGCGCGTCGGGCGCGGCCTCCATGGCCGTGAGCGCGGGCTGTAGCCGTCGCCGCCCTGCGGGACGACCCTGCGCGAACATCGCGGTCTCGCCCGCGGCGATGGCCTCGCGCTGGGGCCGGAGCACGTCCTCCTGCGGGGCGTAGCGGCCGAAGCGGGCGAGCAGCTCGCGGCGCAGGGCGTCGCCCGACAGCGCATCGGCGCCGAGCGCGCCCACTGCGGATGCCACCTGCGCCGCCGTGGGGCCGCGGTCGTGCACCGACACCGTGAGCACCGGGACCGGGTCGGCCCCCGCCGCGCCCGAGCCCGCCACCATCGAACAGGCCACCATCCACGCGCTACGTGCTCTTGCGGTCATCGCCCTCGCCCTTCCTTCCGACCGCGGGGAGTGTCGTCCAACAGCCCGCGCGGTCACCAGTCCCTTTGTCGGGATCGGGCGAAGCCGTGGTTGTCGGTGGGCGGAAAGGAGAGGGCGGGAGGGAGAGCTGGGAGGACGGATCAGCGGGTCTTGCGGTCGATGCCGATGCGCGCGACCCAGAGGCAGACGGTGACGTTGAGGGCGATCCAGCCGAGGTAGAGCATCGAGCCCAGCGGCGCGAAGCCGGTGCGCAGGAAGAGCTCGGACAGCAGGTAGGACGCGGTGCCGAGCGCGACGCCGCCGATGGGCGAGCGCAGCGACGGGCGCGAGAACCCGAGGCCCACCAGCGCGAGCACGACGCCCAGGTTGGCGAAGGGCAGCCAGCGGTGCAGGTGCGCGCCGAAGAGCAGCACGTCCCAGCTGGCGGCGGGGCGCATCGCGAGGTCGACGCCCGGCACGTAGTGCCCGACGAAGGACGGCAGGAAGAACAGGCCCACGCCGGTGATCACCGCCGGGAGCAGCCAGCCGGCGGTGAGCTCGCCCTTCTTGTTGCGGATCCAGAGCGCGAGGCCGAGCGCGAGGCCGAGCAGCATCAGCGCGCGGGTGACGCCGGTGGTCTGGAGCACGGCGTCGCTGGCGACGGAGGCGCTCACGATGCCCGCGCCGTAGAGCTCGGGCTCGGCGCCGCCGTGGGCCGCGGGGGTGCTGTGCGTGAGCAGCAGCGAGCGCACGCGGTCGGGGTCGGTGACGCCGAGGGAGTACATCAGCGCCGCGGCGCCCGCGACGTGCGGGGCGGCCATGGAGGTGCCCGACCACGACGCGAACTGCTCGCAGCGGTTGCGCCCGCGCTCGCAGATGGTCTGCTGGAGGATGGCCACGCCCGGCGCCGCGATGGCGATCTCCGGGCCGCGCGAGCTGAAGAACGCGATCTGGTCGCCGGAGTCGATGGCGCTCACGGCGATGGCGTGCGGGGCGTTGGCGGGGGAGCCCACGGCGCGGCCGCTGTTGCCCGCGGCGCACACGACGGTGACGCCGCGGCGGTGGGCGTACTCGACCGCCTGGTCCATGAGCTTGGAGCGGCCGTCGCCGCCGAGGGAGAGGTTGATGACGTCGGCGCCGTGGTCGGCCGCCCAGCGGATGCCCTCGGCCACGTCGGCGAGCGACCCGCTGCCGCGCGCGTCGAGCACCTTCACCGGCAGGATGGTGGCGCAGAAGGCCACGCCCGCGGTGCCGAGCTGGTTGTTGGTGGTCTGCGCGATGGTGCCCGCGACGTGCGTGCCGTGGCCCTGGTCGTCGTTGGCGTGGGCGGTGTCGTTGACGAAGTTCCAGCCGGGCAGGCAGCGGGCGCCGTCGAGGTCGGGGATGCGGGTGAACTCCCCGTGGTTTTCGCACGCGACGCCGGTGTCGATGACCGCGACGGTGGCGCCCCGCCCGCAGGTGACCTCCGACGATCGCGGCAGCCCGACCCGCTGCATCCCCCACTGCTGGTCGTACATCGGGTCGTTGGGCACGAAGAGCGCCCGCACCTCGCGGTTCTCCTCCGCGGCGTCGACCTCCGGGTCGGCGGAGAGCGCGCGCAGCACCCGTGTCGCGTCGCCGCTGGGCACGGTGGCGAGGTACACCCGGTCGACGCCCACCATCGGGCTGTTGGGCCGGAGGGTGATGCCGTGCCGCTGCGCGACGTCGCGCGCGTCGCCGTCCGAGGCGCCGTCGTCGAGGTCGACCGCGATCACCGTCTCGTCGACCGCCAGCGCCATCGCCGGCGCCGCCCACAGCGCCAGGCCAAGAAGCCCGGCTCCCCATCGTCGCTTGCGTGCATCCATGCGCGAAGGGCAGCACGCCGACGGGGCACCTGCAAGCGCGCCGCTCGGATGGTGCGCACGCATGGCTTCGATGGCTCGCGTCGTTGACGGCCCGGGGGGGCGGGTGGAACAATCCGCCGCGATCGGTTCGACGGGGGCCTTCACACAGGAACGTCGCCCGACCGATCACCGGAGCGCATGGCTGAGCCCGTCAGCACCACCACAGGGACGTCGACCGCGCCGGGAGATCCGCTCATCGGGCGCGTCATCAACGACCGCTTCAAGGTGCTGTCCATCATCGCCCGCGGCGGCATGGGCAAGGTGTACCGGGCCGAGCAGGCGCCGCTCGGACGCATCGTCGCGCTCAAGGTGCTCCAGCCCAACTACAACGGGGAGAGCGACCCGGAGTTTCACAAGCGCTTCTTCCTCGAGGCGTCGATCGTCTCGAAGCTCACGCACCCCAACACGGTGACGCTCTACGACTACGGTCAGTCGAGCGACAACGTGTACTTCATGGCGATGGAGTACCTGGAGGGCCGCACCCTCCACCGGCTCCTGCGCGACGACGCGCCGCTCGAGGTCGGCCGCGCGCTGCACATCCTGGTGCAGGCGTGCCGCGCGCTCCGGGAGGCCCACGGGCACGGGGTCATCCACCGCGACCTGAAGCCGGCCAACCTGTACCTGGTGCGCCACGACGACGACCCGGACTTCGTGAAGGTGCTGGATTTCGGGCTCCTCAAGCGCACCGACGAGACCGCGGAGGAGGCCCTCACGCAGACCGGGCTGTTCATGGGATCGCCCAAGTACATGGCCCCCGAGCAGATCCGCGGCGAGCGGGTCTCCCCGGCGACGGACGTGTACTCCCTCGGGGTGATCCTCTTCGAGCTGCTCACGGGCAAGGTGCCCTTCGAGCGATCGAGCTCGGTCAACCTGCTCATGGCCCACGTGAGCGACCCGGTGCCCACGCTCGTCGAGACCAACCCCCTGGTGCAGGTGCCCGCGGCCGTCGAGGAGATCGTCTACCGCTGCCTCGCGAAGCGCCCCGAGGAGCGCTACGCGTCGATGGACGAGCTCATCGCCGCCATCAAGCACGCCGGCGCCTCCGTGGGCCGCCCCCTCGGGTCGATGTCCGGGGAGTTCATCAACAGCCTCGGCGGCCGGGTGCCCACCTCGGGCGAGAGCCCCGTCGCCCCGCTCACCTCCACGCTCCCGCCGCCGCTGCCTCGCGCGCCGACGCCCCGCGAGTCGCTCACCGCCGCCGCGCCCAACATCACGGCGCCGCCCCCTGCCCCGGAGGCCCGCCGGTCTCCGCTGCTCCTGGGCGTCGGGCTCTTCGTGCTCGCGGTGGGCCTCGGCGTCGCCATCCGCCTCGTCGCCGCGCCCTCACCGTCCGCCCCCGCGGCGGTCGCGCCGACGGTGCAGGTCTCGCTCGACAGCGATCCCGCCGGCGCCGAGGTGCTCGAGGGCGGCGTCTCCCTCGGCCGCACGCCCCTGCGCAGTGCCTGGACGGGCGCGCGGGGCAACCCCGACACGGCCCACACGCTGGTGTTCCGCCACGCGGGCTTCGAAGACCACCAGGTGACCCTGTCAGGCGCGCAGCTCACGCACGTCGCCCGCCTGCGCCCTCGGGTGACCGAGGTGCCGCCGATGCCCGTCGCCCCGGTCGATCCCGCGCCCGTGGTCGAGCCCGCCGCCCCGGTGCCCGCCGCGCCGCGCGTCCGCCGCCCGCCGCGCACGACCCCGCGCGCCAACACCCCGCAGACGCCGACGGGCTACCGCGACAACGTCTACTGAGCGGGCGCGCGGTAGAGGGCGCGCAGCACCTCGTAGGTGGACATCGGGATGAACGCGTCGATGGGGTTGTCGGTGACCACCGCGCGCTTCTCCACGGTGGCCTCGTCGCAGGCCAGCAGGAGCATCGAGCCCTCGTCGGCGGTGGACGCGAGCCCGAGCCCGGCGACCTGCCCGCCCTGCACCTTCACCCCGTAGTTGAGGGGGTGGATGGGGTCGCGCAGGGGCGCGCGGTCGGCGAGCGCGAGGCCGTCGCGGGAGAGCACCAGGCTGCCGGTGCCGGTGGGCTGTAGCAGCCACGGCGCGTCGGGGTCGAGGGTGGCCTCGAGGTGGGCGAGCAGCGGGTCGAGCGAGTCGCCCGGGAGCAGCGCGAAGGTGTGCGAGGTGGCCGCGGACAGGGCGACGGCGTCGAGGTCGACCGCGCGGGTGCGCGCGCTCCAGGCGGCGCCAGGGGGGGCGGGCGCGGCGAGGGACTCGATGAGCACCACGGGGTCGTTGCGCTGCGAGAGGATGAGCACGCGGCGGCCCTCGCCGGAGAGCAGCAGCGCGCCGTAGGGGCTGGTGAGGTCGACGACCTCGACGCGGCGCTCCTCGTCGCTGACGTCGAGGCGACCGGGGGTGGCGACGAGGGAGATGGTGCCGCCGCGGCGGCGGGCCCACGCGGCGAGGGCGCTGCCGCCGAAGACCCCGACGGTCATGCCCGGCAGCACGCCGAGCGCGGCGGAGACGTTGGTGCGCGCGAAGAGGGCGACGAAGAGCCCGGAGACCCCGGCGGTCATCCCGAGCACCGCGGAGCGCAGCCATTTCGGGTCGCTGCATACGGGGACACGTAAGGTCGCGGCCGGGTCCATGCTCACCTCGCTCACCGGCGGCCGGGGCGCTGCGGGGGGCGCGGGCCGAAGGTCTTCTCGTTCTCGCGCGCGTCGGTGGCGAGCTCGCGCTGCCAGTCACGGGTCTTCATCTTGGCGGTGCGGAAGGCCTCCCAGTGCGGGCGGGCGACCTCCGTGCGCGACACCCCCTCGGGCACCTCCAGCACGTCGATCTGCGCGCTGGAGAGGTCGAAGTCGCTGTTGACCAGGCGGTCGGGGTCCATCGCCAGGTCCTGGAGCACCTGCTTGATGATCCCGCTGGAGACCCCGAAGCGCTTCGCCACCTGGTGGACGTTCTGGAACTCGTACCCGTCGCTGGCCGTGATGCCGAGGTGGTACGCGCAGAACAGCGTGAAGGGGTCGATGCCGTGCTTCTCCGCCAGCGCGGACCGCGGCGCCGCCGTGGGCTTCTCGTCTCGTTGCATCGCCTGCGACGTTAGCACCATCGCGCGGGGCCACGCACCGCTTCGTCCGCGCGGCCGCGGTGCTCACTTCTTCTGGAAGAAGCGCTCGCCGTAGGAGGCGACCCAGAGCACCCGGTCGAGCGCCTGCGTGGCGTCGAGCACGGCGGCGGTGTGCGCCGCGGCGAGGGCGGTGAGCGCCTCGCGGTTGGCCACGACGGCGGCGGCGAACGCGTCGAGCGTCGGCACGAAGAGCGACGCCCCCGCGGTGCCCTTCTCCTCGCCGGGCGCGAACTCGTGGGCGAGCCCGAGGTACGCGATGGCGTGGTCGTCCATGAGGCAGAGGGTCTGCGGGTAGAGCAGCGCGAGCACCTTGCTCACGGCCGCGACGCCGACGTCCGGGCCGCACAGCAGCGCCACGGCCTGGGCGGCCACCGCGCGCTCGTCGTCGGCGAGCCCGAGCCACACATCGGGCCCGTCGCGCAGCAGCTCGTCGAGGACGATCCATGCCGGCCGCGCGGGCTCCTGGAGCCACCGGCGGAACACCGGGGAGGTCGCGCGGCTGTTGACCATCCAGCTCCCGTGGAGCGCGAGCGCGAGGCGGTCGGCGAGGGGGACACCCTTCGCTGCGGCCACGCGCAGCGCGTGGGCGGAGTGGTCGTAGCCGTAGGCGCCGGGGAGCGTGGCGCGCTGGGTGAGCAGGCGCAGCGGGTCGTCGATGACGTGCGGCGGGATGGTAATGGGTGCAGTCGGCATGGTCTCGTTGATAGCGTATCGAGGGAGCACTCCAATGCCTCGAAGCCCTCGAAGCCCCCGGTCGCTGTCCGTCGCCCTCGTGTGCCTCACGCTCGCGGTCGGCGCAGGCCCGGGATGCAAGCGCCGCGTGGCGCCGCGCGACGACCGATCCCTGGAGCCTGCGCCGCAGCTGCCGCCCGCGCCGCCGCAGCCGCTCACGCGCTCGACCGTGCAGCCTGCCGAGGTGATGAACCCTCCGCGCACGGCGGGAGAGGTGAAGCCCACCCCGGCGGGCGAACGCGTGCGGCGCGGCGACGTCGACTTCGGCCCCATCGAGCCGGTCGGAGCCACGGGCGGGATCTCCGTCGAGAGCGTCGCGCGTCTCCTCCGCGGACAGCAGGGCGGTCTTCGCGGCTGCTACGAGCGCGAGCTGCGCGACGCCCCGACCCTCGCCGGCACCATCACCCTGACCTTCACGATCGGCCCATCAGGCCGCGTCACCAGCGCCTCCACCGCCGGGCTCGACGCCGCGCCGGCCGTTGGAACCTGCATGCTCTCGCGCATCCGCGGCCTCGTCTTTCCGAGCCCGGAGGTCGGTGTGGCGGCGTTCCGCCAGCCGCTCGAGCTCTCGCCCGGATCGTAGTCGCGAGGGAGGATCAGGCGGTGGCGACGATGGGCCGTCCCGCGGGCTCCGCAGCGGCGGGGCTCACGAGCGTGCGGCTCCCGGGGCGGAAGTACCACGACGTCAGCAGGAGGCCGAGGAGCACCACCGGGGCGAGCGCGGTGCCGGGCGGGTCGCCCGCGGCGAGGTGCGAGAGCGCGGCGCTCGCGAGGTTGATGGTGAAGCCCGCGTAGGCCCACTCCTTGAGGCGGGGGAGGCCCGGCGCGAGCAGCGTCCCGACGCCCAGGAGCTTGGCCGCCCCGAGGATGGTCATGAAGTACACGGGGTAGCCGAGGTGCGTGTACCCCGCGACCATCGGGGCCTGGCGGGTGAGGGCGCCGAGGCCCGACATGGTCATCGCGAGGGCGAAGAGGGCGGTGGGGATCCAGTAGGACACGTGGCGGTTCTTCATGGGACGGGCAGCTCCTGCGACGCGGGGTGTGGGGGCGTCGGCGGGAGGCAATCTCCGCCCGGCGATGGGCTGGCGCCATTGCGCACGAGCGAGCACCATCTGCCATGAAACGATGCAGATGAACGATCCGCCCGAGACCGCCGAGTTCATGACCTTCGTGCGCACCGTCGAGGCGCGCTCGATCTCCCGCGCGGCGCGCGAGCTGGGGGTGCCGAGGCCCACCGTGAGCCGGCGGCTCGCGCGGCTGGAGGAGAAGCTCGGCGTGCGGCTGCTCCGGCGCACCACGCGCACCATGGCGCTGACGGACGCCGGGGAGGCCCTCTACGCGCGGGCCCGCGGGGTGATCGCGGCGGTGCGCGACGCCGAGGAGTCCGTGCGGCGGAGCGACAACGCCGTGCGCGGGGCGCTGCGGGTGTCCGCGCCGCCGCTCAACTCGGCGGAGTTCGGGGCGATGATCGCGGACTTCGTGGGGCGCTACCCCGACGTGCGCCTTGAGCTCGACCTCACCACCCGGCACGTGGAGTTCGCCGCGGGCGCCTACGACGTGGCCATCCGCGCCGGGGAGAAGCTCCCGCCGGGGCTCATCGCGCGCAACCTCGCCCGCTCGCGGCTCGTGGTGGTCGGGGCGCCGGCGTACCTGGCCCGCCGGGGCACGCCGCGGCGCGTGGCGGAGCTCACGAAGCACGCGTGCCTCGTGGGCTTCGCCCTGGGCGAGCACCCGGCGACGCACTGGCCGCTGGCGCGCGGCGGGCGCGTGCGGGTGGAGGCGGTGATGGCCACCAACGACCTCGCGGTGCTGCGGGCCTCGGCGCTGGCGGGCAACGGGCTGGCGCTGCTGCCGCTGCCCCTCGTGTACGACGACCTGGAGCGCGGCGCCCTGGTGGCGGTGCTGCCCGAGCGCCTCGGCGCCGAGAGCCACCTCGCCGTGGTGTACCCGGAGCGGGAGTTCGTGCCGCCGGCGGTGCGCGCCTTCGTCGACGCGGTGGTGGCGTGGGCGAAGCAGGCGCCGGAGCTCAACCGGAAGATGCCCACCTGCGAAGAGCGCGCGAAGAAGCCCGCGCCGAAGAAGACGAGGGGGTGATCCATTGATCCCCGGTGGGGGACTGCGGTACCTCCGAGGGCACCCAATGTACTTTCAAGAGCTCATCCTGACCCTGCAGGATTTCTGGACGAAGCGCGGCTGCCTCCTGGTGCAGCCGTACAACAGCGAGGTGGGCGCTGGGACGTTCAACCCCAACACCTTCCTGCGCGCCCTCGGCCCCGAGCCCTGGAACGTCGCGTTCGTCGAGCCCTCGCGCCGCCCCACGGACGGGCGCTACGGCGACAACCCCAACCGGCTGCAGCAGTTCCACCAGTTCCAGGTGATCCTGAAGCCCTCGCCGCTCGACATCCAGGACCAGTACCTGGCCTCCCTGCGCGCGCTCGGCACCGACCCCTTGAAGCACGACGTGCGCTTCGTCGAGGACGACTGGGAGTCCCCCACGCTGGGCGCCTGGGGCCTCGGCTGGCAGGTGTGGCTCGACGGCCTGGAGGTGTCGCAGTTCACGTACTTCCAGCAGTGCGGCGGCTTCGACTGCCGCCCGGTGTCGGGCGAGCTCACCTACGGCCTCGAGCGCATCGTGATGTACCTCCAGGACGTATCGAGCATCTACGACGCGATGTGGGCGCCCGGCGTGCGCTACGGCGAGGTGGCGAAGCGCGCGGAGTGGGAGTGGTCGACGTACAACTTCACGCACGCCGACGTGGAGCACCACCGCGGGCAGTTCGACGCCGCCGAGCGCGAGTGCCGCCGCGCCCTCTCGCTGGAGGAGCAGCGCGTCGAGTCGAAGAAGGGCCCGCGCACCGAGCTGGTGTACGCGAAGGCCCCGCTCGAGCGCCTCGCGCTGCCCGCCTACGACTTCTGCGTGAAGGCCTCGCACCACTTCAACGTGCTCGACGCCCGCGGCGCCATCTCCGTCACCGCGCGGCAGGACTACATCAAGCGCGTGCGCGGCATCGCCCACCGCTGCGCCGAGACGTGGCTCGCGCAGCGCGAGGCCCTCGGGTTCCCGCTGCTGCGCGGGGCGCCCGGCGCGGTGACGCCGTGAGGCCCGCCGCGGTCGCGCTCGCGGCGCTGCTCGCGACGGGGGCGGCGGCCGCGCAGGACAACCTCGCGGAGACCTATTTCAACAACGGCAACCGCGCCTTCGCGGCGCGGCGCTTCGACGAGGCCGCGCGGGCCTTCCGCGAGGCGCACGCGATCTCGCACCGCCCCGAGCTGCTCTTCAACCTCTCGCGCGCGCTCGAGCGCCAGGGCGACTACGCCGGCGCGATGCGCTCGCTCCAGGACTTCGCCAGCGCCGGCGCGCCGGGCTTCGACCGCGCGGCGCTCGAGCAGATGCTGGCGCAGCTGCGCCCGCTCGCCGACCAGCAGCGCGAGCGCGAGGAGGCCGCTCGCCGCGCGGGGCAGACCCCGGAGATCATCGTCCGCGAGCGCACCGTCGAGCGCGCGGTCATCGAGCCCCGCTGGTTTCGCGTGGAGTACCGCCGCGGCGCCGTGTCGACCGTGGGGCCCTGGGTCACCCTCGGGCTGGGCGCCGCGCTCGGCGTCGCGGGGGTCATCCAGGGCGTCATCGCCAGCGGCCAGGTGGGCACGCTCGACAACGTCAACAACGGCGCCGAGGCGTGGAGCCAGAGCGCCGCCGACGCGCAGGCGGGCGCCTCGGGGGCCGTGACGCGGGCGTACGTGTTCGGCGGCGTGGGCCTCGGCCTCGCGGCGGCGGGCGCCCTCTGGCTCGCGCTGCGCGGCCCCGGCGAGCGGGTCGAGGTGCGCGACGCGCCGCGCATCGCCGTGGCGCCCTTCGGCCTCGGGCTCGCGGTCGGGGGTGCGCTGTGAGCGCGCGCTGCTTCTTCTTCGCCGCCGCGCTGCTGGTGAGCTGCGCCGTGCCCGAGCTCGACCGCGACGGCGCCATCCGCTGCGGCGCCGTCGACGGCACCGGGCTCGGCCTCTGCCCGAGCGGCTTCGAGTGTCGCCTGGAGCGCTGCTGTCCCACCGACAGCCCGACCTCCACCTGCCCCGCCGTCGCGACCCCGGTCGTGGGCGCGCCGTGCAGCACCAACGTGTGCGCCAACACCGCGGCGGCCTCGGCGTGCTGCGCCCCCGCGCCCACCTTCCCGGGCGGCTACACCACCACGCTCAACTGCACCTCCAACGCGCCGTGCGGGGAGTTCGGCGCGTGCGTCAACTTCCCCTTCCTCGGCCGCGCGGTGTGCGTGCGCCGATGCACGTACCGCGCGGGCGCCATCACCCCGTGCCGCGACGGTGCCTCCGAGGTCGGCGCCGCGCGCTCGGGCAACTACGTGTGCATCCCCGACCCGGAGGGCCGCGCGCCCAACGACGGCGTGTGCATCCCTGACTGCACCGTCGCCCCCTCGGTCTGCGGCGCGACCCTGCAGTGCAACCCCGCGACGCACACCTGCGGCAGCTGCGCGAGCAACCCGGCGATGTGCACCGGCGGCACCGCGTGCAACCGCGCCTCGGGCGAGTGCGGCCGCTGCTCCCTCATCACCGGCACCAGCCCCTGCCCCTCGGGCCAGACCTGCAACCTGGTCAACGGCCGCTGCCGCTGATCTCTTACGTCTCGGTGTAATCCACCGCGTTGGGCAGGTACTCCACGAGGGCGCCGCCGACCACCGCGGCCACGTCGATGCGGCCGTCGCGGGCGCCGCGGTCGACCATGCAGCGCGCGAGGGCGATGCGCAGGCGCTTCTGCTTCGCGCGGGAGAGGCTGCTGAGCGGGTCGACCATCGCGCCGGCGCGGCGGGAGCGCACCTCGACGACGACCAGCGTGGCGCCCTCCCACGCGAGGATGTCGACCTCCTCGCGGCCGACGCGGAGGTCGCGCGCGATGACGATGAAGCCCTGGCGGGTGAGGTGATCGGCGACGAGCTGCTCGGCGAGGCGACCACGCGCGGTGGTGCTGCCGGAGTCCGTCATCGGAGGGACGGTCAGCGGGCGGCGGTCTGGACGGTGCTGCTGCGCACGCAGTACGAGCCGCGGACGCCCTCGTTGTACTGCTCGCCCGCGATGGAGACGCAGGAGAAGCTCTCCGGGCAGGTGCAGAGCACCGACGACTCGGTGGTGGCCGCGAGGGACGGGGGCACGCCGCAGCGGCACGTGCAGTACACGTGCTTCGGGCGCTCGGCGCCGGTGCGGTCGGTCTCCTCGGGGTAGCGGTACACGAGGCAGATGCGGGAGCGGCACTCCAACGACTGGGTCTCGATGTAGATCTCCGTGCCGAGGAAGCACCCCGCCGTGCCGCCGTCGCGCCCCGGTGAACAGGGCGCGTTGCCCGGTCGGCCGGGGGCGCACGGGTCGCCGACGACCTCGGTCGCGCAGCCGGTCGCGCCGAGCAGGCCGATCGCCACAACACCCACCAACGATGCCAGTCTCTTCACGGGATACCGATCTCCTCGCGCCCGCAGCGGCGAGCGGTGGAACGCTACCGTCGCGCGGAGAATCCCGTCAAGCGCAAAGACCCCTGCACGAGCGTCGGGGTGGTCACTGCGGCCCCACCCGTCGACGCGCTCGCGCACTTGTTTTGGAAGCGGCTTCTCTTGCGAGAAACGATTGAGTACAGTCCGCGCCTCGACGGCGGCGACGCCGGTCGGTGACGATGACGCCATCGGGCGATGACGTGTGACGTGAAGCGAGGCGAGGCAGCGATGGTGCGGAGGCGAATCTCGAAGTGGCTCGCGGGTGCAGGGACGACCGCGATGGTCCTTTGCATGGCCGGCTCGGCGTGGGCTCAGCCCGCGCGCCCCGACATGGATCTCACCCAGGGCAGCGCGGACGCTCCGCCCGCGGAGGGCCCGCCGAGCGAGGCGCTCGCCAACGCGCTGCGGCTCTACCAGCAGGAGCGCTACCAGGAGGCGTCGGTGCAGTTCCAGCGCGTGGTGGAGGGCGAGACGCAAGACGCGCCCGCCAACCAGCAGAAGGCGCAGTTCCACCTCGGCAAGAGCCTCTACCACCTGGGCTTCTACCAGTCGGCCCTCGCGGTCTTCGACGAGATCGTCGAGCGCGGCACGCCGCACCTCTACTTCAACGCCACGCTCCAGTGGCTGGCGCAGCTCGCGTCGCAGCTCCCCGAGCCCGCGGACATCGTGCGCCGCGTGGGCCGCTACCCCACCACCGCGCTCCAGCAGTTCAACAACAACGAGAGCCGCGGGCTCTACAACCAGCTCCTGTATTTGATGGGCCGCAGCAAGTACCGCGACGGCGCCTACGACGAGGCCATCGCGCTCTTCCGCCAGGTGCAGCGCCAGTCGCCGTACTACGTGCAGGCGAAGTTCTTCGAGGGCATCTCGCACGTCAACGCGCGGCGTTCGCAGCCCGGCGTCGAGGCCTTCAACGAGGTGCTCCACGCGCTCGAGGAGGGCGTCGAGGGCGTCGAGGACGAGGACCGCATGGCCGACCTCGCGCACCTCGAGCTCGCGCGGCTCTACTACTCCACGCGCCACTACGAGTCGGCGGTCGAGTCGTGGAACCACGTGGACGTCGACTCCGAGTACTGGCTCGACGCGCTCTTCGAGGAGAGCTGGGCGTACTTCCTCCAGCAGGACTACCCCCGCGCGCTCGGCAACATCCACACGCTGTTCTCGCCGTACTTCGCCAACGGCTGGTACCCCGAGGCGATGGTGCTGAAGAGCGTGATCCTCTTCTCCAACTGCCGCTACGACGAGGCCGAGGAGGTGGTCGCGCAGTTCAACGAGCGCTTCGGCGACCTGCGCCCGGAGATCGAGCGCTACCTGCAGCAGTACCAGGACGACCCGAGCTTCTTCCAGTTCCTGAAGAACGTGCGTGAGGGCCACGCCAACCTGCCCAACCGGCTGCGCCCGGTGGTGGAGACGGCCTTCGGCGACCGCACGCTGCTCCGCAACCTGGAGTACGTCGCGCAGCTCGAGACCGAGGAGCGGCGCCACAACGGCATGCCCGCGGCCTTCCGCAACAGCTCCGTCGGCGCGCGCATCATCCAGGACATCTCGGTCGCGAAGAGCTTCGCCATCGAGAACGCCGGCACCCTCGCCCGCGGCCGCTACACCCGCGCGGTGGAAGAGCTCGGCGACCTCCAGAACCAGGCGACCGCCATCCTCATCGAGATCCTCAACGCCCGCCGCGGCCAGCTCTCGCAGGAGATGCAGCAGCAGCAGGTGAGCGTCGACGTCGCCCGGGCCAACCGCGTCACCGCGGACGAGGAGCACAACCTCTGGCCCTTCAACGGTGAGTACTGGCGCGACGAGCTCGGGTTCTACCGTCAGCAGGTCGTGTCGCGCTGCGGTCGCTGACCGAAGCCCGCGTCCCTCAAATCCCACACACAGAATCCACGGAGACGACAATGGTTCGGGTGAGGCAACGAAGCGTGGCGATGGCCCTCGCGGCAACGTGCGCCCTGGTCGGTTCGCTGGCCTTCGGGCAGCAGCCGCGACGGGGCACCGCGGCGGCCCAGGCAGCACCGGCAGAGGCGGTGGTGATCCCAACGGTGGCGACGGTCCCTGCGGACGTCTGCATCGCGCCGGAGGCCAGGGCGCGCGCGCTGGAGTGTCCGGCGGGCGCCCAGCGCTACGGATCGCACCGGGACACCGCCCCCCCGGCGGCGGCCCGCGCGACCGAGCGACCGACGCACACGCCGGAGACGCGGCGGCCGGGGCAGGGCCTCGACCGCGACATGATCATGCGCAACCGCAACACCCAGCGGCGCAGCGCGGACCTGCTGCTCGCCGAGGCGCGGCTCACCGCCTCGCTGGTGCAGCGCATGAGCCTCACCGACACGCACCGCCCCGACGCGCTGATGCGCCTCGCGGAGGACTACCAGGAGCTCGCCCAGCTCTCCAACGGCCAGGCCGAGGAGCTCGAGGATGAGCTCTTCGCGGCGCGCCAGGCGCACAACGAGGCGCAGGTCGCGACCATCACCCGGCAGCAGGCGGCCTTCCGCGCCACCGCGGGGCAGTACCGTGGACAGCTCATCGCGGCCTTCCGCAACCTGGTCGACGCGCACCCCAACTACGCGCAGATGGACCGGGCGCTGTTCTACCTGGCCTTCGCCTACCAGGACGGCAACGACTTCAACAACGCGCGCACGGTCTACCGCACGCTCATCCAGCGGTTCCCGCAGTCGCCCTTCGTCCCCAACGCCTACCTCTCCTTCGCGGAGTACTTCTTCGACCAGGGCGAGATGGAGAACGCCCGCCAGTTCTACGAGCGCGTGCTCGCGGTGCAGGACGAGGCCAACCAGGTCTACGGCTACGCCCTCTACAAGATGGCGTGGGTGCTCTACAACCTGCAGGACTTCGAGGGGTCGCTCAACAAGTTCTACGAGGTCATCGAGTACGGCCGCACGCACCCCAACGCGGGCTCCGTCACCGCCCTCCTGCGCAACGCGCGCATGGAGCTCGTGACCGTGTACGGCTCGGTGTACGGCACCGCCGCGCGGCCGCTCAACGTGGCCAACGCCTTCGCGACCTTCCAGCGCTACGCCGCGGACGAGGACAACTCGTACACGATGTTCGAGAAGCTCGCGGAGCTGTACCAGGACGCGGGCCAGTGGCCCAACGCCGTCGCCTCGTACCACGGCATGATGGAGCGCCGCGCCAACAGCGACCGCTTCTGCTTCTGGCAGGCGCAGGTCGCCCGCGCGATCATCGCGTCGCGCCCGAAGCCCGAGCAGCTCGTCGAGGTCAACCGCCTCATCGACGTGTACAACACGTTCCGCGCGAGCAGCCGCACCAACGAGGTGAAGCTCGAGTGCCGCAACCAGGCCGCGCGGGTCACCTTCGACGTGGCCTCGCACTGGCACCTCGAGGCCGTCGGCCGCAGCGCGGAGGGCGCGGTGCAGACCCGCGGCACGCGCAGCCCCGAGACGATGCGCATGACCGCGGACCTCTACCAGAAGATCCTGGACGAGTTCCCCGAGTTCGATCAGGTGGAGTTCACGGAGTACGACCGCCGCGACTGGCCCAACCGCTACCGCATCGCCTACTACCGCGCGGACATGCTCCGCGACATGGGCGACAACGAGCGCTGCGGCCCGGCCTACGACGCCGTGGTGGAGATGAACCCCGGCGGCGAGTTCACCGAGGACGCCGCGTACAAGGCGGTGCTCTGCTACAACGACTCGTTCTCCGCGAGCTTCGCCAGCGCCACGCAGCGCAACCAGGGGCGCCAGGGCGGCCCCGCGGCCAACACCCGCGGCCCGCAGCAGACCGACGCGCAGCGCCGCGCCGCCGACCGCGTCCGCGTGGTGCCGCGCGACCTCAACGCGCGCGAGCAGGGGATGCTCCGGGCGTTCACCCGCTACGTGTGCTTCGTCTCGCCGGACAGCACGCAGCGCTCGCCCGAGGGTGAAGACCCGCGGACGGTGATGCTCACCATCAAGTACCGCCGCGCGTACGTGTACTACGTCGCCAACCACTTCGAGGAGGCGGCCACGCTCTTCAAGGACGTCGCCGAGACCAGCGCCGAGGCGCCGGACCCGGAGAACCTCCGCGAGATCGCGGCGGACCTCTACCTCGACAGCCTGAACGTCATGGGCGACATGTGGAACCCGCAGCGCCCCGCCTGCTACGACGCGATGTCGGCGGCGCTGCCCGACCTCATGACCCGCTTCTGCTCGGCGACGCTCCGCCCGCAGCACGAGGACTTCTGCCACCGCGTGGAGGACCTCCAGTGCCAGGTGCTCCGCAAGAAGGCCGAGTCGCTCCACGGCGCCGGCCGCTTCGCGGAGTCCGCCGGTCAGTACGTCTCCATCGTGCGCACGCACCGCGAGTGCGGTCGCCTCGACGAGATGCTCTACAACGCCGCGATCGAGTACGACGCGGCCTTCCTCCTGGGCCGCGCGATGCGGGTGCGCGAGCGCCTGGTGCAGATCTTCCTGCCGCGCAACAGCCCGTGGGCCCAGCGCGCGCTCTACCGCCTCGCGGGCAACAACCACGCGATCCAGGTGTTCGGCCGCGCGGCCGAGCTCTACGAGCAGTACGCCGAGTACGTGAACAACAACCGCCAGGTGGCGGTGCGCGCGGCCGAGGAGGCCCACCGCCTCGCCCCCAACGTCCCGCTGGAAGATCCCGTCCAGCAGGCCGCGGACGCGCTGCGCCAGGCGACGCTCTTCCGCATCGGCCTCGGCGAGGAAGACCGCGCGCTCGCCAACGCGCAGAAGTTCGCGCGCTACTTCGGCAACGACCCGGCGCGTCGCCGCGTGGCCGCCAACGTGGTGTTCTCCATCGGGCAGATCTACACCGACCGCGTGGCCCGGCTGCGCCGCACGGCGACGACCAGCTCGGACGAGCGCCGCACCCGCGACCAGCAGATCCGCCAGGCGTGGAACGACCTCGTGCGCCACTACGAGGGCTTCATGCGCACGTACGCGGCGTCGGGCACCCTCGACCAGAAGATCCAGGGGGCCGTGGCGCTCGCGCGCGGCTACTGGAACGTGCAGAACATCCGCCAGGCGACGGCGTACTACCAGCAGGCCGTGGACGCCTGGGGGCCGAGCACGGGGGAGGGCGCCGCGATGACCTCGCCGGGCCAGGCCACCATCCGTCAGCAGCTCGGCGACGAGGCCGGCGACGCGATCGAGCGCAGCAAGGACTCCGTCGCGGAGGCGCGCTTCTACCTCGCGGAGGTGCTGTACCAGCGCTTCCAGAACGAGCGCTTCCCGCGCAACCCGGGCACCACCCGCCGCGCCTTCGACACGTGGGTGGAGCGCTCGCTCACCCCGTACATCCGGCTGCGCCAGCAGCTGCTCGACGCGGCCTCGGCGAAGTACGTCGAGGTGGTGAACATGCACGTGCCCAACTGGGAGATCGCGGCGGTCTCGCGCCTCGCGGACATGTACTTCCAGTTCGCGCAGACGATCCGCAACGCGCCGATTCCGCCCGACATCCAGCGCAACGCCGACCTGCTCGACGCGTACCGCCTGGTGCTCGACCAGCGGACGCAGCCCTTCATGAACACCGCGTCCGAGGGCTTCCAGCGGTGCATCCGCACCGCGACGCAGGTGCACTGGTTCAACGAGTGGTCGCAGCTCTGCGAGCGTGAGCTCTACGAGATCGACCGCGTGCGGTTCCCGCTCGCCGACGAGATCCGCGTCGAGCCGAACCTGGTGTTCTCGCGTCCGACCAACAGCCGTCCGGTGTACCAGCTCCAGACGTCGGCGGAGGGCGAGGACGAGCCCGCGGAGCAGGGTCAGGCCGGGGCCGCGGCGGCTCCTGGTGCGGCGCAGTGAGACTGGGAGAGAGACCGATGAAGACCCGAGGACTTTCCGGTGCGCTCGTGCTGCTCACGCTCTCCGCGTGCGGCGGCCGACAGACCACGACCACGACCGCCGCGGTGGGCGCCAACGGCCAGACCGTGACCACCGCCGCGGGCACCGCGGTGAACGAGACCGCCAACACGCGCTTCAACGCCGCCGCCGCCCTCATGCGGCAGCACGACGAGGCGAACGGCAACCGCGGCGACTGGACCGCGGCGACCTGCAACGAGGTGGCGGGGCTCTTCGAGACCGCCGCCAACGCGCAGGCGAACGGCAACTTCCCCGAGGCGTGGTTCAACCGCGGGCTCGTGTATGACCGCTGCGGGATGACCGAGCCCGCCGCGACGGCGCTCAACCGCGCGCTCCAGGCGGCCAACGGCAACTACTGCCGCGCGAAGGTGCAGCTCGGCGTGATGGCGTACCGCCGCAACGACGTGCCCGCCGCGCGGCAGGCCTTCGAGCAGGCCATCCAGCAGGACCAGACCCACTGCGTCGAGGGCTACACCAACCTCGCGATGGTGCTGCGCGAGGCCCGCCCGGCGACCCCGGCGGACTGGGCGCCGGTGGTGCGCAACATCCGCTCGGCGCTCGCGCTCGACGACCGCTACCTGCCGGCGCGCACGCAGCTCGCGCTGTCGTACCTCCAGCAGGCGGGCGACGACCCCAACTCGCGGATGATCTTCCTCGCGGGCCTCGTGTGCGCGCAGGCCGCGCAGGTGTCGCAGTCGCAGAACGCCGAGCTCTCGCCGGACGTGCGCTCGTTCACCGCCGACCTCTACAACACGTGGGGGATCATCGACATCCGGCGCAACGAGATCATCAAGGCGCTGGAGCACTTCCGCCGCGCGTACACCCTCAACCCGAACATGTTCGAGGCGTGGGTGAACTACGGGACCATCAACCTGTCGTTCCGCGGGTACCAGGACGCCAAGGAGGCCTTCGAGCACGCCATCGCGCTCAAGGACGACAGCTACGACGCGCACATCGGCCTCGGCGTTGCGCTGCGCGGCCTCGCGCTGACGCAGCCCGACGCCGAGCGGGCGCAGACCCTCGCCCGGGCGCAGCAGGAGTACGAGCGGGCGCGCACCCTCGACGCCAACCGGGCCGACGCCTACTACAACCTCGGCGTGCTCAACATGAACTACCTGGGCGGGTCGATCCCCGTCCTGCGGACGGCGCGCGAGCTGCTCCAGCAGTTCGTGCAGCGGGCGGGCTCCAACGCCCGCTTCCTCACCTCGGTGGAGAACGCCAACCGGCACATCCGCAACATCGGGTCGACCATCACCGCCCTCGAGGCGGTCGGCGGCGGCGCGGCCCCGGCGCCCGCGACGCCCGCCCCGGCGACCCCCGAGGCGCCCGCGGCCCCCGCGGCCGCTCCTGCCCCCGCCGCGCCGGCGGCTGGACAGGCGCCCGCCGCCGGGGCATCTCAGTGAGTGACGTACAGGTGCAACGAGCCATGTCGAGGTCCACGAGCATGAAGAAGATCGTAGCGATGGCGGTGATGGGCGCGGCGATGAGCCTGGGCGGCAGCGCGATGGCGCAGACCCCGCCGGCCGCCGGTGGGGCCGCGCAGGCGGGCGCCCAGCGGACGCAGGAGTTCAACTTCACCGACGAGCTCGTGCAGGGGCAGCTCGTGCGCCCCGACGGCGAGACGTCGCGCGTGCGGCGGCGCAGCGCGGGCATCAGCCTCATCCGCATCCGGGAGCACTTCGTCCCGGAGATGCTCAAGTCCGTCGAGAACCTCTGACGGATGCGTTGACGGTTCTGTCACCAGATCGGTAGAGTCCGCGCGCCCGTGGAACTTCCGGGCGAGGCCGTTGTCGAAGCGTCCAGCGAGCAGAGTGCTCGCTGGAAAGGACCAGCGGTGCGTGATCCCAATTTGGGTCACGGCACACGCGACAGGGAGTGCGATGGCGCAGAAGATGGTGGTTCCAATCACGTTCAGGATCGCCCAGGGAGCCTCGGTTCGCACCGAGACCATCGCCCAGGACGTGATCAAGGTCGGTCGAGACCAGAAGTCCCATCTGCGCATCGACGACGAGGGCGTCGCCCGGATGCACGCCGTCATCGAGGTGAAGCCCGATGACGTCCAGATCATCGACCTCGGGTCGGGGACGCAGGTGAACGGTCAGGCGGTCAACAAGGCGTCGCTGCGCACGGGCGACGTGATCACCCTGGGCGGCGCGCAGATCACCGTGGAGATCGGCGAGGCCCGCGAGGCAGGCACCTTCGTGTCGCCGTCGCTGGCGGCGCCGCTCGGCGCGGCGGCCTCGGCGCTCGTGGTGGCGGAGGGCGGCAACGCCCCCATCACCACGTCGTCCCTGGCCGGCGAGGGCGAGGAGATCTACCAGCTCATCAAGCGGGGTGAGATCAACCCCCACGAGGTCGAGGAGGTCGGCTCGCACGCCGTCGAGATCTCGGTCATGTGGAAGAGCTCGATCCTCCACGTCGCCCACCTGCGCGACAACCAGAGCTTCACGCTCACCGGCAAGGACCCGGCGCTCACCCCCGCCAGCAAGGTCACCGGCGCGCTCTGGGGCGTCGGGTCGCTGATGATGGCCGTGGGCGCCGCGAAGGCCGACCCGCAGCACCTCAACGACAACAGCGGGCTCATGATCGGCGGCGTCGGCGCCCTCACGGCGCTGGTCGGCTCCGGCGTGGGCATCAAGCTCAGCCACAAGAACGAAGACCTCCTCTCCGACGTGTCGCAGTTCACGGTCGGGTCTGAGATCCTCGGCGGCGCCACCGAGCTGCCGGTGGTGGTCAACAACTCCGGCACGCGCTTCGTGTTCCTGCCGGGCGCCACGGGCGAGGTCGAGCTCCAGGGCGTCAAGCGCTCGCTCGACGACCTCAAGAGCCAGGGTCACGCGCGTCCATCGACCGCGGTGCCGGGGGCCTTCGAGGTCAACATCCAGCCCGACGGCCGCTATCGCCAGGAGGTGGGCGGGCTCACCTTCGTGGCGAAGGTGGTCGCGCCGGGCCGGGTCATCGCGGGCCACATCAAGCGCGACAACGCGCTCATCGGCTCCGTCGCGGGCGGGTTCATGTTCGTGGCGGCGGCGGTGCTCACGATGCACTTCGCCATCAGCGACGACTCCGGGTTCCTGTCGTCGGGCAACGAGGACGACCGCCTGCGCGAGCTCGCGGCCTTCATCCAGCGCCAGCAGGAGCGCCAGCCCGAGACGCCGCCGGTGCAGCAGGCCAACGACCAGCAGGAGGGCGGCACCGGCACGCGCCACCGCGGCGACGAGGGCAAGATGGGTCGGCGCGACACGCCCACCCGCAACGCCCGCTACGCCATCAAGAACAACGGCGAGCCCCCGCACCTCACGCGCCAGGCCGCCATCAACCAGGTGCAGAACCGCGGCATCTTCGCGGCCCTCGGCGCCGCGGGCGGCGGCATGGCGGGCGGCGCCTCGGGCATCGTGTCGCCCTTCGGCGCGATGACCGAGTCGGGCGTCGACAGCCAGAACGCCAACGGCAACATGACCGGCGACGCCGTGGGCGACGCCTTCGGCTACGGCGGCCTCGGCGGCGCGGGCACCGGCTGGGGTGGCGGCGGCACCGGCGAGGGCACCATCGGCATGGGCAACATCGGCACCATGGGCCACGGCTCGGGGACGGGCTCGGTCCAGGGCTACGGCTCCGGCGCGGGCCGCGGCCTGCGCAACCGCGGCACCACGGGTCCGACCGTGCGCGCGGCGCCTCCGACGGTGTCGGGTCTGCTCTCGCCCGAGGCGATCCGCCGCGTGGTGCTCCGCAACCTCGGCCAGGTGAACCACTGCTACGAGCAGGGCCTCGCCACGAGCCCCAACATCGCCGGCCGCGTGGTCGTGCGCTTCGTCATCGGCGGCACCGGCACGGTCATCGGCTCCAACGTGGCCGACAGCTCCATCCCCGTGCCCAGCGTCGGCGAGTGCATCGCCAACGCCGTGCGCCGCTGGCAGTTCCCCGCCCCCGAGGGCGGCGGCGTGGTGACGGTGAACTACCCGTTCAACCTCCAGCCCGCCGACCAGTAGACCCGCTGGGGTCGCCTCCGCTCTCCTCCGCTCTCCTCCGCTCCCTCCACCACCTCCGACCTCATTCCAGCGCTCTCCCGCGCGCCGGGAGTTCTGCGCGGCGCTCACAAATCCGTAGGATTTTTGATTGTCGGCGTCGCGGTCGTCCCCCTATCATCGCGCGCCGTCAGAGTCCGCATCGGGCTCTGCATCGAGGGTCGTGATGAAGCGCTGGTGTGGTGTCTTCTTCGCTGTCGCCATGGCGACGGCCTGCAGCGAGTACAACCGCGAAGCGGTTCAGGACAACAACGCGGGGATGGCCCTGATGCGACAGGGGCGGCTGGCAGACGCGCGGGATAAGTTCCAGCGCGCCGCCGACGCCGACCCCAAGTTCGATCAGCCGCTCTACAACCTCTCGCTGGTGCACGTGCGCCAGCGCGAGTGGGCGCCCGCCGCGGAGGCCCTCACCCGGGCCATCGCGCGCAACCCCCGCAACGCCGAGTACCACTTCCAGCTGGGCAAGGCGCACTACAACCAGGAGCACTGGGAGCAGGCGCGCGCGGCGTTCCAGCAGGCCACGCAGGTGAGCCAGGGTTACTACCTCGCGTACTTCTGGCAGGGCCTCGTGGCCGAGCGCCTCGACGAGCCGCAGGTGGCGCTCCAGGCGTACACCACCGCGCTCACCAAGGCGCCGCGCAGCTACAACTCGTACGCGCACCTCGGGCGGCTGTACCGGCAGGTGCACGAGTACGACCGCGCCGCGCAGGTGCTCCGCGAGGGGCTGCGCATCGCGCCGGAGGGCGCCGTCGAGCGGGGGTCGATGCACAACGTGCTCGGCAACGTGCTGCTCGAGCAGGGGCAGCGCGAGCAGGCCGTGGAGGAGTTCGTCGCCGCCAACCGCGAAGACCCGGAGATGTCCGAGGCGATGTTCTCCGCGGGCTACACCCTGGCAGACATCCCGGAGCGGCGGCAGCAGGCGATCCTGTACCTGCAGCGCTTCATCGAGGCGCGCGGCGGCAACGCCCCGCGGGAGTACCTCGACATCGCGCAGAACCGGCTCGCGCAGCTCCAGAGCCCCGGCGCGCACTGAGCGCGTCGCACTGAATTCTCGCAGCACAGTGTCCCGATGAGGGCGGAGCGCGACCGCGCAGCACCGCTGAGGTCTTGAAGGAACGACGATGAGCAACTCCGACGACATCCAGGGCATCGACGGTTCGAGCGCAATCGAAGGGCCCGCGACGCTGCGTCCCCCGCCGGACCCCGAGCGCCTGCGCGAGCTCGACGAGGCCGCCGCGAAGTTCGAGGGCCAGAAGCGCTGGCAGGACCTCATCAAGACCCTCCAGGCGAAGGTCGAGCTGCTCGACGACAAGTACGAGCGCGTAGCCGTGCTCGAGCGCATCGCGGGCATCTACCTGGAGCGCTTCTCCAACCAGGCCGAGGCCATCAAGGCCAACGAGCAGATCCTGGACGTCGACGCGGAGAACGCGCGCGCCATCGACTACCTCAAGTCGATGTACGAGAAGCGCAAGGACTGGGACAAGCTCCTGCGCATCCTGCGCCGCGAGGTGGCCGCCGCGCCCGCGTCGCAGCAGCTCGACCAGTACCTCGGCCTCGCGCGCTTCGTGACCGAGAAGGTCAAGCGCCCGGAGGTCTGCACGGAGATGTGGGAGGAGGTCCTCGCGCGCGACCCGGGGCACCCGGAGGCCCTCACGCAGCTCGCGGGCTTCTACGAGAAGTCCAAGGACTACGCGAAGCTCGCCGAGGTGCTGCGCTCGCAGGCCGCGATGACCGCCGACGTGCCGCAGCGCATCCAGCTGCTGGTGAAGCTCGGGCTCATCGCGGGCGACCGGCTCAACGACGACGTCATCGCCGTCGAGGCGTGGCGCGGCGTCATGGCGCTCGACCCCAACGACCGGCGCGCGCAGGAGGCCCTGAAGAAGCGCTACCTCGCGATGCACGCGTGGGACGAGCTGGAGACCTTCTACGCCGAGAGCGGGAAGTGGGACGAGCTCATCCGGCTGCTCGAGCGCGAGGCGGAGAACCCCGCCGCGGACGACGCCACGAAGGTGTCGCTCTTCGGGAAGGTCGCGCAGCTCTGGGAGGTGCGGAAGGAGAAGGTCGACCGCGCGGCGCGCTACCTGGAGAAGGTGCTGGAGATCGACCCCGCCAACCGCGACGCGGCGCTGCGGCTGGTGCCGATGTACACCGCGGCCAACGACGCGAAGCGCCTCGCGACGGCCCTCGAGGTGAAGCGCCTCGGCGACGCGCACGGGGCCGAGCAGGTGGACACCCTGCGCAGGCTGGGCGAGCTCTACGAGGCCGCGCTCGGCGAGGGGGCGCTGGCCTTCGAGCGCTTCCGCGACGCGCTGGCGCAGGCCCCGTCGGAGCCGCGCTCGGTGGTCGACCTGGAGCGCGCGGCGGCCCTCACCGGCCGGTGGCGCGAGGCGCAGAACGCCCTCGACAGCGCCATCGCCGACGCGACCGTGGGCGACGCCGCGCGGGTGACGCTGCGGCTGCGGGCGGGGTCCATCCTCGCGGCGCACCTCGACGACGTCGACGGCGCGGTGGCGCAGTACCGGGCGGTGCTCGCGGGCGACGAGGCGCACCCCGAGGCGCTCGCGGCGCTGGAGTCGATGCTGCGCGCGCACGGGCAGTGGGCCGAGCTGCTCAACGTGCTCGACCGGCGCCTGGAGATCGTGGGCGACGGGGAGACCCGCAAGGCCCTGCTCCTCGACGTGGTGCACGTCGCCGAGGAGCGGCTGCAGAACCTCCCCCGCGCGGTCGAGGCCGCGACGGCCATCGTGGCGGAGTTCGGTGACGACCCCGAGGCGCTCGCGGCGCTGGCGCGGCTCTACGAGAAGCAGGAGCAGTGGCCGCAGCTGGCGGAGGCGCTGCGCCGCGAGCTCGACGTGCACGACGCGCTCGGCGACGACGCGAAGGGGACGGCGATCCGCTTCCACCTGGCGACGGTGACGCAGCAGCGGCTGGGTCAGGCCGCCGAGGCGCTGGAGCTGTACCGCTCGGTGCTGGCGAGCGCGCCCGAGCACGACGGCGCGCGGCAGGCCCTCGAAGGGCTCCTGCGCGACCCGTCGCTGCGGCACGCGGCGGCGGAGGTGCTGCAGCCGGTGTACGAGCTGCGCGGCGACTGGGAGGCCCTGGTGCGCGCGCTCGAAATCCTCGTGGCGGAGGGCGACGACAAGGCCGAGCGCGTGGCGCTGCTGCAGCGCATCGGCGCGGTGTGCGCGACGGAGCTGGGCCAGGCGCCGCGGGCGCTGGAGGCGTACGGGCGGGCCTTTCAGGAGGACCCGTCGAACGCCGAGGTGACCGAGACGCTCATGCGGGTGTCCGAGGCCGTCGACGGCTGGCCGCAGGTGGTGGTGCTCCTGCGCGAGGCGGCGGAGCAGCACGCGGGCACGACCCTCGGGCGCGACCTCTACGTGCGCGTCGCGGAGATCGAGGGGCGCTTCCTCGGCAACGTGCAGAACGCGGTGACGGCGCTCGAGCGGGTGCTCGCGTCGAACCCGGGCGACGTCGCGGTGCTCGAGGCGCTGGAGCGCACCTGGCGCTCCGCGGGGCGGTGGCCCGAGGTGCTCGCCACGCTCCGTCGCCGGCTGGAGGTCACCGCCGACCCGGAGGAGTACGACCGGGTGCAGGCGGAGATCGCCGCGGTGCAGGACGAGCGCCTCGGCGACGCCGACGCGAGCGTGGCGACGTACCACGCGATGCTGGAGCGCGACCCGACCAACGCCCTCGCGCTGGCCGCGCTCGACCGGATGTTTACCCGGCTGGGCAAGTGGACCGAGCTGGCGGACAACCTCGCGCAGCAGGTGTCGCTCGCGGCGGAGGGAGAGGGCCGCGCGGCGCTGCAGTTCCGCCTGGCGGAGGTGCAGGACCAGCGGCTGGGCAACCGCGAGGCGGCGATCGAGATCCTGCGCGAGGTGGTGACCCGCGAGGAGTCGTCGGAGCGGGCGGCGGCGGCGCTCGAGGCGATGCTCGGCGACGCGACGTACACCGCGACGGTGGTCGACACGCTGGAGCCGGTGTACCGCGCGAGCGGCGCGTGGGAGCGGCTGGTGCATGCCCTGGACGTGCAGGCGGGGCTCTCCGAGCGGGCGACGAAGGTCGATCTGCTGCACCGGGTAGCGGAGCTGCGGGAGACGGCGCTCGACGACGGTGCCGGGGCCTTCGGCGCGCTGACGCAGGCGCTGACGGAGGACCCGTCGCGGGAGGACACCCTCAATGGGCTCGACCGGCTGGCGCGCTCGCTGGAGATCGACCGGGCCTTCGTGGAGGTCATCGAGGCGCGCATCGCGGCGCTGGGTGAGGGCGGAGACGACGTGGAGGTGCGGGTCGCCCTGCACCGCCGTGCTTCCGCGGTGTCCGAGGAGCGGCTGCGGGACCTCGACCGGGCCATCGGGCACGAGGTCGCGGCGCTCGCGGTGCAGCCCGGCAACCTCGACGCGGTGTCGTCCCTGGAGCGGCTCTACCAGCTCACCGACCGGCCGAAGGAGCTCACCGAGACCCTGGTGCGCAAGGCCGAGATCCTCGACGACCTCGACGAGCGCAAGTCGTACCTGTGGCGCGCGGCGGAGATCTACGAGACGGTGCTCAACGACGTCGATGGGGCGGTGCGCACCTACGCCCGCATCGTCGAGGTCGACGACAGCGAGGTCGCCGCGCTCGACGCCCTCATCCGCATCTTCGTGACCGGCCAGCGCTGGCCCGAGCTGCTCGCGGCCTACGAGAAGAAGGCCGCGCTCATCAGCGACGCCGACGAGAAGAAGCGGCTCTTCTTCGAGGTCGCGGCCGTGTACGAGAGCGAGCTCCACGACAACGACCGCGCCATCGACGCGTACAACCACGTCCTCGAGCTCGACCCGACGGACCTGCTGGCGATCCAGAAGCTCGACGCGCTCTACACGGCCCAGGGCCGCTGGCAGGACCTGCTCTCGGTGCTCGAGCGCGAGGCCGAGCTCGCGGCCGACCCGGACGAGGTCGCGTCGTACCGCTTCCGCGTGGCGAAGCTGCACGAGGGCAACCTCGCCGACGTGCCGCGCGCCGTCGAGATCTACCGCGAGATCGTCGAGACCATCCCCGATCACGCGCCCTCGGTGGGCGCGCTCACGGCCATCCTCCGCGGCGACCGCGCGCCCCTCGCGGCGGCGGCGGTGCTGGAGCCGGTGTTCTCCGCCTCGGGCGCCTACGAGCCGCTCGTCGAGGTGCTGGAGGTCGAGGTGCGCCACACCGACGACGTGCCCCGCAAGCTGGAGCTGCTCCAGCGCATCGCGGACGTCAACGAGTCGGCGCTCGACCGCCCGGAGGCCGCCTTCGACGCGATGGCCCGCGCGGTGGCGCTCGACCCGCGCGTCGAGGAGAACCTCGGCAACTTCGAGCGCCTCGCGGAGGGTCTCTCTCGCTGGGACACGGTGGTCGCCGTGTACGACGGCGCCGTCGCGTCCCTCGCCGACGACCCCTACCGGCACGTCGAGCTGCTGCTGCGCGTGGGCCAGATCCACGAGGTGCAGCGCGCCGACGCCGACGCCGCCATCAGCCGCTACCGCGCGGTGCTGGAGGTCGACGCCGGCAACGCGAGCGCGCTGCGGGCCCTCGACCGGCTCTACGAGGCCCTGGAGCAGTGGCCCCAGGTGGCCGAGGTGCTGCGCCGCGAGCTCACGCTGTCCGACCTCTCGCCCGACGACGCCGTGTCGCTGCGCTACCGGCTCGGGCAGGTGCTGGAGCACCGGCTGGGCGACCCCGCGGGGGCGCTCGCGGTGTACCGCGAGATCATCGACGTGCAGGCCGACCACGCGGAGACCGTCGCCGCGCTGGAGGCTATGTTCGCGCGTGGCGTGCTGCGCGCCGAGGTCGCGGCGGCGCTCGACCCGCTCTACCGGATGTACGAGGACTGGGAGAAGCTGGCCGACCTCCAGGCCCGCACGCTCGACCTCATCCCCGAGGCGGGCGACCGGGTGCTGGCGATGCGGGGCATCGCGGAGATCCTGGAGGAGAAGCGCGCCGACGCCGTGGGGGCCTTCGAGTGGCTCGGCCGCGCGGTGAAGGAGGCTCCCCTCGACGACCGCTCGCTCACCGAGGTCGAGCGCCTCGCGGCGGCGACCGGCGCGTGGGACGACCTCACCAACGTCTACGCCGACGTGGTCGAGGCGGAGAGCACCACGGACGACGTGCGGGTGGTGATCGGCAAGCGCCTGGCGCGGGTGCACGAGGAGGAGCGGAGCGACCTGCCCTCGGCGGAGGGCGCGTACCAGTTCGTGCTGGACGTGGCGCCGCTCGACCCCGACGCGCTGGAGTCCCTCGACCGGCTGCACACGGCCTCGGGCGAGGCGGAGAAGCTGGTGACGGTGCTCTCGCGCCGCGCGCAGATCACCGAGGACCCGGAGGAGAAGGTCGGCCACACGCTGCGCCTCGCGGGCCTGCTGCGCGACGACCTCGGCCGCGTGGACGACGCCGTGGTGCAGTACCGCGCGGTGGTCGAGACCATCGACGCGCGCAACCGGCCCAGCCTCGACGCCCTGGAGGCCATCTACGCCTCGCAGGAGCGCTGGCCCGAGCTCTACGCCGTGCAGGAGCGCAAGCTCGACGCGGCGGACTCCGACGAGGAGCGCGCGGAGACCTACACCCGCATGGCGAGCATCGCCCAGGACTACCTCGGGCGCCCCGACGACGCGGTGAAGCTCTACGAGCAGGTGCTGGTGATCCGCGGCGAGGAGGCCGAGACGCTCAGCGCCATCGCCGCGCTGCACGAGGCCGCAGGCCGCTGGCAGGACCTCATCGACGTGCTCGAGCGCCAGCTCGGGAGCGAGGCCGACTCCGACCGGCGCGTGGAGATCGCGCTGCGCGTGGCGGCGGTCTACCTGGAGAAGCTGGGCGACGTCGAGCGGGCCATCGAGGGCTACCGGCGCGTGCTCGACATCGAGTCGGCGTCCTTCGAGGCGCTGCGGGCGCTGGCGGCGATCTACCGCCAGGGGCAGCGCTGGGACGAGCTGGTGGTCACGCTGCAGACGCTCATCGCGCTCGGCACCGCGACGCTGGAGAACGACGAGATCAAGGCCGCGTGGTCGGAGCTCGGGACCATCTACTGGACCGTGCTGGGCCAGGGGGACGAGTCCGTCGACGCGTGGCGCAACGCGCTCGAGGTCGACCCCGCGGACGCCACCTCGCTCGCCGCGCTGCTGGTGATCCACACGGCGCGCGAGGAGTGGCGCGAGGTGGTGGACGTGCTCGGGCGGCAGGCCGCGGGCGCCGACGACGCGGAGACGAAGGTCGCGCTGCACCTCCAGGCGGCGGACGTCTGGGAGCAGCGCATCGGCGAGCCCGACGGGGCGCGGGCCTCGTACGAGGCGGTGCTGGAGGTCGACGCCCTGCACGGGCGGGCCTTCACGGCGCTGGAGTCGCTGCACCGCGAGGCGGCGCGCTGGGACGAGCTCTCGGGGCTCTACGTGGCGCGGCACGACAAGCTCGCGGAGGACGGCAACGTCGCCGAGGCGGTGCCCTTCATGGTGCGCGCGGCGAAGGTGTTCGACACCGAGCTGGGCGACCGGGAGCAGGCCTTTGCGGCGGCGCAGATCGCCTTCGAGGAGGACGTCACCAACCCCGAGGCGATCGCGGCGCTCGAGGCCATCACCGGCGCCAGTAGCAAGTGGAACGAGCTGCTCAAGACGACCATGGAGGCCTACACGGCGGAGCCCGCGGGGGCGCGCAAGACGCAGCTCGGGCTGCACGCCGCGAAGTGGTACGGCCTGGAGCTGGGGCACCCCGAGTGGGCGATCCCGATCTACACGCAGATCCTGGCGGCGGAGCCGGGCAACCTCCAGGCGCTGCGCTCGCAGGGTGAGCTCTACCGGCGCCTGGGGCAGTGGCAGCCCCTCGCCAAGACCCTCCAGCGGGCCGTGGAGGTCGCGCGCTCGCCGGAGGACCGTCGCACCGCCCACGTGCAGCTGGGCGAGGTCTACGAGAAGAGCCTGAAGCAGCCGCAGCAGGCGGTGGAGCAGTTCCACGCGGCGCTGGCCATCGACGCGACGGACGGCGCGGCGCTCGCGGCGCTCGCCCGGGTGCACGCCGCGGCGGAGGACTGGCCCGCGCTGGTCGACGTGCTGCGCCGCCACGTGGCCTCCGTGGCCGACCCCGCGGAGGCCGCCGAGCTGCGCATGCGCGTGGGCTCGGTGCTCGAAGACCGCACCGGCGACCTCGAGGGCGCCGCCGCGGAGTACGCCGCGGTGCTCGAGGCCGACCCGGTGAACCTCGCCGCCATGCGCGGCCTGGAGGGCATCTACGCCCGGCTCGGGCGCAGCCAGGAGCTGCTCGGGGTGCTGGAGCAGCAGCTCGAGGTGGTGTCGACGGAGCGCGAGCGCATCAAGCTGCTCACCCGCATCGGCGCGATGCTGGAGGAGGAGTTCGTCCGGCCCGCGCTGGCCATCGAGCGCTTCGAGCGCGTGCTGGAGATCGACCCCTCGCACGACCCCTCGCTGCGCGCCCTGGAGCGCCTCTACCGCCAGACCGGGCAGTGGAACGAGCTCATCGCCACGCTGGAGCGCCACCTCACGGCGACCGGCGAGCGCCGCGACCGGGTGCCCGTCTTCCTCCAGATGGGCCGGGTGTACGCCGACGAGAAGCGCGACCTCGAGCACGCGGAGGACGCCTTCCTGAACGTGCTCCAGATCGACGCGGAGAACGTCGACGCGCTCGACGCGCTGGCGCGCATCTACGAGTCGCGCAACGACTGGCACCGCGCCACGGACATGCTCGAGCAGCTCGCGCAGTTCGTGGCCGGCGACACGGCCAAGGCCGTCGAGCTGCGGGTGCGCGTCGGCAAGATCGCCGAGACCTCGCTGGGCGACGAGCTCCGCGCGGTGGACCAGTACCAGGCCGCGCTCGACCTCGACCCCGCGCACCTGCCCGCCCTCGAGGCCCTGCGCGCCATCGCGACGCGCCGCGAGGACTGGTACGAGGTGGCCCGCTACCTCGACCGCGAGCAGGCCGCGACGGAGCTGCCGCGCACCCGCGCGAAGCTCCTCACCGAGCTCGGCCGCGTGAACGCGCAGCACCTCGACGACCAGGCGCAGTCGATCAGCTGCTACGAGGAGGCGCTGCGCTGCGACCCCGACCAGGAGGAGGCCGCCTGGCCGCTGTGCAACTTCTACGTCGCCGAGCAGCGCTGGGCCGACGCTGAGCCCCTCGCGGAGATGCTCACCCGCCGCGCGTCGCGGCGCGACCCGGCGGAGCAGCTCCAGATCCAGCTCACGATGGGCCGCGTCGCGGTGGCGCTCGGCAAGGGCGACCGCGCCATCAAGGCCTTCACGGCGGCGCAGGCGCTCGACCGGGCCAACGTGGAGTCCATCTCCGCGCTGGCGCTCGCCTACTTCGAGAAGCAGGACTGGGACAACGCGTTCAAGCACTATCAGGTGCTGCTCGTGCACCACAAGGACGAGCTCGACGCCGAGGCGCGGGCCGACCTGTACTACCGGCTCGGCGTGGTGAAGTCCGCGCAGGGCGACCGCCGGCGCGCGGCGAACTTCCTGGAGAAGTCGCTGGAGGAGTACCCCGGGTACCGCCCGGCGCTCGGGGCGCTCATCGACACGCACTCCGCGGGCGCGGAGTGGGAGCAGGCGATCGGGTACCGCACGCAGCTGCTCGACATGGAGGACGACGAGGAGAAGCGCTTCGCGATGCTCCAGGAGATCGGCGGCCTCTGGCAGGACAAGGCCAAGAACACCCAGAAGGCCATCCAGGCCTTCGCGGGCGCGGCGGAGCTCAAGCCCCGCGACCACGTGCTGCTGCACAAGCTGCTCGGGCTCTACACCGAGGCCAAGCAGTGGTCGAAGGTCATCGAGGTGGTGCAGCGCATCAGCGACCTGGAGACCAACGCCGAGCGCAAGGCGCGCTACGCGTACTCCATCGCGTCGATCTACAACCAGGAGCTGAAGAACCCCGACGAGGCGCTGACGTTCTACAACCAGGCGCTCGACTTCAACCCGTCGGAGCTCAAGCCCTTCGCGAAGGTCAACGAGATCCTGCAGGCGCGGCGCGACTGGCGCAGCCTCTCGCGCGCCTACAAGCGCATGATCGAGCGCGTCGCGGGCAAGCCCGACAGCCGCGACCTGGAGTTCAGCCTGCTGCACCCGCTCGGGCTCATCTACCGCGACCGGCTCAACGAGAACGACAAGGCGCTCGCGGTGTTCAAGCTGGCGTCCGAGCGCAAGCCCGACGACCTCACGGAGCACAAGATCGTCGCCGAGCTGGCGATGCGCGTCGGGGACATCCCCGAGTCCATCGCGCGCTGGCAGACCATCGCCGCGCAGGACATGGGCAACTCCGAGGCCCTGCACGCGATCTACGACCTGTATTACCAGTCGCACCAGCACGACAAGGCGTGGTGCGTGGCGGCGACCACGGCCTTCCTGCTCCGCGACCGGGCCCGCGAAGACCTCCGCGCGTTCTTCGAGCAGTACCGCCCGCGCAAGCCCCTCGCGCCGACCGGCCGGCTCACCGAGGAGCACTGGGTCAAGCAGCTCTTCCACCCCAACGAAGACCCGGTGGTGGGCAAGATCTTCGCGTCCATCCTCGGGGCGGTGCGCCGCGCCAAGGTGAAGCCGCTCCAGCAGTTCGGCTTCACCCAGAAGGAGCTTCAGGACCCGGCGAACACCACCGTCGCCCTGGTGCGCTCGCTCGCGCAGTCGTCGCAGGCCCTCAACCTGCCGCTGCCGTCGATCTTCCTGAAGCCGCAGCAGCAGGGCGGCCTCGGGTACGTGCCGAGCGAGCCCATCGCGTCCTTCGCGGGCGCCGGGCTGCTCTCGGGCCTGCGCCCGGAGGAGCTCGCCTTCGTGGCGGCCAAGCACATGACCTACTACCGCAACGAGCACTACATCCGCGTGCTGCTGCCCACCACGCAGGAGCTCACGGTGATGCTGCTCGCGGCGATCAAGCTGGTGAAGTCCGACCAGGACGTCCCGGCGGAGTCGGCGCAGGCCGCGCAGACCCTCGCGCCGCTGCTCGCCACCGACCCCATCGCGGTCGAGGGCCTGCGCAAGGTGGTGCGCTACTTCCTCGAGCAGGGCGGCGCCTCGAACATCAAGAAGTGGTACCAGTCCGTCGAGCTCACGGCGGCCCGGGCGGGCTTCCTGATGTGCGGCGACCTGGAGATCGCCCGCAAGATGCTCGCCCTGGAGCCGGGCCTCCCCGGCGACCTCGCGCCCGCCGAGAAGCTCAAGGACGTGGTGCAGTTCTCGATGAGCGAGACGTACTTCTCCCTGCGCGAAGGGCTCGGCATCAACTTCCAGGTGCAGTCCGCGTCGTACTGATCCCGCCGTCCTCCCTCCGCGGCCGGGGGTTTCCCTCCGGCCGCGCCCTCCCTCCCCCCGCGATGCCCGTCTACGAACACGACAAGGACCACCCCGAGTCCATCGACGCGCGCGCCGCGCAGGACGACCCGTGGGTGATGTACCTCGTTGTCCGCAAGGAGCACCCGGGCTCGGTGGAGGCGCTCCTCGTCGCCGCCGCGCAGGCGACCTTCGACGTCGCCGCCCGCTTCGCCGACGACCCCCGCTACCGGGGCGCATTCGCCGAGTGGTCGTCGCGCTCGTTTCGCAAGGTGTGCCTCCGCGCCAACGAGAAGAACTGGCCCGCCGTGCTCGCCCTCGACGGCGGCGACGGGATCATCGAAGGCGCGGTGGCGGTGCGCGCGCTCCCGCCTCGTCGCAAGAGCGAGCGCGAGAAGCTCCTGGTGACGCTCCAGGCCTACGTGGCCGACACCGCCGAGCTCCCCTCGCGGCCGCTGCCCGTCGCGCCCGACGGGCCGGTGATGGTGTTCGTGCGCAACGCCGCGGTGCCGATGCGCGCGGGCAAGCTCGCGGCGCAGATCGGCCACGCGGTGCTCCTCGGCGTGGCCGCCTTCGGCCAGCGCGAGGCCGAGCGCTTCGATCGCTGGGACGCCGCGGGGCGGCCGTGCGCGGTGCGCCAGGCGTCGGGCGAGGAGTGGGCGGCGATCCAGAGGGAGGAGGAGTGCGCGATCGTGCGGGACGCCGGGCTCACCGAGGTGGCGCACGGCAGCGAGACCTTCCTGGCGCTCCTACCTCGCCCCGCGGCGGAGTGGTCGGCGCGGGTGCGATCGCTCGCCCCGGTGTGAGCCGACGCCGCCGGTATCTTCAGCCGATGACGCGATCGAGAACCTGACGCGCGAGGGGGTTGTTCGGGTCGAGGTCGAGGGCGCGCCCGACGAGCTCGCGGGCGTCCTGCGACGACGCGTTGGTCAGCAGCAGCGTGCGGGCGGCGTGCGCGAAGAGCCACGGGTCGTCGCCGGCGGTGACCGCGGCGCGCATCCACGCCCGAGAGGCGGGCAGCCAGCGCTCGCGGGCCTCGTGCTCGCGGGCCTCACGGACGACGCCGCGCACGTGGAAGGTCGCGACGGCGCGCTTCGCCTCGACGAGGCCCGGGTCGCTGGGGCGGCGCTCGACCAGGAGCGACAGCGTCAGGTGCAGGGCCGAGGTCAGGGCGTCGAGCTGCTCTTCCGAGATGGCGGCGGGCGCGGCCTCCCAGGGGTCGAGCGACGAGCGCGGGATGGGGGTGTTGCGCCCAGGCCGCTGGGGCGCCGCGGGCGCCGGAGCGACGCGCGCCGGTTCGACGGGCGCGATCGGCGGGCCCAGCACCAGCCCGGACCGCGAGCGATGAACCCCGCTGAGGCGCCGGAGGTAGGGCTTCGTCGGGAGGCTGACGCGCTGGGAGACGTCCGTCGACGAAACATCGCCGCCAGGGGCTAGGGCATCGGAAGGATAAGGAACAACTCTGGCGCGCTGGGTGGGTGACATCGGATGGCCTTTCTGTTTCCGCCTCTCACTGCGAATGCGGTGCCAGACGGCAGCAACAGTGTCCGACGCTCGGACGATGCCGCGCACGATGCTTTGACGGCGCGCGGGCCATGGCGGCGCCGCCATAGACAGGTCGCGCCACCCGGACGTCGGGTCCGCGGCCTATGGGGTGGCGAGGCCGTAGCGCTTGAGCTTGTTATACAAGGTCTTGTAATCGACCTGGAGCAGCCGGGCGGCCTGGGCCTTGTTGCCCTGGGCGCTCTGGAGGGCCTCGGTGATGGCCCGGCGCTCGGCCTCGGCCATGGCCCCGTCGCCGATCTCCTTGAGCGAGCGCCCGCCGCCGAAGGACCCGGGCGGCGGGGCCGACACCGGGCCCGCGGCCGACGCGCGCTTTCCCAGCACGGCCAGGATGTCCTCGGCCTGGATGGTGGTGTCCGAGGCGCAGAGCACGACCTCGCGCATGGTGTTGCGGAGCTCGCGCACGTTGCCCTCCCAGCGCTGCCGCAGGATGACCTCCGCGGCGTCGTCGGAGAGCACGCCGGGCGGGCGTCGCAGCTCGCCGCAGGCGTCGGCGAGGAGGCGCCGGGCGAGCGGGACGATGTCCTCGCGGCGGTCGCGCAGCGGCGGCAGGGACAGGGTGAACTCCGCGAGGCGGAAGTAGAGGTCCTGCCGGAAGCTGCCGTTGCTCACCTGGGCCTCGAGGCGCTGGTGGGTGGCGGCGATGAAGCGCACGTCGATGGGGAAGGTGCGGGTGGCGCCGAGGGGCTGCACCTGGCGCTCCTGGAGCACCCGCAGCAGCTTGGCCTGGGTGGCCGGGGTGAGGTTGGCGGTCTCGTCGAGGAAGAGGGTGCCGCCCTCGGCGAGCTGGAGGTGCCCGACGCGGCGCGTGGTGGCGCCGGTGAAGGCGTTCTTCTCGTAGCCGAAGAGCTCGGACTCCATGAGGTTCTCGGGGATGGCCCCGCAGTCGAGGGCGATGAAGGGGCCCGCCACGCGCTCGCTCTGCTGGTGGATGGCGCGGGCGACGAGCTCCTTGCCCGTGCCGGTCTCGCCCTGGATGAGCACCGTGAGGGTCGACGGCGCCACCTGGCGGATCTGGTGCACCAGCCGGCGCATGCCCTCGCTCTGGCCCTCGAGCTTGGCGAGGGTGTCGCCGCCGGTGATCTTGCAGCGCAGGTCATGCACCTCGCCGAGCAGCCGGCGGTGCTCGACGGCGCGGCGCACCGCGAGGACGATCTGGTCGTTGTGGATGGGGCGCGTGAGGAAGTCGTACGCGCCGAGGCGGGTGGCCTCGACGGCGGAGGCGATCTCGCCGTGGGAGGTCAGCATGATCACCGGGAGGTCGGGCGCCGTGGCCTTGATGCGCCGGAGGGTCTCCAGCCCGTCGATGCCGGGCATGTGCAGGTCGAGTATGACCACCGCGGGCGGTGCGGAGACGATGCGGGCGAGGGCGGTCTCGCCGTTGTCGACCGCGCTCACGTCGAAGCGCGAGGCGGTGAACACCGCGGAGAGCAGCTTGCGGTTGAGGTCGTTGTCGTCGACGACGAGCACCCGGGGCTCGGTGGTCGCGCGCGCGGCCGCCTTCGCCGGGGTGTTGGTCTTCTGGGTGTCTTCGCTCATCCCCACCTAAGCCCCATATGCGCCGAGGATACTACGAACCCGCCAGCGGCTGCACTCCGCGATGGGGTGTGATTCCCCTCCGCGATGTGTGCGGCCGTCAGTGCACCGCGGGCTCGGGGTCGTCGTGGAGCGGCGCGAAGCGGGAGAGCACCTCGATGCAGCGACGGCGGACGACGCCGGCGGCGTGGTCGTCCTGGGCGAGGGCGTGGAGGTCTTCGGGCGCGAGCAGCGGCACCACGGCCTCGGCGATGGCCGGCGGGGTGCTGGGGTTGAGCGCGAGCGCGGTGCGCACCTTCGGGCGGATGGCCCAGCGCGGCGAGCGGAACACCCGCAGCAGGATCTCCGGCGCGTTGGGCCTGCGCGCGCAGAGGCGCACCACGTCGGGCTCGGTGAGCCGCGGGTTCATGAGCAGCAGCTCGATGACGTCGGGGTGGGGGTCGCGCAGCACGCGGTCGATGAGCCGCCGGTCGGGCCTGCGGGCGAGGGACTTGCGCTCGCCCAGGGTGAGCACGCGCCCGCGGCCGTAGTCGGGCACGAGGCGCTCGTCGTCGGGGTCGAGGGCCGACGCGGGCACGTCGAGGCGGTCGCCGTGCACGGCGCGCTGGAGGTCGGGCTCCCAGCAGAGGGCGATCTCGGCGGTGAGCAGCGCGACCTGGGCGTGGGTGTCGCGCAGCCCGGCGCGCTCGGCGAGGCGGTCGAGGGTGGCGCGGAGGTCGTCGCGGGCGGTGACCGCGAGGATGCCGCGGAAGAGGCGGACGCGCGCGGCGACGTCGATGACGGAGTGCGCGCGCCGGCAGAGGAGGTCGACCAGCGGGGGCTCCACGCGGGCCATTGTGGCACGAACCCGCCGCGGCGCTCAGTCGTCTTCGTAGCAGCAGGGCGACGGGGTGGGGTGATTACGCCATCGGGTAAAGTGCAGCTGCGGGTGGAGGCGCACGATGACCTCGACCTCGCTGCCGTCGACGGAGAGGCCGGCGTGCTCGGACACCGACGCCACGAGGGCCTGGGCGATGCGCCGGTCGAAGGGGTCGTTGAGGCGGGAGAGCACCCGCACGCGGCCGACGTCGCCGCTGGGGAGCAGCACGACGCTCAGGCGCACGTCGGGGGTGTGCAGCCCGCCGCGGCCGTCGACGAGCGAGGGGAGGGCCTCGGCGAAGGTGCCGTCGAGGCCGTCGAAGTGGTCTTCGATGCGCTCGCGGGTGGCGGCGTCGAGGCCGCCGCCGGAGAGGTAGCGGCCGCCCTCGACGGAGGCGCGCACCGAGGCGCGGGCGCGGGTGGGCTGCGGGTGCCGGGGGAAACAGCGGTAGTCGCCGCGCTCATAGAAGGGCGAGCCCGGGACGCAGCGCGCGTCCTGGGCGGCGGCCGCGGGAGGGAGCAGGGCGAGGGCGAGGGCGAGGAGGGGAGAGAAGGGGCGCATGGGGTGGAATCCTCCGGCGGTGGGACTGTGGGGACACCGCGAGGGTGGCCGCCCTTGGGACGCGCGAGGAGGAAGATGGTTCCATCGCCCGGGGGATTGGCAGTGGGGGGGAACAACAAGAAGCCCGGAGGCGCTTTGGGGGCGCCCCCGGGCTCAAGAAGTCGATGGGGGTGAGTCGGGGATCCGTCGGGGAGCGGAAGAAGGAAGAGGGAGCCGACGTTGAAGCGGAGACGAAGCGAAGGGCAGTCGAAGAAAAGACCGAAGAAGGAAGCGCAGACCGAAGGAAGCCAACGAAGAAGCTGACCTAAGGAACGAAGTGCCAGAGCCTTGTGCAGTGAGCGTGCCATGGGGTGGCGACGCGCCTTCCGTCGGGGATACGACGGAAATCCAAGGGGCGGGTGGGAGGTCCGCGGGCGATGGCTCTGACATCCATGTCGCGCCGGTGGGAGGACCGTTGGCCAGTCGGCACGGTGCCCGTGCTCGCCGGGGACCGTGATAGGGTGCGCGCCGTGCGGACGGGACGTGCCTTGATCGTGACGGGCCTGCTGGCATCGCTGGCGGCCTGCCAGAACTACCGCGACCAGCTCGATCGCGCGGACGCCCACTACCGGGCGGCGCGGTACGAGTCGGCGCTCACCAACCTCGAAGACCTCGAGTCGGACTTCGGTCACCTCGATGCGATCGAGCAGGTGCGCTACCGCTACGTGCGGGGGATGACCGCCGAGCGGCTCGGGCAGCGCGACGAGGCGCGGCACTGGCTCTCGCTGGCGCGCGAGAGCGTCGAGCAGCGGCCCGCGGCGCTCGACGAGGAGACCCGCGCGATCCTGCAGCGCACCCTGCTGCCCTACGACCAGGCCGCGGGCGCGAGCGTGAATCCCCCCGCTGGTGCGCCCGCGACGGCGCCCGCGGGTCAGTCGGCGAGGACCCGGAGCGAGCCTCGCACGACGCCGTAGTGGGCTTCGGCCTTGAGGGTGTTCCAGACCTCGGCGGCGGTGCTCTGTTCGGCGAGGAGCCGGCGGTAGGCGTCGACGATGCGGGCGACGTCCTCGGGGGCCTCGCGCACGAGCTCCACGCGGTAGCGCCGCACGCCCGCCCGCTTCGCGCCGCCCACCAGGCCCGCGGCGCTCTGGGCGGCGGCGTGGAAGACCGTGTTGCGGCACCCGACGTCGGCCTCGACGGGGTGCTCCATGCCCGCGCGGTCGCGCAGCGAGACCCGGTGGCGCTCGCAGGGGCGGCCGCAGTCGAGGTGGGTGTGACCCGTCGAGAGCTCGGCGGCGATCACGCAGTGCTCCATGTGGAAGAGGGGCATCGGGTGGTGCACCACGAGCTCCGACCACGCGCCGAAGGGTGACTCCAGCAGCGCCATCACCTGCGCGGCGTCGAGGTCGAAGGAGGGCGTGAAGGACGACAGCCCCCGCGCGAGCACCGTCGCCGCGGTGACCCGGTTGGTGACGTTGAGCGACGCGTCGCCCACGCGGAGGATGCCGTCGGCGCCGCCCTCGCGCAGCGCGCCGAGGCCGCGCACGAGCAGCGCGTCGGGGGCGAGCGACGCGAGGTAGCGGTCGATCTTCTCCTCGCCGGGCTTGCGGATGCGCGGCGGCGCGAGGGCGACGTGGCGCACGCCCCGCTCGCGCAGCGCGCGCACGGCGGGCCCGGTGCCGGTGAGCTCCAGGAAGTCGAGGTACACCCCGTCGGCGCCGGCGTCGACGGCGGCGTGCGCCTGCGGCAGCGTGCGGCACAGCACGAAGAGCCCCGGCGGCGCGGGCGCGCGGTCGGGCGGGACGGCCCCGGCGAGCAGGGCCGCGGCCGAGGCGTCGGTGGTGGGCCACGCGGTGGTGACCGACGCGGCCAGGGCGTCGACGAGCGCGCGGCGCAGTCGGTTGAGCGCCGAGGGCGAGACCATCGCGTCGTCGCCGAGGGCGTTGGTGATCTCGCCCGCGCGCAGGGTGGTCGCGCCGAGCCGGCCGAGCTTGTCGCGCACCACGTCGTCGGGCGTGCGGCCGTGGCGCCCGGCCTCGATGGGCGCGTCGCCCTCGACCGCCGCGCGCCGCCCGCTGCGGGTGACGGCCTCCAGGCGGGCGGGCTCGCCGACGCGGCCGCGCAGCACCAGGTCGACCACGTCGCCCGCGGTGGCGTGCTGGAGGGCGTCACGCACGGCCCGCTCCTCCGCGGGGGCGCTGGTGCGCCACACGGCGTGGCCGACCAGGGCCGCGCTCGCGTCGCGCTCGGGGCCCAGCCAGGCGCGCGCCTCGCAGCCCGCCGCGGCGCGCTCGACGTCGCGGCCGTCGACGGTGACGGCCCACACGCGGCCGCCCACCTCCCCATCGCCGCCGCTGCGCCCCTGCACCAGCAGCCCGTCGCCGCGGGCGAGGTCGGCGTCGAGAGCGAGGCGCAGCCAGGTGCGGCCGCCCATGCGCTCGACGGCGCGCAGCGTGGCGACGCGCAGCCCGCGGTGGTCGCAGGTCGAGCCGTCGACGAGGCGCTGGTGGTCGACGCCCGCGAGGAAGCCCGGCCCCGAGCCCCGGGTGAACATCTGGAGCGCCCGCGCGCGCTCGGCCTCGCCGGGCGGGGCGGCGTCGCCCGCGGCGGCGTCGACGGCGCGGCGGTAGAGCGCGGCGGTGGCGGCGACGTAGGTGTCGGCCTTGAGGCGCCCTTCGATCTTCACCGAGGCCACGCCGAGGGCGGAGAGCTGCGGGATGAGGGCCGAGGCCTCGAGGTCTTCGGGGGAGAGGAGGAAGGCGCGGTCGCCGGTGTCCTTCACGGCGCCGTCGACGACGAGGGCGTAGGGCAGGCGGCAGGCCTGCGCGCAGGCGCCGCGGTTGGCGCTGCGGCCGCCGATGGCCTCGCTGGTGAGGCACTGGCCGGAGTACGCCACGCAGAGGGCGCCGTGCACGAATACCTCGATGGGTATGTCGGTGGCGGCGCGGATCTTCGAGATGTCGTCGAGGGAGAGCTCGCGGGCGAGGATGACCCGCGACGCGCCGAGCTCGGCGGCGAGCTCCACGGCGCCCGCGTCGGTGCAGGTCATCTGGGTGGAGGCGTGCACCGGGAGGCCGGGGGCGACGGCGCGGGCGAGGCGGACGACGGCGAGGTCCTGCACGATGACGGCGTCGACGCCGGCGGCGGCGCAGGCGCGGAGGGCGGCCTCGACGGCGGGGAGCTCGGCGTCGAAGACGAGGGTGTTGAGGGTGACGTACCCGCGCACGCCGTGGGCGTGGAGGAGGTCCATGGTGTCGCGCAGCGAGGCGGCGTCGAAGTTGGTGGCGCGCGCGCGGGCGTTGAAGCCCTGGAGGCCGAAGTAGACGGCGTCGGCGCCGGCCTGGATGGCGGCGCGCAGGGCGTCGGGGTCACCAGCGGGCGCGAGCACCTCGGGGCGGTTCATGGGCGCTCCCTACACCGTGCGGTGACGCGTGGCCAACCGGCGGAAGGCGGTACCGTAGGGAGCAATGACGACCAACGGAGAACTCGACGGGCTGCGCCGCGCGGTGGACGCGGCCGACGCGGCGCTGGTGGACGCGCTGGCCCGGCGGCTGGCGGCGGTGCGCGCCGTCGCGCAGTGGAAGCGGGCGCACGGGGTGGGCGCGGTCGACCCCGCGCGCGAGGCCGCGCTCGGGCGGCGGTGGGCGGAGCACGCGGCGGCGGCGGGGGTGCCGGAGGAGCTGGCGGCCGCGGTGCTGGGCGCGGTGCTCGACGGGTGCCGCGCGGAGGTGGCGCGCGTGGTCGAGGGGTGAGGGATTAGACTCCGTTGCCCCAACGATCTGCCATGCGCCCCCTCGCCCGCATCCTCCCCCTCGTCGGCCTCCTCGCCCTCTCGTGCAGCGGGGCGCAGCGCCCGCGCGGCCGCAACCCCGACGACCCCGTCCCGGTGCTGCCCATCTGCCTCGCCGGGGAGGCCGCCGCGCGCGGCCACGAGTACTCCGGCCTCGCGTGGCACAACGACGAGCTCTTCCTCCTGCCGCAGTGGAGCCCCCGCGGCCTCGCCCTCGCCCGCGCCCAGCCCGGCTTCACGCAGCCGTGGCTCTACCGGATCCCCGGCGCTCGCCTTCGCGCCTGGATCGACGGCCGCGACCGCGCGCCCATCACGCCCGAGCGCGTCCCCATCGACCTCCTCGACCTCGCCGCCGACCCCGACTACCAGGGCTTCGAGGCCATCGACTTCGACGGCGACCGCGCGGCCCTCGTCGTCGAGCGCGGCGACCAGGACCGCATGTCGGGCCTCCTCGTCACCGCCCGCCTCGACCCCGCCCGCGGCCTCGTGCTCGACCGCGACGCGCTCACCCTCGACGTGCCGCTGCGCTCCGACAACCACGCCTTCGAGGCGCTCACCCGCGTCGACGGGGCCTGGCTCGCCCTCTTCGAGGCCAACGGGATGAACACCTCCTGCGCCTCCACCGCCCTGCGCGTCGAGGGCCGCGAAGCCCGAGCGGTCGCCGTCGAGGCCATCCCCTACCGCGTCACCGACGCCAGCGCCGTCGACGCCAGCCGTCAGTTCTGGGTGACGCAGTACAGCTACCGCGAGGTGGGCGACACCGCGGAGTGCGAGCGCACCATCCGCGCCGTGGGCTGCTTCTCCGAGGCCGTCGACTGCGACCCCCGCGGCGGCGCCGCCCGCAGCGTCGAGCGCCTCCTGGAGCTGCGCGACGATGGGGTGTCCGTCCGCGCGACGGGGCGGGTGATCCGCCTGGCGCGGGAGGAGCGCGGGCGCAACTGGGAGGGCCTGGTGCGCCTCGACGACAAGGGCTTCCTGCTGGTCACCGACGAGTGGCCGAGCACCGTGCTCGGGTACGTCCCCTCGGCGGACCAGCCCCTGCCGCCGCCCGCGCCGCCGTGCCCGCCCGGGTAGCATTGGCGGTCCCATCGAAGAAGAGAGAAGGTCATATCGATGTCGAATGGAGATGTCCGATGAGCACGCTGCCCCCCGCGCCCGCTTCGCTGGTCGACGCCTCCGGTCGGCTGCACCCCTTCGGGCGCTACCGCGGCGCCGTCGGCGACGTGTCCACCGCGCGCTGGGACCACGGGGCCGCGTGGCCCCGGCGCCTCCAGCGCAAGGCATGGCTCTACGCGGGCGCCTACCATGAGGACTTCATGGTGGGTTATGCCGTGGCCGACGCGGGGTACCTCGGCACGGCCTTCGTGTACGTGTACGACCGCGCGAGGAAGGTGCGCGTGGAGGAGTCGCTGGAGATCCCCTTCGGCTTCGCGGAGGGCTTCCGACCGTCGCTGCGGGGCGCGTGGTCCTTCGGCTTCGGCGACCGGCAGTGGCGCATCGACCCGGAGGGCGACGGCCTGCGCTTCCGCTACGACGGCCGGCGCATCTCCGTCGACCTGCGCGTCCCCTCGCTGGACGGCGGCATGACCACCCTGGCGCCGGCCCTGCACCGTCCCTTCAACCACACCTTCAAGCGGTTATGCCTCGCCGCGGAGGCGACCGTGCGCATCGACGCCCGTCGCTTCGAGCGCTCGCTCCCGCACGGCGCCGCGGTGGACTTCACCCTCGGCTATCCCCCGCGCGACACCCGCTGGAACTGGGCCTGCCTCCAGGGCACCACCGACGACGGCCGTCCCTTCGGACTCAACCTGGTGGCCTACTTCAATGACGAGCTCGAGAACGCCCTATGGCTGGGCGATGCGCTCATCCCGCTGGGGAGCGCCGTGTTCACCATCGGCCGCCCGGCCGACCAGGGGCAGTGGACCATCCGCGTCGCCGAGCTCGACCTCACGCTCACCTTCACCCCCGAAGGCGCCCGGCAGGACCGCAAGAACCTCGGGCTGTTGAAGCACGACTTCATCCAGCCCTTCGGTCGCTTCGAGGGCAGCTTCCGCGCAGACGGAAAGACCGTGCGCGTCAGCGGCCACGGCGTGGTCGAGGACCACACCTCGCGCTGGTAGTTATGGCGGTCTGGGGGCGGAGGGCCGTCAGCCGCCGCAGACCGAGGCGCGGTAGCTCGCCTCGGGCGTGAGGTAGGTGCCCGAGGCCCAGCCGCGGGTGCCGTTGTACTCGACGTTGTACCAGCCCGAGACGGGGCCGCCGACCACGGTCACCGCGGCGCCGCAGGGCATCGCGACGATGACCCCGTAGGAGGTGCCCACGCCGCGGCGGAGGTTGAGCCCGCCGGTGACCACCCGCATGCGCGGCCGCGCCGTGGGCGTGGGCGTCGGGGTGGGCGTCGGGGTGCTGGCCGCCGGGGGGGTGCTCGTCGGGGCGCTCGCAGCGCTGCGATTGCGGAACCACGCTGTGCGCCGCGCGGCGCCGTCGGTGTTGAGCTCGATGTGCAGGTGGTCGTGGTGCGGGTGCGGGCCGCCGTATCCGCGCAGCTTCGCCCCAGCGCCGCGGCTGGCGTTCCAGGAGCTGCGATCCCAGATGACGAGCTGCACGCCGAGGCTGGCGGCGTTGGCGACGAGCCAGTTGGCCACCGCGTCACCGACGGTGTTGTCGGCCTGTCCACCGCTCAGGGGGATGTACACGTCGAGCGCGCGGCCGGTGCCGTGCAGCGAGGTCTGGCTGGTGTTGGCGGTGTTGGCCCGGCACGCGTACCCGTCGTAGGAGCGCACGCCGCGGAAGCTGGCGCGCAGGTAGTCGCCGAGCTCGCGGGTGCCGGCGAGCAGGCTGCCGCCGCAGTTGCGACCGCCGCTCCAGGAGGGCCCGTCGTCGTAGCGGGACCACTGCCGGTCGCCCGCCGCCGCCGCGCTCGCCGAGGGGATCCAGCGCCCCGCCACGGCGATCTCGCTCACTTCGTTGGCCTCGTCCCAGTCGTCCGAGTCGCCCTCGTCCGCGGCGCACCCGACCGCCGCCACCGCGACGAAGCCCACGCCCACCATCCCCAGCAACCGACGTGCAGCTCGCATCACGGGTGGAGGTCACTGCAAGCCCGCAGCCATCGCCCCGCGCGCACGAAGGTGGGAGTTTTGTGATCGATCCGGTGGTCACGGTTGTACCCACCGGTCGACGCCGTGACGTGTAGGTGTCCCGGCGCAGGGGTGGTCAGGGCGTACGGACGGCGCGAGGTTTCATGGCCGGGCTGAGGTGTTGTAGAGAGCGTGACCATGCAAGGCAGTGCTCGGTCGGTCGCGGTGGCGATGTCCTTTGTGGTGGCGTGTTCGGCGCGAGGAAACATCCCCAGCGGCCCGGTCGACGCTGGCGCCGGCAGCGACACCCCCGTCGGGACCGACGTGCCCATCGGGACGGACGTGCCCGTCGGGACGGACGTGCCCGTCGGGACGGATGTCCCCGTCGGGATGGACGCGCCGGTCGGGGTCGACCGGCCTGCGCTCATCGACGCGCCGGTTGCGATGGACGCGCCGATGAGCTCGACGTCGCAGCAGATCGCCGCGGTGCGCGCGACGCCCATCGGCCCGGCGGCGCTGCGCGTCGAGGGCGCGGTGGTGACGTACACGGTGCCCGCCACGCTGCGCACCGACGGCACGGTCTCCGCCACCGACCCGGCGGGCTTCTTCGTGCAGGCCGAGCGCACGGGGCCCGCGCTCTTCGTCGCGGTCGACCCGGCGACCCTCTCGCCGCAGCTCTCGCGGGGCGACCGGGTGAGCTTCACCGTCGGGCGGGTATCGTCGCCCACCCCGGCGACCCACTGGGCCGCGGAGATCAGCGGGCTGGTGCGCGCGGAGACGGGCGTGGCGGTGGGGCCGCTGTTGCAGGACGTGAGCGGCGCGGGCGACCTCGTGACGGGGCTGCTCGGCTACGAGCACGAGCTCATCACGCTGACGGGCACCATCACCGGGGACTTCGGCGCGGGGGGTGTCGGGTTCCTCCAGGCGCCCATCGCGACGGCGGCGCTCCCGGCCGACGCCCTGCTGCGGCTGCGCATCCCGATCGAGGTGCGCACCGCGGTGGGGCTGCGCAGCGGGTGCCGCTTCACGATCAACGCGACCCCGATGTGGCGCTTCGACGTGACGGCGCAGGCGAGCGTGTGGGGCACGACGGACATCTCCGGGGTGACCTGCCCGCTGCCCATGGTCGACGCGGGCGTCGATGTGCCGAGGGACACCGGCGCGCCCGACACGGGCCCGGTGACGGGCGACGACCGGATCTGGGTGCTGCGCGTCGGCGACGGCTCGGCGGCGCTCACCAACGCCGCGGTGCCGGTGTACATCGAGGCCTTCAACGGCAGCACCGGGGCGCCGGTGGGGGCGCCCATCCCGCTGCCGACGGCGGTCTCGGGGGCCAGCCTGGCGCTCACCCTGTCGGGCACGTCGAGCACCGAGGGGGTGCTCTCGCGCTCCGCCAACGGGGCGTGGGTGACCCTCGGCGGGTACAACCTCCCGCCGGGAACCCTCGCGGTGAACACCGTCCAGGCCGAGCGGGTGATCGCGCGGGTCAACGCCGCGGGCGTGGTCGACACGCGCACCCAGCTCGGAGAGTCGGGCAACCGGTCGGCCATCCGGGCGGTGGTGTCCACCGACGGCAGCGAGTTCTGGTCCATCCACGCGGCGACGAGCTCCGGGGACGTGCTGTACAGCAGCTACGCGGGATCGTTCGGCCTGGGGGTGACCAACCGCGAGGTGTTCCGCTCGCTGACGCTCTTCGGGCAACAGCTCCTGGCGACCGGGGCCAACCCCGCGGGCACGGGGGTCTTCGCCACCACGGCCCTGCCGCGCGCGACGGGCAACCTCATCGCCCTGCTGCCGGGCTTCCCCACCACCTCCGGGGGGTCTCCCTACGGCATCGCGGCCTTCGACCGCGACGGCAACGGCGCGGCGGACGTGATGTTCATCGGCGACGACCAGTCGCTGCTCACGACCGGCGGCGTGCAGTACTGGCGCCTCTCGACCGGCACCTGGTCGCGCATCGGCAACGTCACCAACCTCACCAACCCCATCCGCGGGCTCACGGGGCGCACCAACGGGGCGGACTATGTCCTGTATGGGATCACCAACGAGAGCCGGGCGCGGCTCCAGCGCATCGACGTCACCACCTCGACGCTCGCGGGCACGGTGACCACCCTCGCGCAGGCGCCGGCGCTCACCACGTACCGCGGGGTCGCCTTCGCGCCGCGCTGACGTCTCCCTCCGTTGTATAGAAGCGTCCATGGAATCCGTGCAGACGCTCATCGTGGGGGCAGGGGTCAGCGGGCTCGCCACGGCCGCCGCGCTCCCGACCAACGACTACCTCGTCCTCGAAGCCGACCGCGAGATCGGCGGGTACTGCAAGACCGTCAAGCGCGACGGCTTCGTGTGGGACTACTCGGGGCACTTCTTCCACTTCAAGCACCCGGACATCGAGGCGTGGCTGCGGGCGCGCATGGGCGACCAGGAGATTCGCGTCGTCGCGAAGAAGACCTTCATCGACCTCGACGGTCACACCATCGATTTCCCCTTCCAGAAGAACATCCACCAGCTCCCGAAGCAGGACTTCATCGACTGCCTGTATGACCTGTATTTCGCCCGCACCGCGGGCGACGCGCAGGCGCCGGAGACCAACTTCAAGGAGATGCTCTACCGGCGGTTCGGGCGCTCCATCGCGGAGAGGTTTCTCATTCCCTACAACGAGAAGCTCTACGCCTGCGACCTCGCCACGCTCGACCGCGACGCCATGGGGAGGTTCTTCCCGCACGCCGACCTCACGGACGTCATCCGCAACATGAAGGTGGCCGACAACGCATCGTACAACTCGACCTTCACGTACCCCGCCGGGGGGGCCATCGAGTACGTGAAGGCCATCGCGAGCGCCGTCGACCCCTCCCGCATCGCCCTCGAGGAGGCGCTCGTCTCCATCGATGTCGACAATCACGTCGCGCGCACCAGCCGGCGGTACATCCAGTACGAGCGCATCGTGTCGTCGGCGCCGTTTCCGAAGCTCGCGGCCATGACCGGTGTCCCCCACGACGCCGCGGCCTTCACCTGGAACAAGGTCCTGGTCTTCAACCTGGGCTTCGACCGCAAGGGCAAGCGCGACACCCACTGGGTGTATTACCCCTCGCGCGACGTATCGTTCTATCGCATCGGCTATTACGACAACATCTTCGACGCCGACCGACTGAGCCTCTACGTGGAGGTGGGCTTCGCCCGCGACGCGGTCGTCGACGTCGAGGCCATGCGCGCGCGGGTGCTCGCCGACCTCAAGCGCGTCGGCGTCATCGACGACCACCAGCTCGTCGCCCACCACTCCGTCGTGATGGACCCGGCGTACGTGCACATCAACCGCCGCTCGATGGCCGAGCACGCGCGCGCGTCCGACGAGCTGCGCGCGAAGGGCGTGCACGCCATCGGCCGCTACGGCGGTTGGACCTACTGCTCCATCGAGGACAACATCGTCGAGGCGCGCGCGCTCGTCGCCGCGTTCGGCCCATAACCCCCACCGGCCACGGCGAGCTCGCGGTCTCCCGGGTGCGCGGCCGGAGCGTCGCCACCCGCGCGCGCGCCCACAGCCCCCTGCGGCTGCTGCTCCCCGACAACCGCGGCGAGGCCCTCTGGGCATACACCACCTCGTATGGCGGCGGCCTCGTCGACGGCGACGCCCTCTCCCTCGACGCCCACGTCGCCGCGGGCGCCGCGCTCATGCTCGCCACGCAGGCCAGCACCAAGGTCTTTCGCGGGGTGCGCGGGTCGAGCCAGGCGCTCTCGCTGCGCCTCGACGAGGGCGCCCTCGCGGTGGTGCTGCCCGACCCGGTGGTGTGCTTCGCCGGCGCCACCTACGGCCAGCGCACCGAGGTCGACCTCGCCCCGGGCGCGTCGCTCGTCCTGGTCGACGGCCTCCACGCGGGGCGCGTCGCCCGCGGCGAGCGCTGGGCCTTCGCCCGCTACGCCAGCCGCCTCGACGTGCGCCGCGAGGGACGCCTCGCCCTCTCCGACCGCCTGCTGCTCGACGAGTCCCACGGCGCCATCGCCGAGCGCCTCGGGGCCTACGACGCCTTCGCCACCCTCGTGCTCGTGGGCGAGCGCGTCGCCCCCTTCGCCGCGGCCCTGCTCGAGCGCGTCGGGGCAGCGGGCCCTGGCGCCCACGCCGATCGCATCGAGTCGGCCACCGCCGTCGAGGGCGGAACCCTCCTGCGCGTCGCCGCCGCCACCGCCGCCGGGGCCCTCGGCGCCCTGCGCGGTCACCTGGGGTTCCTGACGGCGCTCATCGGAGACGATCCGTTTACAAGACGTTGGTAACGCGGCGCGGCAATGGCGCGTTAGGGTGCCGTCGTCAGCGATGCACCTCACGCCCCGGGATCTCGACAAGCTGCTCCTCCACTCGGCTGGTTTCCTCGCGCAGAAGCGGCTCGCGCGGGGGGTGAGGCTCAACGCGCCGGAGGCGACGGCGCTGCTGGCGACGCAGCTGCTGGAGTTCATCCGGGACGGTCGCCCGGTGGCCGAGCTGATGGACCTCGGGCGCCAGATGCTGGGCCACGCGGACGTGATGCCGGGCGTCGGGTCGATGCTGGACGAGGTGCAGGTGGAGGGAACCTTCCCCGATGGGACCAAGCTGGTGACCGTTCATCGGCCCATCGCGGCGGAGCGGGGCGACCTGGCCCTGGCGCTGTATGGGAGCTTCCTGCCGGTTCCCTCGCGGGGGCCTTCGATGGATGAAATGCCCGGGCCGGTGCCGGGGGAATTGCTGGTGCGCGAGGGGGAGATCGAGCTCAACGCGGGCCGCGCCTCGCTCTCCCTGGAGGTCACCAACACGGGCGATCGCCCCATCCAGGTGGGGAGTCACTTCCCCTTCGACGAGACCAACCGGGCGTTGTCCTTCGACCGCGCCGCGGGGCTTGGCACCCGGCTGGACATCCCCGCGGGCACGGCCGTGCGCTTCGAGCCCGGGGAGACCCGCGCGGTGGGCCTCGTGCGCGTGGGGGCGGGCTCGTGAGCGTCTGGGTCCCGCGGTCGGCCTACGCGGCGATGTTCGGCCCGACGACGGGCGACCGGGTGCGCCTCGGCGACACCGGGCTCGTCGTGGAGGTGGAGCGCGACGCGACGGTCTACGGCGACGAGTGCAAGTTCGGCGGCGGCAAGGTGCTGCGCGACCGCATGGGCCAGGCCGCGGGGGTGCGCGACGACGACGCGCTCGACCTGGTGATCACCAACGCGCTCATCGTCGACTGGACGGGCATCTACAAGGCCGACATCGGCGTGAAGCGCGGGCGCATCGTGGGCATCGGCAAGGCGGGCAACCCCGCGGTGATGGCCGGCGTGACCCCGGGCATGGTGGTGGGCGTGACCACCGAGGCGCTCGCCGCGGAGGGGCGCATCGTGACCGCGGGCGGGGTCGACGCGCACATCCATTTCATCTGTCCGCAGCAGGCCGACGAGGCCCTCGCGAGCGGGGTGACCACCTTCGTCGGCGGCGGCACCGGGCCCGTCACGGGCACCAACGCCACGACCTGCACCCCGGGCGCGCACCAGCTCGGGCTGATGCTCCAGGCCACGGACGTCATCCCCCTCAACATCGGGCTTACGGGCAAGGGTAATACCTCGCGCCCGGAGGGCCTCGACGACCAGGTGCGGGCGGGGGCCATCGGGCTCAAGCTGCACGAGGACTGGGGCACGACCCCGTCGGCCATCGACTGCTGCCTCGCCTTCGCGGAGGGCGAGGACGTGCAGGTGACCATCCACACCGACACCCTCAACGAGTCGGGCTACGTCGACGACTCGCTGGCGGCCATCGGCGGGCGCACCATCCACACGTACCACTCCGAGGGGGCGGGCGGCGGGCACGCGCCGGACATCCTGCGGGTGTGCGGCGAGGCCAACGTGCTGCCGAGCTCGACCAACCCGACGCGGCCCTTCACGGTGAACACCCTCGACGAGCACCTCGACATGCTGATGGTGTGTCACCACCTCGACCGGCGCATTCCCGAGGACGTGGCCTTCGCCGAGAGCCGCATCCGGGGGGAGACCATCGCCGCGGAGGACATCCTCCACGACCTCGGCGCCATCAGCATGATCGCGAGCGACTCGCAGGCCATGGGGCGGGTGGGCGAGGTGATCACCCGCACCTGGCAGACGGCCCACAAGATGCGCGAGCAGCGCGGGCGACTGTCCGGAGAGACGGGCGACAACGACAACGCGCGGGTGCGGCGCTACGTGGCGAAGTACACGATCAACCCGGCGATCGCGCACGGCTTCGCCCACGAGGTGGGCTCGGTGGAGGTGGGCAAGCTGGCCGACCTGGTGCTGTGGAAGCCGGCGTACTTCGGCGTGCGCCCGGAGCTGGTGCTGAAGGGCGGCTTCGTGGCGTGGGGGCAGATGGGCGACCCCGGGGCGTCGATTCCGACGCCGCAGCCGTCGTACATGCGCCCGATGTTCGGGGCGATGGGCGGGGCGGTGGGGGCGACGAGCCTGGCCTTCGTGTCGCAACGGGCGCTGCGCGAGGGGACGACGGCGCGCCTCGGGCTGCGCAAATCCCTCTCGGCGGTGAAGGGCTGCCGTGGTCTCGGCAAGCGGGACATGCGGCTCAACGACGCGCTGCCGTGCATCGAGGTCGACCCGGAGACCTACGAGGTGCGGGCGGACGGGGTGCTGCTGCGCTGCGAGCCCGCGGCGGTGGTGGCGCTGGCGCAGCGGTACTCGCTGTTCTGATGGACGGCCCCGGGGCAGCGGGCGCGTCGCGCTGGCGGGTGTGGCAGCTGGTCGACTCGGCGCTGCCCACGGGGGGCTTCGCGCACTCCGGGGGCCTGGAGGCGCTGGCGCAGCTGGGGCTGGTGCGGGGCGGCGCGGGCGTGCGGCGGATGATCGCGGAGTCGCTCTGGCAGGCGGGCTACGGGGTGCTGCCCTTCGTGCGGGCGGCGCACGGGTCGCCCGAGGCGCTGGGCGAGCTCGACGGGCTGTGCGACGCGGTGACGGCGAGCCGGGTGGCCAACCGCGCGAGCCGGGCGCAGGGGCGGGCGCTGCTCGACGCGGGCGCGAGGATCTTCCCCGAGGCCCTGGGCGAGCTGCGGGAGCGGGCGCGGGTCGCGCGGATGGTGCTGCACCTGGGGCCCGCGGCGGGGGTGACCCTGGGCGCGCTGGGCCTCGGGCGCGAGGAGTCGCAGGCGGTGGTGCTGCACTGGACGCTGCGGGGCGTCACCTCGGCGGCGGTGCGCCTCGGGCTGGTGGGGCCCTTCGAGGCGCAGCGCCTACAGGCAGGCGCCGAGGCGACGCTGGGGGCGGTGCTGGCGCGCTGCGGGGCGCTCGGGCTGGACGACGTGGCGCAGACGGCGCCGCTCGTGGAGGCCGCGGGGATGGGGCACGACGCGCTGTATTCGAGGTTGTTCCAGTCGTGAGGGCCCCCGAGGCGCTCCCTATCCGATGAAGCCATAGAGGACATTCCATCATGCACGATGACCACGACCACCCGCACGACCACACGCACGAGCACTACGCCCACGCGGGGCGCTTCGCCGAGCGCGACGCGCCGCACGCCCGGGACTTCACGGCGCGGTCGTTCACCGTCGGCATCGGCGGCCCGGTGGGCAGCGGCAAGACGGCGCTGCTGCTGAGCCTCTGCCGCGCGCTGCGCGACGCGCACCGGCTGGGGGTGGTGACCAACGACATCTTCACCGTGGAGGACGCGGAGTTTCTCACCCGGCACGAGGCCCTGCCCCCGGGGCAGATTCGCGCGGTGCAGACCGGCGGGTGCCCGCACGCGGCGATCCGGGAGGACATCTCGCCCAACCTCGCGGCGCTGGAGCAATTGATGGAAGAGGTGCATCCCGAGCTGCTCTTCGTGGAGAGCGGCGGGGACAACCTCGCGGCGCAGTACAGCCGCGAGCTGGTGGACTACACCATCTATGTCATCGACGTGGCGGGCGGCGACAAGGTGCCGCGCAAGGGCGGACCGGGGATCACCCAGAGCGACCTGCTGGTGATCAACAAGACCGACCTCGCGCCGCACGTGGGGGCCGACCTCGGGGTGATGGCGCGCGACGCGAAGCGGATGCGGAAGGAGGGTCCGACGGTGTTCGCGCAGGTGACGAAGGGCGTCGGGGTGGCGGAGATCATCGCGGAGATCACGCGGGCGTGGCGCGCGAGCCGGCCGACCCTGGTAGACCTGCGGTCGCCATGAAGCACAGCGCGGGGTTCGTGTGTTTTGCGGGGTGCGGCGAGCGCTACGCCCTCGACGAGGTGATCTACCGGTGCCGGGCGTGCGGCGCGCTGCTGGACGTGGAGCACGACGTCGAGGCCCTGCGCGACCGCAGCGCGGCGGCGTGGATGACCACCTTCGAGCGGCGCTGGATGCGCACCGAGTGGCCCTTCGGGTCGGGCGTGTGGGGCAAGCGCGAGTGGGTCTATCCGGGCATCGCCGACGAGAGCATCGTGAGCTTCGCGGAGGGCGGCTCGAACCTGCTCTGGGCCGAGCGCTACGGCCGCTCCATCGGCCTGAGGGACCTCTGGGTGAAGCAGTGCGGAAACTCCCACACGGGCTCCTTCAAGGACCTCGGGATGACCGTGCTGGTGTCCGCGGTGCGCGAGATGATCCGCCGGGGGCGCAGCGTGCGGGCGGTGGCCTGCGCGAGCACCGGCGACACCTCCGCGGCGCTGTCGGCGTACTGCGCGGCGGCGGGGCTGCCCGCGCTGGTGCTGCTGCCGAAGGACAAGGTGTCCATTGCCCAGTTGTTACAGCCATTGGCCAACGGGGCGATGGTGTTCTCATTGGACACGGACTTCGACGGTTGCATGAAGGTGGTGCAGTCGCTCACCGAGGACGGGGGCATCTACCTGGCCAACTCGATGAACAGCCTGCGCATCGAGGGGCAGAAGACCGTCGCCGTCGAGATCGTGCAGCAGTTCGACTGGGAGGTTCCGGACTGGATCGTCGTGCCGGGGGGCAATCTCGGCAACGTGTACGCGCTGGGCAAGGGGCTGCTGTTGATGCGCGAGCTGGGGCTCATCTCGCGGCTGCCGCGGCTGTGCGTGGCGCAGGCCGAGCGGGCCAACCCCCTCTACCGGGCCTTCGTGGCGGGCTTCGAGCGCTACGCGCCCATCACGGCGGCGCGCACCGCGGCGAGCGCGATACAGATCGGCGCGCCGGTGAGCATCGACCGCGCGGTGAAGATGCTGCGCGCGACGAACGGCGTGGTGGAGCAGGCGACGGAGGACGAGCTGGCGGACACGGCGGCGCGGGCCGACGCGACGGGGATGTACAACTGCCCCCACACGGCGGTGGCATTGGCCGCGGTGGAGAAGCTGGTGAAGGTGGGCACCATCGCGCCCGACGAGCGCGTGGTGGTGGTGAGCACGGCGCACGGGCTGAAGTTCACGGAGTTCAAGCGCGCGTACCACGAGGGCTCGCTGGAGGGCGTGACGTCGCGGCACGCCAACAGGCCCATCGAGCTGCCGGCGGACGTGGACGCGGTGCGGCGGGCCATCGACGCGCGACTGGGAGGGTGACGCGGGCGCGTTGCCTGGGCTTCGACCCGCGCGGTAGAACAGACCGATGCGCACCCTACGCCCCTATCGCGGCCTCGATCGGAGGGACGTTCCGGCGTACCCGCTGCGGGAGGCGGCGCACTATCTCCGCCTGCCGCCGACCACGCTCCGGCAATGGGTGTGCGGGCGCAACGTGGCCGGACGGCGCGACCCTGGGGTGATCGAGCTGCCCGGCAAGGTCGGACGCAGCGTCGTGCTGTCATTCAACAACCTCGTCGAGTGTCATATCCTGGCGAGCTTGCGCCGCGAGCACGACGTGCCGTTGCGAAGCATCCGCGCGGCGCTGCGGTACGTCCGCAAGGAGCTCGGCCTCCAGCGTCCGCTGCTCCAGCAGCAGTTCGAGACCGACGGGGTCGATCTCTTCGTCGACCACCTCGACCTGCTCGTCAACGCCTCCAAGGAAGGTCAGCTCGGCGCGAGGGCGCTGCTGTCGGGGGCGCTGCGCCGGGTCGAGCGCGGCGCCGACGGGCTCCCCATCAAGCTCTATCCCTTCCCCGGGTCGCAGAGCGGCGCCGACGCGCCGAGGCACATCGTGGTCGACCCGGCCGTGAGCTTCGGGCGTCCGGTCATCGTCGGAACGGGCGTGCCGACGCAGGAGGTCGCCGCACGCCTCCGGGCCGGCGAGGGGGTGCGCGAGCTGGCCGACGATTTCGGAGTCAGCGAGGCGCAGATCGTCGCGGCCATGGTCTGCGAGATCCGCGATCGTGACGCGGCTGCCTGAGCCCGCGACGTTCTTCGTCGATCGCTCGCTCGGGGGAAAGATCGTCGCCGCGGCGCTTCGATCGGCGGGCGCGGTCGTGGAGGTGCACGACGATCATTTCAAGAAGGACGACCCTGATGAGCTGTGGCTGACGAAGGTCGGCGCGTCGGGGTGGGTTGCGCTGACGAAGGACGAGCAGATCCTCCATCGACCGGTGGAGATCGTCGCGCTCTTCGAGGCGGCGACGGCGGTCTTCGTGCTCGTAGGTGGTGACCTGAAGGGGAGCGAGATCGCGCGCGTCTGGGTCGCTGCGCTGCCGGTGATGCGGGACGTCATCGCGCAGACCGACGTCCCCTTCGTCGCGAGGGTGCGCGCCGACGGGTCGGTGAGCGTGGCGTTGAGCGCCGACGGGTCGGTGAGCGTGGCGTTGAGCGCCGAGGGCGTCGAAGTGCGGGCGCGAAGGAAGCGGGCGAAGGGGAAGCCGACAGGGGGCGAGTGAGGTGGGAAGGCCTCGCTGGACCGCGGTCGCATGGTCACCCTCCGCAAGCGCTCCTCTCCGGTCGACTCGGGTTGACACCCCATCGCCCGGCGCGGTGTGCTGCGCGGCGTGAGGTCGCCCATCCGTGCCGCGGTGCTCCTGGCGGCCCTCGGCGCGGCCTGCGAGCGTCGGCCACCCAGCCCCCCCGTCACCTGGGTCACGCTCGTCACGCCGCTCGCGCCCGGCCGTGAGGTCACCCGCGGCTATGTGCTCGCCGCCCCCACGCGCGGCCACGAGCACGACGTGGTGTTCCGCGCCACCCGCGGGGCCGACGGGGCGAGGGTCGAGGTGCACGTGGTCGACCGCGCGCGCTGGCCCGCCGCCCGCCCCGCGGGGGCCTTCGGGGTCGACTGGGAGGTGCCGCGCACCACGGCCCCGCGCGACGACGCCGCGGCCGTCACCGAGGCCATCACCCGCGCCATCGCCACCCATGCCGGGGTGCGCGGTCCGGTCGACGCCATCCCCCTCGACGGGGGTCGCGCCGCGAACACCCCACGGCCCCGCGCGCTCGACCTGCTCTCGCTCCTCGGGACGTGGCGGCTGTTTCCCTGGTGGCTCGCCGCCCTCGCGCTCATCGCCCTCGCGCTGCGTGGGCGCGCGCGGCTCCACCGCACCGACGCGGGGCTCTTCGCGGCGGCGCTCGTCGCGCGGGCGGCGCTCGGCGCGTGGCGGCCCTTCCACGTCAACGGCCAGGGACCGCTCTGGATCACCGGCGCCCTCCACCCCGAAGAACTCCGCTCGTATGGTCCCGGCTGGAGCGAGATCCACGGGTGGCTCCCGCGGGTGATGGCCCCCGACGCGGCCGTGTTCGCCACACACATTGCGCTCGGCGCCGCGCTCTCCCCGCTCGCCGCCATCGTGGCCCGCCAGGTGGGCCTCTCGCCGGGCCACGCCTTCCTCGCGGGCGCGCTGCTCGCCGCCGACCCGGTGCTCGTCCGCATCGGCGCCACCGAGTCGTACGTGGTCCCCATCCTCGCGCTCTCCGCGGGCAGCGTCGCCGCCCTGCTCGCGGCGGGCGGTGTCACCCACGACAGACGGCGCTCGGCGGCCCTCTGGATCGCGGGCGCGCTGCTGGCGGCGCAGTGCGCGCGGGTCCACCCCCTCGGCTGGATGGCGGTGGCGCTGGCGCCGCTCGTGGTGGCGGCGGGCGCCGGGCTGCGGGCCGGGGCGCTCGCGGCGGCGGCCATCGGCGGGGCGGTGGCGCTCACCAGCGGGTGCGTGCTGGCGGACGTGCTCACGAGCGTGGCCCACGGCGCGGTGATGCAGCCGACGTGGTTGACGCGCCCCGCGTGGGTCTGGCTGGCGCTGCTCGCGGCGGCGGTGGCGCACCCGCGGGCGAGGCGGCTGGCGCCCGCGGCGGCCTGCGCGGGGGTGCTGGCCTCGGTGATCGCGGAGACCTACGGGCAGAGCGACATCTGGCGCCTGGCGGCGGTGCACGCGGTGGCGCTGCCGGGCGCGCTGGCGGTGGCGGCGATGGTGCCTGCGGCGGCGACGGCGCCGATGGGCCGCGCGGGGGCGCTCGCGGCGGCGGCGGCGGCGGTGATGTTGGTGGGGGGCGCGCCGATGATCCGCGCGCGGACGACCGACGAGATGGAGTTCGCGTGGGCGCGGGGGTGGATGGCGTCGCGGCCGGCGGCGTGCCGCGTGGCGTGGGTGGCCTTCGCGGGGGCGCGGCGGACGGTGTTCCTGCCGGCGTGGGCGGCGCGCGGGGGGACGGTGCGCATCGACGCGCGCGAGCCGGTCAACGTGCGCGCGCTGATGGAGCCGCTGGGGTGCATGTACTACGTGCGCACGACGGCCTGCGACGCGCCCGACGCGCGAGAGGCCTGCGCGGCGGTGGAGCGGGCGCTGGTGCTGGCGCCCGAGGCGGGGGCGGTGTTTCCGGCGCGGGCGAGCCACCGGGGCCTACCGTATGCGACGCCCACGGTGCGGGCGCAGACGTATCGGGTGACGGGCTTTCGGGAGTGAGCACGAGAGCCGAGTACTGCGTCGCAAGAGTTCTGACGGGTTGAGAGAGCGTCCACCCATGCCCACGCGATGTGCCTCCGCGCTCGTTGGGGGCACTGCTGCGGCTGCATCGGGGGAGAAGAAGAACCGCAAGGGTCGCAAGGGTCGCAAGGCAGCGACGGGTTGGGCGGGCAGGCGCTCCAACCCTCCAACTCGTGTCGGAGTCCAGGTTCGCTCCAACCCTCTCGCGAACCCGATGCACCAGCGCCGGCGGAACTCCTCCTTGCGCCCCTTGCGCCCCTTGCGGTTCTTCTCCCCCGATGCCGCCGCAGCAGTGCCCCCAACGAGCGCGGAGGCACATCGCGTGGGCATGGGTGGACGCTCTCTCAACCCGTCAGAACTACTGCGGCGAGGTACGATGGGAGTCTGGTAGGGTCCCGGGATGCGACGGGGGGCGACACTCCTGGGGTCGGTGGCAGCGCTCGCCGCGGGGTGCGAGCAGCCGCGCACGGAGCTCGTGGTGCGCGTCGACTCCGAGGTCGCCTGGGGCGCCGGGCGGACGGTGCAGTCGGTGGTGCTCAGCGTGCGCCGGGGCGGAGCGAACGGGCCGCTGCGCAGCGCGCGCACGACGGCGCTGGGCACGGGCGGCGAGCGACGATCGCTGCCGTTGTACGTGGGCGTGATCGCGAACGACGGCGACACGGACACGCCGGTGTGGATCGAGGCGCTGGGGTGCGCTGATCCCAACGGGTGCAGCGCGGCGGGGGCGGTGGTGGCGCAGCGCGCGGTGGTGCGCTTCACGAGGGGGCTGACGGAGGAGGTGCCGTTGCTCCTGGCGTCGGCGTGCGTCGGCGTGACCTGCGCGAGCGACCAGCGCTGCGTGGTGGGCAGCGGGCGGTGCGAGGCGGCGACCGCGGCGCAGGAGATGGTGCGACCGTTCGTGGGGATGGACGCATCGGCACCGGTGGACGCGCCGGTGATGGACGGGCCGATGGACCTGGGCCGCGAGGCGGCCGTCGCGATGGATGCGCCGATGGACGCGGGGGAGGTCGTAGATTCACTCGGGGCCGGCGATGTGGGAGACATGATCGACGGCGCGGGGGACGCGGTGGCAGGCGACGTCCCCGTCGATCGCGGGGCCTCCGATGATCACGTAACGCCGCCGGACGTGGGCTCCGCGCGAAGCGATGGGAGCGCGGAGTGCTCCGGCGGGCAGGTCGAGTGTAGTGGCACGTGTCGGAGTCTTCAGGATGATCCGGCCAACTGCGGCGCTTGCGATGTGAGTTGCAATGACGACCACGCCCTGGGTCGCTGCACCGCGGGATCCTGCGTCATCGAACGGTGCGCCGCCAGCCATGCCGATTGTGACGGAGTGGCCTCCAACGGATGTGAGGCCGACGTGGGCACGTCGAGCGCGAACTGCGGGCGATGCGCCGCGTCCTGTCCGACCGGCGCGATGTGCGTCTCGGGGGTGTGCGGCGGTGCGCGCGCGGGAGGTATCGCCGCGGGGAATCTTCATACCTGCGCGATCCGCTCAGGAGGGCGCGTCGTCTGCTGGGGGTACAACAACGCGGTCGGAGCGCTCGGAGACGGGATGACTGCGAACTCGTCGACTCCGGTGAACGTCGTGGGGATCACGGACGCCGTCGAGCTCAGCGCGGACGTGTATCACACGTGCGCTCGCCGGGCCGGAGGTTCGCTCGTCTGCTGGGGTCAGAACGTCTACGGTCAACTTGGAAACGGAACCACGGCCAACTCGATGACCCCCGTGCCTGTCACCGGGTTGAGCGACGCGACGGCCATCTCGTCAGGCACAGCTCATGTCTGCGCGCTGCGGGCGAGCGGTGAGGTCTCGTGTTGGGGGCTGAACTCCTCTGGCCAGATCGGTGATGGGACAACAGTCAACTCGGCTGTCCCGACCACGGTAAGCGGGCTGATGGATGCGGTGTCGGTGACCGCGGGAAGCACCCACACCTGCGCCCGGCGTGCCGGTGGGACGGTGGTCTGCTGGGGACGAAATTCCAATGGCCAGCTCGGGGACGGGACCGTGGCGGACTCAAGGCTGCCGGTGACCGTCTCTGGTCTGTCGGACGTTGTGCAGGTCACGGCCGGAGTCGATGTGACCTGCGCGCTCCGCTCGACGGGGTCGATCGTTTGCTGGGGCGGCAACGAGAGCGGTCAGCTCGGCAACGGCGGCACGACGCCGTCCCGGACGCCGGTGGCGGTGTCGGGGCTCTCCGACGCGGTCGGGTTGGTGCGAGACTTCAACCTGTATCATCTCTGCGCGCGACGCGCTGGCGGCGCCGTCGTCTGCTGGGGAGGAAACATGCGCGGTGGGCTCGGGAACGGAACCACGCGCGACGCGACGACGCCGGTCCCGGTGGCAGGCCTGGACGATGCGACCGAGCTCACGGCGGGCATCTATCACACGTGCGCGAGGAGATCGGCCGGGTCTGTCTTCTGCTGGGGCGGCAACATGTCCGGACAGCTCGGGGACGGGACGATGGTCGATCGCGCCAGCCCCGTCGTGGTGGTCGGGCTTCCATGACCAGACGGACGACGCGCTTCTGGTTCCGCGGTGTCGGGCGTCGTGGTACGCCGTTGACCGGAGAATCCCAGTGCTGAAGTGGTTGAAGGTGCACAGGTTCCGGCACGTGAAGCCCGGGACGGAGCTCGCGTTCAACGAGCGTTTCAACGTGTTGCTGGGGCGCAATGGAACCGGCAAGACGACGCTGCTCGACCTGATCTCGATGGTGGTGCGGTCGGACTTCTCGGGGTTGCGTGAGGAGGAGTTCGACCTGGAGTTCGAGCTCCAGCACGAGGAAGGCACCATACGAGTGGGGGTTGCCAACGCACTGGCAGCCGATGATGGTGCGAACAGTAGCGGTGCGAGAGTGAGAGAGGGCCGTCGGCCTTCGCCCGAGTACAGCGCGCACCTGTTCGCGACCTTGACCCTCCTGCATCTTGACCCTCCCGAGAGCTTCGAGATCGAGGTCGAGCACTCGACGCGTCGCTGGCGAAGCGGAACCGGCGGGTGGCGAACGGGTGGTCCGACCGACATCTTTCGCCCAGGCGTGTTCTCCGCACTGACGCGCGGCCTCAACTACGCGAGACGTGGCGAGCGCGAGGCGATGGAAGTCCTGATTGACTCATATCTGCAGGGAAGATCTGCCTTCCGGTTTGATGAGTCCCTCGGTGCCTATGATTCGATCATCCGTGCTGCCCATCGTGATCATGATCGACCTGCCGAAGACTCACGGGTGCGCGCGGAGGTCCACTTCAAGTCGGTGCGAGATGGTGTCGAGACCAGTAAAATAGCGAGTTCGAACTTCATGCCGATGGTAGACGGCATCGCTGAACCCGAGCACGGGCAGACCAGCGCGACGGTCTCTCTCGATGCATCTCGACTTCGAAAGTTCCCGGACGCCGTCGGCCTGCGTGAGATCACGATGTCGGTCTCGGTGGAGGGTAGCTATAGCGATGAACTCGGTCTGTGGTGGCAGTTCAGTGGCCTGGATTTCCTTTTCACGGAGCCCGGCGGATCGAGCTTCTCGCATCACGCCCTGAGCTACGGCCAGAAGCGCCTCCTGGCCTTCCTCTACTACCTCGATGCCAATCACCGCTACGTCATCGCTGATGAGCTCGTGAATGGCATGCACCACGACTGGATCCGCTTCTGCCTCGATGAGATGTCCGGTCTCGACCTGGCGGCGCAGGCCTTCCTCACCAGCCAGAACCCGCTGCTGCTCGACTACATCCCCATCGGCTCGGCCGAGGAGGCTCAGCGCAGCTTCATCCAGTGCCGCTCGGAGGTGATCGACGGGCACTCCCGCTTCGTCTGGTCGAACCTCTCCGCCGATGACGCGCGCGAGCTCTTCGCCGACCATCAGGTCGGCATCCAGCACCTCGGCGAGCTCCTGCGGGTGCGAGGTCTCTGGTAGCGATGAACCAACGCCTCGGCTCGCTTCTCGTGCTGACCGAGGACAGCGGCAGGGACGCCCACGCCACCGTCGTCGCCGTCCTCAAGCGAATGCTCCGCCTCGTCGTGGACGACTACCAGACGCACCAGCTCGGCTTCGAGCCCAGGGACGAGGCCGCGCAGCGTGGGCTGCGAGGCTCGCGCTGGAAGAGCACCGAGACGCGCGATCATGCCGACGTGACCACGCTGCTGCGCTCGATCGCCACGAAGCTGGGGCGCGACGACGGCTTCGTGTTCTTCCACGTAGACGGCGATCGCCCGTGGACCGAGCGAGCGACGAGCGAGAACCGCGCGAAGTTCGAAAGCATCGTGAGGTCCCGGGTCCACCAGCTGCTCTGCCACATGCTTCGCATCCCGGCCGACGAGGCCGAGCGCAGGATGCGACGCCTGTTCGTGGTCCTGCCCTTCTACAGCATCGAGTCGTGGCTCTATCAGCACACCGACGTGGGCGTACGGCTCTGCCGTGAGCACTACGAGGGGCGTGATGTCGAGGTCTTCGAAGGCTGGCGTCTCGACCGCGCCGCGCTGGACGACGTGGTCAAACCGAAGCAGCGCGTCTGCATCCGCGCGGATCACAACCTCGCGCTCACCGGGCCCGGCTATCCCGCCGAGGCGGTCGACGACGCTGGCCGCTCCTACTCGGCTACGGTGGCGACCCTCCGGGCATCCGATGCGCTGACGCGGCTCCTCGACGCAACCGCGGGGCGCTCCGCCCCGTAGTCACCCCACCGACGAGGCCAGCCGCAGCAGGTCGGCGAAGACCCCGCCCGCCGTCACCTCGGGCCCCGCGCCCGGCCCCTGCACGATGAGCGGCTGCGTGTGGTACCGCGCCGTCGTGAAGGCCAATATGTTGTCGCTCGCCCCCACCCGCGCGAAGGCGTGCGTCGCGGGGTAGCGCCGCAGCGACGCGCTCGCCCGCCCGTCGGCCTCGATCACGCCCACGTAGCGCAGCACCTCGCCCGCCGCGCGCGCCTCGGCCAGCGCGGCCCCCATCGGGGCGTCGAAGTCCGCGAGGCCCGTCATGAAGGCCTCCACGTCGGCGCCGCGCAGCGCCTCGGGCACGAGGCTCTGCACCGACACCTCGGCCAGCTCCATGGAGAGGTCCATCTCGCGGCCGAGGATCACCAGCTTGCGCGCGACGTCCGTGCCCGCGAGGTCGTCCCGGGGGTCGGGCTCGGTGTACCCGAGCGCCTTCGCCTGCCGCACCACCTCCGAGAAGCCCACCTCCCCGGTGAAGGTGTTGAACACGTACGACAGCGTCCCCGAGAGCACCCCCTCGATGCGCGTCACCCGGTCGCCCGTCTGTAGGAGGTCGCGCAGCGTGGTGATCACCGGCAGCCCCGCGCCCACCGTCGCCTCGTAGAAGAAGCGCGTGCGCCGCCCCTCGGACAGCTCGCGGATCACCCGGTAGCGCGCCAGCGGCCCCGCGCCCGCGCGCTTGTTGGGCGTGATCACGTGGATGCCCCGCTCCAGCCACGCGGCGTAGTGCTCGGCCACCGCGTCGCTCGCCGTGCAGTCGATGATCACCGCGTGCGGCAGGTGCGACGGGCGGATGTGCTCGGCCAGCGCGGCGAGGTCGGTGGGCACCGTCGGCGCGCCGCCCTCCCACGCCGCGGGCGACAGCGAGGGGTCGCCCAGCAGCATCCGCGTCGAGCTCGCGATGGCCCGCACCCGCAGGTCGACCTTGAAGCGCGCCCGCAGCCGCGGCGCCTGCGCCTCCAGCTGCGCCAGCAGCGCGCGGCCCACCAGCCCGGCGCCCACCACGCCGACGGAGATCACCTGGTCGGAGAGGTAGAAGCCCGCGTGCACGGCCCGCAGCGCGCGGGTCGAGTCGGCGCGGTCGATCACCAGCGAGATGTTGCGCTGCGACGAGCCCTGCGCGATGGCCCGCACGTTGATGCCCGCCTTGCCCAGCGCCCCGAAGAGCCGCGCCGCGACGCCCGGCGTGTCGGCCATGCGCTCGCCCACGGCGGCCAGCACGCTGCACCCGGGCACCACCTCCACCCGCTGGATCTGCCCCCGGTGCACCTCCGCCGCGAAGGCCGCCTCGACGGTGCGCTGCGCGAGCTCGGACTGCGCCTCGGGCACCGCGAAGCACACCGAGTGCTCCGAGCTCGCCTGGGAGATCATCACCACCGAGACGCCCACCGTCCGCAGCGCGCCGAAGATGCGCTGCGCCACGCCCGGGACGCCCACCATCCCGGTGCCCTCGACGTTGATCAGCGCGATGCCGTCGATGGTCGAGAAGCCCCGCACCGCCGAGGCGCCGCTCGCGCCCGGTCCCTCCGAGCGGTGGATGCGCGTGCCCGGGTGCGTCGGGTTGAAGGTGTTGCGGATCCAGATGGGGATGCCCTGGGCCACGCAGGGCGCCATCGTGCGCGGGTGCAGCACCTTGGCGCCGAAGTACGCGAGCTCCATGGCCTCGTCGTAGGAGAGCTCGTCGAGCACCACGGCCTCGGGCACGCGCCGCGGGTCGGCGCTGAGCACGCCGTCCACGTCGGTCCAGATGGTGACGGCGGCGGCGTCGAGGAGCAGGCCGAAGATGGACGCCGAGAAGTCGCTGCCGTTGCGCTTGAGCGTCGTCGGCACCCCCTCCGGGGTCTGCGCCACGAAGCCCGTGATCACGAGGTCGTCCACCGGGTCGCTCGCCTGCCACGCCGCCAGCAGCGCCCGCGACGCCGCCCAGTCGATCACCGGGCCCGTCTCCCCGGGGCGCACCACCAGCACCTTGCGGGCGTCGAGCCAGCGGGCGTTGACGCCCTCCACCGCGAGGAAGGCCCCGAGCAGCTGCGCCGACCACAGCTCGCCATAGCCCGACACCAGCTCGGTGAGCTCCAGGGTGCACGTGCGGGCCAACCAGATCGCGCGCAGCACGTCGGCGATGTCCACCGCGTCGGCGCGCAGCACGGCCGTGAGCGCGGCGCAGGCCGTCTCCGGTAGCAGGTCGCGGGCGGCCTCGACGTGCCGCTCGATCAGCTCGGCGAGGCGCGCCTCGTAGGACGCGTCGCGGGCGCGGGCGAGCTCGGTCAGCCCGATCAGGGCGTCGGTGACCTTCGCCATCGCCGACACGACGACGGCCTTCCGGGCGCCGGGCTCGCGCGCGACGATGGCGGCCACCTCGCGGTAGCGCTGGGCGCTGGCGACGCTGCTGCCGCCGAACTTGTGGATGACCCATTGGGGCGTTGTCATGGCGTCCGGCACCTTACCCCGACCCGCGGCCCCGGGGCGCCGATGGTCTCTCGGGTGTCGTGTCTTGCCCCACGACGGGGGGAGTGTTCCCTTAGGTGTTCGCCGTGAACGCCATCGCCGACCCGATGTGTCCTGCTCGCCCGTCGTCCCGCCGCGCCCGCGCCGCGAGCCCGATCGTCCTGCTGCTGGGGGCGCTGCTCGTGGCGCTGGCGGTGCTGAGTCCCCGCGCGGCCTCGGCCGACCCGGCGCGGCGCGTGTACGTCGGCGTCTACCTCCGCGACGTGACCCGCCTCGACCAGCGCAACGGAACCTTTGACGTCGACATGGAGGCCTGGGCGAAGTGGCTCGGGGACTTCGACCCGACGCTCCTGCGCATCGCCAACGAGAGCACCCTGACCCGCGACGACCTCGGCACCGAGGACGACGGCCAGTGGCACGTCCGCCGCTGGCGCCTGCGCGGCACCCTCCGCGGGGAGTTTCCCGTGCACCGCTTCCCCTTCGACAGCCAGGTCATCGGGGTGACCTTCGAGCTGCCCGAGCGCGACGGCGCCCTCGTGCCCGACCTCACCGGCAGCGGCATGGAGAGCCATTTCAGCATCACCGGCTGGAACTACTCCCCCCACTTCCGCCCCCGCACCGAGCACCTGGAGTACCCCTCGGACCTCGGGAGCATCGCCCACGAGGGCCTCGGCACCACCGTCAACCGCGCCCGCTTCGAGGTCACCCTCCGCCGCCCGGTGATCACCGTCGCGCTCAAGCTCTTCCTCCCGCTGGTGCTCATCCTCCTCGTGGCGATGCTCGCGCTCCTGCTCCCGCCCGACCTCATCGACGCCCGCTCGGGCATCGGCGTCACGGCGCTGCTCGCGTGCTTCGCGTTCCAGTTCTCCGTGGCGAGCACCCTCCCCGACGTGGCGTACCTCACCGTCGCCGACTCCCTCTTCCTCGTCGCCTACGCCGTCACCGCCCTCGCCCTCCTCGGCAGCGTCGGGGTCTACTGGCTGCACCGCGGCAACCGCGCGCCCCTCGCGCACCGCATCGACCTCTACAGCCGCGCCGGGCTCCCGCTCGGCGCCCTCGCGGTCGCGCTCGCCCTGCTGCGCCCCGCGTCCGCGCCGCCCCCGCTGCGCCCCTCGCCCATCCCCGCGATGCCCCGCGTCGCCTCCGCCCGCCCCCTCGTGCGCGTCGGCGTCGACCAGCTCCCCTCCCTCATGACCGGCGTGGTGACCTTCGGCACGCGCCGCGGCCTGGTCTTCAGCACCCCCGAGGACGAGCGCGTCCCCTTCCTCGCCGAGCGCCTGCCCGCGGTGGGCAACGACGCCCTCCAGGTGAACCCCGACGGCACCTTCGAGGTGCGCTGGCGCCTCCGCGCCAACCTGCGCTGGAGCGACGGCCACGCCCTCACCGCCGACGACTTCCGCTTCGCCCTCGAGGCCTCGCCCGACCCGCACGTCCGCGGCGTGCTCACCCCCGACGCGCGCACCCTGGTCATCACCTACGACGGGGTTCTGGTGCGGGCCCTCGATGGCCTCCAGCCGCTGCCCCGCCACGCGCTCGGCGAGGTGCTGCGCCGGGGCGGCTACGACGCCGTCCTCGAGGCCCGCCGCTCGCGCCCGATGCCCGGCGCCGGGCCCTACCGGGTCGCGCGCTTCACCCCCGGCCGCGAGCTGCTGCTGGAAGCCAACCCCCACTTCATCGGCGCGCCGCCGTCCATCGCCCGCGTCGAGCTGCGCTGCATCGCCGACCACGCCGCCCTCGCGGCCGCCTTCGAGCGCGGCGAGCTAGACCTCGTGGCGCCCAGCGCGCTCAGCCCCGAGCAGGCCGACGCGATCGCGACGCGCGTCCCCGGCGCCTCGCTCCAGCGGCCCTCGAACCAGCTCTTCGCGCTGCAGCCCGACCCGGCGGTGGAGGCGCTCCAGCCGCTGGCGGCGCGCGCGGCGCTGCTCCAGGCCGTCGACCGCGACGCCCTCGCCCTGGCGCTGTTCGGGGCGGCCGGTCGGGCCGCGGAGGTCCCGCGCACGGGCCCGGCGCCCGCCGGGGTGCAGCGCCCTCCCTTCGACCTCGAGGCCGCGCGGGCGTCCCTGGTCGCCGCGGGCCTCGCCGGACAGACGCTGCGGCTCACCCACGGCCCCGGGGCGGTGGAGCGACGGGCCGCGCGGCTCCTCACCGAGGCCTGGACCGCCGCTGGGGTGGTCATCGACGCGCAGGAGGTCCCCACGGTGCAGGGGCCGGCCCGCTCGCGCACGCACGGGGGCCTGCTGCTACAGACGATGACGGCCGAGCGCGACGTCGACCCGCGGCGCTTCTGGAACCTCCCCCGCCGGGACGGGCGCTTCATCCCGGGCGCGCGCACCGAGGCCTTCGACGACGCCGCCGCCGCGCTCGCCGAGCGCGAGGAGCGGGCCCTCTTCCCCGAGCGCCAGCACCAGCTCCAGGACCGCCTGCTGGCGCTCTTCGCGCAGCGCCTGCCGCTGGTCCCGCTGGCCTTCGGCTCCGACCGCTACGTGGTGTCGCCCGCCCTCAAGGGCTGGGACCGCGGCCCCGGCGTGCGCTTCGGCGAGGCCATCGAGCAGTGGCACTTCGTCTCGGCGGACGGCCGTTGACCGGACGCGAGAGCTCCCTTACCTGTCAGGACACGCCATGACGGTCACGTTGAGCCACGAGGGACAACGCATCGCGGACGAACTCTCCGCGCTGCTCGAAGCGGTCGACGAGGCCATGGCGCAGGGCGCCCCGCAGGCCGCGCTGCGCCAGCGGGCGACGGAGGTGGGCGAGCAGATGCGCGCCGCCCTGCGTGCGGAGGTCGAGCCCCGGGCGGCGGCCCTGCGCGACGCGCTGCGCGAGGCCCTGGAGGCCCTCGAGCGCGCCACCCCGGCCGACGCGGGCGAGACCACCTGGGGGCGCTTCGGCGAGCAGGTGCGCCCGGCGCAGGAGGCCCTCGCGGCGGCGCTGGCCCGCATGACCGCGGCCGCCCGCCCCCCGCGGCCGATGAACCGCGCGCGAATGATCATGCACGTGGGCATGGGCACCTCGGCGACGGCGCTGACGGTGCTGCTCCCCTCGCGGGCCTGGCTGGTGGGGCTGCCGCTCGCGGTGGGCGTGCTCGCGTGGACGGCGGAGTTCCTGCGGGTGCGCAGCGCGCGGGTCAACGAGCTGATGATGAAGCTCTTCGGGCCGGTGGCGCACGACCACGAGCGCACGCGGGTCAACTCGTCGACGTGGTTCGTCACGGGGCTGCTGCTCATCGCGCTCGCCTTCCCCCGCAGCGCCTGCACGGCGGCGGTGATGTCCCTCGCGGTGGGCGACACCGCGGCCTCCCTGGTAGGCCGCCGCTGGGGCCGCACCCGCCTGCGCAACGGCCGCTCGCTGGAGGGCACCGCGGCCTTCGCCCTGGTGGCCGGCACGGCCTCCACGCTCACCCTGCGGCTCAGCTACCCGATGGCCTGGTCGCAGGCGCTGCTCATGGGCGCCGTGGCGGGCGTGGCGGGCGCGCTCACCGAGCTGTCGTCCGAGCGCCTCGACGACAACTTCAGCATCCCGGTGACGGTGGCCGCGGTGCTCACCGCCGTGCTGATGATCCAGGGCCTGGCGTAGCCCGCGCGGACGGATGAGCGACCCCCCCGCGGCCTCGCTCGCCGGCGTGACGAAGCGCTACGGCGACGCGGTGGCCCTCGGGCCCATCGACCTCGACGTCCCCGCCAACCGCACGACGGTGCTGCTCGGCCCGAGCGGCTGCGGCAAGAGCACCCTGCTCCGGCTGCTCAACGGGCTCATCGCCCCCGACGCGGGCGCCGTGCGGGTGCTCGGCGTCGAGGTCACCCCGGCGAGCGTCGAGGGGCTGCGCCGGCGGGTGGGCTACGTCATCCAGGAGGGCGGGCTCTTCCCGCACCTCACGGCGCGCGCCAACGTGACCCTGCTCGCCCGATGGCTCGGTCGGTCGCCCGCGGAGGTCGACGCGCGGGTGACCGAGCTCGCGGCGCTGGCGCGGCTGCCGACGCCGCTGCTCGACCGGCACCCCGGGGAGCTGTCGGGCGGTCAGCGGCAGCGGGTGGCCCTGATGCGTGCGCTGATGCTCGACCCGGAGATGCTGCTGCTCGACGAGCCCCTCGGGGCGCTCGACCCGATGGTGCGCGCCGAGCTGCAGCGCGACCTGCGCGGGGTGTTTCGCGCGCTGAACAAGACCGTGGTGCTGGTCACGCACGACCTCCGCGAGGCGCGGCACTTCGGCGACCTGGTGGTGCTGCTCCGCGAGGGGAGGGTGGCGCAGCAGGGCACGCTCGCGATGCTGGAAGGGGCACCCGCGAGTGGCTTCGTGCGGGATTTCCTCGGGGCGCAGACCGACGCGCCGGGGGAGCCGTGATGCGAGGGTGGGGGATCGCCCTCCTCGTCGGGTGTCTCGCCCTCGGGTGCGCGCCCCGGGCCGTGCGCGTGGGCTCCAAGAACTTCACCGAGGGGGTGATCCTCGGCGAGGTGGCGGCGCGGGCGTGCGCGACCGGCGGCGCGACCACCGAGCACCGCCGTCAGCTCGGCGGGACGGCCGTGCTCTGGCGCGCCCTGCGCGCGGGCGAGATCGACGTCTACCCGGAGTACACGGGCACCCTCGCGGCGGAGCTGCTCCGGGGCGTCGACGCGCGCGACCTCGCCGGGATGCGCCGCGCGCTCGCCCACGAGGGGGTGGCGATGAGCGCGCCGCTGGGCTTCAACAACACCTACGCCCTGGGCGTCCCCGAGGACCTCGCCGCCGCCCGCGGGCTGCGCACCCTCGGCGACCTGCGCGGGCACCCGGGGCTGGCGCTGGGCCTGTCGCACGAGTTCCTCGAGCGCGCCGACGGGTGGCCCGGGCTGCGGGCCCGCTACGGGCTCCCGCAGCGCGACGTGCGCGGCATGGACCACGACCTCGCGTACCGCGCCCTCTCCGCCGGGGCCATCCAGGTGACCGACCTCTACACCACCGACGCGGAGATCGCCTGGCACCACCTGCGCGTGCTCGCCGACGACCGATCTTACTTCCCCGAGTATTCCGCGGTGCTGCTCTACCGCGCGGACCTCGCGCGCCGCGCGCCGGGCTGCGTTCGGGCGCTGGAGTCCCTCGGCGGCAGCCTCGACGCCGCCACCATGATCGACCTCAACGACCGGGTGAAGCGCCGCCGTCGCACGGAGTCCTCCGTCGCCGCGGCCTGGCTGGAGGAGCACCGCGGGCTGCGCACCGTCGTCGCCGCCGAGGGCCGCGCGGCGCGGGTGTGGCTGCGCACCCGGGAGCACCTCGCGATGGTGCTGGCGTCGCTGCTGGCGGCGGTGCTGTGCGCGGTGCCGCTGGGCGTGGCGGCGGCGCGGCGACCGCGCCTCGGGGCGCTGGTGCTGGGCGCCGCGGGGGTGCTGCAGACGGTCCCCTCGCTGGCGCTGCTGGTGCTGCTCATCCCGGTGCTGGGCATCGGCGCGGCGCCCGCGGTGGCGGCGCTCTTCCTCTACTCGCTGCTGCCCATCGTGCAGAACACCGTCGCGGGCCTGCGCGGCATCGCGCCGTCGCTGCGGGAGAGCGCCGAGGCGCTGGGCCTGCCGCCCTCCGCGCGGCTGCGCCTGGTGGAGCTTCCGCTCGCGATGCCGTCCATCCTGGCGGGCGTGAAGACCGCCGCGGTGATCAACGTGGGCACCGCCACCCTCGGCGCGATGGTGGGCGCCGGTGGCTACGGGCAGCCCATCCTGCGCGGGATACGCCTCGACTCGACGGCGACCATCATGGAGGGCGCGCTGCCCGCCGCGGCGCTGGCGCTGCTCACGCAGGCGCTCTTCGCGCTCATCGAGCGCGCCGCGGTGCCGCGCCCGCTGCGCGGCGAACGCTGAGGGTCTCCGTCCCGCTCACTCCTCGCCGGGCGCGAGGTCGAGCTCGGGGTACCTCCGGAAGATCCCGCTCTCGTTGAAGGCGATGCGCCGCGGCGACGCCAGGTAGGCCGCGATGCCCGGTCTCTCCGCCACGCGGTCGTGCAGCGCCACCACCCGCGGCACCTTCCCTTCGAGCGCCGCCATCGCCCGCGGGAACGCGTACCGCAGCCCCTCGACCACCTGGAAGAGCGACAGGTCGACGTAGCTCGCCGCCTCCCCGACGAGCCATCCGCTCGCGCCGTTGCGCTCGATCGCCCCCTCGAAGTACCCGAGGAACTTCACCAACCGCTGCGACACGAAGCTCACCGCGCGCCGCCGGGCCTCGGGCTTCTGGTCTTCGTAGTAGAGCGCCGTCCCCACCGGGTGGTGCGTGTCGTGGACCTCCGACACCAGGTCGGCCACGGTGAGCTGCAGCTGCAGCGCGCGGTGCCGCCCGGCCTCGTCCGCGGGCGCGAGCCCGATCTTCGGCGCGACGTAGTGGAGGATGTTGGCCACCTGCGCGATGACCAGTGAGGCGTGGCGCAGCACCGGCGGCGCGAAGGGCGCAGTGCCCTCGAAGCCCTCGCCGCGTAGCATGCGCGCGATGGCCTTCACCCCCTGCGGGCCGCGCGCGACGTCGTCGTACGCGACGCCCGCGTCCTCGAACGCGAGCCGGATGAACTCCCCGCGCCCCTGAATCCCCGGCCAGTAGAACAGCTCGTGCTCCATCGATGAGACCTCCGATCGTCATCGCTAGATCATCGCGGGCGGAGCGTCCATCGCCCCGTAGTGTCGTCGACACGGCTGGCGACCGGCGGCCTGGGGCCACAGTGCGTAGGGGTAACCCGATCGATGACGACGGCGTAGAGGTGACCGCGTGAGACGAGAACCAACCCGCGAGCTGCGCGCAGCGCTCGCCGCAGACCTCCAGGCGGCCCGTCGCGAGACCGACGCGCTCTTCGACTGGCTCACCCCCGACGCCCTGCTCGCGCGCCCCATCGCCGAGCGCCACCGCCTGGTCTTCTACCTCGGCCACCTCGAGGCCTTCGACTGGAACCTCATCGTCCGCGACTGCCTCCACGCCCCCTCGCGCCGCGAGGACTTCGAGCGCCTCTTCGCCTTCGGCATCGACCCCGTCCACGGCGACCTCCCCCGCGACACCGCCCGCGACTGGCCCGCCGCCGCCGCCATCCGCCCGTGGATCGCCGCCGCCCGCGTCGACGTCGACGAGGCCCTCGCCACCGCCCCCCTCACCGGCTGGCTCACCGAGGCCTGGGCCGCCCGCCTCGCCGTCGAGCACCGGCTCATGCACGCCGAGACCCTCGCCTACCTCCTGCACCGCCTCCCTCCCTCGTCGCTCGTGCCGCAGCCCATCGCGCGCCACGACGCCGTCACCCCAGCCCCCACCACCTGGATCGACGTCCCCGCGGGCCGCGCCACCCTCGGCGTCGCCCGCACCGAGAACCCCTACGGCGTCTGGGACAACGAGCACGACGAGCACGCCGTCGACGTGCCGGCGTTCAGGGTTCAATCGCACAAGGTCACCAACGCCGACTGGCTCGCCTTCGTCGAGGCCGGCGGGTACCGCGACGACGCCCTCTGGACCGACGACGACCGCGCGTGGCGCGAGCGCGAGAGCGTCACGCACCCGGCGTTCTGGTCGTGGCGCGACGGGCGCTGGTGGTGGCGGGCGATGTTCGGGGAGGTTCCGCTGGCGCCCGCGACCCCGGTGTATGTGAGCCACGCCGAGGCCCGCGCCTACGCCCGCTGGCGGGGCTGCTCGCTCCCCACCGAGGCCCAGTGGCACCGCGCCGCCTACGCCACCCGCGACGGCCGCGAGAACCCCTTCCCCTGGGGCTCTGCCCCCCCGGTGCCGGGCCTGCACGGCAACTTCGGCTTCGCCCACGTCGACCCCACGCCGGTGGGCGCCCACCCCGCGGGGCGCAGCGCGCTCGGCGTCGACGAGATGCTCGGCAACGGCTGGGAGTGGACCCGCAGCCCCTTCGCGCCGCTGCCGGGATTCACCCCGCTGCCCTTCTACCAGACCTACTCCGCCGGCTTCTTCGACGACCGCCACTTCGTCCTCAAGGGCGCCTCTCCGCGCACGGCGACGGCCTTCCTGCGCCGGTCGTTCCGCAATTGGTTCCAACCGCATTACCCGCACGTGTATGCGACGCTCCGCTGCGTCGACGACGGGAGCCCCGCATGACCGACGCCACCGCCATCCTCCAGGGCCTGCGCGCCCTCCCCAAGACCCTCCCAACGGCCCTCCTCTACGACGCCCTCGGCTCGGCCCTCTTCGAGGCCATCACCGAGCTGCCCGAGTACGGCCTCACCCGCGCCGACCTCCGGCTCATCGAGGCCCACGCCGCCGACGCCGTCCGCGCCCTCGGCGCACCCCTCGACGTCGTCGAGCTCGGCCCCGGCGGCGGGCGCAAGGCCGCCCTCTTCCTCCCGGCGGTCACCGCGCAGCAGCCGTCCACGGTGTTCACCGCCATCGACGTCTCCGCGAGCGCCCTGCGCGAGTGCCGCCACGCCCTCGAAGGCATCGACAGCGTCGAGGTGCGCTGCGTCGAGGCCACCTACCTCGACGGGCTGCGCCGCGCCCCGCGGGTGCCGGGCGCCCGCCGCCTCGTGCTCTTCCTCGGCAGCAACCTGTCCAACTTCGACCGCCGCGACGCGCTCGCGTTTTTGCGCGACGTGCGCGCGGCGCTGCTGCCCGGCGATGCCCTGCTGCTGGCCACCGACCTGGAGAAGCCCGCGGCGGCGCTGCTCCCGGCCTACGACGACGCGCTCGGGGTGACCGCGGCCTTCAACCGCAACGTGCTGGTGCGGCTCAACCGCGAGTGGGGCGCGGACTTCCACCTCCCGGACTTCGCCCACGAGGCCCGCTGGAACGCCCCCGAGCGCCGCATCGAGATGCACCTCGTGGCGCAGCGGGCGTGCGAGGTGCACCTCCGGGGCGTGGCCATCCCCTTCGCGGCGGGCGAGAGCATCTGGACCGAGTCGAGCCACCGCTTCCGCCCCGACGAGCTGCGCGCCTGGGCGGACGAGTCGGGCTTCGCGTGCATCCAACAATGGATCGACCCCGCGTGGCCCTTCGCCCACTCGCTCTTCCAGGCCCGCTGAGCGGGCTGACACTCCCAACCCCCCCCCCAACGAAGAGACACCCCAGATGACCATCAAGCGCGCCGAGTGGAACGGGACCGTCCTGGCCGAGTCCGACGACATCGTGACCGTGGAGGGCAACGCGTACTTCCCCGAGTCGTCGCTCCGGCGGGAGCATTTCACCCCGAGTGACACCCACACCGTCTGCGGGTGGAAGGGCACCGCGAGCTACTACACCGTCAGCGCCGGGGGGAAGAGCAACCCCGACGCCGCGTGGTTCTACCCGGAGCCCAAGGACGCCGCGAAGCAGATCCGCGGCCGGGTGGCCTTCTGGAAGGGCGTGACCGTCCGCGACGCCTGAGCGATCGCTCCGCCTGCCCCCTTGTCACCCCGGGCTGACAATGGTGCTACGATCGCCGCCGTGGCTGGCGTCGCCGATCGCATCCGCAAGATTCTCGAGGAGAGGGCCTGGAGCGAGCGCGAGCTCGCCCGGCGCGCGGGCTTCCACACGCCGTCGCAGCTCAACGGCATCCTGCGCAACCTCGACCGCGACGAGGGGGCCGTCGAGCGCGCCACCCTGAAGCGCATCGCCCGGGGCGCCGAGGTGTCCGAGCGCTGGCTGCTGCTGGGCGAGGGCGACGCCGCCGCGGAGGACGCCGAGCGCGGCCCCGCGACGCGCGACAGCGTGCGGCCGCACATGGTGAACGCCATCGGCTTCGACGACGCCCTCGTCGAGGCGAAGCGCCGCGAGCCGAAGATCCGCGCGCACGCCTGGGAGGCCGTGGCGGGCAGCTCGCGGTACATCCTCCGCGGCATCGTCACGCCCGAGGACATCATCAAGCTCGCCCGCGTCGCCGAAGAGCTCGCCGACCCCGCGCGCATCGAGGCCGCCCTCGAGGCGCAGACCGCCCGGGTGCGCGAGCTCGAGGCCCAGATGGCCCGCGACCTCGCCGCCCGCAAGGCCGCCGCGGCGAAGAAGACCGCCGCCCCGAAGCGCGGCACCCGGGCGCGCTGAGCCCTCCGGTCTGACATATCCTGACCGGTGAGTGTCGCGTCTGTCCTGGGTATCCAGCGCAGGCGCGGAGGCCGCTGGAGGCGCCCCGGGGGACCCTCCGGGGCCGTCGGGCGCTTACATTGGGTGGGTGCCGCAGCGCCGCCGTCGCCAGCTCCCGTCGCCCGCCTACGCCGAGGTCCACGCGATCCTCGAGCGGCCGTGGCTGGTCGACGCGGGGCTCCTCGAGGGCATCGCCAACGACGTGCACGAGCGCACCAACCTGCCGTGGCCCTTCGCGGCGGGCTCGGGGCAGATCCTCGCGGCGCACCTGGAGTACCTGGTGATCCCGCGGCAGGACGTGGGCTGCGGCGTCGGGGGCCTCCTGCCGCGCGTGCTGCTGGTGCGCTCCAGCGCCGACGACCTGCGGTGGAACCTCCGGGTGCTCCACGAGCTCGCGCACGCCCTGCTGGACGGCGAGTGCCCGCAGCACAGCCACGCGGACGTGTGGGCCCTCACGCTGGCGCTCGCCATCCCGCGGCGGAGCTTCCGGCTGCACCACGAGGCGCGGCACGTCCCGCGCTGGGCCGTGGCGCTGCGCCGGCTCACCGCGCGGGTGGTCGCGCGGGCCGCGTAGCGTGGGGGGGATGGGCGCTTGACACTTTAAACTGCTGATGGCAGGGTGACGACTGTCCGGATGTTCAGTCGGACGCTGAGGTGACAACGATGACTCCCAAGGCAGGACGCGGGCGCTTCGAGGCGCCGTCGGGGCGGGTTCCGGCGGGCAGGGAGCCGGTGAGGGCGCGGGTCGGGCTGCCGGTGTGGCAGGAGCTCGGGGCGGCGCAGGTCACGGCCGACGAGGCGGCGGGGTACGCCCGGCCGAGGACGCGGGCGGACTGCCTCGCTGGCGGGAGCAACGCGCAGCGGCCGTGCCCGTGGGTGTCGTGCGCGGCGCACCTGGCGCTCGACGTGCGCGACCACGGCAGCTACGCGACGGTGAAGGAGAGCTTCCCGGGGGTGGAGGTGTGGGAGATGGCGGAGACCTGCGCGCTCGACGTGGCCGACCGCGGCGGGGTCACGGCCGAGGAGGTGGCGGCGCTGCTCAACCTGACGGTGGAGCGGGCGCGCAAGGTCGAGGCGCTGGCGGTGGAGCGGGTGGAGGCGGGCGCGGAGTGACAGGGAGTGACGGGTCTATCAGCCGAGGGCCTTCTTGACGGCGTCGAGGTCGGGGAAGACGCCGGGGTTCTCGCCGACCCAGGCGTAGGTGATGACGCCCTCGGGGTTGACGACGAAGACGGCGCGCTCGGAGACGCCCTTCATGCCGAAGGCGAAGTCTTCACGGTAGACGTCGTAGGCGCGGGTGACGGTCTTGTTGAAGTCGGAGAGGAAGGGGAAGTCGGCCTTGGACTCGGCGGCGAACTTCTGGAGCGTCCACGGGGTGTCGACGCTGATGGCGACGGGCTGTGCGTTGAGGGCGGTGTAGGCACTGTAGTCCTCGGCGATGGTGCACATCTCCTTCGTACACACGCTGGTAAAGGCGGCGGGGAAGAAGAGGATCACGACGTTCTTGCCGCGCAGGGAAGAGAGCGCGAGGGTCTCGCCGGGCTTGGAGGGGAGGGTGAAATCCGGGGCCTGGGTTCCGACCTTGAGTGCCATGTAGCGGTGCTCCTTCAGAGCGGGGGGGTTGGAGAGATGGATGAAGCGGGACGCGAGCGGGCGGTAGGATGCTTCAGGGCAGCGCCGGGGCGCCATCACCGCGCGGACTTGAACACCCGGAAGAGCCACCAGAGGGCGGGGAGCAGCAGGGCGAGGCCGGGGGGGATGGTCCAGAGGGTGGCGGTGAGGGTGGCGTCGGGGGCGGCGGAGCCCGCGAGGGTGACGTCGGGGTAGATGAGGAAGGGGAGCTGCGCGAGGCCCCAGCCGCCCAGCAGGCAGGTGACCTGCGCGACGGCGGCGGCGCGGGCGAGGCCGAAGCGCCGGCGGTAGAGGCCGTAGCCCGAGGCCAGCGCGGCGGCGCCGCCGAGGGCGAGCACCGGCAGCGCGCGGGCGGAGAGCAGCCCGGCGCCCAGGTGCGGCGCGGCCACGAAGACCCACGGGACGAGCGCGGCAGAGAGGGCCACCACGACGGTGCCGATCGCGAGGGCGTGGCGGCGGAAGTCGTCGCGCAGGTCGCCCTCGGTCTCGAGCGTGAGGAAGACCGCGGCGAGGTAGGCGCAGAGCGACAGCGCGAAGAGGCCCGTGACGAGGGCGAGGGGCGAGTGCCAGGCGCCGGAGCCGGCGGTGAGCTCGCCGTCGGCGCCCACGCGGATGCGCCCCGACGAGACGGCCCCGAGGCACATGCCGAGCAGCACCGGGGTGAACACCGACGCGATGCCGAACACCCGGCCCCAGCGGCGGAGGGAGGTGGTCTCGGGCGGGCCGTAGGCGCGGAAGACGAAGGCCCCGCCGCGGAGGGTGATGCCGACGAGGGCGAGGTGGAAGGGCACGAAGAGGGCCTCGCCGAGGGTGAAGAAGGCCCTCGGAAAGCCCGTGAAGAGCAGCACGATGACGAAGATGAGCCAGACGTGGTTCGCCTCCCAGACGGGTCCCATCGCGCGGGCGATGGCGTCGCGCTGGGCGTCGCGCCGTGGGCCGCGGGCGAGCGCGTCGAGGATGCCGCCGCCGAAGTCCGCCCCGGCGAGGACGCCGTACGCGCAGAGGCCCACCAGCACGAGCGCGGCCATCGCCTCGGCGGCGCTCACGGGTGCTGCTCCGAGGTCTTCACGGGGGTGCGCGCGAGGTAGCGGAGCATCCCGACGACGACCACCCCGAGGAAGGCGTAGAGGGCGCTGAAGGCCACGAAGGTGACCACGGCGTGGGGCGAGCGCGTGGCGGCGTCGGCGGTGCGCAGGACGCCTTGGATGGTCCAGGGCTGGCGGCCGGCCTCGGTGACGAGCCAGCCGGCCTCGAGGGCGATGAAGCCCAGCGGGGCGGCGAATACGAGGGAGCGTAAGAGCAGCGGGGGCACCGGCGCCTCGGGGGTGGCGCGCGTGCGGAAGCGCCAGAGCCACCAGGCGGCGGAGAGGGCGACGAGGAAGGTTCCGGCGCCCACCATGACGTCGAAGGCGGTGTGCACGACGGCGACGCGGGGCCAGAGCTCGCGGGGGAAGTCGTGGAGGCCGCGCACGGTGGCGTCGGGGTCGCCGAAGGCCAGGACGGAGAGCACCTTCGGGATGACGAGCGCGCCGCGGAGGGTGGCGGCGTCCTGGTCGACGAGGCCGCCGACGGCGATGGCGGCGCCGCGGGCGGTCTCGAAGTGGGCCTCCATGGCGGCGAGCTTCACGGGCTGGGTGACGGCGACCATCTTGGCGATGCGGTCGCCCGAGACGAGCTGGAGGACGGCGGCGACGGAGGCGACCGTGAGGGAGAGCGAGAGCGCGGGGCGGTGCCAGTCGCCGGGGCGCTTCTTGAGCAGCGACCACGCGGCGGCGCCCGCGACGGCGAAGCCGACGCTCACGTAGCAGGAGAGGGTGGAGTGCACGGCCATGTTGACCCACGCGGCGCTGCGGAAGGTGGCCCACGGGTCGAGGATGGTGAGGGACGCGGGGGGCGGGCACTGCATCCAGGCGTTGACGGCGACGACGAAGGCGCCGGAGAGCAGGCCGGTGAGGGCGACGCCGGCGCCGGCGAGGAGGTGCGCGCGGGGGGAGAGGCGGTCCCAGCCGTAGAGGTAGAGCCCGAGGAAGATGGCCTCGAGGAAGAAGGCGTAGCCCTCGAGGGCGAAGGTGGGGCCGATGACCGGGCCCGCGAGGCGCATGAAGCGCGGCCAGAGGAGCCCCAGCTCGAAGGAGAGCGCGGTGCCCGAGACGGCGCCGATGGCGAAGAGCACGGCGGTGACCCGGGCCTGGCGGCGGGCGAGGGTGCGCCAGCGGGGGTCGCCGGTGCGCAGGCCGATGGCCTCGGCGAGCACCATCAGCAGCGGGAGCCCGATGCCGATGGCCGCGAACACCATGTGAAACGCGAGGGAGACCTCCATCTGCGCGCGGGCGGCGAGGAGCGGGTTCATGGCGGTGGGCGGACCGTAGGCGCGGCCCCGCGGGAAGTCACTGCCCATGGGGATGACATTACCGGGAGGGGTAAAGATGGGCCGCGGGCGCTTGCCAAGGGGCCCCATGAGCGTCTAGAAGGCGCGGCGAAAGGGACCGAAACGCCAATGGCAACCGAACTGACTCTTGCGATGATCAAGCCCGACGCCGTGGAGAAGAACCTCGCGGGGGCGATCCTGGCCCACATCGAGAAGGCGGGCTTCAAGGTGCGCGGCGTGAAGCGCATCCACCTCACCAAGGCGCAGGCCGAGGGCTTCTACGCGGAGCACAGCGCGCGCGGCTTCTTCGGCGAGCTGACGACCTTCATGTCGCGCGGCCCGGTGTTCATCCTCGCGCTCGAGGCCGACGGGGCCATCGCGAAGTGGCGCGAGGTCATGGGCGCCACGGACCCGGCGCAGGCCGCCGACGGCACCATCCGCAAGCTCTTCGGCGCCAGCAAGGGCGAGAACGCCACGCACGGCTCGGACTCCCCGGAGAGCGCGGCCCGCGAGATCGGCTACTACTTCGCCGGCTACGAGCTGCTCTGACCGTCGCGTAACCGTAGCGTCCGCGCGAGCGTAGCCTCCGCCACCATGAGCAGGGCCTATGTGGTGGTGGGCAACGGCGTCGCGGGCGCCTCGGCGGCCCTCGCGATCCGTTCGCGCGACGCGGGCGGCGCCGTCACCCTCGTGTCCGACGAGGGCGACTACTTCTTCTCCCGCACCGCCCTCATGTACGCCTTCATGAACCGCCTGCCCCGGCGCGCCATGGAGCCCTACGAGCGCCACACCTGGCGTGAGAAGGGCATCGGGCTCGTGCGCGCGCGGGTCACCGACCTCGACGCCCGCGCCCGCCGGCTCACCCTCGACGACGGCCGGGCGCTCCCCTACGACCGGCTGCTGATCGCGACGGGCTCGCGCGCGCGACGCCTCGCGGCGCCGGGCATCACCGACGAGCTCGCGGGCCTGGTGCACTTCGTCACCCTGCAAGACCTCGACGCCTGCGAGCGCTACACGCCCACCACGAGGCGCGCGGTGGTGGTGGGCGGCGGGCTCATCGGCATCGAGCTCGTGGAGTGCCTGCGCTTCCACGGGGTGGCGGTGACCTTCCTGGTGCGCGAGCCCTGGTACTGGCCCGCGGCGCTGAGCCGCGAGGAGGGGGAGATGGCCGCGCGGGAGATGCGGCGCCACGGGGTCGACGTGCGCGAGGGGGCGGCGCTGGCGTCGGTGGCGCGCGACGCAGCGGGGCGGGTGTCGGCGGTGACGACGACGGCGGGCGAGACCATCGCGTGCGAGCTGCTGGGCGTGTGCATCGGGGTCGAGGCGCAGGTGGAGTGGCTAAGGGGCGTGGCGACGCCGCCCGCGCTGGGGCGCGGCGTGAAGGTGGACGCGACGCTGCGCACGAGCCTCGACGACGTGTGGGCGGCGGGCGACTGCGCCGAGCTGCCCGACGGTCGGGTGGAGTCGATCTGGTACAGCGCGAAGCGACAGGGCGCGCTCGCGGGCGAGAACATGAGCGGGCGGCCGAGGGGCTACGCGCCGCCGGTGTTCTTCAACAGCGCGAAGCTCTTCGAGCTGGAGTACACGACCGTGGGGGCGCTCGACGAGGTGGCCGACGGCGCCGAGAGCCTGTACGCGCCGCACCCGACGCGGGCGCTCTCGTGGCGCATCGTGCACGCGGGCGACAAGGTGCTCGGCTTCAACGCGCTGGGCTCGCGCTGGGACCACACCGTGCTGTCCCGCTGGATCGAGGAGGAGCGCCCGCTGGCGTGGGTGCGCGAGAACCTGGCGAGGGCGCAGTTCGACGTGGAGTTCGGGCGGGCGCCGCTGGGGGAGATGCGCGCGCGGTCGCTGCCCATCGAGCGCCGCAGCGGGGCGAAGTAGGGGGCTCAGCCCACGAAGCCGCGGAAGGCGCGGAGGTACTCCACGAAGCCCGGCGAGGCGCCCTCTTCGATGAGCGTGGCGGGGCTCACCGGGGCGCGGTGGAGGCTGGCGGGGTCGGCCTTCGCGGGCCAGTCGTGGTTGGCGATGGCGGAGCGCCCGAGGGCCACGGCGTCGGCCCCGAGGGCGAGCTGGGCCTCGGCCTCGGCGTGGGTCCAGATGGAGCCCGCGACGACCAGCTTGATGGCGGGGCCGACGGCCTCGCGGAAGAGGGGCGTCGGGTGCGACTCGGGGCGCTTGGTGGTGGGGAGCGCCGAGCGCCAGAGCGAGAGGTGCAGCACCTCGGCGCCGTCCTCGACGAGCCAGCGCGCGACCTGGAGGCTCTCGTCGAGGTCGACCCCGCGGGTCTGGCCGAAGTCCTCGGGGGACATCCGCACCGCGAGCACCAGGGAGGGGGCCGCGGCCTTCACGGCGCGGGTCACCTCGCGGATGAGCCGCGCGCGGTGCTCCAGCGATCCGCCCCACCCGTCCTCGCGCCGGTTGTAGACGGTGCTCAAGAACTGCGACAGCAGGTACCCGTGGGCGCCGTGCAGCTCGACGCTGTCGAAGCCCGCGCGGGCGCAGCGCTCCGCGGCGCGGGCGAAGTCGCCGATGACCCGCGCGATGTCCTCCTCGGTGCCCTCGCGGCTGGCGTTGCCCTGCTCGTCGGTGTGCGCCGACGGGCTCCAGGGCACCACGCCGCTGACGGCCTGCGAGGCGCGCAGCCCGCCGTGGAAGAGCTGCGCGCTCGCGAGGGCGCCGCCCTGGTGGATGCGCGCGGCGAGGCGGGTGAGCCCGTCGAGCATGGCGTCGTCGTGCACGCCGAGCTCGCCGTCCCAGGCCTTGCCGTCCTGGGAGACGTACGCGGCGCAGGTCTCGACGAGGCCGAAGCCCCCGTCGGCGCGGAGCGAGAGGAAGCGCAGCTCGGCGTCCGCGAGGGTGCCGTCGGGGTGGCTCTGCTTGTTGGTGAGCGGGGCGAGCCAGACGCGGTTGCGGGCGACGACGCCGGGGCGCAGGACGAGCGGCGAGAGCAGTGGGCTGGTCATGGTGGGTGACCGGCGCGGTAGCACGTTGTGCCGGGGGAGTTGAAGGGCTCGCGCGGGGCGTAACTGCGCGCGGCGGGGTGGCGTAGCCTGCGCCGATGAGCGAGCGCACGAGGGGAGCGTCGGAGTGAAGCGCGCGGGCGCCCTGCAGGCCGTCGCCGACGACCTCACCAGCCGGGGCCCGAGCGCGTGGCTGCTCTCGGCCGTACTGCTGGGCTTCTACCTGGGCTTGTACCTCCCGATGGAGACGGCGCGGCTGCTGACCACGCTGGGCCACGGGGTGTGGCTGCTGGGCGCCGCGATCGCGGCGGTGACCGTGGCCGTGCACGCGGCCTTCGCGCGGCGCGACGGCACGCTCTCGGCGCGCGCGGAGGCGGGCCTTGGCGCCAGGGTGTTCGCGCTGGCGATGGCGACCGCGGGGCTGTCGGCGTGGTTCGCGCGGGCGCTGGAGCCCGCGGCGCACGACGGGCGCCACCTGCTGCCGTCGCCGGGCGTGACGTGGTCGACGCCGACGCTGGCGGCGCTGCTGGGCGGGGCGCTGGCGCTGGGGGTCTTCGGTATGGCGCGGGTGTGGCGTGTGCGCGGCGACCGCGGGGCGATGCTGCGCGAGGCGACGTGGGCGCTCGTGGCGGCGCAGCTGGCGGGGATCACCCTCGCCTACGGCACCCACGTCTTCGACCCGGGGCGCGCGCCCGCCGCGGGGGACCACTCCCTCCGTGCCTTCGGCGCCCTGCTCTACCTCGCGCTCGACTCCAAATGGACCCTCTACGGCCTGCTCTACACCTGCGCCGTGAGCGCCGGCGGGCTCTTCGTGCTCGGGCGCTACCTCCACAACCCCTACCAGGTGGTGCGCACCCTGGTGGTCATCGGGGTGCAGGCCAGCTTCGGCTTCTCGGTGCCGGTGCTGCTCAGGCTCTTCGCGCAGCCCGAATACTACCTCTCGTATTTCTGGCCCCTGAAGATCGACGCGTTCTACCCCGACAACATCCTGCGCGACCCTGCGCCCTTCGTTCTCTGGAGCTTCCTCGGCTCGCTGCTGCTGGTGCCCGTGCTGGGGGTGTTCTTCGGCAAGCGCTGGTACTGCTCGTGGGTGTGCGGCTGCGGCGGCCTGGCCAACACGGCGGGCGAGCCCTTCCGGCACCTGTCGCAGAAGGGCGAGGCCGCGTGGCGCTTCGAGCAGGCGAGCATCTACACGGTGCTCGGGCTCGCGGTGCTCACCACCGTGCTGGTGGGGCTCTCGGCCCTGGTGGGCCCGCACAGCGCGCTCAACGGCGCGTGGTGGTCGGGCGCCGGCGACGTGAGCCAGTGGCGCGTGGACGGCGCCCTGCGCAGCGGGGCCATCGTCACGGCGGCGAGCAGGGCCCGGCACTACTACGGGCTCATCGTGGTGGCGGTGCTCTCCGGCGCCATCGGGGTGGGCCTCTACCCCCTCGGGGGGACGCGCCAGTGGTGCCGTAACTTCTGCCCGATGGCGGCGCTGCTGGGCATCATCCAGAAGGTCGGGCGCTACCGCATCCGGGTGAAGGAGGACATGTGCATCTCGTGCGGGATGTGCACCGAGTACTGCGAGATGGGCATCGACGTGCGGGCCTACGCGCAGGCCAACGAGACCTTCGTGCGGGCGAGCTGCGTGGGCTGCGGGATGTGCGCCGAGGTCTGCCCCCGCGGGGTGCTCTCGCTGGAGCAGCGCTGGCCCGGCGCGGCGAAGAAGACGGCGGCCGCGTCGGGCCTGGTGCAGCTGCGGCTGCGCAGGTGAAGCGCGGGGGCGGAGCGAGCGTCGGAGGAGCGATGACGATGCGACGAGCGATGCTGCTGGGCCTGGTGATGGTCGCGATGCCGGCCGCGGCGGGCGCGCAGGACGCGGGCGCGGCGGCGGTGACGGCGGCCGACGTGTGGTCGCGCTACGACGCGCTGCTGCGGGCGGTGGTGCGGGGCGACGGCGTCGACTACGGCGCGCTGCGGGCGAGGCTGGGCGAGCTGCGGGCGATCCACGGGTGGCTCGGGGACAACGGCCCGACGCGCACGCCGGGGGCCTTCGCGACGGCGGGCGCGCGCAAGGCGTACTGGCTCAACGCCTACAACGCGACGGTGCTGCGGGGCGTGGCCGAGGCGCCCGCGACGATGCGCAACGTGCTGACCTACCTGCCCGACGGGGGCTTCTTCCGGGCGCGGCGGTGGCGGCTCGACGGGCGCGAGATGACCCTCGACGCGGTGGAGAACCGCGAGGTGCGGCCGGTGTTTCGCGACCCGCGGGTGCACGTGGCGCTCAACTGCGCGGCGCGCTCGTGCCCGCCGCTGCGGCGCGGGGCCTACACGGCCGCGGGGGTGGAGGCGCAGCTCGACGCGCAGGCGCGGGCCTACGTGAACGCGCCGGGCACCGTAGAGCTCGTCGCGGCGCCGCCGGGGGTGAGGGTGACGCAGATATTCGAGTGGTTCGGGGAGGACTTCGCGCCGGGCGGTGGCGTGGTGGCGTGGCTGCGGCGCTACGCGGCGCCTCCGCTGCGGGAGCGCCTGGAGGCGGCGTGCGGCACGGACGCGGGGCGCTGCGCGGTGACCTGGCGCCCCTACGACTGGACCCTCAACGCGGCGCCGTGACGACCTCGAACACCGCGTCGGGCTCGGCGGCGGTGATCACCCGGGTGATCCAGGTCGTGAGGGTGGCGGGGTCGCGACACGCCGCGACGAGGGCGGCCTGCGCTTCGGACATCGACCACGAGCGCGCGGCGAAGGTCTCCCGCAGGGCGGTGCACAGCCCCTCCAGCCGACCGGACGCCGCGCCCTCTTCTCGTCCCTCTTCGCGTCCCTCTTCTCGTCCCTCTTCACGGAGCGCATCGAGGTTGGCGTAGCCCTTCGCCGCGAGCAGGTTGCGCAGCGTGACCTCGTGCGCCGCGTCCCGCTCGAAGAGCGCCCGCACCGGCACCGGGAGCGCCAGCACCCCGGGGGCCTCCAGCGTCTCGTCCTCGCCCGCCACCCGCACCGCCGCGTCGGGGCTGTGCACCTCGACCCTGCGCGGACCCACCAGGCGCACCACCCACACCCAGCGCGTGCCCGCGCCCAGGAGCTCGCGGATCTTCACCTTCAGGTCGGCCTCGTCCTGGCCCCGCCCGGCGTACTCCAGGGCGAGGGGGGCGCTCTCGGCCCAGGTACCGGCGCCCGCGCGGAAGTTCACCGCGACGTCGGGCGCCCGCAGCGTGTCGTCGGCCAGCTTGATGCCCGTGTCGACGCCCGCGTTGATCACCGCGGGGTCGCTGTCGAGCACCGCGAAGCCCAGGCCGTTGGGCCCCGTCCCGTCGCGCCCCGTCGGCGCGCAGAAGATGGGGTGGCCCTGCGACAGCTCGTAGGGGTCGCCCGAGCGGAGCTGGTCGGCCTGGAAGGGCCCGCGCTGCCGGTTGTGTACGCCGTCGCTCATGGGCGCCAATGCTACCATCGCGGGGCTACACTCGCCCTCCCATGGGAAGCGCCCGACGACACGCCCAGCTGCTCTGGTGCGCCGCCACCGACCGCACCTTCGAGCGCGCGGAGCTCAGAGGGTCGGAGGTGCTCGCGGGCAAGTGCATCCACTGCAACTGCATGGTGTGCGTCGACCTCGACGGCACGAGGGTGCTGCGCGCCACCGTGGAGCACATCGTGCCGCGCACCCACGGCGGCAGCGACACCCTCGAGAACCTCGCGATCGCGTGCGGGCGCTGCAACGGCGCGAAGGGCATCCGGCACGACCCGTCGCCCTGGGGCGACCCGAAGCTGACGGCGATGATCGAGCGGCTGCAGGATCGCAAGCGCAAGCGGATGCGCGAGCCGCTGCCGGGCCTGGCGCTGCCGCCGCTCGACCCCGCGGGCGCCGACGACGAGGAGGCCGAGGCGCCGGCGAAGGGGCGGAAGAAGCGGCGCTAGCGAGCGGGCGCTGCGGCGGGCGCTGCGGGCGCGGGCGCGGGGTGGGGCGACACCATGGTCATCGCGGCGTAGGCGATGACCAGGGCGATGAGCACCAGCGTGGCGATGAGCTCCAGCGGGAGGATGCCCGCCAGCCGCGACCATCCATCCGCGTAGAACCTCCCCCCGGAGCGCTTCTGCAACCGCCGCTGCACGCCCTCCAGGAGGTCGGGCGGGGGGGCGGGCTTCGGCGCGTCGGCGGCCTTCGGGGCGCTCGCGCCGGGCAGCGGGGCCTCGCTCGCGGCGGCCATCGCCGAGAGCCCGTCGAGCATGCGACAGAAGGCCGCGTACTCGCGCTGCAGCGGGGGGCTGGCGTCGAGCGCGGCCCGCACCGCCTCGGTGCGCTCGGGCGACAGCTCGCGGTCGTGGTAGGCGCTGAACAGATCGCGCACCTCGTCGTCGGTCAACATCGCAACTTCACTCCGGGAGCTTGTACCCGAGGCCCCGCTCGATGGCCTCGCGCAGCGCCGCGCGGGCGCGGTGGAGCCGGCTCTTGACGGTCCCCTCGGGGAGGCCCGTGATCGTCATGATCTCCTCGTAGCTGAGGCCCTCCAGGTCGCGCAGCACCACCAGCGCGCGGTGCTCCTCCTCCAACAGCACGAGCGCGCGCTCGATGACCCGGGCCATCTCCACGCCCTGCATCGACTCGTCGGGACGGTCGGGCCGGGACATCACCGGACCGCCCTCGGTGAGCGCCTTGCCCCCCTCGTCGTCGAGGGCGTCGTGGCCGCGGGTCACCCGCCGGTCGAGGTACTTGATGCGGTTTTTACAGTGGTTGATGGCCACCCGGTAGAGCCAGGTGCTGAGGCGCGCGTCGCCGCGGAAGCTGTCGATGCTGCGAAAGACGGTGATGAACACCTCCTGCGCGAGGTCTTCGGCCTCGGCGCGGTTGCCGAGCATCCGCTGCACCAGCGAGAACACCCTGGCCTGGTACGCCCGCACGAAGAGGTTGAACGCCGCCTCGTCGCGGCGCCGCAGCCGCTCGACCAGGGCGCGCTCGGCCTCGAGGTCGAGGGTCACGGTGAACCCCTCGGCCTGGAGCGTCGACCATCCCAGCGGCAGCGCAGCGGCACGACCTCGCACATACGCCGAGACAGCGGTCGGGGTCGAGAGGTTCCGCCGGGGGCTTCAGAAGCCCGGATCGCGCGCGATCAGCGAGTTGGCCGTCGCCCGCCCCGCGTCGGGACGCCGCCCCGTCGAGTGCACAGCCCGCCGCCCCGCCGCCCGCGACGCCGTCGCCCCGGCGTCGGTCACCGCCACCGCCACTGTCCCTGCGTCCACCTCCGCCACCGCCGCCGCGGGCGGGACGTACGCCAGCGCCACGTCGGCCGTCGGCCGCGGGACCACCGCCATCCACGCCGGCGCGCCCGCGACCTCCACCCGCACCCGGTGGTCGCCGTCGGCGCGCAGCAGCGCCGGGAGCGTCACCGGCGCGTCGTCGACCAGCACCCGCGCCTCCGACGGCAGGCCCGCGATGGTGAGCGCGTGCGTCACGGGCGCTGCGGGTCGCGCGACGGGCAGCGTGTTCCCTTCGCCCACCACAGGGCGCAGCCGCGACGCCGCGAGCATTCCCCCGACGCCCAGCGCGACGCCCAGCGCCACCACCGCCGCGCCCGAGCGCCGCGGCCGGTCTTTACGCAGGGTGGTAATGCTGTCGCCGGGCAGCGTGTCGGCGTGCACCAGCGTGGGGGTGGGCGTGCGCGACGAGCGGTTGGGGGGGAGGCTCCCCCGGGGCGGCGCCTCGAGCACCCCTTCGCCCCGCGACCACGCCGCGAGGGCCTCGCGCATCTGCCGCGCGGTGGGGTACCGCTCGCGCGCCGACCGGGCCATCGCGCGCTCGGCGATGGAGGCCAGCACGGGGTCGAGCGAGGGCAGCGCGTCGAGCAGCGGGAGGTGCCCCTCGGTGGCGATGCGGATCATCATCGCGTTGTAGTTGGGCGCCTCGTAGGGGAGCTTGCCCGTGAGCAGCTCGTACAGGATCACCCCCATCGCCCAGATGTCGCTGCGCAGGTCGATGGTGGGCTCGCCGCGGGCCTGCTCGGGGGACATGTACGCGGGCGTGCCGATGAGGGCGCCGGTGCGGGTCATGCGCACGCGCTCGGCGTCGTCGCCCAGGAACTTCGACACGCCGAAGTCGAGGATCTTCGGGCGCACCACCTCGCCCTCGACGGCGAGGAAGATGTTCTCGGGCTTGAGGTCGCGGTGCAGGATCTCGTGCTGGTGCGCGGCGTCGAGGGCCTCGAGCACCGCGGTGACCACGCCCACGGCGTCGGCGGTGGGGAGCGACCCGTCGCGCTCGAGGCGCTCGGCGAGGCTCTCGCCGTGCAGGCGCTCCATGACCATGTACGGCGCGCCGTCGTCGGACTGGCCGTAGTCGAAGACCCGCACGATGCTCGGGTGCCCGATGCGCACGGTGGCCTCGGCCTCGGCGCGGAAGCGGCGCACCGCGTCGGGGTCGCGCGCGAAGTTGGCGTGGAGCACCTTCAGGGCCACCTGGGCGCCGCGGATGGCGATGTTCTCGGCGATCCAGACGGCGCCCATGCCGCCCTCGCCGAGGGGGTCGATGAGCTTGTATTTCCCGCCGATGACGTCGCCCCGGGTGAGCATCTCCAGGCGACCGTAGCACGACGGCCGGGGGGGGCTCAGCCGCGGCGCAGCACGCCCAGCGCGACGAACTCGCCCAGCAGCATCGCGACGTCCTCCCAGGGGAGATCCGGCGCCCATGCCTGCGCCTCCTTCGCGACGAAGCGGGCGTTGGCGCGGAGCCCTTCGAGGAAGCCTTCGGCCTCCGCCGGGAGGGTGGCGAGCACCGCGTCGCCGTCGGTCACCAGCACCACGGCCTCGCCGTCGGCGCCCGCCGCGCGGCGGTGCGACACGTCCAGGGCGCGCTCGAGGGCGGCGTCGCGGGCGATGGGGCCGTCGATGGGTGCTTCGGCGAGCCACGCGTCGGCGAGGGCCGCGGGGGTGAGGCGCTCGACCGCGCGGCGCAGCCCGTCGAGGCGGGCGGCGAAGTGCGCCTCGGTGCGCGCGCGGCCGTCGGCGTCGGTGGGGTGCGGGCCCGGGCGCTCGGGCAGGGCGCGGCCGCGGACGTCGGCGAGCAGGTCGTCGAGGAGGAGGTCACGGGCGAGGTCGAGCACGTTGACGGGGCGCAGCGTGAGGCAGACGTGGAGCGACTCGCTCGTGGCCTTCACGTGGTGCCAGGCCCCGGCGGGGAGGTAGAGCACGTCGCCGGGGGAGAGTTCCTGCACGAGGAGGGCGGACTCGTCGAAGCCGTGGACCCGGGCGGCGCGGGCGGCCGCGTCGGGGATCACGTTGGTCAACGGGCGCGCCACCGCGGGGGTGGGGGCGTAGTGCCAGCGCTTGGTGCCCGCGAGCTGGAGCACGAACATCGACGTGGTGTCGAAGTGCAGCCCGTAGCCCGACCCGGCGGGCGACAGGAAGGCCGCCACGTCGAGCTCGACGGGCACCGCGAGGGAGCGGCGGATGTCCGCCACCAGGGCCGCGAGCCCGGGGTCGGTCTCGTGCAGCCACTCGGCCTGCACGGTCATGCCCGCGGCGAGCAGCGGCTCCACCTGCGCGGCGTCGATGGCGAGCTCGGCGTGCTCGCCGCGCGGGTCGCGGAAGCCCGCCTTGAGGCGCCGCGGGTCGTGCGCGTGGGCGCCCCGCGGGTGGTGCGCCGCCGCCATGAGCCGCGCGCGGTCGAAGAGACCCGTGAGGCGGTCGGGGGACGGGGCCGGGGCGTAGAGCGAGCGGCGCTCCCAGTGGCGCTTGACGAATTCGTTGAGGGCGAGCGGCGCGACGAGGGCGGCGAGGTCGAGGGTGGGCATTGGTGGAAGGGGGGGGAGCGGTGGGGAGGAAGGGATGGCGGACTACGCGGCGCCCGTGGCCTTCACGTGGCGGTGGGGTCGCGCAGCCAGGCGTCGAGCGCAGGGCTGTCGAGGTCGAGCACGACATCGCCGAGGCGCGCAGGGCCCGCCGTGTCGAGCCGCGCCGAGAGGCTCGCGCGCTCTGGCTCCGTGAGCGCCCGCCCCAGCTTGCGCTCGAACATGCGCACGAGCGGCGTGAGGCCTTCGGTTCGGCCTTCGGTTCGGCCTTCGGACACGCCCTCGGCGTGCCGCTTCTCGAGCTTCGCTTCAAAGATCTGTCGGGCTTCTTCGTACCTCATGGCGTCCTCCTCGGGAGTGTACACGTCGACCCCCATGCGCGGCAGCTCCTGGCGTAGCAGCTCCAACAGCGGGGCGAGCACCCGGCGCTCCCAGGCGTCGACGGGCAGCGCGTGCAGGTCGACGACGGCCTTGCTCAGCGTGTCGCCCGATCCCATCCAGCGCGCCAGCAGCGTGTCGCGGGTGCGGGGCAGCCGGCTCACCACCACGACGCGCGGCGCCCTCTCCGAGGCGTTGGCAAAGCAGCCGGTCGGCCACCCTTCCATCGCTTCGAGCGCCCACGACGAGAGCAGCGCGTCGGGCGAGCCCGCGCTCACGATCCAGAGCAACGGGCGCCGCGGCGCCGGGCCCCGCGTCGCTCGATCGAGCGCGCGCCACGCCGTGAGCTGTTGCTGGTGTAAGGCGATCACCTTCAGCAGGCAGGCGTCGGCCTCGTCGGGCGAGGGCGGGTCATGGAAGGGCTCGATGACGCAGCGCCGCTCGCCGAGCCGCCCGACGAAGCCGCGACCCTCCAGCTCGCCGCGGCGCGCGTCGATGGGCTCGACCAGCGCGTCGATGGAGCGCGCGTCGGCCACCACGGGCTCCTCGACCCGCACCACGCAGGGCCCCGAGAGAATGCCCTCGATCAGCCCCCGCGCCATCACGTCGTACGGCTTCTGCATCGCGGCGCGACCCTCGCACGGGCGCCCTCCGCGGCCAATCCAGCATGGACATTACCTGTCCGTGGCAGAGCCCCGACGCTACACGCCTCAGTCGTCCATGCTGCGCGAGCGCAGGGTGATGAGCTCGTTGCAGGGCGCGAGGTTGTGCGTCACCCCGTCGCGCACGCTGGTCTGCACCATCGGGCGCGCGGCCTGCGTCGCCCGCCCGGCCCACTGGTACGCGCTGTCGGTGAAGCCGAACCAGATGCACATCTCCTGGTCGCCGATGCCGTAGCGCACCGTGGCCGAGCGGGTGTTGTCGAACACGCAGGTGAGCCGCAGGGCCCGCGCGCCGCTGACGTCCACCGCGGGCTCCATGGTGCGCGCCCAGCTCTCGCCCTGGCGGGCGTCGGTCTCGTAGAGCGCGCGGCCGTCCATCGGGCCGCCGAGCACCGTCACGCGCATCTGGCTCCCGAGCTCGTGGTAGTGCGCGAGGCCGTAGAAGAAGCGCAGGTCGAGCGGCGACCCGGTGAGCGAGCGCGAGCGCTCGTCGAGCGCGCACTCCACGTCGAACTGCGAGCGCCCGCGGGGGGTGATCTCCAGCGGGCCGTACTCCAGGTAGAAGGGCGAGAGCCGGGTGCGCACCGCCGAGCGAGGGAGCGTGCGGACGGTGAAGTCGATGCCCACCTGCCGCGCCGCGGGGCTGGCGTTGAGCATGTGCAGCGCGCCGATGATGCGCGAGTGCGGCGGGATGACCACCGCCGTGCCGGGCGGAAACTGCTGCGTCTCGCGCTGCACCTGGGTGCTCTGGGCGAAGAACACCCCGCCCAGGTACGAGGCCACGCCCTGGTCGAAGTTGCGCGTGCGGCACGCCCAGGTGCCGTCGGGCCCGACGTAGTGGGTGTCCGGCACGAAGAACCAGTTGGAGTGGTGCATCCCCGCGGTGGCGTTCATCTCCACCGTGCTGAGGTACAGGGGCTCGTCGTTGTTGAGCGTCCACGACTCGCACTCCGTCGAGCGCTCCGCCCCCGCCGCCACGGTCCACGGCCCCATCCGGTGCGTCAGCGTCTGCGCCCGCGTGTCGGCCCCGCCGTCCGCGCTCGCCGCGTCCGCGCTCGCCACGTCGGTGCTCGCCGCGTCGGTGCTCGCCGCGTCTGCGCTCCCTGCGTCGGCCGCCGTCGTCACGGGCGCGGCCTCCGAGCAGCCCCAGAGCGCGAACACCCACAACCCTCGTGACACCCGGGACATCAACGTCGTACCTCCGATGCGCCGATGGGATGGCAGGTCGGGGCGCCCCGTCAACCCGCCGACCCGGTTGACGCCGCAGCGCCCCTTCGGCTCCTAATCCCGCGGGTGAGACCCCTGATCCCCGGCGCGCTGGTCACCGTCACCCTCGCCCTCGCCTCGTGCGGCGGTGATCCCCCGGCCGCCACCCCGGACGCCGGACCGCCCGGCTGGGCGCAGGTGCAGGCGATCTTCGCCCCGCGGTGCAGCTTCGCCACGTGCCACGGCGGCGTCGCCGGGTCGCTCACCCTCACCGGTCCAGGCGGGTACGCGGCGCTCGTGGGGGCGCCGTCGTTCCAGGTGCCGCGCCTCGCGCGGGTGACCCCCGGGGACCCGGCGAGCTCGTACCTCATGATCAAGCTGGAGTCGCGGATGTCGTCGGTGGGCGAGTGCGCCGCGGCGCCCCGCACCTGCGGCGTCTCGATGCCCCAGGGCGAGGACGCGCTCACGCCCGAGCTGCTCGCGGTGGTCCGTGCGTGGATCGCCGCGGGCGCTCGGGAGTGACCCGCCTTCAGCGCCAGAGGTTGGTGGCCGGGGAGTAGGCCTCGACGCGGGTGAGGTAGGTGCTCGTGGTGTTGGAGCCCGCGATGGCGAGGATGCGCCCGTCGAGCAGGGGGGTGAGCCGCACGTAGCCGTGCGAGACGTTGAGCCCCGTGATGGAGGTGTAGGTGCCCGCCGCCGGCGCGAAGGCCGTCGCCGTGGCCTGGTAGTTGGAGCCCGTGTAGCCGCCCGCGATGTAGATCCGCCCGTCGGTGCCGAGCGCCGCGCCCGAGAAGGTGCGCGACGTGGTGAGCGCCGGGCCCGCCGACCAGGTGTTGGCCACCGGGTCGTAGATCTCCACGGACAGCGTCGACGAAGTGCCGTCGGTGTTCGTCCCGCCGCCGAACAGGAACACCCGCCCGTCGGGCGCCGTGACCGCGTTGGCCCCGACCCGCGCCGTCACGGGCGCGCGGATGGCCGTCCATGCGTTGCTCACCGGGTTGTACGCCTCCGCCGTGGTGGCCATCCCGGCGCTGGTGCGCCCGCCGAACAGGAACACCCGGCCGTCGATGCCCCGCGTCGCCGTGGCGTGGTAGCGCCCCGTGAGCACGGGCGCGATCGCCGTCCACGCGTTGGTGGTCGGGTTGTACGCGTACACCGTGGTGGTGTAGGTCGAGCCCGCGTAGCCGCTGATCGAGAGGATGCGCCCGTCCGCCAGCGCCGCGCCCGTGACCGCCCACGGGGAGTTGGGCAACGGGGCGCGGACGGTCCAGCGGTTGGTCGCCGGGTCGAACATCTCCACGCTGTTGAGGTACCCCCCGTTGTACCCGCCGAACACGTACACCCGACCATCGGGCGCGGTGGCCGCGCCGAAGCCGTAGCGCCCGGTGTTGAGCGAGCCCGGCGGCGCCGCGGTGCACACCCGCGCCACGCAGCTCTGGCCCGACGGGCACACCATCCCGCAGGCGCCGCAGTGGTTGCCGTCCGCCCCGAGGTTGGCCTCGCACCCGTTGGCCGCGTTGCCGTCGCAGTCGGCGTAGCCCGTCAGGCAGACCGAGCCGCACACGCCCGCGGTGCAGGTCACCGACGTCCCGGGCGTTCCTGCGCCGGGGCAGGCGCGGCCGCACATGCCGCAGTGGCTGGTGCTCGTCTGGAGGCTGGCCTCGCAGCCGTTGGACGCGCTGCCGTCGCAGTCGCCGAAGCCCGCCGCGCAGGCCGCGATGGTGCACACGCTCGCCGCGCAGGCGCCCGTCGCGTTGGCCGGGGCGCAGCGCCGGTTGCATGCGCCGCAGTTGTTGAGGTCGGTGGCGGTGACGGCCTCGCAGCCGGTGCTGCTGAGCGCGTCGCAGTTGGAGAAGCCCGACTCGCACGCGAAGGTGCACGCGAAGTTCGAGCAGGTGACCCGCGCGTTGGGGCCCGTGGGGCACGCGTTGTTGCAGCGCCCGCAGTGGGCGACGTCGGTGCCCAGCGCGCGCTCGCACCCGTTGGCCGGGTCGCCGTCGCAGTCGCTGAACCCGCTCAGGCAGACGAAGCCGCAGCGGCCCACCGCGCACGACGCCACGCTGTTGGGCCGCACCGGGCACATCGCCCCGCACCCGCCGCAGTTGCGCACGTCGCTCGCCGTGAACACCTCGCACCCGTTGCCGGGGCTCCCGTCGCAGTCGGCGTAGTTGGCGCTGCAGGTGACCATGCAGGCGCCCGCCACGCACACGCTGGTCGACCCGGTGCTGCCGCCAGCGCTGCACCGCTGGCCACAGGTGCCGCAGTGGATGGCGCTGGTGGTGAGGTTGGTCTCGCAGCCGTTGGAGGCCACGCCGTCGCAGTCGCCGAAGCCCGCCGCGCAGGTGAAGCTGCACATGCCGCTGGTGCACGCCGTGGCGGTCGCGTTGGCGGGCAGCGGGCAGGCCGCGGGCGCGTAGCCCAGGCCGTCGGCGTTGCACACGCGGCGCTCGGCGGTGGAGGCGCAGCTGTACGCCCCCGGGGTGCACACCCACGACGAGCAGCGGCCGTCGGTGCAGCTCGACCCCGCGGGGCAGGACATCGAGCGGGTGCCGAGGCCGTCGGCGTTGCACACCGCCACCGAGGTGCTCGACTGGCACGTGGTAGCGCCCGGGGTGCACCCCCACGCGCGGCAGGTGCCGAGGGAGCAGGACTCCATCGCGGCGCACTCGGTGGGCGTGTACCCGAGGCCGTCGGGGTTGCACACCCGCCGCTGGGTCATCGAGGCGCAGCTCGCCGAGCCGGGCGAGCACACCTGGGCCTGGCAGCGGTTGTCGACGCACGACGCGCCGGAGCCGCAGGGCGACTCCACCCAGCCGCTGCCGTTGGTGTTGCAGGTGCGGATGCGACGGAGGTCGAGGCACTCGCGGGTGCCCGGCGTGCACACCTGCGGGGTGCACATGCGCTCCGGGGTGCAGAACTGCGCCGCGGGGCAGTCGACGTCCGTAACGCAGTCGACGCACACGCCGCGGGAGGCGTCGCACACCTGGTCGAGCGTCGAGCACTCGCGCGACGAGCGGCAGGGCAGCGGCGCGGGGAGGCAGTTGTTGCGCACGCAGACGTTGCCGCTCATGCAGTCGGGGTCGCTCACGCAGTCGACGCACACCGCGCGGGCGGTGTCGCAGACCTGCCCCGGGCACATCCGCGACGACATGCACGCCACCGCCGGGGCGCAGCGGTTGGCCTGGCAGACCGGCGTCGAGCCGCCGCACTGCGCCGCGGTGATGCACTCCACGCACACGCTGCGAACCCGGTCGCACACCCCGCGCGCGCAGTCGCGGCTGGAGCGACAGGCCGTCGGCATGATGGGGACGTCCGCCGGCACGTCGGGGTTCGTCACCGCGTCGTCGGGCGCGACCGTGTCGTCGGGCGTCACCACCACGTCCGGGGCGATCGTGCCGTCGGGGACGACGGGGCTGTCGATGCCCGGCGGGACGTCGGTGGGCACCGCGCCGTCGAGGCGGGGCGGGTCGTTGTTGATCACGCTGGGCGTGCAGGCGATCGCGAGGGTCGAACAGAGAAGCAGGAGTAAGGGAGTTCGCATGGGGATTTTCGACCGCAGCCTATACGAGGACGGCGGGGGAGGTTCAAGCCACCCCCCGGTGCGAAGACAGGTCATTCGGGCGGGATGGCCAGGGGCGCGGCGCGCGGTGTAGGGGGAGAGGGTCTCATGACGGACGACGAAGTGACGGCGGTGACGTTGACCGAGGCCGCGGCGCTGCTTCGGGAGCGTCGCGATGTGGTGGGCGTGGACTTCACCGGGCTCGACCTGCGGCGCGCGCGACGAGGGCGCGCTTCGAGCGGTGCAGCCTGATCGGGGTGGAGTTCGCGGGCGCGTCGCTGGCCGAGGCGTCGTTCACGAGCACCCGGCTCACCGGGGCGGTCTTCGCCAAGGCGCGGATGCGCGACACCCGCTTCGCCGACTGTCACCTGGTGGCGGCCGACCTGCGCGGGGTCTCCCTCTTCAAGCAGACGCTGAGGCACGTCGACCTGTCCGAGGCGAACCTCTCCGGCGCCGACCTGCGCGAGGCCGTGCTGGAGGGCTGCCGCCTGCGCGACGCTCGGCTGCTCGACGCGCGCTTCGCCGGCGCCGACCTGCGCCGGGCCGACCTCGGGGTGCTCACGCCGCACTCCTGCGGGGCCCTGCGCGGGGCGGTGATCTCGTCGGCGCAGGCCGCGGAGCTGGTGCGCGGGCTCGGGCTCCAGGTGGTGTGAGCGACGGCGGGGAGCGCCACGGCGGACCCTGCCCGGGTTTCGCATGGGCGCGCACGGCGCCACCCGCTAGAGTCCGCGCGTGGCCGATCAGAGCGACACGACGGAGGCGCTGCTCACACGGGTGAGAGCAATCTGCCACGACTTTGCGGGCACCGAGGAGAAGCTCTCCCATGGCGCGCCGTGGTTCCATGTCCGAGGGAAGGGGATGCTCACCTTCGCGAACGACCACCACGGGGACGGGCGCGTCGCGGTCTGGTGCTGGTCGACCCCCGACGAGCAGCGGCGGCTCGTGCGGATGGACCCCGACGTGTATTTCGTTCCGCCGTACGTGGGCGTGAAGGGCTGGGTGGGCGTGCGCCTGGAGCGACCAACCACCGACTTCGAGGCGCTCGCTGCGCTGGTCGAGGAGGCGTGGCGCGCGGTGGCTCCGAAGCGCCTCGCGTCCGCGGCGCCGGTCGCCCCGCCGCCGCCCGTGTACCCGACCACCGACCCGGAGGTGGTGCGCGAGGCCCGCGCGCGGCTCGCGGAGGTCTGCGCGACGCTGCCCGGGTCGGTCGTCGAGGTGGCGACATCGCAGACGACGTGGCGCGTCGGCAAGAGACCCTTCGCCTACCTGCTCGACAACCAGCACCGCGACGGGATCGTCTCGGTCTGCTTCCGGGTCGCGCCCGACGAGGCCGCGGCGCTCGTGCAGCGCGCTCCGAGGCGCTACTACCGTCCGCCGTACATCGGCGCGCGGGGGTGGGTCGCGATGCACGTCGACGGCGCCAGGGTGCCGTGGACGACGCTCGCCCGACGGGTCGTCGCGAGCTACCGGAGCGTCGCCCCCGCGAGCCGATAGCATCGGTGGTGAGCGGGTGCCCCCGGAGGACCCGACTACGTCACGGGTTGCACGTCGACGGTGGCGCCCACCGCGCGCAGCGCGTCGGCGACGATGCTCGCGGTGAATACGTCGGGGAAGGGGCCGAGCGGGCATGGGGCGGCGTCGGCCGCGGCCTTCGCCTCGACGATCGACGCCGAGAGTGCGACGCGCAGCTGCGAGATCACCAGCGCGCGCTTCGGCCCGACGGCCCGGAGCAGCACCACGTGCGGCGCGTACTCGTCTTCGTTCCGCGACCAGGGTGGGGCGCCGTAGATCACCGCGACGTGCCGCCAGTCGGGCACCGGATCTTCGAGCTCGAGGCGCGTCTGCAGCGCCAGGACCAGCGCGCGGGCCTCGTCCAGCGACAGCGCGGCGACGGACTCGGCGATCTCCTCGACGGTCATGGTCCGCGCATCCTACAGCCCGACGCGCGCCCTCAGCGCGGCGGCAGGTACCAGATCGGCGACGTCCACGCGCGCTCCTGCACCGTGTCGGGCAGCGAGCCGTCGCAGCACGCCGCCAGCGGTGAGCCCGCGGGGAGCCGCGCGCAGTCGACGCGCAGCCCGTTGCAGAGCCGGCGGCTCCAGCGGCACGTCGGGTCTTCCAGCACCCGCGCGTACCAGAAGGCCGCCGCCGCCGGGTCGAAGTCCGGGTCGCGCCACACGCCGCAGCGCGCCGCCGCGCCGGGCGTACCCCGCGCGGTGCAGGTCGCCGGGTCGACGGTCGCGCCGGCCGCGTCGCCGTCCACGCGATACACCCGCTCGTGGGTGCCGCCCCCGTCGGCCCAGCCCTTCACGATCTCGATGCGTTGCAGCGGCGATCCCATCGCGTCGCGCAGCGCGCTCACCACGAAGGCCGGCGCCCCTCCCCCGGCCGGCCGCGCCGGCAGGTCGCCGCCCATCGGGACCCCCATCGCGTAGCCCTGCGCGGCGAGGTCGCGCGCGTCGCAGAGGGCGTCGGGCAGCGACCATCCGCCGAAGAAGCGCACCACCACGCGGGTGCCGCTGGTGGCGTAGGCCTCGCGGCGGCGCATGGCGGCGAAGAGGGCGTCGCGGGTGTTCTCCTCGGCCCAGAGCACCGCGAGCCCGCCGGGGCTGTTGAGGCGCACCGTGATCGGGCGGCCGTTACCTTCGGGTGTAAGCATCCCTTCGGGGGTGTCGTCGCCGCGCGCCGCGTGCCCGGGCCAGGCCTCCTCCTCTACGAGGCCGGGCGTGGCGTTGTGCGTGTCGGTGCTCGCGATGAACCCCAGGTGGAAGGGATCAGCGCCGGTGCGCAGGTACTCCGCGAGGCCGCGGCGCAGGGCGGGGCGCACGAAGTCCGCGGGCTCGACGCAGGCGCCCGCGAGCGCGATGCCGCCCGCCACGGTGCAGAGCGGGGTGCAGCCCGCGGGCACGCCGGGGGACACGCAGGGGACGCCCGTGAGCTGCTCGAAGCGGCAGGCCTCGTCCTCGCTGGCGAGCAGGCTGGCGGCGCCGGGGATGCACTCCGACGAGCCCTTGTGCTGGTACACCTCGACGAGGGGTTCGAGCCGGGCGCGGCGCGCGGCGAAGGCGGCGTCGTAGGGGCGGCCGTCCTCGGTGGTCGCGGCGAACATCAGCCCCGCGGACTGGTTGCTGTTGTGGGGGATGCCGAGCACGTCGCAGGGCGTGCCGGTGGCGAGGCAGTCGCGCTCGAGGGCGGTCCAGAGCTGGTCGGGCGTGGGGGCCTCGATGTAGCTGGTGGGCGACCGCGGGACGCTGGCGTTGCGGAAGATGATGTTGCGGTGGAGGTTGTTGCCGCCGGGCGAGCCGGTCCACTCGTAGCCCACGAAGCTGGTGAAGCGGCACTCGTCGGAGCGGTCGTAGGCGTCCTCGGCGGCCTGCTGAACCTCCTCCCAGACGGTGCGCAGCTGCCGCGCGCAGAGCTCGGTGTTGTCTTCGCGGCAGATGGTGGGGCGCACGGGCGTGCGGGACGACAGCGGGAGCGCGTAGTCGGTGGCCGCGACGAGCCGGGTCTCGCGCTGCTCGCGGCAGGTGCGGGTGTCGTAGACGGCCGACCCCGGCGTGTTGCAGAGGTCCGTCTCCGCGAGAAACTCCGAGTGCTCGGTGACCGCCGTGAAATCGAGCGGGCGGGTGAGGCGCGCGCTGCGGGTGGCGCGGCCGTCGGCATCGTAGGGCGCGAGGCCGACGCTCTCGCCGCGGGCGAAGCGGTAGGCGTCCGCGGGGCGCGCGCGGGTGCCCCAGCTCGCGGCGTCGAAGGAGAGGCCGGTGTGCACATGCAGGTCGCCGAAGAAGGGCTCGCGCAGGGCGCTGCGGCGCCGGCAGGCGACGTGGGTGTCGGGGCGCACCACGACGCGCGGGAGGTCGGCCTCGGCGGCGTCGACGACGTCAGCGGCGGCGTCGCGGCGCGAGGGAGTGGTCGACCCGCACGCCGCGAGCGCGAGCATCCCAGAGAGCGCGAAGCACTTGTCGGACACGGCGGCTCCACCATAGCGTGCGCCGCAGTGCCCGAGCGAAGGGAAAGCGCAGCGATCCGGGCGTGGCGCGCGCACCCGCTGCTGCGCTTCGTGCTGCTGGGCGCTGGCCTCTTCGCGCTCGACCGTTGGCGCTCGCCGCCGCGACCGCCCCCCGCGAGCGGACGGGACATCGTGCTGTCGCGCGACTTCGTGGCGGGCCTGCGCGCGGGTCTGTGGCGCGAGCGGGGCCGCGAGCCGAGCGACGCCGACCTCGGCGCGAGGCTGGCCGAGCACGTGCGCGACGAGGCCCTCTACCGCAGCGCCCTCGCGCGCGGGCTCGACCGCGGCGACGGGATCATCCGCCGCCGCCTGGTGCAGAAGGCGACGTACCTGTTGGAGGCGGAGTCGGAGCCTTCGGCGCCCGACGAGGCGACGCTCCGCGCATGGGTCGACGCGCACCCCGGGCGCTATCAGACCGGCGCGCGGATGGACCTCGAGCACCGCTTCTTCTCCGCCGACCGCCGCGGCGCGCGTGCGGCGACGGAGGCCGCGGAGGCGCTCGCGAGCGGGGCTGAGGGTGATCCCTTCCTGCGGGGCGAGCGCTACACCGACGCCACGACGGCGGAGCTCGCGGGGGTCTTCGGGGAGTCCTTCGCGGCCGCGGTGGCGGCGCTGCCGGTGGGCGGGTGGCGGGGTCCGATCGAGAGCGCGCTGGGGCAGCACCTGGTGCGGGTGACGGCGCGGCGCGCGGGGGGACCGGCGCCCTTCGCGGCGGTGCGCGAGGCGGCGGCGCGCGAGTGGATGGCGGCCGAGCGGGCGCGCCGGGTGGAGGCCGCGACGCGGGCGCTGGTGGGCGGCTTCAGGGTGGTGCGCGAGTGAGGCGGGCGATGGTGGTGCTCGCCGCGCTCGTCGCATCGACCCCGTCGATGGCGTGGACGCACCCGCTGGCGCTGGGTCTCGTCGAGCTGACCGAGCGTGGCGGCGGCCTCGTCGCGGTGAGCCTGCGCGTCTCCGGGACCGAGCAGCAGGGCCACGCCGTCACCCTCGGCCCCCCCGCGGGCTGCGCCCTCGTCGGGCCGATGAGCGAGCGCCCGGGCAGCGACGGATGGGAGGCCTCGGGGCTGTGGCGCTGCCCGCGCGGGCTGCGCGGGGCGACCATGACGGTGCGGGGTCTGGAGGGCTCCGAGGTGCAGTTCATCACGCGGGTTCGCCTCGCGGACGGGACGCTCACCGAGGCGCGGCTCGACGACCACCAGCGGGCCTTCGCGGTGCCGTCGCGGGCGCGGACGTCGACGGTGGCGTGGTCGTACCTGCGCATGGGCGCGCGGCACATCGCGGAGGGCGCCGACCACCTGGCCTTCCTGGCGTGCCTCGCCCTGTGGGTGGGTCGGGCGCGGGGAATCGTCGCGGCGGTCACGGGCTTCACGCTGGGGCACAGCGTCACGCTGGCGCTGGCCGCGACGGAGACGGTGCGGGCGCCCTCGCGACCGGTGGAGGCGTGCGTCGCGCTGAGCGTGCTGCTGCTCGCCCTGGAGGTGGCGCGCGGCGCCCCGGCGCCGAAGGGTGCGTGGTGGATGGCCGCGGGCTTCGGCCTGCTGCACGGCATGGGCTTCGCGAGCGCGCTGCGGGACATCGGTCTACCGCGCGACGCAACGGCGACGGCGCTGGTGGCCTTCAACGCGGGCGTGGAGCTGGGTCAGGTGGCCTTCGTGGGGCTCGCGCTCGCGGCGGCGTGGGCGGCGCGCCGCGCGGGCATGGACACGTCGCGGGCGCGGCGCTGGGTGGCCGACGCGGCGGGCGCCTGGGCGGTGATGCTGCTGCTCCAGCGGGTGTGAGCGGGTGCTCCCTCCGAGGGGAGCATCCGCCCACGTCGACGGTCCCCGGGCTCGCCCGACGGGGAGCACCCGCCACGTCGACGGTCACCGGGCTCGCCCGACGGGAAGCACCCGCTCACGTCGACGGTCCCCGGGCTCGCCCGAAGGGAAGCACCCGCCACGTCGACGGTCCCCGGGCTCGCCCGACGGGGAGCACCCGCCCACGTCGACGGTTACCGGGCTCGCCCGACGGGGAGCACCCGCCACGTCGACGGTTACCGGGCTCGCTCGGAGGGAAGCAACCGGACTGGACGACGCCACGACGAGCAGCATGGCGTCGAAGAACAACCAGTCGTTTCCGTTGGCCTATCACATCACGTTGCACACCTACGGTTCCTGGGTTCCCGGTGATTCTCGTGGGTGGCATCGCCGTGGTGACGGTCCGCGCTCGATCGCGCGCCCTGGCGTTGCGGCGCTGGAAGGGTACGCGCGCGAGCTCCAGCGCGACCCGACCGTCGTGCTCACGGCATCGATGAGCCGCGCGATCATCGACTCCATCACGACTCTCTCCCGTACCCGCGGATGGCGCCTCTACGCGGCGGCCACCGTCGCTTCTCATCTCCATGCCGTGGTCGGAGCACCCCTCATGGCCGTCCCCCTCATCCAGGAGATTCGCGAGGAGAGTGTCCGATGCCTCGGGGGTCAGGGACTCTGCGACGACAGCAGGCGGTTCTGGTCACAGGGAGGTCACTTCTCGACGATTCACACAATGGCTCAACTCGGGCACGCGGTGGAGTACGTCCATCGCCACAGATCGCACGACAGCGCCTGAGCCCGTCACCGGTCGACGTGGCGGGTGCTCCCCGTCGGGCGAGCCCGGGGACCGTCGATGTGGGCGGGTGCTTCCCTTCGGGCGAGCCCGGGGACCGTCGACGTGGCGGGTGCTTCCCTTCGGGCGAGCCCGTCACCGGTCGACGTGGCGGGTGCTTCCCTTCGGGCGAGCCCGGGGACCGTCGACGTGAGCGGGTGCTCCCTTCGGGGGGAGTCGCCCCCTCACAGCGCCGGGGCGACGAGCACCACCGCGTCGTCGCGGATGTGGTCCAGCGCGTAGCCCGTGGACCACAGCGCGATCATCGTCGCGGTCGGGTCTGCCATCTCCCGGTAGCGGCCCCCGTCGGGTCGCGCGAGGTCGCGCGCCACGGCCTCCGCCCAGAGCACACACGCCGCCACGTCGTCGGCCACCCGCTGCGCGTAGGCCCTCCCGGTGACGTCGAGCACGGCGTGCACCTCGCGCACGCACGCGAGCTTCGGCAGGCGCGCCCCGGTGAGCCGCGCCAGCTCCTCGACGATCATCGCCATCCGATAGCGGTCGGCGTAGTGCTGGAACCACCGGTCGGCGGCGACCACCTTCCACGCCACGCGGGTGGCCGCGACGCGCGGCGCCGACGGCAGCGCCCACGCGAGGCTCTGCGCCGCGAAGGTGAGCGCGAGCGAGCCCGCCTGCGCGATGCCCCGCGGGTCGCACGCGAGCGCCACCGCGGCGTCGACGGACTCCGGCAGCGGCGGATCATTCGTCTCCGTACGATCGTCGCGCAGGGGCTGCCAGCGCGGGCCTTCGACCGGGGAGGCGAGGTCTCGGAAGGCGCCGCGCAGCTCGCGCTCGGGGCCGGGGACGAGGTCGCGCGAGACCAGCGCCTCCCACGCCTCGCGCACGTCGGTCATGCCGATGACCGCGGTGCGCGCCTCGGGCAGCCGCGGCCTCCCGGGGAGAAGCACGTGGCGGGCGAAGTCGGTCCAGTCGCGGTTCATGGCGCCGCGGCAGTGTAGCGGCGGCGCTGGAGCGGGCACGCCCGCGTCGAGCGGCTCGCCCTCTTACCCCCGCGCCCCGTCGTCGAGCGGGTACTTCCGCGACGCGGCGTACAGCACGATGGCCGCCGCGGTGGTCAGGTTGATCGACCCGCCGAGGCCATCCGACGGGATCTCCACCCGCTGGTCGGCCAGGGCGAGCACCTCCGCGGAGACGCCGTGTCGCTCGGCGCCGATCACCAGGCACAGCGGCGCTTCGCAGCGCATGTCTTCGGGGGCGACGCTCTCGTCGCAGAGCTCGATGGCCGCCACGAGGTAGCCCGCCGCGCGGCTCTCGCGCACCACGCCTACCGCGTCGGGGCGCGACTCCCACGGGACCCACCCCACCGTCCCCGCGGCCGCCGAGAGCAGCCGGCGCTTGTGGGCCTCGAGGTCGAAGCCGCACACGTACAGCCGTTCGACCCGGAAGGCGTCGCACAGCCGGAACATCGTCCCGATGTTGGGCAGGTAGCTCACCCCGTCGAGCACCATGCGGATGGGCCGCCGGGGCAGCGTCGGAAACTCTCGGCGGTCGGGGCGGGGGCGGGGCGGCATCGGGGCTCGTGCGGGCCCTTGTACCAGCTCCGGAGCCCCCCTCACGCCGCCAGCGGACCGAAGTGCTGCACCAGCTCGGCCCGCAGGCTGCTCAGCCGCGCGTGCCTCGCCGCGAAGCCCTCCCGCAGCGCCCGCGCCTCGGCCTCGCGCCCCGCCGCCCCGAGCACCCGCTCGACCCGCGCCAGCATCGCGCACGCGTCGCGGTACGACGCCCTCCCCCGCTGCGCCACGCAGGCCTCCGCCTGCCGCAGGTACACCCGCGCCGCGCCCTCCGGGTCGATCGCCTCGAGCGCCTCGGCGGCCCGCACCCGCGGCCCCGCGAAGCCCGCCGGGCGCGCCCGCTCGTCCTCCGCCACGCGCCTCGCCGCCGCGAGCTCGCCCAGGTCGAGCAGCCACTCCAGCAACAATCCCGGCGCCTTCGCGTCGAGCACCGCCTCGGCCCGCGCCCGCGCGGCCTCCCACTGCCCCAGCGCCTCGGCCCGCGCCCGCAGCTCGTCGAGCGCCGCCCGCGTCGGATCGGCCGCCAGCACCGCCTCGGCCAGCCCCAGCGCCGCCGCCATGTCCGCCGTGCCCTCCTCCCGCGCCCGCAGCCAGGTCACCAGCCGCTCGCGGCTCGTCGCCCCCGCCCGCGCCGCGCGCGCCTTGATCGCCTCGGTGAAGGCCTCCCCCAGCCCGCGCTCTTCGAAGCGCTCGACCAGCGTGAGCAGCTCGAGGTCGGCCACCTCCGCGAGCGCCGCCCAGGCCTCGTCGACCCGCCCCAGCGCCAGCAGCCGCCGGCAGCGCGCCGCGGGCCGGTGGTGCGCGCGCGCCATCTCCATCCACGCCTCTTCGTCGTCGACCAGACCCTCCTCCAGCTCCACCAGCACCCCGCCCCACGCGTAGCGCGCCCACTCGTCGCCCCGCGCCATGGCCCCGCGCACCCGCCGCGCCAGCGCCCGCCGCTCGTCGCCCGTCGCCGCCGCCAGCGCCGCCGCCACCCCGGCGCGCCCGAGCGCGTCGAGCACGCCCGCGCAGCCGTGCTCGATGTCGAAGCCGTAGAGCCCGACCAGCCACCGCAGCCCGTGCGCCCGTGCCTCCGCGTCGCCCTCCCGCAGCCGCGCGACCACGGAGGCCACGCAGCGGCGCGCCACCGCCAGCACCGGCCCCGCGTCGCCGCCCACCCGCCGCCGGCGCCCCACGATGGCCACCGCGAGCTGCTCGACGCCCCGCGCGTCGCCCGCCGCCTCGGCCGCCTCGCGCCGCGCCTCCAGCTTCGCCGCGAGCGCGTCGAGGTCTTCGCCCGGCCACACGCCGCGCATGAGGGACGCCGCGTCGGCGCGCGCGTCGCCCGGCGCCGCCTCGGCCCGCGCGAAGGCCCCGGGCAGCGCCTCCTCGACCAGCACCTCGAGCTCGGGCCGCTGCAACAGCAGCCGGCCCAGCAGCGCGCGCAGCCCCGCCGCGTCGACGCCCGCCACCGCCTCGTCGACCGTCGGAACCTCCGCGAAGCCATCGGGGTCGCGCGCATACGTCAGCAGCACCGCCGCCACGTGCTTGCAGTCCCCGCCCTCGCCCATCGGGCAGTCGCAGGCGGCGTCGCGCACCCCCGCCGGGTCGAGCGTCACCCGCACCCGCCACGCCTCCTGCCCGCTGCCCTCGCAGCGCGCCCGCAGCACCGCGCCCCGCCGCCGCGCGTCGAACACCGCCCCCCACGCCACGTACCGCCGACCCCGCTCCAGGGTGCGCGAACCCACCAGCGCCAGCGCCGCCGCCTCGATGGTTGCGCGCGCGTCACCCACGTCGTTGGCCGGCCGCTGGAGCGCCATCCTCGTCATCGCTTGCATGCCCCCAAGGGTAGGCACCCGCGCCCCCGCCGCAATGATCGTGGTGACATATCCTGACCACTGTGACACCCTGCGCGCACCTATGGCGGACGAGGCACCGGAGCCGGCGCGGGACGAGTACACGGCGCAGTACATGGAGGGCGGCCGCGCGCGCATCGTGACGAAGCAGCGCATGCCCGGGTGGTTCTTCGGGCTGATGGCCCTGGCGGCGCTGGCGGTGCTCGGGTCGGGCCTGGCGGGCGGGTCGATCGCGAGCCTGGTGGGGCTCATCCCGCTGGCCTTCGCGACGCTGCTGCTGTCGCACCTGCGGGTGGTGGTCACCGACGACGCGGTGCACGTGCAGTACGGGCTGTGGGGCCCCACCATCGCGGTGGAGTCCATCACCCGCTGCGAGGTGAAGCCCTACGAGGCGCTGCGCTTCGGCGGCTGGGGCTTCAAGCGCTCGCTCGACGGCACCATGGCGTACAGCGTTCCCGGCGGCGAGGGGGAGTGCGTGGCGCTCGAGATCGCCGACGGCGCGAAGACCCGCAAGGTGGTCATCACGACGCCCAACGCCGCCGCGGTAGCGCTCGCCATCGAGGAGGCCCGCGCGCGCAAGCTGGGCTCCGGGGTGCGCATCGACGCAGCCACGGCCGTCACCGACGCCGAGGAGCCCGCGGAGACGGGCGCCGCCAGCGCCGGGCGCCAGCGCCGCTGAGCGCCGCTCACATCGCCTGGAGCACGTCGCGCCAGCAGTCCCGGTCGGCGTCCTTGAAGAGCACCACCCGCAGCACCCGCACGCGCTGCGGCTGCACCCACGCGAAGGTGCGGAAGGCCTCCAGCATCAGCTTGGCGCCCTGGGCCATCGGAACCTCCCCGACGCCCGTGCCCAGGGCCGGGAAGGCCACCGTCGTCGCGCCCCGGGCCTCGGCCTCCAGCAGCACCCGCAGCACGCACCGTTGCAGGCAGATGGCCCCGTCGAGGGCCGCCACGGCGTGGGCCACCTGGCGCGCCGCGAGCCGGCCGCCGCCGGTCCACACCACGTCGCCCATGGCCACCGGGATCTGGCGCTGCGCCCGGGCCTCCGCGGCGATCTCGTCGCCGCCCGCGCGAAGGAGCGAGAGGGCCACGCCGCGGTCCATCTTGAGCTGGGTGTTAGCGGCGGAGACGATCACGTCGACGCGCTGCTCGGCGATGTCGCCCACCAGCAGCTCGACGCGCACCTCGCCGATGGCCGCGTGGTCGTTCTCCTGCGGGATGATCCGCGCGCCGGGTTCGGTCACCACGCCGAGCGAGCGCACCACCTCGTCGGCGCTGCCGTAGCGCTCGTCGGGGCGCTTGCGCAGCATCCGGCCCACCACCGCGAAGAGGTACGCCTCCCGCGGGTCGCGCGGGATGGGCGGGAGGTACGGCTCGGAGACGTGCGCCACCCCGAGCTGTAGCGCGCTCTCGCCGTGGAAGGGCGGCACGTTGGTCGACAGCAGGTGCGCCGTCGCGCCGAGGGCGTAGAGGTCCGTGCGACGGTCGATGACCCCCTGGTTCCACTGCTCGGGGGCCATGAACTGCGGCGTGCCCACGATGGGCTCGTGCGCCGCGCCGCCGACGGTCTCCACCGCGATGCCGAAGTCCCCCACCGAGGCCGTGCCGGCGCCGCCCAGGAAGAGGTTCGCGGGTTTTACGTCCCGGTGTATGACCCCGGCCTGGTGGATGGCCCGCAGCCCCATCGCGGCGTCGAGCACCAGCCGGCACACGAGGTCGACCGGCAGCCGGCGGCCGATGGCGCGCTGGGCCCGCAGCAGCTCCTCGAGGTCGATGCCGTCGACGTAGCGCTGCACCACGAAGGGCACGCCGTCCTCGACGCCCGCGTCGAGCACGCTCACCACGTGCGGCGACGACACCCGCGCGGCCAGGTGCGCCTCGCGGAAGATCTGCGACGGCGCGGCGCTCTTGAAGGTCTTGATGACCAGCGGCACCCGCAGCACCTTGTGGCTCGCGAGGTAGGCCGCGCCCATGCCGCCCTCGCCGAGCATCCCGTGGACCTTGAGCCCATGGAAGTCCCGGTCGGGCTGCGGCCCGCTGGTGTTGGGCGCGGTGTCGGCGAGGGAGGCGATGGAGGCCATGGACACCGCCGCGGGCGGCGGCGCCAGGAACTCGGTGGCCATCTGTCCCATCACGGGCGACGGGGACGGCATCGGTTTGGTGGGAGTCGAGGGGTCGTTCATGGCGCAGGGGCCATGAGGTTCTACCGTGCGGTCACCAGTCGCCGCCACCGCCGCCGTCGCCGCCGCCGAAGTCGCCTCCGCCGCCGCCGCCGTCGTCCCAGCCGGAGCTGCTGCCGCCCGCGTCGAAGCCGCCGCCGTTGTTGTCGGAGCCCGCGACGTGGTCGGCGCCGTGGCTCTCGTCACGGTTGGCCATGTGCGACCCGAGCGCGTAGCCCGCGAGGCCGCCGACGCCCGCGCCGAGGATGCCCGCACCGAGGCCGCCCATGCCGCCCTGCTGCGGGCCGTAGCCCGGACCACCATACCCGGGCCCGTATCCGCCCGGCCCGTTGGGGTTGTACCCGGGCGGGTACTGCTGCGCGCGGTACGGGTCGGCGCCGGGGCCCATGGGGCCCACCTGCGCGCGGTTGCGAGCCGCGCGGAAGACCATCACGGCGATGGCCACGCCGCCGAGGCCGAGGAGCACGAGGCCCCACGGAAACGACGGGGCCGACTCGTTGGAGCGCGACTCGCTGGCGCCCGCGGGGCTGCCGGCGACGGCGCCGGGCGACCCGCTGCCGACGGCGCTGTTGGCCGAGGTCAGGATGGCCTCGATGCCGCTGCGCCACTGCCCCTGGCGGAACCACCCGTCCCCGGCGTTTTCGATGGCGCTGAAGCGCGCGCGGGCGATGCGGGTGCCGGTGCCGAAGTGCACCGAGGTGAGGCGGTGCGTGGGGTCGACGCCCACGACGACCATGTTGGCGCTGGCGACCTGGGCGCCCACGTAGCGGTCGAAGTCAGCGCGGGAAGACATCTCCGTGGTGACCACCACGCGCGCGTCGAAGGGCCACGCGCGCGCGGCCTCGCGGAGGCTGACCTCCTCCTGCGCGGGGAGCACGTCGCCGGGGTCGCGGATCTGGAGGTTTCCGGCGAGGGCGGTGGTGGGTACGAGGACAGCGGCCAGCAGGGCGCCCGTGAGGAGCCTGGTACGCATGGTCATGGATGAAGACCTTCACTTTCCGCCGACGGCAGCTCACCGGGGATTTCACCGGTGAACCAACGCAGGCCAGCGGAAGCGTGGGTCGCTGTAGGCCCGATGTCGAGGGCCGCGGGACGCTACGGCGTCTGCGCGAGGTAGGTCTCGACGTCGCGGAGCGCGGCCTGCACGGCGGAGCCGATGAGCCGGGCCTCGGTGCGCTGCAGCTCGCCGGGGTCGCCGGTCAGCGGCGCGGGCAGCGAGGCGGCGCCGGTGACCATGCCCACGATGGCGTGCTGCGGCTCGGCCACGATGATGAGGCTGACCTCGGCGCGCAGCCGGTCGCCGCCGGGGGAAGGCACCCGCCGCACCGCCTGGAGGCCGCCGTCGAGGGAGAACTGCCGGAGCGACCCGGTGCGCAGCCGGCGCTGCGCCGCCGCCGGGAGCACGCCCGGGTGCAGCGCGACGGTGCCGCGGTTGTGGAGCGACGCCCGCACGGCGTCGCGGAGCAGCGCGCCGCGGGTGGCGTCGGAGCGCTCGCGGTCGGCGAGCTCGCCGGGGCGCACGAGGAAGCGCACCCCCGCGAGGTCGACGGGCCCGGTGGGCTCGAAGGCCGCGGTGGCCGACGGGGTCTCGAGGCGGCCGAGGGCGCGGGTGACGGCGTCGCGCACGTTGGCGTCGGGGTCGCCCAGGTGGGCGCGCAGCGCGGCGATGGAGCCGGCGTCGTTGAGGGCGGCGAGGGTCACGGCGGCGGCGGCGCGCACCACCGCGGCGCGGTCGTCGAGGGCGGCGCGCAGCGCGGCGGGGGCGTCGGGGCTGGGGAAGCGCGCGAGGGTGATGGCGGCCTGCGCGCGGGTACGGGCGTCGGGCGACAGCCGCAGCATCTGCACCACGGGCGAGTGGGCCTCGACGGTGCGCTGGGCCAGCGCGCTGGACGCGGCGAGCAGCACGGCGATGAAGAGACGGGAGGCCGACCAGACGCCACGACGCATGAGCTCTCCATCGGAAAATGGGTTGCGGGAACGGCCCCTGAGGTGGGATCGACGTCGTAGGCGGTATCGGCTGCCCGAAGATCCGCGGAGAGGACGCGATGGCCGATGTCGACCATCACATGAGAGCCGTCACCTGTCACCCCATCAGAAGCGGGAAAATGAGGTGATCGAAGGGACTACACGCGACTCGGATGTGCCGTGTGTTGCGCGGCGGCGCACATCGTTCAGCGGGCGCCGACGAGGGCCTCGAACATGGGGAGGAGCACCCGCTCGAAGGCGGGCGCGGGGGCGTGGGCCGGGCCTCGGGGCGGCGTGGGTTCTGGCGGCGCGGGGGCCTCGACGGCGACGGGGGTCGGGGCGGCGGTCGGGGCCATGGCGAAGGGGTCGCCGCTGGCGTCGACGACCCAGGCGTCGGCGCTGCGGCCGAAGGGGTCGCCCGGCGACGATCCGGACGCGAGCGGGGCCGCGGGCTGTGGGTTGAATTGCAGCGCCGGCGGCGGGGCGACGGCCTCGACGATGGGCTGCGGGTTGAACTGCAACGCCGGCGGAGGGACCACCGACTCCGCGATGGGCTGCGGGTTGAACTGCAGCGCCGGCGGAGGGACCACCGGCTCCGCGATGGGCTGCGGGTTGAAGTACAGCGCCGGCGGAGGGACCACCGACTCCGCGATGGGTTGTGGGTTGAACTGCAACGCCGGCGGCGGGGCCGCGGCCGCGATGGGTTGTGGGTTGAACTGCAACGGCGGGGCGAGCGGGGCGGGAGGCGCCGACACCGACGGCGGCGCGGGGACGAACGACGGCGGCGCAGGGACGAACGACGGCGGCGCGACCGCCGAGGGCGGCGCCGAGAGGGGCATCGATGGGGGGATGGCCGTCGCGATGCGCGGACGCGGCGTCGACCCCGATAGAGCCGGGAGCGGCGGGAGCGCGATCGGCGGAGGGGCCGCGATCGGCGGAGGGGCTGGGATGGACGGAGGCGCCGCGAGCACTGGAGGCGGGATGGACGGAGCGCGGGGCGGCTCTGCGGCCGGCGGAGGAGCGACGGCGGGCGGATCACCGAAGAGGCTCTCGTCGATGATCATCGAGTCTTCGGCCGAGGCGACGGCCGGGACGGCGGGGAGCGGTGGGGACGGCTCGCGCGCGACCCCTGGCAGCTCCGGGGCGACAGGGAGCGCGTCGAGCTCGGCAGTCACCGACGGGGCCTCCGGGGGAGGCGCGACGACCCGCGGCGGCCCATCGACCTGCGGCGGCAGCGACGGCACGGCGAGCTCCGCGGTGACGGACCCCACCTCGACGGGGGCTTCCTCCGGCTCCGGCTCCGGTGGCGGCTCCGGTGGCGGCTCCGATGGCGGCTCTGTTGGCGGTGGCGGTGGCGGTGGCGGCTCCGGTGGCGGCGACGGCGCGGCGAGCTCGGCGGTGATGGCGACGGACTCGGGCAGCCGCACCCCCTGCAACGGCGTGTGATCTTCGGGCTCGGCGGCGACTGGCGCCGGAGCTTCGGGTGCGGAGGGCCCGGCGGCTTCGAGCGCCTCGGGCACGATCTCCTCCAGCAGGTCGTCGGACAGCTCCGCGGGCACCTCCTCGACGAGCTCGGTGGAGACCGGGGTCTTCTCGATGGGCGCCGCGGGAGCCGCCGACGCCTCTTCGATGAGCACCGCGCCGGTGGGCTCCTCCACTGCGTCGTCGTGCTCGATGAGCACCGCGCCGGTGGGCTCCTCCACCGCGACCTCGTGCTCGACGAGCACCATCCCCGTCGGCTCCTCCACTGCGACCTCGTGCTCGACGAGCACCATCCCGGTCGGCTCCTCGGCGGCCACCTCGTGCTCGATGAGCACCATCCCCGTCGGCTCCTCCGCCGCGTCGTCGTGCTCCGGCTCCTTCACGTGGACCGCCTCCTCCGCGGGCGCCTCCTCCGCGGGCGCCTCCTCCACGGGGACCTCCCCCGCGGGCGGCTCCTCCGCGGGCGGCGCATCGGGCGGCGCGGCCTCCTGCTCCTCCTCCTCCCCTTCCTCCTGCTTCGCGGCCTTGGCCTCCGCGGTCTCCTGCCTCGACGCCTCGGCCAGCAGCTCCTCGAAGGACACCGGCGCCGTGCCCGGGTCTTCGAGCGTCGCCACGAGGCTCTTCATCGCGTCGTCGTCGGGGCTGAAGCGCAGCGCCCGCTCGGCGAGCTGCGCCGCCCGCTCCTTGCGGCCCAGCTCGAAGGCCAGGTGCGCGGCGCGCGCGTACAGCTCGCCCGCCCGGCGCCCCGCGGCCACCGGGTGGTCGGCGTAGGCCACCAGCCCCGTGAGCTGCGCCTCGCGGTCGCCGAGCGCGCCCAGCACCCGCGCCTCGGCCTCCCAGGCCAGCGCGCTCGTCGGGTCGATGGTGCGCGCGCTCTGCCACGCCTCGGCGCTGCTCTCCAGGTCGCCCACCCGCTCCAGGTGCTCGGCCAGCTGGCACCAGCGCGACGCCGCGTTGGCCGGGCCCGCGTGCTCGATCAGCGCGTACAGCACCTCGGTGACCCCGAGGTCGTCGCCCGCCCGGCGCCGCGCGTCGACCAGCGCGCGCGCCACCGCGTCGTCGTCGGGGTGCTTCGCCCAGAGCCCCTCCAGCACCGCCACCTCCTTCGCCGCGTCGGGCCGGTGCTCGCGCCGCACCTGCACCCAGCGCATCCAGCGCCGCCGCGCTTCGGAGGCGTCCTCCTCGGCCTCGGCCTGCGCGGCGAGGCGCTCCAGCACGTGGTCCCAGTCCTCGTTGCGCGCCATGAGGCGCACCAGGGCCTCCTGCGCCTCGGCCCGCTCCTCGGCCTTGTCGGTCACGCGCTCCAGCGCCTCCCAGGCCGCGCGCGCGTCGGCGCGGTCGTCGAAGCGCCGCTCGGCGAGCTGGGCCACCTCGCGCAGCCAGCGCACCCGCGACGCCCCATCGGCGCCCTCGTCCGTCGCCGCCGCGCGCAGCCGGTCGCGCAGCTCGCCCAGCAGCCCCTGGAGCCGGCAGTCGCGCTCCACCTCCGCCAGCGCCTCGGCCTCCGCCGGGACCTCGTCCAGCAGCGCCCGCAGCGCGGCCAGGTGCTGCGCCTTCTGCCCGGCGGCCTTCCACGCCGCCGCGCGCCGTCGCAGCAGCGCCACGCGCGCGTCGGACTCCGTCGGCGTCGGGAAGCGCTCGAGCAGCTTCGCCAGGTCGAGGTGCCGCTGCATCCGCTCGTAGAGCTTCGCCAGGGACTGCGCCGCCTGCGGGTCGTCGTCCACCGCGGCCGCGAGCACCGTGACGGCGTCCTCGGGGCGCTGCGTGGCGAGGTAGGCCTCCGCGAGGTCGCGCCGCACCCGCGCGCCGCGCGCCCCCCGCGGGTTGGCCGCCAGGAACTGGATCCGCAGCGTGGTGAGCTCGGACTGCTTCAGCGCCCCGCTCTCCTCCAGCACGTCGAAGGCCCCCTCGTCGCCCGGCCACAGCGACAGCGCCGCCTGCGCGAACTCCGTCGCCCGCCCCGTCGCCCCCTCGCGCGCCACCGCGCCCAGCAGCGCCGCGGCCTCGCGCTTGTCGGGGTCGACCTCGCCCTCCGCCGGGGGCGTCGCCGCCGCGCGCCGCCGAGAGCGCTCCACCAGCAGCCTCGCCAGCGAGCGCCGGTTGGACGTCGCCGCCGCGCCCGGCCCCCGCGCCGCCGCGAGCGCGCGCCGCGTCTCGACCTCGCGGTCGGGCAGCTCGCGCTCGCCGTACAGGGCCGCGAGCGCCTCCAGCACCGGGATCTTCTTCGCCGGCGAGGCGGCCTTCTCCAGCAGCCGGCGGTAGAGCCCCTCGGCCTGCTCGGCGCGGTTGGTGCGGCGGAAGATCGCCGCGAGGCCCAGCAGCGCGCCCTCGTGCTCGGGCTGCGCGTCGAGTACCTGGTTCCAGAGCGGGAGCGCGCGCGGGTCGTTGCCGACCTTCGTGGCCCACATCGCGGCCGCGCGGTGCAGCAGCTCGACGGAGCCTTCGGGCGTGCGCCTCCGCCCGGCGACCTTCTCGAGGAGCATCGCGAGCACCTCGTGTTCGCCGCGCCCGTCGAGCTCGCGGCAGAGGGTCTCGATGGCCTCGCGGTCTTCAGGGTCGCGGTCGAGGCGCTGCACCAGTGGGATCAGGGATGGGTCGAGCATCGGTGGGGTCCTCGTCGGCCCGGCGACGCTATCACGGCACTGCGGCGGGCCTCGCGGGCGGGCTGAGTGTCGCCGTCCACCCGAGCACCCGCTCGACGAACTCCGCGGGCTCTTCGAGCATGGGCGTGTGGCCCTGCGCGGGGAGCTCCGCGAAGGTGAAATCCTCCCGGCGGCGGGCGACGGCGCGGGCGTTGACGATCGACACCAGCCGGTCGCGGGTGCCGTGCATGAGCAGCGTGGGGGCCCGCACCCGGCGCAGGTGCTCCTCGAAGCGCGGGCGGCGCAGCACCAGCTTGAGGATGGAGCGCGCGGCGCCGAGGAAGGTCGCGTCGGTCCACGGCAGGTCGCGGCGGTAGCGGTGGAGCGCGCGGTGGGCGTCCAGCACCTCGGCGGGCAGGGCCTTCATGTCGAGCCCGCAGAGCTCGAAGAAGTACCGCACCGAGGCCTCGGCCGAGGCGCGGCGGGCGACCTTGCGGAAGTACAGCTCGCCCACCCCGGGGACGGCGTAGATGGAGAACACCGCGCGCACCACCGGGTCGATGGGCGCGCGGTCGTAGCTCGGGAGCGCGGGGTTCACGAGCACGAGACCCCGCACCAGCTCCGGGTGCTGCGAGGCCGTGAGCAGCGAGAGGAGCCCGCCCATGGAGTTGCCCACCAGCACCGCGGGCTCGCGCACCCGCTGCCGCAGGAGCGCGGCGATGAGCTCGACGTAGCCCTCCAGCGTGGGGGGGCGACCGGCGGGCGGCGAGCGGCCGAAGCCCGGGAGGTCGACCGCCAGCACGCGGTGGTCGCGGGCGAGGTCGCGGCCCACGCGGAGCCAGTTGTCGGCCGAGCCGCCGAGGCCGTGGACGAGGAGCATGGGCGGGCCGTCGCCGCCGTGGTCCACGAGGCGCAGCGGGCCCATGACATCGACGAGGGAGTTCATGAACCCGGGAGGGTAGCAGGGCTTCGCGGGGGTGAGGTCGACCCTACGGCGCGTCGGGCACGTGCCCCCAGCTGCCGATGGGCCCCGGGTCGGGCTGCGCGGCGATCACCACCGCGCCGACCACCACCCCCGCCACCGCCGCGCTCACGCCCGCCCAGAACCACCACCGCGACGTGATCGGCCGCGGGCGGTCGGGCGCTACGGTGAGCTGCGTGCGACCGCCGGGGCTGAGCTCGACGAGGCGCTCCTGCGTGTGCCCGTCGGGCCAGGTGACCTGCACCCCGTGGCGCCCCGCGCGCGCCGGGCCGATGTGACGGCCGCGGGCCACCAGCACGCCGTCCACCCGGATCGCCGCCTGGCCCTGCTCGGACTCGATCACCAGCGTGCCCGGCAGCGGGCGCGACGAGGCATCGAGGCCCACCTCCGCCTGGGCGCCCGGGTCGAGCCGGCGCTCCTCGCGCAGGGGCTCGTAGCCCGCGCGCCGTGCCTCGAAGGTGTGCGCCCCCGGGTCGAGCGCGATCGTGCGCGTGCCGTCCCCCGCCGCCACCCGCTCGCCGTCGACGAGAACCTCCGCCGGGTCGCCCGTCACCCTCAGCGTGACCCGCGCCAGGGAGCGCTCGCACTCGTCGCGGACGGCGCGCATCTCCGCGTCGCGCGCGGGGTCGTTGCTCACCGCGAGGACGCGCTCGAGGGTGCTGATCGCCCGGCGGTAGCGGCCGCTGCCCCGGTACGACGCGGCCAGCGCCGCGAGGGCCGCGGGGTGCTCGCGCGCCGCGACGGAGCGCTCCAGCAGCGGCGTCGCCTCGGCGAAGCGCTGCGCGTTGAGGAGCGTCATGGCCTGCTCGAAGAGCCGGCGGGCCTCGTCGGGAGGCGCGGGCGCGGCCACGCCGGCGTCCTGCGCGCGAGCGACCGGCGCGGCGACGGCGAGCGCCAGGGAGAGCATGAGGGCAGCGATCGCGCGGGGGCTCATTGTGTCTGATAGGTGCCGATCGGGATGCCGCTGATGTGCGTGGTCGGCGCCGCGGCGGACGGCGCCGATGGGGTCGCCAGGGAGGCGTCACGCCCGTGATGCGTGCGGTGCCGCGGGCGCACACCGGGAGCGACGGCGACGGGAGCGACGGCGATGGGTGCGGCGGCGACGGGTGCGGCGGCGACGGGGGCGGCGACGGGGGCCGCAACGGGGGCCGCGACGGGGGCGGGGAGAACCGCAAGGGGCGCAAGGGGCGCAAGGGGTGCAGAGGGTGCGGGGGATGGCGAGCGGGTGGCTGCGAGGCCGCCGAGCGCGAGCGCAGCGACGACCGCAGCGGCGAGCGCGACGAGGGGAGCGATGCGGCGACGGGGGGCGGGAGCGAGGGCGGGGACGGGGACAGGGACGGGGACGGGTGGGCGCGATGCCTGGAGCGTCGCGGCGAGGGGCGGGGCGACGTCGTCGTCGCCGAGGGTTCCGGTGCGCGCGGGGGGCGGGGCGTCGGGCGCGGCGTCGGGGGCCTCGCTCGCGTCGACGGTCTGGCCCAGGGCGCGGCCGCGCAGCTCGGAGATCACCCCGGCGCGGTTGCGCAGCGTGCTGCTGATCTTCACCGCGCCGTCGAGGCGCTCAGGGGCGGCGGCGAGCTGCGCGGCCATCGCCGCGGCGTCGGGCCAGCGCGCGTCAGGGGACTTCGACAGCGCGCGCTCGACGGCGTGCAGCAGCGTCTTCGAGAGGTCGGGGCGGCGCGCTGCGAGGGAGGGCTCGTCCTGCAGGAGGATGTTCACCATGATGACGTTGGGGTTCTCGCCGTCGTAGGGCGGCACGCCCGCGAGCGCGTGGAAGAGCATCGCGCCCACGGACCACAGGTCGGCCCGCGCGTCCGCCGGGAGGCCCTTCGCCTGCTCGGGGGACATGTAGTGGGGCGTTCCCATCACGGCCCGGCCGACGGTGAGGCCGCGCGACACCTGCCGCACGATGCCGAAGTCGAGGAGCTTCACCCGCAGGCCCCCGCCGCGGCCCCGCAGCAGGAACACGTTGGCGGGCTTGATGTCCCGGTGCACGAAGCCCCGCGCGTGGGCCGCCCCGAGGGCGTCGAGGAGCTGGAGCGTCACGTCGATGAGCGCCGCGAGGTCGAGGTGGCCGTGCTCGACCGCGGTCTCCATGTCCTCGCCGTCGAGGAGCTCGAGCACCAGGTAGAGGCCGTGCTGCGGGTCCTCCCCGGCGTCGAGCACCTCGACGATGTTCGGGTGCCCGATGGACGACGGCGCCTGCGCCTCCTGGAGGAAGCGCTCGATCGCGTCCGGCGACGAGGCGTACTCCGACCCGAGCAGCTTCACCGCCACGCGCCGCTTCGTGTACCCGTGCACGGCCTCGTACACGACCCCCATCCCGCCGAGGCCGAGCACCCGGAGCAGCGTGTACTTCCCGCCGACGGCGCCCCCGACGAGGCTGAGCGCGTGACTGACCCGATCCACCGTGCGCGCCTCCTCTCCCCGCGTCACCGCGGCGTGAACCTCACCTCGACCGGCGTCGCCGCCAGCGCCGCGCCGTCGCCGAGCTCGCCGACCTCGTTGCTCCCCCAGCAATACACCTCGCGGTCGACGATGGCGCAGCTCAGCCGCGGGACGTCGTCCAGCCCGGCGAACACCCCGCCGCCCCCCGCCGCCAGGTCGATCGGCGTCCCCGCGGGCAGCGCCACCGCCCGCGGCGCCAGCACCGGGGCCAGCGTCGGGTCGCCGCACTCCCCGAACGTGTTGCCCCCCCAGCACGTGACGCCCCCGAGCACCGACGCGCAGGTGTGACCGAGCCCCCCGGCGACCCCCACGGGCCCCCGCACGCCCGCCACCACCACCGCGCCGCGCGGAGCCATCGCGGTCGTTCCCTGCCCGAGCTGCGCCTCGTTGTCGTCGCCCCAGCACTGCACCCCGCCGGTGCCCCACGCGCAGAAATGCAGCGAGCCCGCGGCGATCCCCGCGGCGCCCGTCACCCCGGCCACCGCCGTCGGCGTCGCGCTCGCCTCGCCGCCCGCCCCGGTGCCCAGCTTGCCCGCGAGGTTGGCCCCCCAGCACGCCACCGAGCCGTCGCTTCGCACGGCGCAGGTCGTGTAGAAGCGCGCGGCGATCGCCGTCACCGCGCTCAGCCCGGGGACGGCCTCGGCGCCCACCCGGCTGTTCGCCCCCGCCGGGAGCGTCACCCCCAGCTGACGGAAGTTGTTGGCGCCCCAGCAGTGCACGGTGCCGTCGTCGAGGCGCGCGCAGGTGTGCTGCGCCCCGCAGGTGATCGACTGCACCGGAGACGGAAGCGAAGGGAGCTGCACCGGCGTCGCGGTCGCGCGCTCGGCGATGGTGACCCCGAGGCGGCCGTTGTCGCCGAGGCCCCAGCACCAGATCTCCCCTCCGTGGACGGCGCAGGCGTGGGCCTCTCCCGCGCAGAGCCGGGTCGCCATGGAGACCGCCGGGAGGTTCACCCGCACCGGCATGGCCGAATTGGCGAGGCGGCCGTGACCTAGCTGACCGAGGTTGCCCGCGCCCCAGCAGAACACCGATCCGTCGGCGAGGGCGCACGCGAAGGTGCCGCCCACCGCGACCGAGGTGAAGCGCGTGGGGCGCGCCGCGAAGTGAACCCTCGCGGGGGTGGCGCGGGGCTGACCGCTGGCCTCGTTGCCCAGCTGCCCCCAGTGGTTTGCGCCCCAGCACCGGACGCCGCGCTCGGTGCGGCCGCACGCGTGCCACGCGCCCGCGGCCAGCTCGACGAACTCCGTGGGGTCGTCCACCGCGGGGAAGCCTGGGGGCGCGACCTCGCTGGGACCCGTGGCCAGGCCGAGCTGACCGAGGTTCCCGGCGCCCCAGCAGCGCACCGGCCCCGCCTCCGTGAGCACGCACGAGAACGCGCCCCCCGCCACGCCCACGGCGCCCGCCCGGGGGGTGATGCCCGGGACGACCATGGGGGTGATCTGCGGGGCCGTGGTGCCGCTGCGCCCGGTGCGCTGCCCCGCGCTGTCGCCCCAGCAGTACACCGCGGATCCAGCGATGGCGCAGGAGTGCGTCGGGCCGACGAAGACCGCGCTCGCCGAGGGCAGCGACGCCACCGCGCGGGGAGCGACGTCCCCGGGGAGGTTCGCCCGCCCGAGCTGGGCCTCGGCGTTGCGTCCCCAGCACCACACCTCGCCGGCGTCGGTGAGCGCGCACGCGTGCGTCGTCCCCAGCGAGACGCGGCGGGCGCCGGTGACCCCCGGGACGAGCGCGGGCGCGGTCACCACCGCGGGCGTCGCGCTGCCGCACTGCCGCTGCCGGTTGTTGCCCCAGCACCACACCTGCCCGGCGCCGTCGACCGCGCAGGTGAACCCGTCGCCCACGGCCACGTCGCGCGGCGCGGTCACCGCCGTCACCCGCACCCGCTCGGCGGTGACGGTCACCGTGCCGTTGCCGAGGGCGCCGTTGCGGTTGTCGCCCCAGCAGTACACCGCGGATCCCGGCGACCACGCGCAGGTGTGCGCCACGCCGACCACGACGCGCTCCACGGGCGTCGGGAGCGCGACGCGCACAGGCCGCGCGCTGAAGGGCTCCATGCCGTCGAGCCGTCCATGCTGGTTTCTCCCCCAGCAATAGACGTCACCGCCGTGCACGAGGCAGGAGTGGTGTCCCCCAGCGCTGATCGAGCCGAGGCGCGCGCACCCGCCGTCGGCGCAGGCGTCGACAGGGGCGTCCGTCGCATCGACAGGGGCGTCCATCACGTTGACAGAGGCGTCCATCACGTTGACAGAGGCGTCCAATACGTCGACAGAGGCGTCCAATACGTCGACAGAGGCGTCCAATACGTCGACAGAGGCGTCCAACACGTCGACAGAGGCGTCCAACACGTCGACAGAGGCGTCCATCACGTTGACAGGGACGTCCAACACGTCGACAGGGGCGTCCAACACGTCGTCGGGCGCGGTGTCGGGCGAGGCGTCGCGGGTTTGCAGCTCGAAGTCCACGTCACGGGGGCCGCCGTCCGAGGGCCCCGCGGGGGGCAGCGGGGTGAAGGGCTGCGTCGGCGGGTTCTCGATGCGCTCGCAGGAGCGCCGGCCGCAGGTGGTCTCCGGCGGGCACACCGCGCCGATGCACAGCGAGGTGAGCCACACCTCCACGAGCTGCGAGGTCTCCGCCACGAAGGGGACCACGAAGCGCCGCTCGATGCGCTCGCGGGTCGGGGCCTCACCCGGGGCGCCCGGCACGCGCACGGTCGCGATGACCGAGAGCCCCACGCGTCCACCCCCCTCGGGGTCGCGCGGCGAGACCGTGATGTCCCCGGGGATCAGGCTGAACACCGTCGGCCGCGGGCTGTCGGCGTAGGTGCGGCAGAGCAGGTCGCCCTCGACGCACGCGTCGGACTCGGGCGAGCGGCAGGGGCCGCCCGGGCAGACGCGCACGAAGATGCGCTCGATGCGGTACGCGCTCGCGGGGCAGCGCGGGTCGTCGCGGTACGCCGGGCTGTCGCACCAGAGCGGGACGAGGTCCTCCGCCAGCACGCGGAAGGCGAGCACCGTGGGCGCCTGCGCGCAGGAGAGCATGGCCGCCGCGAGGCCCAGCAGCACGAGGCGCGCGGCCCTAGCGACGGTACGGCTCAAGGCTGATCTCATGGCGCTCGATCCATCGGTACACCTGCCGGGGGTGGGTGTTGAGGCACTCCGCGGCGCGGACGATGTTGCCCCCGGTGGCCTGTAGCGCGTTGATGATCTCCTCGACGGTGGGCGCGCGGCGCACCGGCGGCACGCTGGTCGGGGGAGGCCGCGGGGCGCGCTCGGCGACGTCGAGCGGGGCCAGGTGCCGCAGGTCGATGGGCTCGCCGCCCGCCAGCGTCGCCGCGGCGCGGAGCACCGTGCGGAGCTGACGGACGTTGCCCGCGAGGCGGCTGAGGAAGAGCGCCCTCCCCCCCGCGGGGGTGATCGACGCGCGCGCGATGCCGGCCTCGCGGAGGATGGCCCCGCAGAGGGTCCCGAGGTCTTCGCGGCGGCGCCGCAGCGCCGGGAGGCGACCGACGTAGCCCGCCAGCGAGCGCAGCAGGTCGGGCCGCAGCGCCGTGACCGCCGCGAAGGGGTCGTCGGTCATGGTGGCGATCCAGCGCACGCCGCGGGCCCGCTCGCCCTCGACGAGGCGCTGCAGCGCGGACTGCGCGGCGTCGCCGAGGCGGTCGACGCCGACGAGCACCACGGTGCCCTCGCCGAGCGGCACGTCGCGGGCGATGTCCGTCGCGGCGTCGCACTCCACGAGCCGGGCCTCCCCGGCGCGGCCGCTCCAGCCGTGCACGGCGCGCGCGGCGGACACCTTCCCCGCCCCGGCGTCGCCCAGGAGGAGCACCGGGTCGCCAGAGGCCGCGATGCGCCGCAGGTCGCGAAGGACGGCCGCGAGCTCGGCGCAGAGGGTCTCCGCCCGGGCCGCGGGGAGCGCCGCGGCGGCGTGCGCCTCGACCAGGCGGTAGGAGATCAGCGAGTGGCCCACCTCGATGAGGTCGCCGTCGGAGAGCACGCGGTAGCGCTCGACGCGCTCGCCGTTGAGGAGGGTGCCGTTGCGGCTGCCGCGGTCGAGCACCACGTCGGCGGTGCCCACGCGCTCGATGCTGCAATGCTCGGTGGAGGCCCAGCGGTCGGGCAGCGCGAGGCGCGCGGGGGCGCTGCGCCGCGGGGGGGAGTCGTCGGGGGCGCGGCCGATGTGGAAGGGGAGCGAGGCGTCGTCGACGATGAACGACGCCTCACCGCCCGCGAGCAGGTCGTCGTAGCGGAGCACGTAGGTGACCACGCGGACCGGGCGCGCATCGTCGGAGCCGCTCTCCCGAAAGGTGCTGACCACGGGAATCACTGTACCGCGTGCCTCTCGCGAAGTGGCGCTCCCTGTGGACGGGTCGGCGCTCGAACAGACCTCACCCCCGCTGCCGCGCGCCCCTCTCCATGAATGGTTCACTTCGGGACACATCTCCCGGAATGACTTGTTTTCAGGCGTCTGGTGGCAGCGCAAGCCGTCGCACGTCGCCGGGGTTCGGGCGTTGGCCCTCACCCCGGGCAATAACAAGGGGCGCCCCGGACAGGGTCCGGGGCTTACCGGACCGGAACGCGCTCGACCTTCCGG
>JAUSAZ010000109.1 GCA_030652255.1 Myxococcales bacterium | reverse complement strand
CCGCGTCGTCGACGTCGAACTTCGGCACGCTGCCGGCGTTCTCGCTGAACGACCCGTGCACCGGCGTCGACGGCACGACGGCCTTCGTGGGCACCCGCGAGGGCGTCTGCGTGTACGCGGGTCTGTAATCCGCCGGGGCGGGGCGCGCGTCCCGCCGTAGTTGCCACTTCTCCTTCGCGCCGATCGCGGTGAACACCACGCCGATCGCGCCCAGCACCCCGAACAGAAACACATCGACCGCGGCGACCGCGGAGCGCGGATCGGCCCGCAGATCCATCGGGTCGTAGCGCAGGTCGAGGCACCGCGGTGCAGTCGGGGCGTCTCCGACGCCGACGCGCGCCGCGCGACGAAGCTCAACGGCGCGCTCGACGCCATCGCCAACCGCTTCGGCGTCGCCGCCTTGCGCCCCGCCGACGCGCTCGACACCGACCGCGGAACCCTCCGCGACGAGGTGCTCCGCCGCGACCGGTGACGGGGCGAAGCGGTATCCGGGCGGATACCGGGAGGTATCCGGGCGGATACCTCCGCGAGGGAGGGTTACGGCGTGACGTCGACGAAGTGCTCGCCAGCCGCGAGCACCGTGAGGGTGTAGCCGTTGCGCGCCGGCGGATGGGCGCGAACGAAGGTCTCGACCGGCGCGGCGCGGTTGGTCACGACGAGTTCGAAGGTGCGACCGGCCGACCTCGCGCTGGCAAGAAGCCTCTCCAGCGTCGCGACGTCGGGGTTGCCGTACTGTCCGTTCGCCGACGCCACGTAGGTGCGCGCGATCACGCGATCGAAGAAGTCCGCGGGGACGTTTCGGATGCTTCCGTGGTGGGGGAGCTTCAACACGTCGACCTCGATCGCCCCGTTGGCGTCGAGCAGGCCGAGCGTGTCGAGCGCGTCGAGCAGGTGATCTCCCCGCCCGTCGCCCGTGAGGAGCATCCGCCGGCCGTCGGCCTCGACGAGCATCTGCAGGCTGCTCAGGTTGGGCGCAGTGTCGTCGAGCTCGACCCCGGCGAGCGATGACGGCGCGGCCGCCTTCTCATCGAGCCACGCCTTCCACTCGGCGCGAATCGCGTCGAGGTTCGCTTTCGTGGGCCCGACGATCGTGACCTTCACTCCGCCGACCATGACGGGCTCGACCGGCTTGCCCGCGAGGATGGGACGCCCTTGCCGCACGGCGTTGATGGGCACGCGGAGGTCGACGGCGAGGCCGCGCAGGATGGAGCCCTCGCCCACCGTCGAAAGCGCTCCGACGGCGCTCACCCCGGCGACGCCCGCCATCTGTTCGAGCGCGCGCAGGCGCGGCGTGATGGTGCCGTCTTCCTCGGTCTCGCTGAAGGCGTTGTGCCAGAGCCCACCCACGGCGATGAACGGCGCCTGGCCTTCGTCGCGCTGGTCGCGAAGCTCGGAGAAGAACGTGTTGAGCCCGCGCACGTGGTCGCTATCGACATGGCTCAGCACCACGAGATCGAGGGCCTCGCCGTCGGCGGCGAGTGCCTCGAGCACCGGCCGCAGGTGATCGCGATAGATGTCCTTCATCCCGCCGTCGATGAGCACGCGCGTCGCGGTGCCGCCGTCGTCGTGCATCAGCAGAAGGCAGTCGCCCGCCCTGGCCTGAATCACCCGCAGCTTCAGCATTGGTCCTCCTCCCGACGACCCCCAACGGCCGTCTCAGAATAGATGATCGCGGTCGAGCGGGCCGGTGACAACCAGCGCGAAGTCCTGCGGCGGCTTTCCGAGCGTCGTGGCCATCACGCTCACCGTGTACGGGCCGGCCGGCGCCTCATCGAGTCGCACCGCGAGCACCGTGTTGCTCTCGTCGTCGGGGCGCTCGGGGATCTTCCCGGCGCGCTCTTCGTTGCCACGCCGCTTCGAGCCGTCGGGAGGTTCGACCACGAGTCTGAAGCCGTTCCATCGGCCGGGGCCGGGCGGATCGGTCCACGCGAGGCAGATCCTGAGGGCCCCAGACGCGGTGAGCGCGAACCGGCCGCGATACACGGGCCGTGGAAACCACTGCGCTCGGTCCTGCCACGGGTCGACGAAGGCGAGCACGAAGCCAGCCCCTGGGAGCGGTACCGTGCGGCGCATGTCGACGCAGCCAAAGCCCTGGTGGAAGTTCGGCGCGGGGTGACGGTGGTTCGCGTCAGGCCCGGTGAGCGGACGCGCGCCATTCATCAGCGTCGCCTTCACCAATGCAGCACTGGGCTCGTGGTGCCGCTCATCGCGGTAGTACTGCCTGACCCGGGCCGCGCAGCCCGCCACGATGGGCGCGGCCATGCTGGTTCCACCCAGAAACCGATAGCGTCGCTCCGTCCCGGGAACCACTCCCCAACTGTTGTCTCCCGGGTGCCCATCTGGCCACGTCGACGCGACGTCGGTGCCGGGCGCCACGAGGTCCGGCTTGATCCGGCTGCTCTCGACCGGGCCGCGGCTCGAGAACGCCGCCATCGACTCGGGCGCACCCGAGATTCGCTTAGAGCGCACAGGATCGTCAGGAAACTGGTTGGCCCAACGCGAGCCCCAGGTGTCCTCCGAGCGACCGCCCGCGGTGCGACCACTCTGGCATGCGCCGACCGTGATCGCGTTCTTGGCGACCGCAGGCGCGTCGAGCGAGCCGTACTCGACGCACCCGATCTCCGCGGTGGGGCTCCGATCCGTGGGCTTGGCCGCGCTGCCGCGGTTGCCTGCCGCGATCACGACGAGCATGTCGCGATGTTTCCAGACGAAATCGTCGATCTGCTCGGCCTGGGCCTCATAGTGCCCCTCGACCTCGGCGCCCCAGGAGTTGTTGTGCACCCGCGCACCACGGTCATAGGCCGCCTGGAGCAGCGTGCCGAGATCCGCGGGCAGCCCGCTGAGCTTGCCGTCGGCGTCGACGATGCACTGCACGTAGAGCCTCGCGCCGGGCGCGGCGCCCCGCAGCGACGCCCTCACCACGCCCTGCCCCGCGATGATGCCCGCCACATGGGTGCCGTGCCCGTGCGCGTCGGCGCCCGTGCCCGCCAACGCTTGCAGGCCGACGATGACCGGCTGCAACGCTGGGTGCGCCGCGTCGATGCCGGAGTCGGCCACCGCGACGACCTCGCCGGTGCCGTCCCACTGCAACGCCTCGATCGGAGCACCCGCAGCGTCTTCGACCTCCAGACCGACCTGCTTGCGGTAGATGTCGGCGCTCAGCGTCGGCTCGACGTAACTGTAGATCCGACGCACCTCGCTCCAGCGCTGCGCCCGGGTGATGACCGAAGACGTCGCCGTGATCCGCAACGCGCGGCCGTCGGATTTCAACACCGCCGCACCTTCCTTCTCCAGTCGCTCTCGCACGGCGTCGCGCGTCGACGCGTCGTGGAGCAGCACCGTCCAGACCGCGTCGGGATCGATCGACTCGAGCGCAGGTGCCTCCGCGGCTGCGTCGATGCGCGCGACGTCGCATACCCCGGGGCGGCCCGCGAGGGCGTCGCGCGCAGCGGCGTCGGCGAGGCGCACCCGATAGCGCCGGTCGCCCCGTGGCTCCAGCGCGTCGACGCCCGCGGGCGGCTGCCGTTGCAGGAGCATCAGCGCCGCGAGGTCGATCGTGGCCGTGAAGTCCGCGGGCCACTCGTCGCGATCCGCCTTGAGGTCATCGGCGAGCGGGCTCCACAGCTTCGCCCGCCCCGGAGCCGCGGGCACTTCGACCGCACCGTAAACGTCGACGAGGATGTTCTGCGCGCGGAGTCGGTCAATCTCGTCGCGATCGAGTTCTCCGACGACCAGTGACTCCTCGAGCTGCCGCATCGGCCCGGCCGCGCCGAGCACGGCCGCGTGCTCGTTCTCGTGCATGGGGTGGGCGACGACGCGGAAGCGCTCCGGGGCAAGTGGCGCCGTGCGAACGTGATGGGTGGTCAGGGTCGCGAGGCTCGTGAGGTTGCGCGCGCTGACCCGAGCTTCGGCGTAGGAGCCTGGCGAGAGCACGAGCACCAGGGCGGCGAGCGTGTTGCGCGATCGGCCGAAATCGATCCTCTTCCACCCTTCACGCCCAAGCCCAGCGCGCACCGCGACGACGTGAATCGCCCCTGGCTCGGCTCGCGTCGCGCGAGCGGTCGCGCTCGCCGAGGCGAGGTCATCGACGACGTGCAGGCGATGGGCCTCAGCGCCGCTTCGGGCGTCGAGCTCCTGCTTGAGGCGGACGGCGAGCGCGTCGGGCTCGACGTCTTCGGAGATGGCGGTGATGACCTCTTCGGTCGGCGGCCCGAGCACCGCGTCGACGACGTCGCGCGGGGTGCTCTCGTGGGTCACGCCACCCTCCGCGCGGGCCGCGCCAGAAGCGCCGGGTGGATTCGATACCGGCCGTCGCCGTCGTCGAAGACGCGCCCGTCGCGCACGAGGCCGATCAACGAGTCGGACGCCCGATCGGGCATCTCCTCGCGCACGATCGCGTCGAGAATGACCACCTGCTCCCCGACGAGCGCGTCGGCGAGGAACTCGCCGAGGCGGTCACACGCGCGGCGGACATCCTCGCTCCACACGCGCCTCGTACCGGCGGGCGCAGCCGCGCGAGCCGCCGCATGGGCCAGCTGCACGAGGTGGCGGGGATGACCACCGGAAGCCTCCACCAGCGCATCTCGCACCGGCATCGGGATGAGCTCCTCGGGGTCACGGCGCGCGAGGACCGCATGGAGAAACTCGCCGTGCTCCCCCACACCCGGATCGAGGGCGCGGAGGACGTGCACGGAGGAGAAGTTCGACAGCGCCTCGCGCCAGTGGAGGAAGAGCACGTCGACCGGCGCCGTGAGCACCACGCCCACGCCCACGCGCTTCAGCATCAACAGGTCGCGCTCGATCGCCTCGAAGTACGTGCTCGCTGGCAGCAGGCGATCGAAGGAGTCGAGCAGCACCACCACCCGGCGCGGCGCGAGCGCGGCAACCATCTGGCGCAGGTCGTCGGGGTCGCTGGTCTCCATCGGCTCGACGTCTGCGGAGGGCGGCATGCCTTCGGCCGCTGCGCGCCGGCGCACGCGCGCGGCGGCCTGCTCTCCCGCCAGCGCGAACGGGGGTGAGATCGGCGTCGCGGCGAGGGCCTGCGCCACCCGCGTGATCAGGATGCCCGGCCGCGGGTCCGTGAGTCCGTCGCCGAGAAGATCAGCGTCGGCGCAGGCGACGACGAGCGACGACCCGGCGCGCTGCAGTCGGGTCGCCGCGCGGTAGAGCTCGGTCGACTTTCCGCTGCCGATGGAGCCGACGATCACGTGGGAGCCCGACGGTTCGAACAACAGGGAGTCAGCGACCTCGTCGCCGATGGGGTTCGGTCGGGTGACATAGCGCTCGTCGAAGTCCTCCCACGGGCGTGTGACCGGGAAGCGTGCCGCGAGCAGCTGAAACGGCCCCATGGGTTGCATGGGCCGACTGTGCCCGATGCCCGCGAAGGTTCAAGACGCGTCCAACAGCACCTTCAGCTCATGCGGATGCCAGCGCCGGACGCGGGCTCCGTGTTCGGCGCGGCGGACGACGGCGGGGAGCCACCCAAACGACGGATACCGCACCGCCAGGGACGCGAGGCAGCGCAGCGCCTCGTCGGAGGTCTCGGGCTTCATGGCCGCCTCTTCGATCGCCGCGAGCGCCTTTCCCCAAAGCTCTTCGCCCGAAACGACTGGTCGCGCTCCCGCCCATTCGCGATAGGGCCACAGTGACACCGACCATTCCCAGACTTCCGCGAGAACGGCGACGGGCAGTGCGCTGAACATCGTGCGATCGCGGGAGAACCCGAAGCCCATCGCCTCGACGACCGCGTGGCCGAGCGTGGGTTCTTGCCTCGCGCGCTCGATGAACCGCGGCCACGCGCGGGCGCCATCGACCTCCAACAGAAACGCAGCTGCGACCTCGACCTGCTCGCGTTCGCCGCCTTCGACGATGGACCAGGCCATCGCGAGCACCTCTGCCGGGCGCGCGGCGCGGAGCACCCGGAGCGACGTGCCGAGCGCAGGACCGGGAAGACCGCTTCGTAGGCGAGGCAGCAGTCGATCCGCGAGCGCGACGTCGCTCGTCGCGGGTACCCGGTGCAGTACATGAACGTCGCGGTGTTGTGCGACCTCGGCGTCGAACTCCCGCTCGACCCACGCGACGAAGTCTTCGTGGGCTCGGGTTGACGCGAGCTCGAGCAGCCGCGTGTGCGCCTCATCGTCGCCGCTGGGGAGCGCATCGACCAGCACCGGCATCCACCGGGCCCAGGTCTCGTCGGGTAGCGCGTCGAGCTTCGATCGCTCGACCGCCGCAAGCAGCCGCAGCGCGAGATACCCCGCGTACGCGGGGCGATGCCGGAGGTTCTGGCCATACCAGACGCCCGGCTCGGGATCGCCGACCAGCACGTAACGGCGCGCGAGCTCGACCACCCTACGTCGCCAGATCGCGTCGCCTAGTTTCCACGCCTCGGTCTCGGTGATGAACAGACTCGATTCGACCGTGACCCGGTCGCCGGGCAGCGGGCGCGCCTGAAGCCAGTACACGAGTTGCCAGAACTGTCCCGCGGGGTCGGCCTCGCCCTCGACGAGCTTCTGCTCGATGGCCGCTCGGATGTTGCTTCGCGCGGGCTCTGCGTCGAGGCGCTCTTCGCGGCGCCGGACATGCTCGCGCTGCACCCGGGCGGCCTCGCTGTCGAGCAACACGCCCTCGTCGAAGTACCAGCGCGACTCCTCTCGCAGCGCTCTGGAGAGCAGGCGCTTCTTCCAGAACTCCTCGATGACGTCGACCCACGCGTCCGGCTGCGAAGACGAGCCGGCCGGCGCGGCCTCGACCGTGGAACGAAGGCAATCGAAGGCCAGCCGCGCCCAGATTGTCCCTTCGGCCTGGGAGTCGTGGAGAGCGGCCATGTCCGCGAGCCACGAGAGGTCGTCCGGCTCGATGAGCAAGTGAAGGCTCCAGACGAGCCGATCGTTGGCCACACATTCCGCGACCAGGGCGGCCAGCACGGTACGACGTACCTTCTGCCCCGATGATCGCGGCGCATCGGGCGGGAGAGGGAAGTGGTGACGACTCTCCAACGATTGGCTCGCGAGGCGCGCGAGCGGGCGCGCGACTGCTTCGTGGTCCGCGGATTCCCAGGCGAGGCGCACCAACTCGTCGACTTCGGCCTGCTGCGCGAAATCGTCGCTGGCGATCGCGTCGACCCGTGCGGTGGCCCACGACAGCACGGTCGGCAGTTCGCGGCGCAGCAGGCTTTTGAAGAACTCCCCGCGCGCCCGCTGGTAGGCCCCGAAGTAATGCCGCTGGCGAGCCTCGGTCAGCGCCGCGAGCATCTCGTCGAGCGAAATCAAGGCGTTCGGGTGCTTCTCGCTGCGCCACAGCGCGAGCAGCGCGATGCCCTTGAGCTGGTCGTTGACGTCGTCGTCCTGTCGGTCGAGCGCGAGGGCTCGCAGCGCGAGACGGTCGGCATCCCGTCCCCGCTCGGCTACTACGCGCGCGGCCATCTCGCGCGTCTCCCGCGGTCGTGCCCGATCGAACGCAACCCTGATCGAAGCAGCCACGCACTCGATGCCACCGTTGAGCTCGGCGATCTCGAGCGCGAGCCATCGCGCCTCGGGCGAGGTGTTCGGGTCGAGGATTCGTTGGGCGGCGAGCCTGTCGACGCCCGCACCGCCGAGCGCACGCAGGAGCCGGTCGCCCTGCCATCGATCGAGCGCGGCGTTCGGCGCGGCGTCGAGGAGCGCACGCACGACGCGGACGACGCGATCGTCGGACATCGAAGCGCGGTCGATGCTCACGAGGATGACCGGGGCGTGCTGTAGGAGGTGGTCGAAGAACGCCCCGTCGATGGCGGCGAGCCACGTGGCGACTCCCTGCACGGGCGTCGGAAGCGCGTCGAGCGAACCCGTCGCACCAGTGAGCCAGCGCGCCTTGTCGCGAGCCGATCCGTCACGAGCAAACACCCAACGGGCCGCATGAAACTCAGCGAGGTTCTGGTGCTCCCACGCGCGCGCCGAGGCAACATCGACGAAAGGCCCGTGCTGGAGCGCGTCGACCGCGGCGTCGGCGACCAGCCCGAAGCGGCTGGAAACATCGAGCGCGTCGCCTCCCAGCGTCGGAACTGGGGCGAAGCTCGAGTGTCCGCCAAGTATCGTGGCGGCTCCGAGGAGGTCTGCCGCGCGCATGATGCGTTCGACGCGCGCCGCTCGCTCGGCGCCGATCGTGCCGACCGACACGGCGCGCTCGTAGCGACGCCGGAGCGCCCGGTCGTAGATCTCCGGCAGCAGCGGCGACGTGGCGCTGGCTTGGGCATCGAGCACCAGGCGACGCGTCAGCGGGCGCGCGAGCAGCGGCCCGAGGTGCTGCGTCACGAGGTCGCCAAGGGTCGGTCCGTCGTCCGGGAGAAGTGACGCGACCCGCGAGCGGCGCAGCGGAAGGAGCTGGAGCTCGAGCACCGAACCGAAGAGCTGGGCGAAGGTGTCGCGCACGCGCTCGCTCCACACGAGCGAACGCATCGAGACACGGAGGTAGATCTGCCCGAGATCGAGCCGCTGCAGCTTCTCGAAGAGGATGTCGGCGGCGCGCTCGGGGGGATACGGAGACTCGTCGAGGGCATCGAGCAGGAGCCACAACGGGCCGCGGTGTCGCGGATCGAACTCCGGCCCATCGAAGAGACCGTCGAGGCTCAGCCGCCCCTCGCCGTAGGCCCCGAGGCGGCGCAGCACCACACTCTGCCCGGCCGCGCGAAGCCGATGCTCCAGCGCCACGAGCGCGTGCGACTTGCCCATGCCCGCGTCGCCCAGCAGCGCCGCGCAGCGCTCGCGAGGGAAGTCCTCCAGCCCCCCGAATCTCTTCACGCCCGCAATTCTCGCGAGCTCGGCGGGCTCCTTGGAGAACCCGTCGACGTCGAGACACCGCGCGAACGCGTTGACCTCGCCCGCTCGATCGAGCTCGACCCAGGTGCCGGTCGAGCGCAGCTCAGCCTCGCTCGCCGTCCCCGGTGCGCCACTCGACGGCTGGTCGACGGACACCGCGTGCACCTACTGCTTCCGCTTCGCCATCGCGCGCACGAAGGCTTCCCACAGCGCCTGCGGAACATCCACCCGGATCACCGCCCCCTGCGCCTTGCCCCTGGCGACGTGCGTCAGCCTCACCGGCTCGAAGCGCTCGTCGGCCGCTACGTGCTTCTGCAGCGCACGAAACGCGGCGCGCTCGGCCACGGTCGTCGTGCGCCCGCCCTTGTCGGTCCCACCTGGGTTCGCGTCGGCCCGCGCCTGGCGAAACGCCTTCGCCGCGGCGAAGAGCTGCGCCGTCGATGCACCATCGACGACCAGCGTCTCCTTCGTGGGCAGCGTCAGCGTCGCGTGCAGTAGCTCTTCGGGCGCGTCGTCTTCGGGCGTTGCGTCGGCGAGCGCGAGCAGCGCACACGCCCGCTCGTAGCCGAGGTCGAGGGCCACCGCCCGCTCGAAGCGCTCCGCCAGTCGCACCAGCCGCTCGGCGTGCTCGACCGACATCGCGAAGTGCCGCTGGCAGATCTCCGCGAAGTCGGCGCACCCGAGCGCGTCGGCCACGCCGTTTTGCCGCAGCTCGGCGAGCGCTTTGCCGATGGCGAGGTAGTCGCCCGTCACGCGGCGGCGCAGGTCGTTGACGAGCGCGATCGCCGCGAAGCCCACCGCCGCCAGCCGCTGGCGCTTCGCGTCGTGCTGCGCCTTCGCGCGCTTCGCCAGCGCCGCGGGCAGCGCGCGTGTGTCGGGAGTGCTCTTCGTCCGGGTGGTCTTCGTGCGCGTCGTCGCCATCCGCGCAAACCTATCGCAACCCTCTGCCGGTATCCGCCCGGATACCTCCCGGTACCCGCCCGGATACCTCCGGCGAGCTCCTCTGCGCGGCCGACGCGTGGGCGCTGGGACCGCGAACGCGTGGAGACCGGCGACTGCGGCCCGGTGCCGTGCTCGGGCTACACCGCGCTGTCGAGCCCCGGCCGCGTGAACGACGGCGTGCGGCACAACGTGCTCGTGACGCGGCGCTCGGGCGTGCTGTCGATCAGCGTCGACGGCG
>JAUSAZ010000108.1 GCA_030652255.1 Myxococcales bacterium | reverse complement strand
CGCCGTCGACGCTGATCGACAGCACGCCCGAGCGCCGCGTCACGAGCACGTTGTGCCGCACGCCGTCGTTCACGCGGCCGGGGCTCGACAGCGCGGTGTAGCCCGAGCACGGCACCGGGCCGCAGTCGCCGGTCTCCACGCTCCGCGCGCCGGTGGGCGTCAGGCGAATGTCCCAGAACAGGTTGCCCGCGCACCCCGTGCGCTGCGAGATCACCTCCATCAGCCGCGTGCTCGTCGTCGTGATGAAGAACTGGATGCGGAAGTCCCCGCGGCCGATGCCCGAGAGCGTTCCGGTGTACCTGGTGGCGCTCGCGCACACGCTCGACGTGCACGCCTCGCCAGCGCCGCACGCGCGCCCGCAGGTGCCGCAGCTCGCGAGGTCGTAGGTGGTGTTCACGCACGTCGCGCCGAAGCGGGTGAGCCCGGTGGTGCACGGCGGGCAGCACGCCCCGGCGCTGCACGACTGACCCGTCGGGCAGGCCGTGCCGCACGCGCCGCAGTTGGCGTTGTCGGTTTGCGTGCTCGTACACCTCGTCGAGGTGCCACAGCGGGTGGTGCCCGTCGCGCACGCCGCGAGGCAGTTGCCCGGGAGGCAGCTCGTGCCGGTGCCGCAGACGCGACCGCACGTGCCGCAGTTGGCGTTGTCGGTCTGCGCGTTGACGCAGGCGGTGCCGCAGCCCGTGAGGCCAAGGCAGCGTTCAGGGAGCTCCTGCCAACGCTCGCGGGAGCGGGTACTACGGGTAATGGGTTCTCGGTAAACCCGAGCAAATCCGTGCCGACGACGGTGCCCCGTTGGTCCCCCTATTGGCCTCACCCCGGCGAGCGCAGGGCGTGGCGCACGAAGGCCGCCGGCGCGAGGCGTACGCCCTTCACGAACTGCCGCACGAGGTCGGCCCGGGAGTGCTCCGCCTGCTCCGCCGCGTGGATGCCCGCGTCGAGCACGAAGTACGGGAAGAACACCGGCAACAGCCCCCACACCCGCAGCGGGTACTCCGGCGCGACGAGCCAGAGGTAATACTTCGCCACGGTGTCCACGCGCTCCTGCGGGTCGATCACCGTGCGGTGCTCCAGGCCACCGGCCACGTCGCGGCGGATGAGCATCCGCGCCTCCGGAGCGTAGGCGAGGTACTCCCCTGCCTTCATCCGGCTCGCGAGGCGCAGGAAGAGCGAGTGCTCGTTGTGGTAGCCGATGAACTCGTCCCAGCCCCCGCCGCGGGCCCAGGCCTCGCGCCGCAGCGCCGCGTTGCCGCCCGTGAGCCACCCGATGCCGCGCTTCGGGTTGGGTGAGCCCGGGAACACCCTGGGCTTCTTGAAGGGCCCGTAGGACAGCATCCAGCGGTCGCGCAGCCAGCCCGAGCGCACCCGCGGAACGCGCGCCTCCCCTTCGCCCACGTAGTCCATCCGGCCGTTGACGCCGAGGCACAGCGGGTCGGCCAGCGGCGCCGTGAGCGCGCTCAGCCAGCCGCTGCCGACGGGCACGTCGTCGTCGTCGACCGAGGCCACCACGTCGCCGCGCGCGTGGCGCATCCCGACGTTGGCCGCCGCGGCGCAGCCCCGCGCGGGGGTCTGCACCACCCGCAGGCGATCGTCGGTCACGCCCACGGCGCGGCGGATGTCGTCCTCGGTGACGCCCGGCGTGGAGTCCACGATGAGCACCTCGAAGCGGGGGTGGTCCTGGCCGAGGACGTTGCGCACCAGGGCGCCCAGTTCCCCAAGGCGGTTGTACGAGCGCAGCACCACCGTCACGAACAGGTCCATCGCCTCACCGCCTCCGCATCAGGTCGTCGAAGATCGCCGCCAGCCGCCCGCTCGCCTCGGCCGCCGAGAAGTACCGCACCGCCGCGGCGTCCCTCGTCGGCACCACCGCGGCGCCATCGATCACCGCGGTCATCGCGTCGGCATCGCCGGGGGCGATCACGTGGCCCGCGCCGGTGCGTCGCACGATGTCGCAGACCTCGCGCTGCGCCGACTCGGCCACGATGGGTCTGCCCGCGCGCAGGTAGTCGTAGAGCTTGCCCTGGAGGAAGAGCCCAGCATCGGGGTGGTTCCACGCGGCGAGCACCAGGGCGTCGGCGGCCTGCAGGCGCGCCATGCCCTCGGCGAAGGGCAGCGTCGGAAGCACCCGCACCGAGGCCGTGAGCCCGAGCGAGGCCGCGAGGTCGCGGTCGCGGTCGGAGAGCTTGCCGTGGTTGTCGAGCAGCACCCGCCCCGGCCGCCGCGCCATCGCCCGGAACACCGTCTCCAGCGACCACGGGCCGTACACGTTGCCGAAGTGCACCCAGCGCGCGGGGCCCTCGGGCGTGGTGCGCGCGGCGGGCTCGATGGCCTCGCCGTCGAAGCTGTTGTGCACGCAGTGGATCTTCCCTGCCCACTGCGGAAAGCGCTCGCGGTCGAGGGCGGCGAGGGTCTCGGTGGTCACCACGATCGCGTCGGCGGCCTCGTACACGGCCCGCTCGTAGCGGGCCTCGATGGCGCGCACGGGCGCGGACTTCCGACGGTGCACCCAGTTGGGGGTCCAGGGGTCGCGCAGGTCGGCGACCCAGGGGCGGCGGTGGCGCCGGGCCGCGGCGAGGCCGATGGCGTGCGTGTGATAGGGGTAGCTCGTGGTCCAGAGCAGGTCGTGCGAGGGCAGCAGGCGGTCGAGCTCGCGGGCCGCGTGGGGCGCGTGGATGATGGCCGTCTCCATCGGCACCACGGCGTCGACGAAGCGGTCCCATCGCTCCTGGAGGCGCGCGGCGAGCGGGCGGCGGAGGGCCTCGGCGGCGATGGGCTGGGTGGCAGAGCGATCGACCGCGCGGGCGCCGCGGTCGGCGAGCAGGCTCATCCACGCGGCGTCGTAGGTGGGGCTGAGCGTGACCTCGGGGGGAAGGGTCCAGTCCGAGGCGTCGAAGGAGCCGGGCGGCGGGACGCGGCGAGAGAGCACCGTCGGCCGCCAGCCCAGCGACGGCAGGTGCCGGGCGAAGCGCCACGCGCGCTTGGCCCCGATGGAGCTGTGCGGCGGAAAGAGCCACGAGGCCATCAGCACCCGGCCGGGCATGGGTCAGGGTGTCTTTCCGGGCAGCGCGCCGCGGCGCGACCACTCCGAGCGAAGCACCGCCGAGAGCGTGACGAGCGCGCCCGCCGCGAAGAGCCCGAGCATCACCAGCGAGGCGTAGCGACCGAGGGCCGTCGCGAGCATCGTGGCGAAGACGAAGAAGTCGCGCTTGAAGAGGGGCCGCGCGCGGGCGAGCAGGCGCTGCAGGCCGCGCTCCTCGACAGCGCCCGAGGGGTCGTCGCCGAAGCCGAGGGGGTACTTCGTGAGGTCGCCGCTCCCGACGGCGAGGAGGTAGCGGTACTCGATGCCCGACGCGACGAAGCCCGCGAGCACGCCCACCGCGCCGAAGACCATCGACCAGGGGCCGAGGCCCGCGCGCGTGAGCCCGACGGTCATCCCCGCGAAGAAGGCGTAGTTGGTGAGGTCGTCGCCGACGGTGTCGATCCACTCGCCGGCCTTCGAGCCGCGGAAGGTGAGCCGGGCCAGCTCGCCGTCGCAGCCGTCGAGCACCGACTGCGCCTGGAAGAGCAGCCCCCCCACCGCGAGCGCGCCCGGCGTGCCGAGCGTGGCGAGCCAGGCCCCCACCGCGCCGATGGCCAGGATGCCCACGGACACCGTGTTGGGGCGCATGCCCGTGCGGCAGAGCACGCGGGTGACGGCGAGGGAGAGCGTGCGGTTGATGGCCCGCGAGACCATCCCGTCCTGCGGCTTGCGCAACGACTGCAACAGGTGGTCGACCGCCGCCGTGGCCTCGTCGGCGCTGCGCACGCGCCGCCAGCCGGTGACGTCGCGGAGGGAGCCTTCGCCGCCGTCGTCGAAGAGCCCGCCGTCGTGGCCGCCGCGGCGATGCACCGCGAGCACCTCGGTTCCGTCGAAGAGCACCGCCGGGGCCGCGAGCAGCGCGCGCACCGTCGCGCGGTCGAGCAGCGTGTCGCCGCGGACCGCGAGGTGCTCCTCGGGCGGGGCCGCGGTGAGCACGCGCAGGGGGACGCGCACCCGGTCGTCGGCGCGCCAGCGGGTGACGCTCTCCTCGGCGCGCTCGCCCATCACGCCGAGCCACTCGGCGCCCTCGGCCTGCGCCAGCAGCAGGGTGCGCAATGGGAGGGGGAGCCCCGCGATGTTCTTCGCCGGCGCGTTGTCGAGGGAGACCACGCCGATCACGCGGCGGCTCCGAAGAGGGCTTCGTCGACGGTGGCCGCGGCGCCGTCCCAGGTGTGCGCCATCACCGCAGCGCGGGCGGCGTCACGCACCGCGGGCGCGAGGCCGTGCAGGCGATCGAGCTGCGCGCCGAGGGGTGCGGCGTCGGGCGGCGTCCAGGGGAGGAAGTAGTCGTGGCCCGCGAAGGAGGCGAGGTGCTGCTCCGGGGGACCGATGACGGGCGTGCCCAGCGTGAGGGAGAGCACGGCGCTGCCGGAGGTGAAGAGGTCGTGGTGGGCGAGCACCGTGGCGTCGGCGGCGGCGACCAGCGAGGCGAGCGACGCGCGGGAGGCGAAGCCGGGCCGCGGGCGCAGCCGGGCGTCGTCCCCGGCGGCGGCCTGGAGGGCGGCGAGCGCGGCGGCGGGGGCGCGGCCCACGGGGATCCAGACGAGGCGGCGGTCGGGCAGCGCGCGCAGGGCGCGGGCGACGAGGGGGAGGCGCTTGTAGGGCTCCATCGAGCCGGGCGACACGAGCAGGAGCGCGTCGTCGGGCACGCCGAGGGAGCGACGAAACCCCATCCGGGCGGGCGCGTCGGCGAAGGGGTCGGGGTAGTCGTCGGCGGAGTGGGGATGGGGCTGGAGCACGAAGCGGCCGGTGAATCCGAGGGCGGAGAGCGCGGCGTGGGCGCCGGGGAAATGGCCGAAGACCACGGCGCAGCGCGAGAGCAGGGCGCGGCGGGCGGCGAGGCCGAGGTCGGGGTGGGGGTCGTCGTGGCCGACGCGGTTGTGGGCCGTCCAGGCGAGCGAGAGGCCGCGGGCGCGGGCGAGGTCGAGCAGGCCCATGAGCCACGCCGTGCGGGCGCGGTAGAGGCGCCGGTCGGGGTGGTGGATCATCCACTCGGGCCAGTGGAGGTGCAGCCACCGCGCGCCCCGCGGGAGGGCGCAGTGGAGGGCGAGGCGGGGGGCCGTGCCGACGTCGACGCCGCGCGCGCGCAGGGAGCCCACCAGCCGCGCGAGGTAGGGGTTCGCGGCGTCGGGTCGGGGCCACACGAGGAGCCGTCGGATCGACACGTCGGCCCGTCTAGCCCATGGACGGCGCGTCCTGCAAACGACCATCGCCAGCCGGGCGGCGAACCCGTAGGATGCCGCCGCTTCAAACGCCGGTTAAGGTCCGTGGAGAACTGCGCATGGCAGCGATCATCGTGGTCGGCGCCCAGTGGGGCGACGAGGGCAAAGGCAAGGTCGTCGACCTCATCTCCGCGCAGGCGGACATGGTGGTGCGCTTCGCGGGCGGAGCGAACGCCGGGCACACGCTCAAGGTGGGCGGCCAGAAGCTGGTCACGCACCTGCTGCCGAGCGGGGTGATGCACCCGGGCGCGCGCTGCGTGCTCGGCGCGGGCGTGGTGGTGGCGCCGGAGATCCTCGCGGACGAGATCGCCACCTGCGAGGCGCGGGGCCTCGGGGTGACTCCCCGGCTGCTCATCTCGCGGCGGGCGCACGTGACCTTCCCCTTCCAGTCGGCCATCGACCGGGCGGCCAACGCGGGCCCGCGCTCCATCGGCACCACCGGCCGCGGCATCGGCCCGACCTACAGCGACAAGGCCGCGCGCATCGGCGTGCGCCTCGGCGACCTGGTGCACGGCGCGAGGGCCGCCGACCGCGTCGGGGCGCTGGTGGAGGTGTGGGCCGAGCGGGCGCGCGCGGCGGGCGTCACGGCGCCCACCGTGGAGGGCGCGCTGGCCTGGGTGGCGCCGTACATGGAGGTCATCGGGCCGCTGCTGGGCGACGCGTCCATCGCGGTGGACGAGGCCATCCGGGCGGGCAAGAAGGTGGTCTTCGAGGGCGCCCAGGGGACGCTGCTCGACCTCGACCACGGCACCTACCCCTTCGTCACGAGCTCGAGCACGGTGTCGGGCGGAGCGTGCACGGGCGTCGGCGTGGGCCCGACGCGCATCACCGGCGTCGTGGGCATCACCAAGGCGTACTGCACCCGCGTGGGCCACGGGATCTTCCCGACCGAGCTCCTCGGCGAGGCGGGCGACCGGCTGCGCGAGGTGGGCGAGGAGTACGGCGCGACCACCGGGCGGCCGCGGCGCTGCGGCTGGCTCGACCTGCCTGCGCTGCGCTACGCCGCGCGGGTCAACGGGCTCACGGCGCTGGCGGTGACGAAGGTCGACGTGCTGGCGGGGCTCCCCGAGGTGCCGTTGTGTGTGGCCTACCGGCTCGACGGCGTGGAGACCAATGAGTTCCCGGTGGACGACCTCGACCGGGCCGAGCCGGTGTTCCTGAACATGCCCGGGTGGGACGCGTCGGTGAGCGAGGCGCGCACGATGGATGCGCTGCCCGAGACGGTGCGCAACTACCTGCGGGAGATCGAGCAGCGCACGGGCGTCGAGGTGGCGATCGTGTCCATCGGCGCAGACCGCGACGCGACGGTGGTGCGGCGCGAGGTGCTGGTTTGATCGACCGCGGCGCGCTGGTGCTCGAGGCGGCGCCGCTGGAGGGCGCGTACCGCGGCGTGTGCCGCCCGGCGCTCGACGCCTGGAAGTGGAAGCACAAGGGCAAGGGCCGGGTGCTCACCGAGCGCTACCGCGACAGCGTGCTCGACGGCGACGGCGTCATCGAAGACCTCGACGAGGCCCTCGCGCTGCGCGAAGAGGCCCACAAGCTCGGGCACCCCGGGGTCGACGTGATCGTGTTCGAGGTGCCCAACGGCCCGTGGGTGCCGGGCGCCCTGCCGGTGGCCACCGAGGCGCCCGCGGAGGGCCTGGTGCTGCTCGGCTGGGACGTGTTCGAGCTGATGGAGCCGTGGTGGTCGCCGCTGGGCAAGGGGGCCGACGACGTCGACCGCGCGGCCCTCAACGCCAACGGGCTCTTCCCGGGGCGCAGCGCCGCGGAGGCTTACGTGGCCCGGTATGCCGAGCGCTGCCCCGACGAGGAGCCGCTGGTCGCCGCGCGCATCTGGCTGGTGGCCTGAGAGTGTGTTTGAGCGGCGCTCACACCGCCGAGCGCCGCGCGAAGCGGTACAGCTCCGCGGGCCGGTGATCGACGCCGCTCTGGGAGCGCCCGGTCGCCTCGAGCTGCCCCGAGGCCAGCATCCGGCGACGGAAGGAGTCCTTGTTCACGGGGCGACCCAGCACGGTCTCGTGCACCCGCTGGAGCGCCAGCAGCGTGAAGGTCTCTCCCAGCAGCTGGAAGCCCACCGGCGCGTAGTCGAGCTTTCCGCGCAGGCGCTTCACGGCCATGCCCACGATGTCCGCGTGGTCGAAGGCGAGCGCCAGCGCCCTCCCCTTCTCGTCGACGACCTTCACCGGCCCGCCGGTCTCGCCCTCCCAGGGCACCCGGATGCGCGCGCTGTGCACCGGGCGCTCACCCGTCGCGGCGGCGCGGAAGCGCGCCTCGTCGACCAGTGCGTAGTACACGACCGAGATCACCCGGGTGCGCGGGTCGCGCCGCGGCTCGCCGAAGGTGTAGAGCTGCTCCAGGTACACCCCGGCGATGTTGGCCTTGCTGCGGAGCACCCGGGTCGCGGCCTCCTCCAGGGTCTCGTCCTTCTTCAGGAAGCCGCCGGGCAGCGCGTGCAGACCCTTGTAGGGGTGCTCGTCGCGCACCACGAGCAGCGTCGAGAGGTCGCCCTCCAGCGCGGCGACCAGCACCACGTCGACGGCCACGGAGAAGCGCTCGAAGCGCGTGGGGTCGTAGCTGGCGAGAAACTCGCTCTCCCCCTCGGCGGAGCTCACGCGGGGCTTCTTCGACATCGCAGCGCGAGGCGTAGCCTCACCCGCGCACGAGGTGCAAGCGCTCGGTCGCCACGCCGACCTCCACCCGCAGGCCCCAGCCGAACTCCAGGCGGTCGTCTTCGATGCCGTCGCCGAAGATGGTCCCGCGGTCGTCCATCTCCGAGCGCAGCGCGAGCGTGGCGCCCTCCACCAGGACGCCCGACTCCAGCGAGGTGCCCGTCGACACGCTGGGGAAGGGCTCGCGCACGAAGAAGGCCAGGGCTCGATCGGTGGGCGCGGGCAGCGGCACCGCGTCGGCCCGCTGCCGCGCGATGGAGCGCGCCCATCCCGTGGCGCCCGTCCCGGTGGTGACGATCACCCCCGACGACGACTGGGCCTCGTCCCCCGCCGCGCCCTCCACCCGGTAGCGCGCCGACTGGTGCGTGCGGTGCCCGATGAACACCTCGTTGAGCGCGAGCAGGCGCTGGCCGTCGTCGAGGCGCGCGGAGACCATCGTGCGCACCTCGATCTTCCCTGCCCCGGTGGAGGCGCCCGGGAGCAGGTCGCCGACGGCCTCCGCGGGGTGCGACGCCAGCACGCCGTCGTTGCTCCGCGGGTCGGGGTTCACCCCCACCACCCGCTGACCGCGCAGGTACTTCGCCGCGTTGGCGACGAGACCGTCCTGGCCCACCACCACCACCACGTCTTCGGGGCCGAAGACGAAGCGCGACAGGTCTCCGCGGTCGATGCGGGCACGGCGCCAGCGCGACGGGATCGCCGCCGACACCACCCCCAGCGCCGCCTCGCGACGGCGGTGCCGCTCGTCGAGCTCGTCGAGGTCGCGCCCCCGCTGTCGCAGGAAGAAGCGCGCCTGCTCTCGGGTGCCGTGGCGCGCCAGCAGGGCCTCGTACTCCGTCGCCCGCGTGACCACCACGACCCGCGGCGCGACGGTGCTCACCGCCCGGCGCCCCGCGGGAGCTCGGCGGGGGTCGCCCGCTCGGTGAGCGCCGCCATCAGCGGTGCCAGCATGTCCGGGGTGATGGTGAGGTGGTCGATGCGCTGGAGCTTGCCCGCGAGCTCCTGCGCCGCGAGCGCGACGAGCACCGCGGAGGGCATGGTGCGGTGGGCTTCGAGGCGCTCGCGGTCGAGCGCGAGCCGGGCGCCCTCGACGGCGGTGAGCGCCTCGGCCCGCGCGACGGACTCCATCTTCGTCTGCGCGGCCTTCGCCTCGACGGCGATGCGGTCGGCCTCGGCCTTCTCCGTCGCCTCGCGCCGCGCGTTGGCGCCCCGCTGATCGATGAGCTGCGTCTCGCGCTTCGCCAGCTCGATCTGGTTGGCGAGCTCGTTCTCCTGGATGGCCCGCTCCTTGTCGACGGCCTGCGCGCGCCGCCGGAACGCCGCCTCGTCGGCCTCCTCCTGCACCCGCTCGCGCGTCGGGGCCTCCAGCGCCCGCTCGACCTCCGCCTCCGGGCGCACCGGCTCGACGCGCACCGCCACCAGCTCGACCCCGACGTCGGCCAGCAGCCCGGCGCCGCCGAGGCCCTTCTCGATCGCGAGGCGCAGCGGCTCCGGGCCCATCGCGAGCAGCTCGCGCAGGGGGGCCGCCTGCACCCGGGCCACGGCCTGCTGCTGCGCGATCTGCGCGAGCGCGGCGGCGAGCTTCTCCAGCGGCTGCTTCAGGTGGGTGCCCCGCCGCGGGTCGATGGAGAAGTCCACGCGCTGCGCGGCCTGCACCGGGTCGACGATGCGCCAGGTAAGGCTGCCCTGCACCAGCACATCCTGGAAGTCGGCCGTGCGGCCGTGGAAGGCCATGGTCGCCTCGCGGTCGTCGAGGGGCACCTCGGCGAGGCTCGCCGACCACGACGAGAACCAGAACGACAGCGCCCGCCCGCTGCGCCGCAGCCGACTGCCCTGGTAGTGCAGCACGTGGCTCGCGCTCTCCGCGCGAAGGTGCCGAAACGGACCGAACCCGGTGATCTCTGCCATGGCCATCGCCTCCCGTGGTGACTTAGATACCCGATACATATATGCCATGTGTATCGAAGTCAATACCGCGGGTTTCCCGGGGCGCGCGGTGATACGACCGGGGGGATGTTCCACCCTGACGGACCGACCCTGTTCGAGCTGGCGCGGCAGGCGTTGAGCTCGGTGGAGCGCGGGTATGACCTGCTCGCGCCGAAGTTCGACCGCACCCCCTACCGCACGCCGGACGCCCTGCTCGCCGCGGTGGCCGCGCAGGTCGGCCCTCCCGGCAGCGTGCGCGACGCCCTCGACGTGTGCTGCGGCACCGGGGCGGCGGTGCGCTTCCTCCGGCCGCTCTGCCGCGAGCGCGTGGTGGGCCTCGACCTCTCCGCGGGGATGCTCGACGAGGCGCGTCGACGGCACGCCGACGACCCGGGCGACGCGGCGCTGGAGTTCGTGAAGGGCGACGCGCTCGCGCTGCCCTTCGACGCGGACTTCGACCTCGCGGTGAGCTTCGGGGCCTTCGGTCACATCGAGGAGGGCGACGAGGGGCGCCTCGTGGCGGGCGTCGCGCGGGCGCTGCGGCCGGGCGGGCGCTTCGTCTTCGTCACCGGCGAGGCGCCGTGGGCGTGGTCGCCGCGGGTGCTGCGCGCGCGGGCCTTCAACGCCGCGATGCGGGTGCGCAACGCCGTCTGGCAGCCGCCCTTCGTCATGTACTACCTGACCTTCCTGCTGCCGCGGGCACGGGTGCTGCTCGAGGCCGCGGGGCTGCGGGTGGAGGTGCGCCGCGGGGTGCTGCCGGCGCCGTACGAGCGCTACGCGCTGGTCATCGCGCACAAGGCCGGGTGAGAGGAGGCGTCGAGGGCGATGTGGAAGAAGCTCAAGCAGAAGATGTTTGGCGGCGCGAAGGCGGACGAGGCCGTTGAGCCGCCGCCCCCGCAGCAGGAGGTGGCGTTCGAGCCGCCCCGGCCCGACCTCTCCAAGCAGGAGCCCGCGTGGATCGAGGCCGCCGACAACCCGTTCGGGGTGCGGGTGCTCGACGTGCGGCCGGTCACGCTGGGGACACTGTCGTACACGAGCGACCAGAAGATGGCCGAGAACGCGGTGTCGTACGGCGGCGAGGACGGTCGGTCCTTCGCCGCCGACCGGCCGGCGAGCTCGCGGGTCGTCGGGGCGAGCCTGCGGTTTCGCGCGCCCGACGGCGTGCACGACGGGGCGCTCTTCATCCCGCGCGAGATGGAGGACAAGTGGGCGATGTTCGTGCAGGACGCGACGCTCATCCTGGTGCGGGGGTGGCGTCGCGAGGTGTTCGTGCGCGCGCGCATCACCCGGGACGGCGACGACGTGCTCATCGGCCCGCTGGAGGGTTGCATCACTTCGGAGGAGGAGGGCGACGAGTACACGCGGCGGGCGGTCGACTTCATCGTGCGCACCTACGGGCTCTCGCTCCCGTGCGCCGCGCCGCTGCTCCCGGGCGCCGACCGCACCGGGCGGGAGCTGGCCCTCGAGTGCATGTCCGTCTTCGGCTGCCACGCCCACTACGCGTCGTGGGACGAACCCGCGCGGGAGGTCCCGACGAGACCGCTGCGGGTGATGACCCGACTGCACGTCGCGGTGATCCGGGGCGACGTCGAGGGCGCGCGGCGGGCGCTGGCCGAGGGTTTCCCCGCGGGGCTGCGCGACCCCTTCGGGCGCGGCGCCGTCCACTACGTGGGCGCGTCGCGCGCGATGCTCGAGTGTCTGCGCGAGGCGGGCGCGGACGTCGACGACGGCGGCGACGACGGGACCACGGCCCTGATGTTCGCGGCGCAGGGACGGCGGCTGGAGATGGTCGAGGCGCTGCTGGCGATCGGGGCAAAGGCCGACGCGGTCGACCGGCGGGGGTTCTCGGCGCTGCACCGCGCAGCGGAGATGGGTGAGGTCGGCATCGCGCGGGCGCTGCTGGCGCGCGGCGCCGACCCCGATCGGGCGGCCGAGGGCGGCAACACCCCGCGCTCGCTCGCGGCGAAGCGCGGTGAGAGCGCCGTGCTGGGCCTGTTTCCGCCCGCCGGGTAGGCCGACCGCCGCAGTGGGAAGATGCCAGGGCCCTACTTCGCGGCGCCCTGGGCCTTCGCGTACTCGCGCTGCACCAGCGCGAACTTGTAGAACAACCCGAACACGAAGGGGATCTGGTCCGGCGCCGCGCCGCCATCCCCCGCGGCGTCGAGCGCGTCGGCGACGGCCACGGCGTCGAGGGCGAGCTCGGGTCGGCGGGTGTTGGCGAAGACCAGGGCCGTGTCGCGGAGCTGGAGCGCGAGGCGGTCGAGGGTGGCGCGGGTGCAGGCGACGTTCATCGCCTCGCGCAGCGCCCTGAGGGTCGGGTCGACGAAGCCGACGGTGACCACGGGCTGGTCGCTGTCCGCGCCGTGCTTCGACACGTAGTCCCCGACCACGTCGATCTCCTCCTTCGTCGGGAGGATGGGGTTCACCTCAGGCTCGGTGTGGAGCGTGAGCGAGCGCTCGACCCGCGCGGCGGCGTCGGGCACCGGGGATAGCACGCCGGTCGGGTGGGCCACCGGCCCTTCGGGCTTCGCGATCAGGTTCAGCGCGCGCGCCACCGACGGGGTGTGGGTCTTGCCGGCGCGGGCGTGCGTGGCCATCGCGTCGTGGATGCGCGCGGCGACGTACTCCTGCGGCGCCGGCACCATGCGCACCTTGAGCTCGCGCAGCACGCGCTCGAACTCGGCGCGGAGCTTGGTGCGGGAGCTCTCGTCGAACTCCACGTCGTGGATGCCCGTCGGGTCGACGAGCACCCGGGTGCACGAGAGCGCCCCGGAGGGCAGCAGCCGGGTGTGCACGAGGAACTGCACCGAGGTCGCGGTGGGCGACGAGACGTACGAGGGCTCGCCCGCAAACGCGAGGCGCTGGGCGAGCGAGGTCACGGGAGCACCGCGATCAGGTCGATCTCGACCTTCACGTCGCGCGGCAGGCGGGAGACCTGCACCGTGGCGCGGGCCGGGGGGTCGCTCGGGAAGTGCAGCGCGTAGACGGCGTTGACCGCGGCGAAGTCCGAGAGGTCCTGGAGGAAGATGGTGGTGCGCACGGCGTGGGCGAGGTCGGTGCCCGCGGCGCGCAGCACGGCGTCGAGGTTCTGGAGCACGCGCTCGGTCTGCGCCTCGATGGTGTCGCCGACGATCTGTCCCGTGGCCGGGTCGAGCGGGATCTGGCCCGAGCAGAACACGAAGCCGTTTGCGACGACGGCCTGGGAGTAGGGGCCGATGGCCTGCGGGGCGGCCTCGGTGCGAACGATGGTCCGGTGGGTGCTCATGGTGGGTGAGCGGGCGAATCGCACGACGCCCGCCGCGCGCGCAAGTGGGGGAGCGCTCAGCGCCGCGGGGGGGCCAGCGGCGGCAGCGGGACGTGCACGCGGGTCTCGGCCTGGAGGGTGTTGGACTGCACCACCGCGACGGCCTGGTGCCCGGGGGCCCGCAGCACGAACTGCCGCGGGCGCTGCACCACCTGGCCCCGGTGGATCACCAGCTCGAAGGGCGTGGCGCCGATCTCCTGGTCGTTCTCGAAGACCTGCGCGTGGTTGGGGTCGCTGGTGATGCGCAGGCGGAAGGTGCCCACGTAGGTCGCCGGCGCGGGCTCGTTGCGCAGCAGCGCGCCGCCGGCCGTGCGGATCCAGTCCCAGCGGCTGTAGATCGCCGCGCTGAGGACGGCGACCACCACCAGCAGCAGCAGCCAGCCCAGGAAGGTCTCCAGTCGACCCTGCTTCGGCGGGAGCATCACCGTCGGGCGCTGCTGCGCGGCGTAGCGGTCGTCCACCGGCGCGAGGCCCGACACCCGCGGCATCGGCGGGGCGGCCATCGGCGGCGGCGGGTGCGAGGCCCGCCCCATCGCGGGGACGGGCATCGCGGGGCTCGGGAGCGCCGACGGCGGCACGGCGACGGTGGCCGGGATGTGGTTCGAGGGCGGGGGGAGCGGGGCGTTGAGGTCGGGCCCGCGGGGCGTGCCCATCATGGCCGTCGCGTGCTGCCGGGGCAGCGGCGCGGCAGCGGGCATCACGTCCGGCGGGATCGACGCGAAGGGGTCGACCGCGCGCCCGAGGTCGGTCTGCGTGTCGATGTCCGCGGGCGGCCGCGCCTGGGGCGGCTCCATCAGGGTGACGGCGTCGGAGATGGTGTCCGGCGGGTCGATGAGGGTGCGCGAGCTCGAGCGCGAGGCGCGCGGCTGAGGGAGCGCGGCGCCCGGCGACGGCGCGATGCCCAGGGCGCGCGGGTCGACCTGCGAGGAGGTCGGGGGGAAGGTCATCCCGGCCCCGGCGCGGATCTCCCCGGACGACGACTGGCCGTACGGGGCGCTGGCGCGCGGCGGCGCCGGGCTGGCGAAGGCCCGGATGGTCTCGCGGTTCTCCTCGAGCACCTCGCCGAAGGTCACGCGCATCAGCGCCGCGACGTCGGCCCGGGAGAAGGCCCCGAGGGACTCGTGGAGGATGCGCTCCATGTCCCGGCGCATGGTCTCCGCGTCCTGATAGCGCTGGTCGCGCTCGCGCTGGAGGGCGTAGTGCACCACCTGGTCGATCTCCGGCGGCGCGTCGGGGCGGTAGCCCGTCACCGACGGGATCTCCATGCTGATGATGTTCTGGTAGGTGACGGCGTCGTTGCTGCCCTTGAAGAGCCTGCGGCCGGTGACCATCTCCCAGACCAGCACGCCCATGGACCAGAGGTCCGCGCGGCGGTCGACCGGGTCGCTGTAGAACTGCTCCGGGGACATGTACGCGAGCTTGCCCTTGAGCATGCCCGTGCGCGTCGCCTCGTCCTGCGTGGCCGCCTTCGCGATGCCGAAATCGAGCACCTTCCCCATGCCGTCGGAGGTCACGAAGAGGTTCGACGGGGTGACGTCGCGGTGCACCACCCCGAGCTGGCCGCCGCCGAAGTCCCGCAGCTCGTGCGCGTAGTGCAGGCCCTCCAGCGAGTCGCAGAGCACCCGGAAGAGGAAGCCCAGCGGGATGCCGCCGCCCAGCTTGATGTACTTCCGCACGATGCGGTCGAGGGAGAGCCCCTCCAGGTACTCCATCGCGATGAAGTAGTGCCCGTCGACCTCGCCCACCTCGCTGGTGGTCACCACGTTGGGGTGGTTGAGCCGCGCCGCGAGCCGCGCCTCGTCCAGGAACATCCGCACGAAATGCGAGTCGCGCCCCAGCGAGGAGTGCATGCGCTTGAGCACCACCAGCTTCTGGAAGCCGAGGTCGCCGTGGAGCATCGCCAGCAGCGCGTCGGCCATGCCGCCGGAGCCGAGGCGCGCGAAGATGGTGTACTTGCCGAAGGCCGTCGGACCGATCAGGTCATCGGTCTTCGAGGCGTCGTTCGGGTGCACCATCGCCCGGGAGCACAAGCCATCCGGCGCGCGGCGTCAAGACAACGCGCACCTCCTCAGAGCGAGGCCCGCAGCGCCGACAGCATGGCGTCGTTCTCCTCGGGCGTGCCCACGGTCACCCGCAGCCGCCGCGTGAGCGCACCGCCGTGGGCGTGGAAGGAGCGCACCACCACGCCCCGCGCGCGCATGGCGGCGCTCACCCGGCCGGCGTCGTCGGGGACGGCGATCCACCAGAAGTTGGCCGCGGTGGGGTTGACGTCGAGCCCGTCGATGGCCCTCAGCAGGGCTTCGACCCGGGCGCGCTCGGCGACGATGCGCTGCACCGCGGCGTCGAGCTCGGCGCGGAGCGCGGTGAGGCAGTGGAGCGCGGCGGCCTGCGAGAGGGCGTTGAGGTTGTACGGCTGGCGCACCTTCTCGACCGCCGCGGCGACGCCCGTCGGGAGGATCGCCCAGCCCACGCGCAGCGCCGCGAGCCCGACCTTGGAGACGGTCTGGAGCCGCGCGGCGTTGGGGTGGGCGCGGGCGAGGTCGCCGTAGCGCTCGCCCGAGAACGCCGCGTAGGCCTCGTCGAGCACGACGAGGGTGTCCGGCGCCTCGGAGAGCACGGCGGCGAGGCGGTCGCGGGAGAAGAGGTTGCCCGTCGGGTTGTTGGGCGACGCGAGGAAGACCACGTTGGGCCGGAGGCGGCGCAGGTCGGCGCGCAGCGGGTCGAGCGCGAGGTCGAAGCGCTCGTCGAGGGGGACGCCGTGCGGGCGCATCCCGAGGGAGAGCGCGGTCTGCCGGTACATGACGAAGGTCGGCGTGGGGAAGAGCACCGTGGCGTGGGAGGCGCCGTCGCGCGGGGCCGAGAGCGCGTTGAGCACGAGCGCGATCACCTCGTCGGAGCCGCAGCCCAGGACGATGGCGTCGGGGTGCACGCCCTGCTCCGCGGCGATGGCCTCGCGCAGGGCGGTCGCGCGCACGTCGGGGTAGCGGTGCAGGGCGACGCCGGCGAGCGCCTCGGCGAGGGAGCCGCGGGCCTCCGCGGAGAGGGCCCACGGCGACTCGTTGGCGTCGAGGCGCAGGGCCCCGGCGGGGATGGGCGCGGGGACGTAGGCCGTGAGCTCGGCGAGCTCGGGGCGCAGCAGCGGGGCGAACCAGTCAGCGGGGCTCATGGGGTGTCTCGCGCGGAGGATGGTCGCGGGGGAGGCTTCGCGTAAAGTCGCGCGCGCCGCGGGGCGCTCCAACGACGGCTTCGCGCCGCGTAGGGAATAGGGTAAGACGCCCCGGTGACCGGAATCCGACCGACGAAACTACTATGGATGGGCGCGGTGACGGGCTATCTGCTCGGACGAAACCTCGCGTTCCGCCACGCGCCCTCCCTGGCCAACGGCCTCATGCGCCTCACCAACGTGACCGGCCGCGGCGGCGACGCGGAGGGCGACGCGGCCCTCGACTACTTCGAGGGCGTCGTCGAGGACTACGAGCGCATCGCCGCGCACTCGGGCGTGTGCGAGTCCGACGGCCACGCGCTCTTCAAGGGTCGCACGGTGCTCGAGCTCGGCCCCGGCAACACCCGCGCGGTGGCCATGCTCGCGCGCCAGCGCGGGGCGCTCAGCGTCGACGGCTACGACGCCTTCGACCTCCAGACCCGCGACCCCTCGCGGCTGCGCGCCCTCTACGAGGCCCTGCTCACCCGCGCCGGCGACGACCCCTCGCGCGTCGACGCCCTGCTGGCGGGCGGGCGCGTGCACCGCGACGCGGCCTCGCTCAAGGCCACCGGGCGGCGCTACGACCTGGTCATCTCCCGGGCGGTGCTCGAGCACGTGCGCGACCTCACGGCGCTGCACCGCGAGCTGCGCGACCTCACCACCGACGACGCCGTGCTCATCCACAAGGTCGACATGCGCAGCCACGGCTTCGAGTGGGACCACGAGCTCGACTTCCTGCTCTTCCCCGAGAAGCTGTACCGCTCGCTCACGACGCACATCGGCGAGCCCAACCGGGTGCGCGCCCATGGGTACCTCGACGTCGCGCAGCAGTACGGGTTCACGCCGGTGCACGTCTCGGCCACCCGGCGCATCTCCCCGGAGCGCGTCTCGACGCTGCGCGCCTCGCTCGCCGAGCCCTACCGCTCGCTCTCGCCCGAGGAGCTCTCGGTGCTGGGCATCTGGCTGGTGCTGGTGCGCGAGGGCCACCCCCTCGCCCGCGCCGCCCGGGCCATCGAGCTCGAGTCCATCCCCGCGGCCCCGTCGGGCATGGCCCCCTTCTAGCCGCTCATGCGCCTGCTCGTCGGTGACATCGGCGGCACCACCACCCGCCTCGCCCTCGCCACCCTCGCCGACGACGGCGCCGTCGCCCTCTCCGACGAGCACCGCTACCCCAGCGCCTCGGCGCCCGACCTCGACGCCCACGTCCGCGCCTGGCTCGCCCAGGTCGGCGCGCCGGTCGCGCGGGCCTCGCTGGCCGTCGCCGGCCCGGTCGCCGACAACCGCTGCCGCACCACCAACCTGCCGTGGCACATCGACGGCGACGCGCTCGCCGCCGCGACGGGCCTCGGCTCGGTGTGGCTGCTCAACGACTTCGCCGCCGCCGCCTGGGGGACGCTCGCCGTCGCCGTCGACGCCCTCGTCGAGCTCCAGCCGGGGCGCATCGAGCCGGGCGCCCCGCGGGTGGTCATCGGCGCCGGCACCGGCCTCGGCGAGGCCCTGGTGGTGTCGGGCGGCGACGGCCCGCGGGTGCTGCCCGGCGAAGGGGGCCACGTGGGCTTCGCGCCCCGCAGCGAGCGCGAAGACCGGCTGCTCGGCTGGATGCGCCGCGAGCTCGGCGGGCGGGTGTCCGTCGAGCGCGTCGTGTCGGGCGCCGGGCTGCGCGAGATCTATCGCTTCCTGCGCGACGAGGAGGCGATGCCCGAGTCGGCCGCGGTGCGCGAGCAGATGGAGCGCGACGACCCCTCGGCGGTGATCGGCGCGTACGGCGTCGCGGGGGCCGACCCGCTCTGCGCGGCGGCGCTCGACCTGTTCATCGGAGCGTATGGCGCGGCGGCGGGCGACGCGGCGATCCGGTCGCTGGCCTACGGGGGGGTGTTCCTGGCGGGCGGCATCGCGGCGAAGGTGCTGCCGCGGATGCTCCTCGGCGGCTTCACCTCGGCCTTCCGCGACAAGGGGCGCATGCGCCCCATCGCGGAGTCGGTGCCGGTGTGGGTGGTGACCGACGAGTCGCTCGGCCTCCGCGGCGCGGCGCGGGCGGCGCTCTTAGCCCCTCAGGGCGCCGGCGGCGGGGGCGCTCCCGCCGTGGGGTCGTGGGCGCCCTTGCGGCCGAAGAGCGAGCGCACGCCCGCGAAGAGCGCGACCGCCGCCGCCGCGACGAGCTTCTTGCCCGCGATGAGGAAGCCCACCAGCAGCTTGAAGAAGCCCACCTTCGCGAGCACCTTGCCGGCGACCAGGGCCCCGACACCGTAGGCCGCGACGCGGTCGGTGCTCGGCACGAAGTCGCTGTAGCGGCTGCCCTGCTGGAAGGCCACCTGGCGGCGCAGCGCCTCCATCTGCGTGCGCATCGCCGGGAGCGCGGGGAGCGGCGCCACGGCGTTCATCTCCAGCACCCCGGTGCGCCCGAGGAAGCGCATCGCGTAGTTGAGCGTGTGCGTCGGGCCGTGGAAGTCGATGTCCTTGGCCCAGTAGAGGATGTGCGTAGCGCGGTCGTAGTGGGGGCGCTCGGCCCAGCCGACGAGCGAGTACCCCGGGAGTCCCTGCCGTACGCGCTCGCCGCTGTTGCGCGCGGCGTCTTCCCTCATCGAGGTGAGCACCTCGTCGTAGTTGACCTCGTCGGCGTCCGAGTCGGAAACGTGTCCGTCGCTCGTGTGGGTGATCACCACGCCCCACCCGTCGTCCGCGAAGGGCGAGGTCGCCGCGGGGATGACCATCCCCAGCGTCGCGGGACCGGGCGGGTTGCCCCAGGCCTCGAGCACCCGCGCGGCCTGCGGCGGGTCGAGGTAGCGAAACTCCGGCCCGAGCCGCAGCGTCGCGAGGTTGTCGCCGATGGGCACCTCGCCGGTGCGGTACTGGAGCGAGTCGTCGAGCTCCTGGAGGCGCCGCACCTGCGCGGCCTGCTCGCCGTCGAGGGTGAGCGTCCCTCCGTCCGCGAGCGGCACCACCATCCCCGCGGGGGCCTCGACCGCGGCCCCCCCGGCGTCCTGCGCCCACGCGCTCGACGCCGGGAGCGCCGCCGACACGACCAGCGCCACCACCACCCATGATCTCTTCATGTTCGTGTGCTCCCCCCCCGACGATCGGGTTGCGCCGCCCCCACGGACGACCCCCGATTCGCTACCACGGCTTACGTCGTCCCGTAAGCACCCCCCCCGCGGGGGACGGGCTCAGGGCCGCACGCCGAGGGTCACGGCGGCGGACCCGACGGTGGCCTGGACCACCTGGCGCATGAAGGCCGGGTCGAGGGTGTCGACGGAGTCCTGCCCCGAGCGGCAGTGGTAGTGCGGGTTGCGAAACTCCGCGGTGTCCGTGATCTGGATGGCGGGGTAGCCCGCGGCCCAGAAGGGTGCGTGGTCGGAGCGCTGGAGGTCGCCGTAGAGCGCCGAGCGGGTCTGCGCGGCGGTGAGGAAGAGCGCCACCGTCGGGAGCGAGACCGCGGCGGCGGCGCGCTCGATGGCCGTCGCGGCGTCGCGGGCGCTGTCGTTGGCGATGAGGGTGATGAAGTCCCCGCGGTTGTCGTTCTCGCGAATCTGCGCGGCCTGCCGGGGGAAGACCAGGTTGAGCCCCGGCGGCAGCCGCTGGCTCTCGGGCGCGCTCGAACGAAACCCGATCATCTCGAACACGTACGCCACCGCGATGGCCTCGCCGGCGGCCTGCGCCCGGCGGGCGTACGCGGTCGACCCGACGAGCCCGCGCTCCTCCTCGTCCCAGCAGGCCACGACCAGCGTGCGCTCGTAGCGACCCGGCGCCAGCACCCGCGCGGCCTCCAGCACCCCCGCGACGCCGGTGCCGTTGTCGTCGGCGCCCGGGCACCCCGCGATGTGGTCGTAGTGGGCGGAGAGCAGCACCCGGCCGGCCGCGGCGTCGAGGCCGGGCTTCACGCCGATGACGTTGATGCCCGTGCCGTAGTCGTGGCGCTCGACGGTGTAGCCCAGCGCCGCGAAGCGCTCGGCGCAGAGGTCGCGCACCGCGTCGTGCCCGGCGCTCGCCGGGGGCCGGGCCGTCGCCACGGTGGTGAGGTCGCGGGTGAGGTCGGCCTCGCGCACGCAGGCCGAGAGCGCCTCCGGGCTCGACGGGCCGCAGGCCGCGGCGGGGACGTCGAGGGCCGCGGGCCCGGCATCAGCCGCGGCGTCGAGGGCCCTGGCGTCGATGGTCGCGGCGGCGTCGACGGGCACCGTCGCGGAGGGACACGCCATGAGCGCGAGGGCGGCCACGGGGAGCACGAACGGAGGGGGCTTCATCGGGCGCGCAGGTTCGCACGCCCGCAGGACGCAAGAAACTGGACAGGCGATGCTCCGCCGTGCTTCCACCCGGCGCAGACAAACGGAGCTCCAGCATGACCACCAAGAAGACCACCCCCGCGAAGGCCACCACCAGCACGAAGAAGTCCACCGCCAAGACCCCGGCGAAGGAGATCAAGGCGAGCGCGAAGACGTCCGTCGAGGCAGCCCCGGTCGTGGCGGCGCCCGTCGTCGTCGCGGCGCCCGTCGTCGTCACGGCGCCCGTCGTCGTCGCGGCGCCCGTCGTCGTGGCCCGCGCGGACTTCGAGGACGTCGTTCGCGCCGAGGCCCACGCCCTGGCCCGCGCGCGGGGCTTCCGCGGCGGCAGCCCCTTCGGCGACTGGCTTCAGGCCGAAGCCGCCGTGCTCGCGCGCTACACCGCCGAGGGTCGCGCCGTGGCCCGCCGCGACGCCCCCTCCAACGCTCACAGCTGAAGCAGCTGCCGCAGGCGTCGCGACGACTGCCGCGACACCACCAGCCGCTCGCCCGCGTGGGTGACCAGCACCGCCCTCCCCCCGGCCATGTCATCGATCACCGCGACGTGGTCGAGGTTCACCAGCAGCGCCCGGTGCGCGCGGAAGAAGCGCGTCGTGTCGAGCCGCGCCTCCAGCGCCGCGAGGGTGTAGTCCGTCGTGTGGCTGCCCTTGAGGGTGTGCACCGTCACGAGCTCGTGCTCCACGACGCAGTGCGAGATCTCCGCCACGGGCACGAGCAGCGTGCGGCCCGCCACGCTCACCGGCAGCCGGTCGGCCAGCGGGCGCGGCGCGCTCGTGGGTGACCGCAGCGGCGCGAGCACCTCCTCGGCGCGGGCCCGCATCCCGAGCGACTCCGCGCGGGCGACGGCCTTCGCGAGCCTCGCCCCGTCGAAGGGCTTGAGCAGGTAGTCGATGGCCCCGGCGTCGAAGGCGTCGATGGCGTAGCGGTCGTGGGCGGTGGTGAAGATCACGTACGGCGCGGGCGCCAGCACGTGGGCCACCATCGCGATGCCGTCCATGCCGGGCATCTGCACGTCGACGAAGGCCAGGTCGGGGCCCTCCTGCTCGATGAGCGCGAGCCCCGACTCGCCGTCGGCGGCCTCGCCCACCACCGTCACCCGCCCCCCGAGGCCCTCCCGGATGAGCCGCGCCAGGCGCTGCCTCGCGGGCTGCTCGTCGTCGATGATCACCGCGCGTGCCGTCATGTCGCTCCTGTCCTCCCGTCGGCGCGCAGCACCCCGCGCGCGACCACCGTCGCCACCGTCATCGCCGACTCCGCGACGATGGAAAACTCCCCGCGCTCGCCCCACGCCAGCGCCACGCGCCGGCGCACGAGGTCGAGGCCGAGGCCGCCCGCGCGCGGCCCGTCGAAGGCGCCGGGGCTGCGCACCGTGAGCACCAGGTCGGCGCCCCGCGCGCTCGCCGTCACCGTGATGGGCCCGTCGGCGACGCGGCCGTGGCGCACGGCGTTCTCCAGCAGCGGCTGGAGCACCAGCGGCGGGACGTCCACCGCGGCCAGCGCCTCGTCGCGCTCGATGGACACCCGCAGCGCGGGGTAGCGCGCCTCGAGCAGCCCGGTGTAGTCCCGGGCCAGGGCGAGCTCGTCGTCGAGCGGGTGCAGCGGGCGCTGCCGGGTGTCGAGCACCGCGCGCAGCAGCGTCGAGAGGCGCACCACGTTGTCCTCCGCGGCCACCGGGTCGCTGGCGCACTGGCTGGCGATGGCGTTGAGGGCGTTGAAGAGGAAGTGCGGGTCGAGGTCGGCGCGCAGGGCGTCGAGCTGCGCCGCGGCGAGCTGCGCGGCGAGGCGCTGGTGCGAGCCGAGCGTGCGGTCGAGGCGCTGCTCGAGCTGGATGTCCCGGGCGAGGCCCCAGCCGCCGATGACGAAGAGCAGCCACGCCACGAGCACCTCGCGCGGCTGCCCCATCGCGTAGACCCGGTAGATGTGCACCGCCCCCGCGAAGCCGCGGTAGAGGGTGACCAGGCCCGAGAAGAGCGCCGTCGCCACGCCCAGGGCGAGCAGCGCGCGCAGGAGCTTCTCCCCCCGGCGGCCGTCCTCCTCCAGTGGGAGCAGGGCGCGCCAGGCCAGCGGCCCGAGCAGCAGGGTGTAGAGCGCCGCGAAGGGGCCGAAGAGCAGGGCGACGTCGCGCTGCGTGGCCTCGGCCTCCAGCACCCCGAAGCCCACGCCCAGCACCAGGGTGGCCGGCAGGCGCCACGAGCGCATCGCCTCGCGCACCGTGTCGCGGACCAGGGCCACGAGGTCGAGGGTGGGCTCTCTCATCGCTGCCCGGCGACCATACGCGCCGCCGCGGGCGCGAGCACCCCGCGCTCCCGGTGAGCGGTCGCGGGCGCGCGGCGAGCGGTCACCCGACGACGCGGAGCACCCGGTCGGCGCGCAGGATCGCAGGCACCGGCGCGGTTCCCGCCCGCGAGAGCCCGACGTGCGGCGGGCGAAACCACAGCACCCTCGCCGTGAGCTCCCGCTCGGCGTGGCCCGGCGTGCGCACCACCATGCGGATGGGCCGCGCCGTGCCCGCCGCCTCGGCGAGGGTCTCCGCGATCGCGGCGCGCACCTGCACCCGCCCGTCGGCGGCGCGCACCTGCCAGAGGTCCATGGCGTCGACCGGGTCGAGGGCGGCGCAGAGCCGCGCGAAGAGCGCGACGAGGGCGCGCACGTCCTCGCCCGCGCGGTGCCAGCGCACCGGCCCGAGGTCGAGCGGGCCGCAGAGCGCCGAGAGGTTGTAGTGCCGCGCGTGCAGGGCCCGGCGGGCGAGGCGCAGGGTGTCGAGCGCGGGGCCGACGCGCCGGGGGTTGCCCGCGTCGGCGAAGGCCCGATCGAGGAAGCGCACGTCGAGGTCGACCCCGTGCATCACCGGCACCGCCCCGTCGAGCAGCGCGTCGAGCCTCGGGGCGACCTCCGCGAAGTCCGGCGCGTCGAGCACCGCCGCGGGTTCGATGCCGTGCAGCGCCGCGGCCCCGGGCACGCTGGGCACCTCGGTGCGCAGCAGCGTGGTGTAGCGATCGAGCAGCACGCCCCCCTGCACCCGGGCCACCGCGACCTCCAGCAGCGCGTCGCGCGCGGGGTCGAGCCCGGTCATCTCGCAGTCGATGAGCGCGAAGGGGCAGCGCGCGAAGGGCAGCGTCCACGGCGGATCCGGCGGCGGCAGGTCGGCGTGGAGATCGGCGTCAGTCACGGTAGTGCGCGGCGCCCGTCGCGCGGGGCCCTCGTGATAGAGTCTCGCACGATGAGCGCGCGCTTCCCATCGACTCGGGCCGTGGTGTGCTTGGCGTCCGTCGGCGCCGGGCTGTGGTCATTCCCCGTCACGGCCCTGGCCGACGACCCGGTGTGCGCGGTGCGGGCCGCGGCGACGCCGATGGCGTTCTCCGCCCGCGGCGAGGTGGACTTCGGCCCGGGCTTCCGCGGCACCCTCGGCGCGACCAACTTCGGCCTCGACTACAACCTGCTGCTCCAGGGCGACTACGACTGGAACATGCCGGGCGAGCTCCGCACCCGGTGGCCGCCGATCATGCGGGTGAGCGCGATCGGCACCCCCAACGGCGGGCGCCTCACGGTGCAGTACGGGCTGCGCCTCCAGGCGACGCTCCGCCTGTTCGGCCTCGCGATCCCGGTGCCCATCGACGCCTGGGTGGGCATGGCCGACCGCAGCGAGCGCGGGATGTCGATGTTCACGCCGTGGGCGTGGCAGCCCGAGCCCACGGCGGTGAGGGTCACCGCGAGCGAGCGACTCATCCGGGAGGGCGACCTCAACAACGTGCCGGTCCTCAACACCGTGCACTACCGGGTGTACGGGAGCTACGAGCTCACCACCACCGTCCGCACCCGGGAGATCTCCTTCCCGCAGGCGATGAGCGCCATCACCGAGGCGATGCCCGAGGCCGACGTCGCGCCGACGGCCAACGGCGACATGAACCTCCCCGCCACCTGGAACGGCACCCTGCGCTACGTCGGCTCGCTGCGCATCCGGGTCGAGGTGGAGTACCGGGTGTGCGTGAGCCTGATCTGCACGACCCGCCGCGACACGCTGTTCAACGGCGCGGCGCCCTTCGCGAGCTCGATGGAGCAGCAGATGTCCGTCGACCGGAGCATCCGCCTCACGCTCCCGGGCGCCACCACGATGCCCGAATACCGCGTCGACCTCGGGCGCATCCAGCTCGGGCGCCAGGGCCGCGAGGTGATCACCCTCAGCAACCCCGGCCGCGCCACGGTGCTCTTCACCCCCACCGCCCCGAGCGAGGCCGCCTTCGAGGTGGCCACCGACCCGCTCTGCGTGACCGGCGGCGCCACCCGGCCGCTCTCGGTGCGCTTCACGCCCACCCGCGAGGGCGCCTACGAGTCCGACTTCCTCATCGCCACCTCCTCGCCGTCGGTCCCCACCGTGATGCTCCGCCTCGTCGGCCAGGCCTACGACCCGCTGTCGACCCGCGACGCGGGCGCGCCCACCGACGACGCCGGCGCGCCCACCGACGCGGGCGCTCCTACCGACGACGCCAGCGTCCCCGCCGACGACGCGGGCGAGGGCGAGGGCGATGCGGGCGAGATGCTCTTCGAGCAGAGCCCCGAGGGCTGCGGCTGCCGCGCGACCGGCACGGCACCCAACCCCCGCGCGTGGTGGGCGCTCGGCCTCGGGGCGCTCGCCCTCCTCAGGCGGCGCCGTCGCTCAGCGTGAGCCGCCGAGCCCGCCCGCGAAGGGCAGGATCGACTTGATGTCCTCGTCGTTGAAGCGGAGCTGCGCGCCGAGGAAGTAGTCGAAGCGGTCGCCGTTGAAGACGTCGTCGACGCCGCCGATGATCCACGCGCGCTGGAGCACGTTGACCGCTGCGGCGACGCGCAGCCGGGGGTAGGCGTTCTCGCCGAAGGCGAAGACGTCGGTGCGCACCTCGAGGGCGTTGTCGAGCAGGTGCAGGTCGAGCCCGAGGCCGCCGCTCGACTCCTTGATGCCGAAGCGGAAGGTCGCCGGGCCGAGCCGCCGCGCGAACATCAGGCTGAAGCGGAAGGCGTCGGTGGTGACCCGCTGCGTGGTGCGGACGTGCGCCGTCATCGTCGGGTCGGTGGTGTCGGTGATCGTGCTGATGTTGCGCGTGAGCCCGCGCGGGTCGTCGACGAACTCCAGCAGGTAGTACTTGTCCTCCCGCGGCTGGAGGCGCATCTCGACGGTGCTGCGCAGGGTGTTGGAGATGAAGCTGTACTCGCTGCGCAGGCCGACGATGGTCTGGAGCCGCGCGATGGGGCCCACCACGTCGTTGATGGCCTCCGCGGTGCCCTGCACCTCGTCGATGAGGGTCTCGTCGCGAACGAGGCGCCCGAGGCTCCCCTCGCCCCGGTCGATGGCCCCGGTGGTGGAGTTGACGTGCTCCAGGGTCTCGCGCAGCTCGCGCGACGCCGCGGCGATGTTGCGGATCGCCTCCTGGGTCTCGGTCACCGTGTTCTGGTTCTGCGGCTGGTCCCGCCCGAGGATCTGCGCGAGCCGGTCGGTGGACACCCGGAGGTTGGTCAGCATCGCCTGGATCTCGGGCCCGCCCTGCGTCGTGATGCGGTCGACGGAGGCCAGGGTGTGGGTCACCACCTCGGCGTTCTGCTGCACCGTGCGGTTGATCGCCGCGGTGAGCTCGCTCACGTTGCGGATGGTGTCGGCGATCTCCCGCTGGCCGGTCTCGTTGCCGATGGCGCCCGCGAGGCGCTCGGTCACCCGGCTGATGTCGCGGGTGATGTTCGCGACGTTGTTCATGATGACGTCGGTGTTGGTGCCCTCGAAGACGCTCGCGATGCGGTCGCCCGGGCGCAGCCGCGGCGCCGTCGCGTTGCCCGGCGCCACCACCAGCACGAACTCCCCGAGGATGGACACCGCCCGCCGCGAGATGGTCGCGTTGCGGTACATCGCCACGTCGTTCTGCACCCGGATGGTCACCCGGGCCTTGCCGTTCTCCAGCTGGATGCGCTCGATCTCGCCGATGGCGATGCCCGCGGTGACCACCCGCGACCGCGGCACGAGGCCCGCCGCGTCGTCGAACATGGCGTAGAGCCGGTAGCCGTCGCCGGTGCCCTGGCCCTTGAAGAGCGTGCGCCACATCACCACCGCGGCGATGACGGCGGCCACCAGCATCACACCAACCTTCAGCGAGCGGGAGATGTTCTGCATGGGTTGGGGGGCTGGTGAGCGGCGCGCAGGATACCCACAGCGCGTCGCCGTTGACCACCCGTGCGCGGCGGATGGATCAGGGGGCGGGAGCGGCAGCCGGGCGGCGCTCGATGCGGATGGTCACGCTCCCCGGGAGCGGGGCGGGCGTGGCGGGGGGCGTCGCCCGGGGGGCGGCGCGCGGCACCACCAGGCGCTGCGGGACGCGCTCGCCGATGAGCACGTCGGCGATCACCTGCGCCTGCCGCGCCGCCTCGATCTGCGCGGGGGGACCGGCGCCCGGGGTGACGTCGACGAGCACCCGGGCGACCTCGCCCCCGCGCGCCCGGATGCGCTGCGCGGCCTGCTGGAGCAGGGCGCGGACAGCGGGGGTGACGGTCTGCGCCCGCGGCGCCACGGCCACGCGCACGGCGAAGCGCAGGGCGTCCCCGGACGGGTCCCAGGTGACGCGCTCGACGCCCACGTCGGGGCAGCCGTCGGCGTCGGTGACGCCGTTGATGGTCTCCGGGCGGTCGGCGCAGCGGTCGGCCTCGCCCACCACGCCGTCGCGGTCGGGGTCGGCGTCGGGGCAGCCGGGGCGGAAGCGATCGGCCACCTCGCCCGCGGGCACGTCCACGCACTGGTCGGCGGCGTCGGCCACGCCGTCGCGGTCGGCGTCGGCGACGGGGCAGCCCGCGCGGGCCGGGTCGGGGCGCTCCCCGCGGGCCACGTCGACGCAGCGGTCGTCGGGGTCGAGCACCCCGTCGCCGTCGGTGTCGGGGATGGGGCAGCCCGCGCGCGCCTCGTCGGGGTGGTCGCCCGCCGGCACGTCCACGCACTGGTCGTCGCTGTCGAAGACCCCGTCGTTGTCGTTGTCGGGGTCGGGGCAGCCGTCGGCGTCCTCGTGGTTGTCGACGTCCTCGGGCTCGTCGCGGCACCGGTCGCTGAGGTCGGGCACACCGTCCTGGTCGTTGTCCGGGTCGGGGCAGCCGTCGTCGTCCTCGAACTCGTCGCGGTCTTCGGCCTGCGTGCGGCAGCGGTCGTCGGCGTCGACGATGCCGTCGCGGTCGGTGTCGTTGCCCCGCGGCGCGTACGAGACCCCCACGATGGCCCGCCACGCCGGGATGAGCGCCCCGCTCGCCAGCGGCGCCGCGCCGGCCGCGATGAGCTCGATGTCCCCGGCCTCGTCGGTGGCGTACCGGAGCCCCGCGAAGAGCTCCTGCGTGGTGGTGGTGGAGAAGTCCCCCTGTGTCACGAGCGACACGGTGTTGAGGTACTCGGCGGAGATGCCGAGCCGGGCGATGGGGCGCACCGCGATGCCCACGCCGAGGACCCCGACGCTGCCCACGGCGAGGTCGCCGATGGTGGACGTGGGGCGCAGCCGCGCGCCGACGTTGGCGGTCACCGAGAGCGCCCGGGTGCGGTAGTCCACCGCGACCATCGGCGCGAAGGTGGCTCCGCCGCTGCCGTTGAAGCCCTTGTCGTCACCGAAGGGTATCGCCGCGCCGACGTCGAGCCGCAGCCCGAAGCCGCTCGCGTCGGCGGCCCGGGCGCGCTGCACGATGGCCCACGACGCCTCGACGCGGATGTCGCGCAGGGCGGTGTCGCCGAGGGCCGAGGCCCCGGGGGCGTTGACCGCCCGCGCGCCGTCGCCGGACTGCGCGAGCACCACGGGGATGGCCGCGGAGAGCTGGAAGCGCCGCAGGATGCCGACGGACCAGAGGAAGTCCGTGGTGATGGCGTAGTCGACCGCGGCGCGCTGGTCGGAGGGGTTGCCGATCGGGGTGAGCGTGAGCGGGCGGCGCATCGCGTGGGCGAGCAGGCCGAAGCCCACGGCGCCGGAGGGCGAGACCATGGCGCTGCGGAGCGCGACGTGGTCGGTGGGCCCCGCGGCGGGCCACCAGGTCTGCGCGTCGACGGAGCTGTCGGTGCCGACGGTCTGCGCGCGCGCCGCCGAGGGCGCGAGGGTGAAGCAAAGGGCGAACGCGCCGAGCGCCGATCGCGTCCACATCGAACGATCCACTGAACACCTCGTCATCGGAAACAGAGCTTCACAGGGACATCACCGCCGGTAGGATGCTCCTAGCGGGCGGAGTAGACCGCGCCCGGGGCGACGGTCATGGTCGCGGGCGGCGATCCGTCGCGCTCGACGGTGAGGGTCACCGGCCGGAGGCTCGCGCGGTCCATCGCCTGGTGCGACTCGATCTCACCGAGGTCCTGCACCCGGCGGCGGTCGAGGGCCACGATGCGGTCGCCCACGCGCAGCCCCGCGGCGGCGCCGGGGCCCCCCTCCTCGACGGCCAGGACGCGGAGGTGGTCCTCGTGCACCTCGAAGGTCACGCCCATCCCGAAGCGGGGCTCCGGCGGGCGCGCGGCGAGGCGCAGGAAGGCGTTGCGCTGGTAGCGGATGACCCAGTTGCCGCCGTCGAGGGCCGACGCGGGCACCCCGGTCACCTGCTCGGCGCCGACGGGCTGATCGACCATCCCGTCGGCGTCCCAGAGCTCGAAGCGCAGCACGCTGTCGGGGCGCACCCGCAGCGTGACCGTCGCGTTGCGCCACTCGGGGCGCAGGGAGTTCTGGACCACCGGCGTGCGGTACACCTCCACCCCGTCGCGCAGGATGACCGCGTAGAGGTCGGGCTCGCCGTCGCTGTCCCAGGGCTGCCCGTCGGTGCGGCTGGGCGGCAGCTCGGCGGAGAGCACCGACACCGTGCGCACGTCGTCCGGGGGCGGGGCGATGGCGCGCTGCTGCACCATGTCGGCGGGCACGCTCCGGGTCGCGGTGGTGTACCTCGGGAAGACGGCGCCGCACCCGACGAGCGACGGCAGCGACGCCAGCGCGGCCACGATGAACCAACGGGTGGTAGCCATTTCTCCGCGCGAGGATAGGCATAGCCGGGGGGGAGGTTCCAGGGCCAACCACGCCTCCGACGCTGACCGCGACGCTACCAGCGGGTCGGCAGGGCCACGCGCCGGGTGCCCCCCGCGCGGGTCACGTCCACCACGACAGCGCCCGCGGGCGGAGGCGGCGCGAGCACGTGCACCTCGTCGCTGTCGCCGAGGGCGTCGACCTGCGCCGGCGCCTCGCGCAGGGTGGTGCCCGCGGCGTCGAGCCAGCGCAGCGTGGCGCCGCCGGACTCCACCGGCGGGAGGTCGAGCGGGTCGAGCCACTCGGCCATCGCCGCGCCATCGAGGCGCAGCACCCGGTGGCGCTGGGGGGACCGGGCCGTGCTCGCACCCACGCGCAGGCCGACCGTGACGGGGACGTCGTTGACCGCGCGGATGCGGTCCCAGAGGGCGGAGTAGCTGTAGTCGGAGACCCAGCGCGGGTCGCAGTAGCCCATGAAGTCGTAGGCGCTCGGGCGCACCAGGGCGCGGCGGCGCTCGTCGTAGCCCCAGTCGCCGATCACCCCGCGCTCGTAGGGGAAGGCCAGGTCGGGGCCCGCCGCGCCGCCGCACGGGGCGTGCGATCGGCCGTGGTTGTGACCGAGCTCGTGCACGAAGGTCTGCGCGGCGCGGTCGCCGTAGTACCCGAGGCCGGCGGCGACCTTGCCGCTGCGGTCGTTGGCGACCACCCCGAGGTAGCCCTGGCCGAGCGTGCACGGACCCTGGCAGTACTCGTCGAAGAACTCCGTCGGGGTCACCAGGCCGTAGTAGTAGACGCCCGACGGCGCCTCCTCGCGCTGGCGCAGCGAGCGGAGGGTCGCGATCATCGCGCCGAAGTCCGCGCTGCCCGAGCGGAGCAGCCCGCGGGTCCACGCCACGGGCTCGTGCACGGTGATGCGCACCTCGCTCACGGGGTACATCGCCCGCAGCGAGGAGCGCATGTCCTCGATCTGGTCGTCGGCGGTGCTCGGCAGCCTCCCCGAGCCGTCGACCTCCCAGCGGAAGGGGACCACCACCACGTCGAGGCCGCCGTCTTCCTGGGCGCGCAGCGGATGATCGGCGCCGTCGGCCGGAAAGCGCGCGGCGTCCGGGACGCCAGGCTCCACCTCGGCGCCGCCGGGGGCCATGAGCTGCACCGAGATCCGGGTGTCGGGGCCCACCGCCTCGGGGGGCAGCGCGAACTGGAACACCGACCCGTCGGACTCGTCGCGGGACGCGCGGGAGATCGACCGCCGGTCGCGCAGGACGGTGCCCACCTCGCCGCGGCGCACCGTGAGAAACCCCTCGACCGCCCCGGTGCGGAAGCCCGCCTCGGGGCGCACGTACACCCGCACCACCGCGGCGCGGCCCGCCACCACGGGCACCGTGCGCGCCGTCACCTCGCTGCCCTGCCGGAGCAGCGGCACCCGCACCGCCTGGAAGAGCGAGACGTCCGTGATGGTCAGCGCGCGCACGAGGCCCGGGGCCGCGGGCACGTCGGGCCCGTTGTCGACGGCCACCGCCGCCACGGCGTCGGGGCCGGGCAGGGCCGAGCCGTCGAGGGGCGCGACCGTCGGGTCGGCGCCGCAGGCCGAGAGCAGCGGCGCGACGAGGCACGGAGCGAGGTGGCGGACCAGGCGCGTGGACACGGCCGCGATAGGCGATCCATCCCGCGGCGATGTCAAGGCGACCACCGTCGCAGGCGCAGGGAGTTGAGCAGCACCGACACGCTCGACATCGACATGGCCGCGCTCGCGAACACCGGCGAGAGGGTCCACCCCGTCCATGGCTCGAAGAGCCCCGCGGCCAGGGGGATGCCCACCACGTTGTAGACGAAGGCCCAGAAGAGGTTCTGCCGGATGACCGCGAGGGTGCGCCGCGCGAGGCCCAGCACCGTGGGCACCGCCGCCACGCCGCCCCGCAGGATGGTCACGTCGGACGCCGACGCCGCCACGTCCGCGCCGCCCATCATGGCCACGCCCAGGTCGGCCGCGGCCAGCGCCGGGGCGTCGTTGACCCCGTCGCCCACCATCGCCACCCGCGCGCCCGACGCCCGCGCCTTCGCCACCACCGCGGCCTTCTCCTCGGGCCGCGTCTCCGCCCACACCTCGCTCACGCCCAGCGACCGCGCCACCGCCAGCGCCGTCGCCCGCCGGTCGCCGGTCACCATGGCCACCCCGACGCCCATCGCCCCGAGCGCCGCCACCGCCGCCGCCGCCTCCGGGCGCGCGGTGTCGGCGAGCGCGACCAGGCCCGCGACCGCGCCGTCCACCGCCACGAGCGAGGCCGTCTCGCCACGCTCGGCGGCCGCCGCGGCGTCGCCCTCCAGGGCCGACGCGTCGACGCCCTCCTCCGCGAGCCACCGCGCGGTGCCGACGCGCACCAGCGCCCCGCCCACCGTCGCGCGCACCCCTCCCCCGGGCGTCGCCGCGAAGCCCACCGCGGGCGGCACCCGCGCGCCCCGGGCGACCGCGCCCGCCACGATGGCCCGCGCCAGCGGGTGCTCGCTGCCCGCCTCGGCGCCCGCCACCAGCGCGAGGAGATCGTCCTCGCTGCGGCCGTCGAGCGCGAGCACCGTCACCAGCCGCGGCCGACCCTCGGTGAGCGTGCCCGTCTTGTCGAAGAGCACCCGGTCGATGGTGGACGCGCGCTCGAGGGCGTCGCCGCCCTTCACGAGGAAGCCCAGGGCCGCCGCGCGGCCGGTGCCCACCGCCACCGCCGCGGGCGTGGCGAGCCCGAGCGCGCAGGGGCACGCGATGACCAGCACCGCCACGAGGTGCCGCACCGCCACCGCCACGCCGTCGGGCCCGTGCGGCACGAGCATCCAGACGACGAAGGTGAGCGCCGCGAGCGCGAGCACCGTGGGGACGAAGACCGCGCTCACCCGGTCGGCGAGGCGCGCGATGGGGGCGCGGGTGCCCTGGGCGTCGGCCACCGCGTCGACGATGCGGGCGAGCGCCGAGTCGGCGCCGCGGCGGGTCACCTCGTAGACGAGGGTTCCGCCCGAGACGAGCGTGCCGCCCTGCACCGGGTCGCCCGGCCCGCGGTCGACCGGGATGCTCTCGCCGGTGAGCGTCGACTCGTCGACGGCCGCGCCCCCGTCGCGCACCACGCCGTCGGTGGCCACGCGCTGCCCGGGGCGCACCCGCACCCGGTCGCCCGGGAGCAGCGAGGCCACGGGGACCTCCAGCTCGCCGCCGCCCCGCAGCCGCGTCGCGGTGGGCGGCAGGAGCGCCACGAGGCCGCGCACGGCGTCCGTGAGCCGGCGCCGCGCGCGGTGCTCCAGCAGCTTGCCCAGCAGGAGGAAGGTGACGATCGCCGCGGCGGCCTCGAAGTACACCGGCACGTGGCCATGCTGGCCGTGCGGGAGCACCGAGGGCACGAGGGTGACCACCGTCGACCACGACCACGACGCGAGGGCGCCGAGGGCGATGAGGACGTTCATGTCCGTGCTGCGGTGTCGCAGCGCGGCGGCGGCGAGCGCGAGGAAGCGCCGCCCGGGGCCGAAGACCACCGGGGTCGCGAGGGCCATCTGGAGGTAGCGCCCCGCGGCGCCCCCGGTGCCGGGGATGGCGCCGTGGGACATCGCCACGACCAGCAGCGGGACCGTGAGCGCCGCAGCGATCGTGAGGTCGCGCCGGAAGCCGCGGGCCTCGAGCTCGTCGGCGGCGTCGGTGGCCGCGAGGCGCGCCGCGGCGTCGGGCGGCGCGTCGAGGGTGGGGTCCTCCGGGGGCACCTCGTAGCCGGCGTCGCGGATGACCCCCGCGAGGGCGCCCGGGTCGGTGGCCTGTCCGTCGTAGTCGATGGTCGCGGACTGCGTGACCAGGTCGACGCGGGCGTCGATCACGCCCGGGTGCTTCGCGAGCACGCGCTCGATGCGGCCGACGCAGGCCGCGCAGGTCATGCCGCGGACGGGCATCTGGACGCGAGCGCCGGGGTCCACGCCGGGGGCGGCGTCGCGCGGGGCGGTGGGGGCGGGGTTCATCGCGGTCAGCGCGGGCGGCGCGGCGAGGGGCGCGGCGCGGCGGGAGCCGGGGCGGGGGTGGGCGCGGGAGCGGGGGCGGGGGCGGGGGCGCGCACCACGACGACGCCGCGGACCATGTTCATCCCGCACTGGAACGGCGTCTCGCCCGGGGGGAGCGCGGGCAGGTCGATGAGCACCGGCTGCCCCGTGGGGAGCTCGCGCCGCAGCGAGAGCGTCGGAAACACCACCTCGCGGGTGCACCCGCCGTAGTCGCGCCGGATGAAGCGCAGCCGCAGCCGCTCGCCCGGCGCCGCCTCGATGCGCGCCGGCTGGTAGCCCTGGTCGACCACTACCTCGACCTCTCGCGCGCCCGCGTCCTGCGCCAGCGCCGCCGAGGGCACGGCCGCCAGCGCCGCGCCCAACACCATCCATCGCGTCGTCGTCATCGTCTTCACCATACGAGCCGAGCCTCGTCCTTGCCCGGGTAGACGCACGCGCCGCGGGGACATTACAGCCCCGGAGGGGCGACGGGCGCTCGTCGCCGAAGGCCTGCGGGTGGGAGCGGGGGGGAGTCTCAGGTGGCGGGGTCGTAGCGCAGGGCGATCTGGTCGTCCTTCAGCTCGACGTGGGCGACGCCGCCGCGCTCGGCGAGGGCGCCGAAGAGCAGCGCCTCGGCGAGGGGCTTCTTCACCGCGGTCTCGACGAGCCGCGCCATGGGCCGCGCGCCGAAGGCCGGGTCGTAGCCGTGCTCGCCCAGCCACCCGCGGGCCTCGGCGGTGATCTCGAGGGTGACCTTCTTGTCCTCGAGGGCCTTGCGCAGCGCGACGATCTCCTTGTCGACCACCTGGAGGATGACCTCCGCGGTGAGCGACGCGAACTGCACCACGGCGTCGAGCCGGTTGCGGAACTCCGGCGTGAACATCCGCTCGAGCGCGGCCTTGGCCTTGGAGGGGTCGATGCCCTTCGCGCCGGCGCCGAAGCCCACCATCTTCTCGCTCATCTCCCGGGCGCCCGCGTTGGTGGTCATGATGAGCACGACGTTGCGGAAGTCGGCCTTGCGGCCGTTGTTGTCCGTCAGCGTGGCGTGGTCCATCACCTGGAGCAGGATGTTGAAGAGCTCGGGGTGGGCCTTCTCGATCTCGTCCATCAGCACCACCGCGTAGGGGTGCTTGTTGACCGCGTCGGTGAGCAGGCCGCCCTGGTCGAAGCCCACGTAGCCGGGCGGCGCGCCGATGAGCCGCGACACCGTGTGCCGCTCGCTGTACTCGCTCATGTCGAAGCGGAAGAACTCCACGCCGAGGATCTTCGCGAGCTGCTTGGCGAGCTCGGTCTTGCCCACGCCCGTCGGGCCCGCGAAGAGGAAGTTGCCGATGGGCTTGTCGCCCGAGCGCAGCCCCGAGCGCGACAGCTTGATCGACGACGAGAGCGCGTCGATGGCCGGGTCCTGCCCGAAGATCACCGCCTTCAGCTCCTCGTCGAGCTTACCCAGGCGCTGCTTCTCCGAGCCCGACACGGTCTTCTCGGGGATGCGCGCCATCTTCGCGACGATGGTCTCGACGTCCTTGAGCGACACCACCCGGGTGCGCTCGGCCTCCGGGCGCATGCGGTCCTGCGCGCCGGCCTCGTCGATGACGTCGATGGCCTTGTCGGGCAGCAGCCGGTCGTTGACGTACTTGGCCGACAGCTCGACGGCGGCCTTCAGCGACTCGCCCGAATACACCACGTCGTGGTGCTTCTCGTAGGCGGGCTTCAGGCCCTCCAGGATCTTGATCGAGTCGAGGATGGAGGGCTCCCCCACGTCGATCTTCTGGAAGCGCCGCGCGAGCGCCCGGTCGCGGTCGAAGGCGCCCTTGTACTCCTGGTAGGTGGTCGACCCGATGCACCGCAGCGTGCCGTTGGCCAGCGCGGGCTTGAGCAGGTTGGACGCGTCCATCGAGCCGCCGGAGGTCGCCCCCGCGCCGACGATGGTGTGGATCTCGTCGATGAAGAGAATCGCCTTGGGCTGCTCTTTCAGGGCGTTGAGCACGGCCTTGAGGCGCTCCTCGAACTGCCCGCGAAACTTGGTGCCCGCGAGCAGGGCGCCCATGTCGAGCGAGTACACGATCGAGCCGTCGAGCACCGACGGGACGTTGCCCTCCTGGATGGCCTTGGCGAGGCCCTCGGCGATGGCGGTCTTGCCGACGCCCGGCTCGCCCACGAAGAGGGGGTTGTTCTTGCGGCGGCGGCAGAGCACCCGGACGGTACGCTCGAGCTCCAGCTCGCGGCCGATGAGGGGGTCGATCTTCCCCTCCGCCGCGAGCTCGTTGAGGTTGCTGCAGAACTGGCCCAGCGGGTCCGGGCCCGGCGCGCCGCCGTCCTCCTCGTCGTCGCCGCCGGTCGGTGCGGCCCCCTTGCCCGGCCGCGGCGCCCTCGCGGGACCGGCCTTCTCGGGGAGCTCGGTCGAGCCGTCCTTGCCGACGCCGTGGGAGACGTAGTTGAGCAGGTCGAGCCGCGTGACGCCCTCCTCGCCCATGAGGAACACCGCGTGCGACTCCTGCTCGCGGAACATCGCCACGAGCACGCTCGCCACGTCGATGGTCTGCTGCTCGGACGACATCACGTGGATGGCCGCCCGCTGGAGCACGCGGTTGACCCCGAGGGTCTGCTGCACCTCCAGCGCCTGCTCGGGCGGGACCTTCTCGACGTTCTCGGCCAGGTACGCCCGGAGCTTCTTCTCCAGGCGCTTGAGGTTGGCGCCGCAGGCCTTGAGCGCCCGCTTCGCCCAGTCATCCTGGAGGAAGGCCAGCAGCACGTGCTCGAGCGTCACGTACTCGTGCCGCGCCTCCTCCGCCATCTCCACCGCCGAGCGGAGCGACGACTGGAGTTCTTTGGTCACTGTAGGGGGGTTCGCCATGATGCTTCAGTCGTCCTCCGGCTCCATGGTCAGGAGCAATGGATACTCGTGCTCGCGCGCCAGCCGCAGCACCTTGTCGACCTTGGTCTGCGCCACGTCGAAGGGGTACACGCCCGCCACGCCGGTGCCCCGCTGGTGCACGTGCAGCATGATCGCGACGGCGTCGGACTCGGTCTTGTTGAAGATCCCGATGAGCACCGCGACCACGAACTCGCGCGTGGTGTAGTGGTCGTTGTGCAGGAGAACCTTGTACATCTTCGGCCGCTGGAGCTTCTCCTTCGAGCGCTCCTCGGTGACCACCCCGGTGTCGTTCTCCTCTTTCGGTCGCCGCGCCATCGGTGCTCAGTCCTCTCCTTCGGTCTGCTGACGTTTACCTGCCACGGTAAGGGGACGCATGCCCGTCGCCGCGCGCATGGAGGGTAATGCCGCGTCGACCGCCGCGCTCTCCCGTCCGACGAACTCCCGCACCGCCCGGTCGAGCCCCGGGTGGAACACCCAGTGCGACGAGCGGGTGACCACCGGCTCGAAGCCCCGGGACACCTTGTGCTCGCCCCCGGCGCCGCCCTCGAAGCGCCGCACCCCGCGGGCGATGCACTCCCCGATGGAGTGGTAGTAGCAGACGTTGAAGTGCAGGAAGGGGTGCTCCTCGAAGCAGCCCCAGTAGCGGCCGTAGAGGTGCGTCGCCGAGGCGACGTTGATGGCCCCGGCGACGACCTCACCCCCGCGACGGGCCTCGACCAGCTCGACGTGCTCCGAGAACTCCCGCAGCACGCGCCGGAAGAAGCCCTCGTTGAGGTAGCGCCGCCCCCACATGAACTTGTCCACGGTGGACAGATAGAGCCGGTAGGCCATCGGCGCATCGGCCTCGGAGAGCTCGGGGCCGCGGCGGGTGCGGAGCGCGATGCCCTGCTCGGCGGCCGCGCGGGCCTCGCGCCGTAGCTGGTGGCGGCGCTTGCTGTCGAAGCGCGCGAGGAAGGCGTCGTAGTCGGCGTAGCCGGGGTTGTCCCACTGGTACTGCACCCCGAGGCGGGTCATGGCCCCGGCGGACTCGGCGACGCGGGCCTCGGCGACGGTGGGGAAGAGCATGTGGACGGAGGAGAGCCGCTCGGCCCGTGCGAGCGCGAGGGCGCCGTCGAAGATGGCCCGGGAGAGGGCCGCGCGGTCTTCGCCGGGCGCGACGAGCACGCGGCGTCCGGTGGCGGGGGTGAAGGGCACCGCGAGCACGAGCTTGGGGTAGTAGCGGATGCCCGCGCGGTGGGCGGCGTTGGCCCAGCCGTGGTCGAAGACGAACTCCCCCTGGCTGTCCTCGCGGAGGTACGCGGGCGCTGCGGCGACGAGGGTGGGGCCGCGCCAGAGGGTGAGGTGCCGCGGGTGCCAGCCGGTGGCCTCGACGGCGCAGCCCTCGCGCTCCATGGCGTGCAGCCAACGGTGCTTCTGGAAGGGGGTGCAGGCGTCGTCGAGGAGGGCGTCCCACTCGGCCTCGGGGATGCTGCCGATGGCGTCGATGACCCGGAAGCGGAGTGCGTCGTCGGACATGGTCGGGGGGTGGGATGCCACGCGGAGGGGGAGCGGTGTACCCCGCACAGGCGATCGCGCAAGGTGGTCGCCCCGATCAACGACCGCCTACGGGGGCCAGGAGCTCGACGGCCAGCCCGTGGGTTCCGCGATAGATCGACGACAGCTCGGTGACCCGGTTGGCGGCGTCGGTGGTGACGAAGAGCGCGTTGTCGGGCCCCAGCAGCAGGCGGCGGATGTCCAGCCGGCGCAGGATCTCGCTGTAGCTGATCGGCGGGACGGCGAGCGCCGCCAGCGCCCCGACCGCCGGAAGCGTCAGCGGCGCCCAGGCCGCGCGGTACCAGTCGAAGTCCGAGTTCTGGTCGACGAGGAGCAGCACCTCGATGGGGCGACCGTCACCGAAGCCGCCGTGATCGCGCAGCCAGAGGAGGTCTTCGACCTCGGGCCACTGGAGCGCGCAGTCCGCCTGGAGGACGTACACGCGCGAACCCGGCATGGAGAGCGGCAGGGGCTGACCGAGGGCGGCGCGGCCGTCGAGCACCGGCGCGATCGTCAGCGTGACCTCGCCCCGGCGCCGCGCGGAGTCCGAGCCCATCTCCAACGAGCGCTCCTCGCTCGTCTGACCCTCGGTGATCCAGGCCCGGGAGCGGGGCGGCACCAGGGTGTCCCCCGCCTGCCGCGGGACGTCGAAGGGGTTGTGCACCTCGAAGCGAAGCGACGCGCCGGGGGCGATCGTCCAGCCCTGCGGCACGTCGACATCGAGGGGGTCGCCCTCCGCGCCGTCGAGCTCGAAGCGCGAGAGCATCCACCAGTCGAGCGACAGGAGATCGGACCCGCGCACCATCACGTCGGCCTCGCTGTACACCGCCCGCGCAGAGCCCGTCGGCGGGCCGAGACCGCCCGTCGCCGGCAGGGTGAACACCCGCAGCCCCTGGCGGCAACCGGCCACGAGCACCCCTTCGCCCACGTCGGCAGAGCCCGTCATGCAGCCCGTCACGAGGTGCCGCACCTCGCGGGTGGAGAGGTCGACCAGCGCGACGCCCTGCGAGCCCAGCGCGACCACCGCGCGGCCGCCTCGCACCCTCGCCTCCAGCGGCGGCCCCGGCAGCGAGACCCGCTCGCTCGGACCACCGTCCGGGACGAGGACCAGGCCGCGGCCGCGCTCGAGCGCGATCACCGCCCCGTCGGTCTCCGCCACGCCCGTGATGGTCCCCTCGATGACCCGCTCGGCCGCCCCGAGCGACCCGTCCGGCGCCACCGCGCGGCGCAGCAGGCCCCGGTGAACGCCCGCCAGGTAGAGCCCGCCACCGTGCACGACCGCGTCGCGGAAGCCCGCCTGGTACTTGCCCCCGTCGGCTGCGGTGCCGCGACGGGCGCCCGTCGTGCCGTCGAAGAGGCCGATGACCGAGCCCATCAGGCCGACGCAGTACACCGTGTCCGAGGCCGCGTGGAACGCGAGGCGGTTGCAGTACAGCAGCGACCCGTCGGCGGGCTGGGCGCTCGAGAACAGCAACCTCGCCCCGACGGGCGTGACCCGGTACCGCATGAAGCCGCCGAATGAATTGGAGACGAACACGTCGGAGGGCACGGCGGGGTGCTGCACCATCCGCGTCGCGTGCGGCGTCCCGGTGCCCGAGCCCTCGACCACGATGCGCCACGCCCGGCGAAGGCCTCGCGGGAGCGGCACCGGGAGCGTCGGCGGGGGCAGCGGCGAGAGCGGCGGGGGGTTGCGATCCGACGGCTGCGACGAGCCGCACCCCGCTGACGCCACGATCGCGAGGAGCGTCGCGACCAGGGCCTGTGCACGGATACGCATCGATGCGGTCGATAGGGTCAGCAGCGCCGACGCGCTGTCAACCTGGGCTCTAGGATCCGCAGTGACGGCGAGCGGCGCTCACTTCGCGATGAGGTTGAGAATCTTCCCGCTCTTGTAGATCACCTTCGCGACGCTCTTGCCCGCGAGCTGCCGCGCCACCGCGTCGATGGCCTTCGCCGCCGCCACGGCCGTCGCCTCGTCGGCGTCCAGCGCCAGCTCCACCGTCGTGACGGTCTTGCCGTTGACCTGCACCCCGATGGTCACGGTGTCGTCCACCAGCCACTTCGGGTCGGCCTCGGGCCACGGCGCGTACGCCACGCCGCCCGGCGTCACATCGTTGCCCGCGCCGCGCGTCCAGAGCGTCTCCGCGAGGTGCGGCGCGAAGGGCGCCACGAGCTGCGCCAGCGGGCCGAGCACCTCCCGCGAGCGGGTGCCCAGCCGCGCGAGGTCGCGCGTCGCGACGTGCAGCGCCGAGATGGCCGTGTTGAGGGTGAGCGCCTCGATGTCCCGGCCGACCTTGTCCACCGCGCGGTGCAGGATCTTGAGCTCGTCCGCCGTGGGCGCCGCGTCCGTGGCCCGCGGGGCGTCGTCGTCGCCCTCGAAGTAGAGCCGCCAGACGCGCTTCAGCCAGTCGTGCTGCGCCTCCAGCTGGCTCGTCTGCCAGGGCTTGTCGCTCTCCAGCGGCGTGAGGAAGCAGAGGTACACCCGCAGCGCGTCGACCCCGTAGAGGTCGATGATGTCGTCGGGGTTGACCACGTTGCCCTTGCGCTTGGACATCTTCTCCCAGCGCACCTCCGCGGCCACCGGCTCGTCGCTCCCCGGCACCCGGATCACCGCGGCCTTGTCGTCGTCCTTCTCGACGCTCGCGGGGATCGTCAGGTGGTTGAAGCGCCCGCTCTCGCCCGCCGTGTAGAAGGTCTTCGCGAGCACCATGCCCTGGTGGCGCAGCTTCGCGAAGGGCTCCTCGTCGCGCACGAAGCCCTCCTCGTGCAGCGCCTTCTGCCACATGCGCGAGTACAGCAGGTGCCCCACCCGGTGCTCGGCGCCGCCCACGTAGAGGTCCACCGGCATCCAGTAGTCGCTGGCCTCGCGCGAGCAGAACTCCTGGTCGTTGTGCGGATCGCAGTACCGCAGGAAGTACCAGCTCGACCCCGCCGAGCCGGGCATCGTGTCGACCTCGCGTCGCAGCCTGCGCCCGGTCACCGGGTCGTCGACGTCGAGCCAGTCGACCGCCCGCGCCAGCGGCGACTCACCGCTCCCGGTGGGCGCGTACTCCGCCACCGGCGGCAGCACCAGCGGCAGCTCGTCGGGCGTGAGCGCCCGCACCACCGCGTCGCCGTCCTTCAACACCGGGATGGGCTCGCCCCAGTAGCGCTGCCGCGCGAAGGTCCAGTCGCGGATCTTGAAGTTCACCGTCGGGCGCGCGCAGCCCTGCTCGGCGAGCCACGCCGTCACCGCGCGGATGGCCTCGCCGCCCGCGGTGGCGGTGCCGTCGAAGCGCCCGCTGTGCACCATCACCCCGTCGCCCGCGTACGCGGCCTTCGCCACGTCGCCGCCGGTGATCACCTCGCGAATGGGCAGCCCCATCGCCTTCGCGAACTCCCAGTCGCGCTCGTCGTGGCCCGGCACCGCCATGATGGCGCCGGTCCCGTAGCCAGCGATGACGTAGTCCGCGATCCACACCGGGATGGCCTCGCCGGTGGCCGGGTTGATCGCCCGCGCGCCGGTGTCCACGCCGGTCTTCTCCTTCGTCGCCTGCCGGTCGCGCTCGCTGCGCCCGGCGGTGCGCTTCTGGTACGCCGCCACCGCCTCGCGCTGCGCCGCCGTGGTGAAGCCGTCGACCAGCGCGTGCTCGGGCGCGAGCACGAGGTATGTCGCGCCGAAGAGCGTGTCGGGCCGCGTCGTGAAGACCGTGACCTTCTCCGCCGAGCCCTCCACCGCGAAGTCCACGAAGGCCCCCTCGGAGCGCCCGATCCACTCGCGCTGCGCGGTCTTGGTGGCCTCGGGCCAGTCGATGGTGTCGAGGCCCGAGAGCAGCCGGTCGGCGTAGGCCGAGATGCGCAGCATCCACTGCGACATGCGCTTGCGCTCCACGGGGTGACCGCCGCGCTCGCTCTTGCCGTCGATGACCTCGTCGTTGGCGAGCACCGTGCCCAGCGCCGGGCACCAGTTGACGAAGCCTTCGCCCACGTACGCCACGCCGCGGGCGTAGAGGCGCGTGAAGATCCACTGGGTCCACTTGTAGTAGCTGGGGTCGGCGGTGGAGATCTCCCGCGACCAGTCGTACGAGTACCCCAGGCGCTTCAGCTGCCGGCGGAAGGTCTCGATGGCCTCGGCGGTGGACACCTGCGGCGCGATGCCCTCGTCGATGGCGCGCTGCTCGGCCGGGAGCCCGAAGGCGTCGTAGCCGATGGGGTGCAGCACGTTGAAGCCGCGGGCGCGCTTGTAGCGGCACACGACGTCGCTCGCGGTGTAGCCCGCCGGGTGCCCCACGTGGAGGCCCTTGCCGCTCGGGTACGGGAACATGTCCAGCGCGTAGAACTTCGGCTGCCCGGGGACGATGCGCGCGACGTAGCTGTCGTGCGACTCCCAGTGGGCCTGCCAGAGCGGCTCGATCTCGGAGGGGCGGTACGGCATAGGGCCTACCTCTCTACGCGCTGGGGCCGAGCCGTGGCAACACGCGCCGTCGCCGCGCGATTCGGTGACGCTGCGCTCGCGAGGTCGACGGTTCGACAGACGAGGCGCCACCGTTGCAGGATCGCCACGTGAAACCTCTTCGCTTGATCTCCGCGGGGCTCTCGCTCGCGCTCGCCTCGAACCCGGCCGGGGCCATCCCGCTGCTGCGGGGGCTCGGCGGCCCGGCGGGCTTCGGCCCCAACAACCTCGCGCCCAACGACGACGGCTCCACCGGGGTCATCTCGGTGGCGCGGGAGTTCCCGGAGGGGCTGTGGTTCTTCGGGAGCGTGTACCGGTCGCTCTACGTCAACAACAACGGCAACATCACCTTCAACGACCGCCTCGGGGTGTTTACCCCGGAGCGCTTCCCGGTGGCGTCGCAGCCCATGATCGCCCCCTTCTGGGCCGATGTGGACACCCGCGGCCAGGGCATGCCGACGCGCAACAACGTGTACTGGTTCGCCGAGCCGGGGCGCTTCATCGCGACGTGGCACCTCGTCGGGTACTACGCCTCGCACGACAACCTCCAGAACTCCTTCCAGCTCGTGCTCACCGACCAGCGGGCGCGGAACCCCGGCGACTTCGACGTGGAGTTTCGCTACGAGCGCTGCCAGTGGACCACCGGCGACGCCTCCGGCGGCACCGGGGGCTTCGGCGGCACGCCCGCCCAGGCCGGCTTCGACGCGGGCAACCTCCGGGACTTCTTCGCGCTGCCGGGCTCCTTCACCCGCGGCATCCTCGACGTGTGTACCACCTCCAACGTGGGCGTGGCCGGGCTGTGGCAGTTCCAGATCCGCGGCGGCACGGTGGCCATGTGCGGCAACCGCGTGGTCGAGCGCGGCGAGGAGTGCGACGACGGCAACACCCGCCCGGGAGACGGGTGCGGCGCCACCTGCCGCAGCGAGATCGACGGCGGCGTGGACGCCGGGGTCGACGGGGGCTTCTTCGACGCCCGGGTCGACGTGCCACGCGACGCGGTGCCCGACATGGGCTGGATTCGCGACCTCGGCCCGCTGGACACCGGCGCGGACGTCCCGGGCAAGCCCCCCGAGGACGTCCCTTCGCCCCCCGTGGACGTCCCCTCGCCCGACGTCCCCGCGCTGCCCGACGCGGGCGCCGACGACGCCTGCACGGGCTGGCGCTGCGGCCGGGAGAACCGCCTCGACGGCCGGGCCGGGCCCATCGGCGGCTGCGGCTGCACGGTGCCCCAACAGCCCGCTGACTCGCCCATGGGACGCGGTGTCGCCCTCGCGGCGGCGCTGTCCGTCGGATTCCTTCGTCGCCGCCGACGCCCTCGCGCTATCTGACCTGTCGCCATGACCCAGCGCCCTGCCCTGCACCTCGTCGCCGCCCTCAGCCTGCTCGCGTGCCGCAACGCGCCCCCGGAGCCCCCGGCGCCGCCCGCAGCCAGCCGCATCGCGCCGCCCATCCCGATGCCCGGCGCCGACCGCGCCCCGCACACCGGCACCCTGCGCTGGACCGACCCCGCCCCGTGGCGCCGTGGCACCCCGACGTCGACCATGCGCCGGGCGCAGTACACCGTCCCTGGCAACGGCCCCAACACCGAAGGCGAGCTCACGGTGTTCTGGTTCGGCGCCGGCCAGGGCGGCTCGATCGACAACAACCTGGCCCGCTGGTACGGCCAGTTCGAGCAGCCCGACGGGCGGCCCAGCGCCGCGGTGGCCACCCGCGAGACCCGCACCTCGCACGGGCTCCAGGTCACGATCACCCGCGTCGAGGGTCGCTTCAGCGGTAGCGGCATGCCGGGCGCCGCGCCCTCCCCCCCGCTCGACGGCTACGCCCTGCTCGCGGCCATCGTCGAGACCCCCAACGGCCCGTGGTTCTTCAAGCTCACCGGGCCGCGCGCCACCCTCGCGGCGGCGACCCCCGCCTTCGACGAGATGGTGGCCTCGTTCGAGTTCCGCTGATCGCTCAGGACCGCGCGTCGCTCGAGCCGCCCGCGGCCTCGTTGGGGTTGGACGAGTAGTTGTACTGCCCCGTGTAGTAGTACGAGTGCGAGTCGTTGGGCTCGATGCCGTTGACGACGCAGCCCACCACCTTGCTGCCGAGCGCGCGCAGCTGGCGCAGCACGTCCGCGGCCTGGTCGCGCCGGGTCTGGCGGACGCGCACCACGAGCACCACGCCGTCGAGCTGCGGGCCGAGCGCGAGCGCGTCGGTGACCGCCGTGATGGGCGGCGAGTCGAACACGATGCGGTCGTACTGCGTGCGCAGGAAGGCCATGAACTCCGTGGCCTTCTGGCTGTGCAGGAGCTCCGCGGGGTTGGGGGGGATGGGACCGCAGGGGAGCAGCGAGAGGTTGGGCACCTCGGTGACGATGACCGCCTCGTCGTGGGTGGCCTCGCCGATGAGGATGCTGGTGAGCCCCACCGGGGGATGCACCCGGAAGACCTTGTGCACGCGCGGGCGCCGGAGGTCGGCGTCGACCAGCAGCACGCGCTTGCCGCTCTGGGCGAGCGAGATGGCGAGGCTGACGGCGGTGAAGGTCTTGCCCTCGCGGGGCGACGCGCTCGTCACCATCAGCATCTGGAAGGGCGTGTCCGGCGACATGAACAGGAGGTTGGTGCGGATGCCGCGCGTGAGCTCGGCGACGTTGGACGTCGGGTGCGAGTGCACCACGAGGTCGAGGTTGTCGACCGGGCCCTCCTGCGGCTGCGCGTCGCCGTAGCGGTACTTGTACTGGTTGCGCATCCCGCGCCCGTTGACGAGCGGGAGGAAGCCCAGCACCGGGGTGTTGAGCCCCTCCTCGACGTCGGCGCGCGAGCGCACCGTGCGGTCGGCCAGCACCGCGAGGGTGGCGCCGAGCAGCCCGAGGATCACCCCGGCGATGCCGCCGACGGCGAGGGAGAGCGGCACCCGCGGCTTGATGGGGATGCCCGGGAGGAGCGCGTACTCGAGCACGCTCATGTTGTTCACCTGGAGCGAGCCCATGAGGTTGCCCTCGGTGGTGCGCTCCAGCACGATGCCGAAAATCTTGGAGTGGTTCTCCCGCTCGCGGGTGAGGCGGGAGTACATCATCTCCTGCTGGTTGAGCTCGATGGCCTGGCGCTGCGCGATGAGCAGCTCGGAGCGCACGTTGCCCTCGGAGCGCTGGACGCCGCGGAGCTCGGCCTCGGCGGCGCCGCGGATGTTGGCCACCTCGGCGCGGAAGAGGCTCACCACGGAGTTGGTGCGCGCCCGGGCGCCGCGGAGCTCGAGGGACTGCTGGAGGTACCGGATCTCCGAGGTGGACTCCTCGCGCAGCGCCGTCTCGAACTGCGTGCGCATCGCCGTGAGCACCGTCGACGTCAGGAACTCCGGCGCCGTGAGCTGCGACATGGCGACGCCCACCTGGTCGCGCCAGCGCACCCGGTCGGACAGCGGGGCGTCGAGGGCCATGCCGCTCGACACCGTCTGCAGCGAGCGCAGCACGTCGCGCTCGGCGCGCACCACCTCGGCGGTGCGGGCGGTGAGCGCGAAGCGGCGCACCTGGGCCTGGGTGAGCGCCTCGGAGAGCTGCGAGATGCGGTTGCCGAGGATGTTGCGCTGGTCGGTGAAGTTCTCGGAGACGATGCTGTGCTCGCGCCGGAAGGTCTGGAGCCGCTCCTCGGCGTTGGAGAGGTTGGTGCGGAGGTCGTCGAGCTGGTTGCTCAGCCAGCGCACGGCGTCGCGGGTGCTGCCCAGGCGGTGGTCGAGGTTGCGCTGCACGTAGACGTCCACGACGGTGTTGGCCAGCAGCTGCGCGCGGCGCGGCGACTGGTCCTCCACCACGATGTTCATCAGCCGGCTCTCCTTCACCGGCTCGACGCGGATGCGGCCCACCAGCGCGGTCGCCGCCTGGGTGACGGTCACCGAGCGGAAGCTCCCGCGGCGCGCGGCGGGCACCCCGAGGAAGTCCGGGTCGTGCTGGAGGCCGAGGCGCCGCACGACACCCTCCGCCACGCTCCGGCTCTTCACCACGCGGTACTGCGTCTCGTAGTACTCGCGGATGTTCCAGTACGAGCCCACGCCGCTGGTGTCGAGGTCTTCGACCTGGCGCCCGAGCGGGCGCGTGGGGTTGGGCTCGAACTGCAGCACCGCCGTGGCCGCGTAGATCTTCGGCTGCCGCAGCACCCAGAGCGCGTCGAGGCACAGCGCCAGCGCCACGCCGCTCAGGACGATCCACCGGTGCTTCCAGAGCTGCCGGAGCTGCTCCATCGGCTGGCTCTGGGCATCGGGAGACGTCGTCGCCCTCGAACCGATCTCGCTCACGCGCGCGTCTCCATTTCGTCTCGTCGGCCTTACTACCAGATCACCCGGGCGCGACAACCCGGCCGGTCATGCGTTGCGGCATCCCCGGTGTGACGTTCATCGCCCCGCGTCGCCGACCGGCGAGCGCGACACGCCCCGGTTGCAGACCGCCCCGGCGCGCGCATCGAGCGGCCCCCGCTCGGCCAGGGCGGCGCAGGCCTGCTCCACCCCCGGCCGGTCGTTGATGCGCGCCGAGGCCTCGAGGATCTCCACGAGGAACGGGGCGTCCGGCGCCGTCAGCCCGTGGGCCATCAGGTAGGCGTCGATGGCCCCGCGGTCGTTGCCGAGGCTGGCGAGCAGCGCGCCGTGGAGGCCGTGCGCCGCGACCAGCCGGTCGAGGTCGGCGCCCGCGGACTCGATGGCCGAGGCGATGGCCTCGCGCATCGGGCCCGCCTCGCGGCGCGCGGCGTACACCCGCGCCCGGGCGAGGTGCAGCCCGTAGCGGTCCTGCGCCCGGGCGATGCCTCCGGCGTAGGTGCGCATCGCGCCGGTGTTGTCGCCGCGGGCCGCCAGGATCGCGCCGCGGCAGAGGTAGCCCTCGGCCATGGTCTGGTGCGACTGGATCATCCGGTCGCAGTAGCCCAGGGCGTCGTCCGGGCGCCCCGCCAGGAGGGCGAACTGCGAGCGCCGCCGCAGCGCCGGGACGAAGGTGCCGTCGCGCGAGAGGATGAGCTCGTCGACGGCCGTGATGAAGGGCCCGGTCACGCCCGGGCGGGTCGCCGCCACGTCGAGGAAGGTCAGGCCGTAGGGGGCGCGCGGGGTGAGCCGGTCGAGCTCGTCGGCGTCGGGCAGCGGGCGCAGCCGCACGGCCAGCTCGGCCGCGGGGCGCAGCACGGTCTCCGAGCGGGCGAGGGCCTCGCGGAGCTCGACGAGGGCCTGCGAGCGACGGCCGTGGGCGGCGAAGGTGCGCGCGAGCAGCAGGTGCGGCTGGGCCCAGGTCGGGGAGAGCGCGAGGGCGCGCGCGACGAAGCGCAGGGCGGACTCGTCGTTCTGCGCGGCGGCGTGGGCGCCGGCGAGCAGCGGGAGGTACGCGTCGAAGGGGTGGTGCACCAGCGCGCGGCGGAGGGCCTCGCCGTGGATGGCCGTGGCGTCGGCGCGCAGGAGCTCCTCGATGCGGTCGCGCTCGGGCTCGAGGGTGGAGCGCCAGGCGAGGGGCGTGAGCGCGGCGCCGAGCACGAGCAGCGCGAGGGCCGGCGAGCGGAGCACCGCGGCGCCGCGGGGCAGCGCGCGGCGCCAGCGGCGGAGGCGCTGCGCCATGAGGTAGCCCGCGAGGATCGCCGCGGGGTACCCGACGCCGCCGAGGAAGAGCGAGAAGTCCACGAGGTCGTGGAGGACGAGGGAGACCATCGCGCACCAGGCGCCGATGACCACCGGCGAGGCGTACGAGGGCGGGCGCCAGTCGCGCAGGGCGCGGGCGGTGAGCCAGATGGCCGTGAGCGCGGCGGGGATGCCGAAGGAGACCGCGAGGTCGACCGGGAGGCACTCGACGCGGAGGAAGGTCCACTCCGGGTCGAGGCGCCCGGAGGAGGCGACCGCGACGGGCACGGCCCCGGAGCCGACCCCGAGCAGCCAGTGCCCGCGCAGCAGGCCGAGCGCGCGGCGGAAGTTCTCCAGCTTGCTCGCACCCCCGCGGGCGTACTCGTCGCTGAGCGAGGTCGAGGCCACGTACAGGCCCGCGAGGACGATGACGGCGCCGAGCGCCACCCCCACCCACACCTGCGGGCCCGTTCGCGCGGGCGAGCGCTCGGTCGACCCGCGGCGGGCGTTGACGCCGACGAAGAGGAGGATGCAGCCCACCGTCGCCGCCACCCCGCCGCGGGAGAGGGTCTGCATGCACACCACGCCGCAGAGCACGGCGGAGATCGCGGCGAGGGTGCGCGGCGCGGCGCGCTCGGCCGCGACCGCGAGGCCCAGCCAGAGGATGGCGCCCGCGCCCGTGAGGGCCGCGAGGTGGTTGGGGTTGAGCAGCGGGGACAGGATGGGCGGCGACGCGGCGCGCGGGCGGTAGACGGCGAACACCCGGTCCTGCCCCGTGACCTGGTGCGCGAGCGCTACGCCCGCGATGAGGAGCGCGGCCCAGGCCACGAGGCGGAGGGTGCGGTCGCCCTCCTCGCGGGACGACACCCGCAGCGCGGTGAGGTACGCGGCGCCGAGGCCGAGGAGGTAGAGCAGGTCGGCGAGGCCGCTGCCAGGGTCATGGTGGAGCGCCCGCCAGACGGCCGCGCGGGACACCCGCAGCGGGTCGAGGGCGCCCGCGGAGGCCGCGGCGGACACGGGGTCGATCAGCCCGAGCAGCGCCGGCGGGAGCGGGAGCAGCTGGAAGCCCAGCACCCCGAGCAGCACCAGCCAGCCCACGAGCAGGCGATCGCGCTGGGCGACCGCCCGGTCCCACCCCGCGACGACGAAGCCCGCGAGGGCCACCAGCGCGAAGAGGGGGACGCTCCAGTGCGGCGCCCCGCCGAGCGCCATCGGGGCCCCGAAGGCGAGGGCCACGAGGGCGGGTCGGGCCCACGCCGCGCGCGGTTTGATGGGGACGCGTTCGCCGGGCGGGTGGAGGACGTCGATCGCAGGCATAGGGGGTTGGCGTGGGTCTCTTCGTCGGCGACGGGCAAACGGGGGGGGAGTCGGGTGCTGCTGCGGCGGGGAGGCGAGAACGGTGGCTGCGTTGCGGCGAGCGGCCCGGGGGTTCAGCGCCGCGGGTCGGCGATCGCCCGCCTCCCACCGAAGAGCGCGTTAGGTAGAACGGAGCGGCCCGTCGGGGCAACAGGGGGAGCGACGAGCCCTGGGCGGTCGAGGCGGCGGTTGACTCCGCGCGAGCCGCTGCCTCAGGATGCCGCCCCTTCTCCGCGGAGCTGTAGATAGCCAATGCAAGATCGCATCGCCCGGGACACGGACGCCTTGAAGGACGCGGTGCGCCGGCACTGGCAGGCCGAGCCGTGCGGCACCCGCGGGGCGTCGCCCGCCGAGCGCCGGGCCTTCTTCGACGAGATCGAGCGCGACCGCTACGCCTGGGAGCCCTACATCAAGCCCTTCGCCCGCTTCGAGCGCGGCCGCGGGCTGAAGGTGCTGGAGGTCGGCGTCGGCGCGGGCACCGACTTCATCAACTGGGTGCGCAACGGCGCCGTCGCCACCGGGGTCGACCTCACCGAGCAGGGCGTCGCCCTCACGAAGGAGCGCCTCGCGCTCGAGGGCCTCAGCGCCGAGGTGATGGTCGCCGACGCCGAGCGGCTGCCCTTCCCCGACGGCACCTTCGACATCGTCTACTCGTACGGGGTGCTGCACCACTCGCCCGACACGCGCGCCGCCGTGAAGGAGGTGCACCGGGTGCTCAAGCCCGGCGGCACCGCGATCGTGATGGTCTACCACCACCCGTCGTGGGTGGGCTTCATGCTGTGGGGCGTGCACTACGCCGCCCGGATGCGCCCGTGGGTGAGCCCGCGGCAGGCGGTCTTCGAGCACCTGGAGAGCCCCGGCACCAAGGCCTACACCGTCGACGAGGGCCGCGAGCTCTTCGCCGGGTTCGCGCGCGCCGACGTGCGGCCGCAGCTCTCGCACGGCGACCTGCTGCTGATGCCCCCGGCGACGAAGTACCGCAAGTGGCACCACCGCCTCGCCTGGAGCCTGTACCCCCGGTGGATGGTGCGGAGGCTCGGCGACCGGCTGGGCACCGGGCTCATGATCGAGGCCGTGAAGGCAGGCGCCCCCTGAGGGCGCGCGAACGCTGACGAGAGGGGCGTTGGCGCCCCCGGCGGACCAATGGTAGTGACGCCCCGCTCCGCGGATTGAGAAGGATCTCGCACGATGGCAACGCTCGAAGGTAGGAAGGTTCTGGTCACCGGTGGGAGCGGCTTCCTCGGCTCGCACGTCGTTGAGGCGCTGCGCGCGCGCGGCGTCGGCGAGGTGGTGGTGCCCCGCTCGAAGGATCACGACCTGCGCGACGCGGCGCAGTGCGACGCGGTGTTTCGCGAGCACCGGCCCGACCTGGTGATGCACCTCGCGGCCAGCGTCGGCGGCATCGGCGCCAACCGCCGCCACCCCGGTCGCTTCTTCTACGACAACATGGCGATGGGGCTCAACGTGCTCGAGAGCGCGCGGGTGCACGGCACGGCCAAGGTGGTCGTGGCGGGCACCATCTGCGCGTACCCGAAGTTCACCCCCGTGCCCTTCCGCGAAGACGACCTCTGGAACGGCTACCCCGAGGAGACCAACGCCCCCTACGGCATCGCGAAGAAGTCCCTGCTGGTGATGGCCCAGGCCTACCGCCAGGAGTACGGCTCCAACTTCGTGATGGTCTTCCCGGTCAACCTCTTCGGGCCGCGCGACAACTTCGACCTCGAGGACTCGCACGTCATCCCGGCGATGATCCGGAAGTTCATCGACGCGCAGGCCCGCGGCGAGTCCTACGTCACGCTCTGGGGCGACGGCTCTCCGACGCGGGAGTTCCTCTTCGTGGAGGACTGCGCCGAGGGCCTCGCGCTCGCGGCGGAGCGCTACGACGACCCCGACCCGGTCAACCTCGGCGCCGGCTTCGAGATCTCCATGCGCGAGCTCGCCGAGACCATCGCCCGCGCCTCGGGCTTCTCCGGCGAGGTGCGCTGGGACGGCACCCGCCCCAACGGCCAGCCGCGGCGCATGCTCGACGTCGAGCGCGCCCGCGAGCGCTTCGGATTCACCGCGCGCACGCCCTTCGCGGAGGGCCTCCGCCGCACCATCGCCTGGTACCGCGAACACCGGGACGCCATCGCCGCCCGAGAGACCGCACGGACATCCCCATGAAGCGCGCACTCATCACAGGAATCACCGGCCAGGACGGCTCGTACCTCACCGAGCTGCTGCTCGAGAAGGGCTACGAGGTCCACGGCGTCGTGCGGCGCTCCAGCTCCTTCAACACCGAGCGCCTCGACCACCTCTACCGCGACCCCCACGAGCGCGGCGTCAACCTGTACCTCCACTACGGCGACCTCAACGACGCCTCGTCGCTGCAGTCCATCGTCAGCGCGGTGCAGCCCGACGAGGTCTACAACCTCGGCGCGCAGAGCCACGTGCGCGTGTCCTTCGACATCCCGGAGTACACCGGCGAGGTCACCGCGCTCGGCGCCATCCGCATGCTCGAGGCCATCCGCAAGGTGGGCGTGCAGTGCCGCTTCTACCAGGCCAGCTCGAGCGAGCTCTACGGCAAGGTGGTGGAGACGCCGCAGAAGGAGACCACGCCCTTCCACCCGCGCAGCCCCTACGCGGTCGCCAAGGCCTACGCGTTCTACATGGTGCAGAACTACCGCGAGGCCTACGGGATGTTCGCCGTCAACGGCATCCTGTTCAACCACGAGTCGCCGCGCCGCGGGGAGACCTTCGTCACCCGCAAGATCACGCGCGCCGTCGGGCGCATCAAGCTCGGGCTCCAGAAGGAGCTGTTCCTCGGCAACCTCGACTCCAAGCGCGACTGGGGCTACGCGCCCGACTACGTCGACGCCATGTGGCGCATGCTCCAGGCCGACGTGCCCGACGACTTCGTGGTCGGCACCGGGGAGACCCACTCGGTGCGGGAGTTCCTCGAGGTGGCCTTCGCGCACGCCGGGCTCGACTGGCAGGAGCACGTGAAGCTCGACCCGCGCTACCTGCGGCCCGCGGAGGTCGACCTCCTCCTGGCCGACCCCGCCAAGGCGAAGGAGAAGCTCGACTGGACGCCCACCGTGGGCTTCCGCGAGCTCGTGACCATGATGGTCGACGCCGACGTCGCGCTCGCCGCCCGCGAGAAGCGCGCCAACGGCTGAGGCCGCCGGCGCCCTAGAGAGAGGTCTCCACACCCGCCATGTGCGGCATCGTCGGAATCTTCGAGCACCGCCGGGGCACCGCGGTCGATCACGGCCTCGTGCGCCGCATGAACGACTCCATCGTGCACCGGGGCCCCGACGACGAGGGCTACCTCTTCCACGGGGGGGTAGGCCTCGGCATGCGCCGCCTCGCGATTATCGACCTCGGCGGCGGGCGCCAGCCCATCGGCAACGAGGCCGACGACGTGCACGTCGTCTTCAACGGCGAGATCTACAACTTCCGCACGCTGCGCCGGGAGCTCGAAGAGGCGGGCCACGAGTTCCGCACGCACGCCGACACCGAGGTGATCGTGCACGCCTACGAGGAGTGGGGCGACGCGTGCGTCACCCGCTTCGAGGGCATGTTCACCTTCGCGCTGCTCGACCGCCGGCGCTCGGCGCACGGCGACCGGCTGCTCATCGCCCGCGACCACCTCGGCAAGAAGCCCCTGTACTACGCCGACGTCGACGGGACGCTGGTGTTCGGCTCGGAGATCAAGCCGCTGCTCCTGCACCCCAAGGTGGGCCGCACGCTCGACCCGGAGGCGCTGGGCCACTACCTCGCGCTGCGCGCCATCCCGTCGCCGCTGAGCGTGTTCCGCGACGTGAAGAAGCTCCCGCCGGGCCACACGATGTCCGTCACCCGCGCCGGGGTGACCCTCCGGCGCTACTGGGACTGGCGGGCCTTCGCGGGCGAGGAGATGCCGCCCTTCGAGGAGCTCGTCGCCGACGTGCGCCGGATGCTCTTCTCGGCGGTCGAGCGGCGGATGGTGGCGGACGTCCCCCTCGGGGCCTTCCTGAGCGGCGGGCTCGACTCGTCCGCGGTCGTCGCGGTGATGTCCCGGCTCTCCGCCGGCCGCGTGAAGACCTTCTCCATCGGCTTCGAGGGCCCCGCGTCGCACAACGAGCTCCCGAAGGCCCGGCGCATGGCCGAGCACCTCGGCACCGACCACCACGAGCTCTACGCGCGGCCCGACCTGGTCAGCCTCCTGCCCGAGTTCGTCCGCTACGCCGACGAGCCCTTCGCCATCTCCTCCGCGCTCCCCACCCTCCTGCTCGCGCGGGCCGCCCGCAAGGAGGTCACCGTGGTGCTCACCGGCGACGGCGGCGACGAGGTCTTCGGCGGCTACGCGCAGTACGTCTTCGAGCGCTGGGCGGCGCTGCTGCGGCTCAGCCCCTCGGGCCTCGACCCCGCGGTCATCCGCGCGGCCTCCGGCCTCTACGCGAGCCTCGGCGCGCGAGGCATCGGGTTTCGCCGCGTCGCGCGCTTCCTCCAGGCGGCGCGGCTGCCCTCCCCCGGGGCCCGGCGCCTCGCCTGGGCCGGCGCCCCCCTCGAAGGCGAGGCGCGCGCGCTCCTCGCGCCCGGCCTGCGCGACGCGTACCGCTCCACCGCCGCGCGGCTCGACGCCGAGGTCGACGCCAGCCTCGGTAGGCTCCCGCCCGAGGCCATCACCAACGCCTTCGACGTGCTGCTCTACCTGCCCGACGAGATGCTCGCGAAGGTCGACCGGATGACCATGGCGGCCTCGGTGGAGGCCCGCTCCCCGCTGCTCGACCTCTCGCTGGTGCAGCGCCTCGCGGGCGTCGCGTTCGGCCGCAAGGTGCCCGGGCTCGGGCGCACCTCGCTCAAGCACGTGCTGCGCGCCGCGGTCGGCGACCTGCTCCCCCCCGACGGCCGCGACGCCCCGAAGTGGGGCTTCAACGTGCCCCTCGACCCGTGGTTCCGCGGCGAGGCGCGGTCGTACCTCCACGAGCACCTGAGCCCCGAGCGCGTCGCGCGCCGAGGGGTGTTCGACCCCGCCGCCGTGCGAGACACCCTCGCCCGCTTCGAGGCAGGCCGCGCCGACGCCAACACCCACGTCTTCCCCCTCCTCGTCTTCGAGGTGTGGGCCCAGCAATACCTGGGCGACTGAACGTCGTGCGACCGCGCCGCAACACCCCGTCGACGCTTCAGTCCCAGCGCGCGGCCGGCGCGCTGTGGACCCCTCGCCGCAACGCCTCCGGGTGACGCATGGCGCCACACAGGCCAGGTGTTCGGGATTGCATTCGCCCGACCGAACGCGGATGCAAGGCTGCGCGAAAGGCAGAGACGCTTCGTTGTTGATCCGGGTACTCCACTGCATCCCGTCGCTGCTCGGCGGCGGCGCCGAGCGACAGCTCTGCTACCTCGCGGCGGGCCTCACGCGGCGCGGCCACGACGTGCACGTGGCCTTCCAGCACGACGGGCCCAACTTCCCGCTGCTCCAGGAGAGCGGCGCCACGCTGCACCGCATCCCGGCGCGGCGCGCCTTCGACCCACGCGCGGCCCTCGCCATCGCCGAGCTCCTCCGCGGCGAGCGCATCCAGCTGCTCCAGACCTGGCTGCGGCGCATGGACGTCTGGGGCGGCGTGGCCTCGAAGCTCACCGGCGTCCCGTGGATCTTCAGCGAGCGCAGCCAGTCGATCACCCTCCACGAGCGCACCGCGAGCGCCCGCGCCCTGCGCGCGCTGGTGCCGCTGGCGCGCGGCGTCGTGGCCAACTCCGAGACCGCGGCGGACATCTGGCGGCGCGGCGGCGGCGGGCGGCTGCCCGTGCACGTGGTGCCCAACGCCATCCCCGTCGACCGCATCGAGGGCGTCGCCCCGGCCGACCGCCGCGAGCTCGGGCTGCCCGAAGACGCGCCGCTGGTGCTCTACGCGGGGCGCTTCACGCCCGGCAAGAACGTCCCCCTCCTGGGCGAGGCCCTCGTGAGCGTGCTGCGCGCCCGGCCCGACGCCTACGCCCTCATGCTCGGCGAGGGCCCCGAGCTGGCGGGCTTCCGCGCGTGGGTGCGGGCGCAGGGGCTCGCGCGGCGCATCGTGCTCCCTGGCTACCGCGACGACCTCTTCCGCTGGATGAAGACCGCGACGGTGTTCGTCTCGCCCTCGCGCTCGGAGGGCAGGCCCAACGTGGTGATGGAGGCCATGGCCTGCGGGTGCCCGATGGTGCTCTCGGACATCGCCCCGCACCGGGAATTCGTCACCGACGCCGAGGCCGTCTGGTGCCGCACCGACGACCTCGCCTCGCTGCGCGACGGCATCGCCCGCACCCTCGACGACCCGGAGGCCGCCCGGGCCCGCGCCGCGCGGGCGTTGACGTCCATCCGCAGGTTCTCTATCGACGCGATGGTGGATTCCTATGACGCGGTCTACCGCGAGGTGCTCGCCCGTGGCTGACGACCGCGTCACCCTGCTCGTCCCCAGCTGCGACCGGTACGCCGACCTCTGGGCGCCCTTCTTCGCGCTGCTGCGTCGGCACTGGCCAGACTGCCCCTTCCGCGTCGTGGTGGGCAGCAACCACGTGCCCTGCGCCCTCCCCGGCGTCGAGGCCCTGTGCATCGGCGACGACGTCGACTGGAGCCGCGGGGTGCGCGCGATGCTCGAGCGCCTCGACACGCCCGCCGTGCTCGTCGTGCTGGAGGACTTCCTGCTGCGCAGCCGTGTCGACACCGCGGAGGTGCTGGCGCGGGTCGACGACTTCTTCCACCTCGACGCGGCCTACCTGCGCCTCCGCCCCTTTCCCCCGCCGGACGTGCGCCTCGCGCGCTTCCCCGCGGTGGGCGAGTGCGACCCCGGCGCGCCCTACCGGGCCTCGATGCAGGCCGCCCTCTGGCGCCGCGACGACCTGCTCTCGCTGCTCCGCGACGGGGAGAACCCCTGGGAGTTCGAGATCTACGGCGCGCGCCGCTCGGACGCCTTCGCGCGCGGCTTCTTCAGCGCCCGCACCGAGGTGCTCGACTACTACGCCGCCGTCACCGCGGGGAAATGGATCCCCTACGGCGTGGCCCTCTGCCGCGAGCACGGCGTCCCGGTCGACCTCGCCGCGCGCCCGATGATGTCCGCCGAGGAGGCCATGCGCCGCAACGTGTCGCGCGTGACCAACGAGGCCTTCGGGCTGGTGCCGTGGCGGGCCCGCGAGCGCATGCTGCGGTGGTTCCGCGCCACGGGGCTGCGCCGCCCGCCGGGGCGCATCACCAACGCCCCGCCGGAGAAGCCATGACCCGGGCCGGTGTCCGCGCCGCATGAGGGTCGTCATCGACGCGTCCAACCTCCGCGCGGGCGGCGGCCTCACGCACCTGCTCTCGCTGCTCACCGCGGCCTCCCCCGAACGCCACGGCATCGACGCCGTGGACGTCTGGTCGGCGCGCGCCACCCTCGACCGCCTGCCCTCGCGCCCGTGGCTCACCGCCCGGCACCACCCCGCCCTCGACCGCTCGCTCCCCGAGCGCCTGTGGTGGCAGCGCGTCGAGCTCCCCCGCCGCGTCGCCGGGGGGCTGCTCTTCGCGCCCGGCGGGGCCACCGCGAGCCCCGTGCGGCCGCGCGTGGTGATGTGCCGCAACATGCTCCCCTTCGAGGCCGCCGAGCGCGCCCGCTTCGGCCGCAGCGCCACCCGCGCCCGCCTCGAGCTCCTGCGCCTCGCGCAGTCCCGGCAGTTCACCGGCGCCGACGGGGTGATCTTCCTCACCCGCTACGCCCGCGACCAGGTGCTGGCCCAGCTCGCGCGCCCGCCGCGGCGGCACACCATCATCCCGCACGGCGTCGACCCCTCGATGCGCCTCGCGCCGCGTGCCCAGCGCCCGCCGGCGGAGCTCTCCCTCGCCCACCCGCTGCGGCTGCTCTACGTCTCGACGGTGTCGCCGTACAAGCACTTCGCGGCGGTGGCCGACGCGGCGCACACGCTCCGCTCATCGGGCGTGCCGATCGCGATGGACTTCGTCGGCCCCTCGGACGACCCCGCCTCGGAGCGCGCGCTCACCGAGCGCCTCGCGAAGTACGACCCCGCGGGCGAGTACCTCACCTGGCGCGGCGGGCTCCCGCACGCGGAGGTGGCGGCGAGCTACCGGCGCGCGGAGGCCTTCGTGTACGCGTCGAGCTGCGAAAACCTCCCCAACATCCTCATCGAGGCGATGGCCGCGGGGCTGCCGATCGCGAGCTCGTCGCGGGGCCCGATGCCCGAGGTGCTCGGCGACGCGGGGGTGTATTTCGACCCCGAGGACCCGGCGACGCTGGTGCGCCAGCTGCGCGCGCTCGTGGGGTCGGCTGAACTCCGCGCCGAGCTGGCGCAACGGGCCTTCGAGCGCGCGGCGGCGTACAGCTGGGACCGCTGCGCCGAGGAGACCTTCGGGTTCCTGTCGGAGGTGCTCCGCGGGGCGGTCTCGGGTCGGGCGGAGTAAGAGGAGGATCGACGAGCGTGTGCGGCATCGCGGGTGTGCTGGGTGATCTCCGGGGCGTCTCGACGACGGCCATGCTCGACGCGATCGCGCACCGCGGCCCGGACGCCGACGGCGCGCACACGGTCCCCCTCGCGGGGGGCGCGGCGCTCTGGCTGGGCCACCGCCGGCTCGCCATCCAGGACCTCTCCGACGCCGGCCGGCAGCCCATGCTCGGCCACGACGGCCGACGGGTGATCGTCTTCAACGGCGAGATCTACAACTTCAAGGAGCTCCGCGAGGCGCTCACCGCCGAGGGCGAGCGCTTCACCACCGGCACCGACACCGAGGTCATCCTGGCGGGCTTCCGCTGCTGGGGCGAAGCCGCCCTCGAGCGCTTCCGGGGGATGTTCGCCTTCGCGCTCTACGACCCCGACGAGGGCACCCTCACCCTCGCCCGCGACCGCCTCGGCGAGAAGCCCCTCTACTACGCCACCGGGCGCGACCGCTTCGCCTTCGCCTCGGAGGTGCGCGCCCTCACCGCGTCGGGCGTGGTCGAGCGCGAGATCGACCCCGACGGCCTCGACGCGTACCTCACCTTCGGCTCGCTCGCGGACCCCTACACCCTCGTGCGCGGCGTGCGCGCGGTGGCCGCGGGCGAGGTGGTGGTGCTGCGCGAGGGTGTGCTCCGGCGGCGCCGCTACTGGAGCCTGCTGGGCCTCGACGCGGCGGGCCCGCCGAGCCGCGAGGCTGCCGTGGAGGCGGTGCGCGCGCGGCTGCGGGCGGCCATGTGGCGGGTGATGGTCGCCGACGTGCCGGTGGCGGTGCTGCTCTCCGGCGGCATCGACTCGTCGTCCAACGTGGTGCTGCTCTCCGAGCAGAAGTGGACGAACATCAACACCTTCAGCGTGGTGTTCGGCGACGCCGACGCGGCGCACAGCGAGGCGCCCTACTCGCGCCTCGTGGCCGAGCGCTTCGGCACGAAGCACCAGCAGGTGGAGGTGAGCGTCCATGACGCCCGCTCGCTCGTGACGCGCGCCGTCGACGCGATGGACCAGCCGAGCGTCGACGGGGTGAACACCTACCTGGTGTGCGACGCCATCCGCCGCGCGGGCATCAAGGTCGCGGTGTCGGGCCAGGGGGCCGACGAGCTCTTCCTGGGCTACCAGCAGCGGCGGATGTTCGGGGGGCTGCTCGCGGCGAGCGCGGCGACCCCGGCGCTGGCGAAGCGGGCGCTGGGCGCGCTGCGCGGGCGCTGGCCGGTGCCGGACGACCACGCGGGCGAGAAGGTGCTCGCGGCCATCGGCGCGGGCGACCCGGTGGCGGGCGCCTACCTCGCGCAGCACTCGATGTTCGCGCACCCGGCGCTGGAGCGGCTGCGGGGCGGGCGACGGCCCGAGCCCACGCGCTTCGTCGACGCGGTGGGCGGCCGCTCGCCGCTCGATCGGCTCTCGCGCCTCGAGCTCACGCACTACCTGAAGAACACCCTGCTCCGCGACGGCGACCAGATGAGCATGGCGCACTCGCTCGAGCTGCGGGCCCCGTACCTCGACTCCGACCTCGTGGAGCAGGTGGTGGCGATCGACCCCGCGTGGAAGCTCGACCCCGCGCGCAACAAGCCGCTGCTGCTCGACGCGGTGGGCCCCGCGCTGCCGCGCGAGGCGTGGGACCGCCCCAAGCGCGGCTTCGGGCTGCCCTACGACCGGTGGCTGCGCGAGGGCCTCGACCTCGACGCCCCGGTGGGGCCCGAGGTCGGGCTCGACCCGGCGGCGGTGCGGGCGGTGCGAGAGCGCTTCCTGGCGGGCACCAAGTACCCCCGCTACTGGACCCTGGTGGTGCTCTCTCGCTGGGCCCGCCGCGAGCGCATGGGCACCTCCGCGCTGCGAGGGTGAGGGCTCCGCCGCCGGGTCGCGGCGGTGATTGACAGCGCGATCGCGATTGGCGTCCGATCGCGCCCATGACCCAGGCAGCAGAGGCCGCACCGGAGTGGCGTCTCGTCGCGCTCGATCCCCCCGACGAGGCGCAGGCGCGGGAGATCGCTCGCTTCATGCGGGCGCGGCACGACCCTCCGGAGAATTACCCCCCGGAGAAGGATCGGCTCATGGAGTGGAAGCTCCGGCGCAACCTCCGGCACCCGGGCTTCGCGAGCGCCATGATGACCGTCGGGGACGACCGCATCGTGAGCCTGTGCACGGTGACCCCGAAGCGCCTCTGGGCCTTCGGCGAGGAGCAGCCCTGGGCGGAGATCGGCGACACCTTCACCGACCCTGCATTCCAGCGCCGCGGGATGTTCAGCGCCCTGGTCAACGCCACCCGCGAGCGCGCGCAGGCGGCGGGCTTCCCGATCGTCTTCGGCCTCCCCAACGACCAGTCGGCGCCGGGCTACACCGGCAAGCTCAACTTCCCCATCAAGGCCGACACCGGGCACATCAACTGCGCGCTCCCGGTGAGCTCGCGCGCCCTCGCCGCCCGCCTCCCCCCTGCCCGCTCGGCGGAGCCCTGGTTCCCCATCGCGGAGACCGCGCTGGCCCACCCGGTGGTCTCCGCGGCCTCGCGCGCGCTCGCCTGGGCCCTGCTCACCCGCCCGTCGCCGCGCGGCGTCGAGGTGCGCGAGGTGCGCTCCTTCGGCCCGGAGTACGACGGCCTCTGGGCGCGGGTGCGCGGCGCCGTCCCCGTGGCGCAGGTGCGCGACGCGGCCTACCTCGCGTGGCGCTTCCTCGAGAACCCCTTCCCCTTCCGCGTCTACGAGGCGCGGCGCGGCGGCGCGCTCGCGGGCTACCTCGTCACCCTCGCCCAGCGCGACGACACCCGGCGCGACCTCCGTCGGCTCTACATCGTCGACTGGCTCTTCCACCCCGACGACGGCGAGACCGTGGGCCGCGCGCTGCTCCAGGCCGCGCTGCGCCCGGTGCTCGACGAGGGCATCGACATGGTGACCGCCCAGGCCGTGCGCCGCTCGCCGGTGCAGCTGCCCTGGAAGCACTTCGGCTTCGTGCAGCGGCCGTGGACCAAGCCCGTGATCATCCACCGCAACGCCGAGGGCGCGCGGCTGCTCGACGACCCGGCGCCGTGGCACTTCACGCTCGGCGACACCGACGCGTTCTGACGGTCAGCGGAGGCGCAGCATCCCGGCGTCGATGACCGTGAGGTCGCCGTCGCGGTTGAGCGTGTGCGTGGCGATGAGCCGCGGGTCCCAGTCGGGCAGCACGCGGGCGCACGGCTCCTCCTCGTAGTCGTCGGGCGTGAGGCGGGTGACGCGGTTGATGCTCATCGACCAGCCGTAGCGCACCGACGAGTCCTGCGCGGGGCGGTAGAGCACCCCGTCGAGCTCGAAGAGGGCCCCCGCGGGTCGCGAGCGCCGCGCGTCGGAGAAGACGGGGTTGCGGCGGTGGGGGGTCCACGGGCCGAAGGGCGTCGGCGCGTGGAAGATGTGGAGCTCCTCGTTGTGGAGGCGGGTGCCCGCGACGGCGACGTCGGTGAACATCCACCAGCGATCGCCCACCTGGCGCAGCGTGACGTCCGCGGCGGCGACCCCGGGGAGCATCTCCTCGACGAGCTCCCAGCCGTGGGGAAACCCGCGCGCCCGGTACACCTCGACCCCGCCGCGCTCGCTGGTCTCGGGGATCATGAACTCCTCGCCGCCGTGCCTGAACAGGAACGGATACGAGAGGTGGTACGGCCGCTCGAGCACGCGGGCGACCTCCCCCGGCGAGCCGTCGGGGCGCAGCGCCATGACCGAGATGTGCCCGCGCCCCGTGGCGAAGGGCGCCTCCTCGAAGAGGATGTACCGCTGGTCGCCGCGCTGCGCCGCGAAGGGGTCGGCCCAGAAGCGGTCGGTGGGCGGCAGGAGGTACCGGAAGGGGGCGCCCGAAGGGAAGCGCGGCGAGATCTGGTACGCCATCACCCACTGCTGGACGTAGAGGCTGCGGTCGACGAGCTCGCGGGCGTACCGGAGGCCGTGCCCGACGAGCAGCCGTGCCATGTCGCCGTTGTCCGGCCGCGATGGTCCCTCCGCCACCGCGGGGCGAAACTCGAAGCGCCCGCCCCCCGCGCTCGCCCGCTCGTCGACCTGATCGTGGAGGTCCTTCAGGGCCCGCGTCACCAGCGCCGCGCCCTTGAGCAGCAGCACGTTGCGCCCCCTGCGCACCGAGCGCACGTCGGCGCGGCTCACCGCGCGCGCCAGCACCCTCCCCCCGTCGGCGTCGGAGCGCAGCTCGGTCACCACGACGCCTTGTCCCCCCAGCACCTCGTGCAGCCCCACGAGCTCCGCGTCGGAGGCCGGCACGGGGCCGAAGTGCAGGGTCCACACGCCGTGGTGCGCGCGCGACGCCAGGGCCCCGGGGACCGGCGATCGTGCGAAGGAGAGCACCACGTCGAGGGCGCCAACGCCGTCGTCCGAGGGGGCGACGGCGCCGAGCGCGGCGCGTACGTCGCCCGGCGCGAGCGCGTCGTCGGGGCGCCCATAGGCGCGGTCGTCGAGCGCCGTGAAGAGGGAGAGCAGCGCGTGCGAGGGGTCGGCCGCGAGGCGCCCGAGCAGCGACCCCGCGCCTCCGCCGCGGCCCCCGGCGCTGACGCTCACCACCTCGCAGCAGGGCGAGGCGACGACGCCCTCGAGGACGCGAACGATCCAACGTGGCTGGACGTAGGCGTCGAGATGGATGGCCACGCGAAGGCGCGGCACGGCGGGACTGGAGGGGTGTTCCGTCACGCCACCCGGGATATCATGGCCCCACCGCTACGACAGCCGCTGCGGGAGCCCACGCGGCGAACCTTGGAGAGTCCGATGATCGAGTCGAGTCCGGTGGTGTTCGTGGCGGGGGCGCGGCCCAACTTCATGAAGGTCGCGCCGATGCTGCGCGCGATGACCTCGGCGGCGGCGCCCTTCGAGCGGGTGCTGGTGCACACCGGCCAGCACTACGACGCCGCGATGAGCGACGTGTTCTTCCGCGAGCTCGGGATGCCCGCGCCGGACGTGCACCTCAACGGGGGATCGGGCTCGCACGGCGCGCAGACCGCCCGGGTGCTGGCCTCCTTCGAGGAGTACCTGCTCGGGTGCGCGGCGCTCCCTCGCGGCGTGGTGGTGGTGGGCGACGTCAACAGCACCATGGCCTGCGCCCTCGCGGCGGTGAAGCTCGGCGTCCCGGTGGCGCACGTCGAGGCGGGCCTGCGCTCCTTCGACCGCGGAATGCCCGAGGAGATCAACCGGGTGGTCACCGACGCCATCTGCGACCTGCTGCTCACGAGCGAGCGCGCGGGCGACGCCAACCTCGCGCGCGAGGGGATTCCCCCCGAGCGGGTGCGCTTCGTCGGCAACGTGATGATCGACACGCTGGTGCACCAGCTCCCCGCCGCGCGGGCGCTCGGGGTGCCCGCGGCGATGGGCCTCGCGCCGCGGGGCTACGCGCTGGTGACCCTGCACCGCCCCTCCAACGTCGACGAGCCCGCGCGGCTCACGGCCCTCGTCGCGCTGCTCGAGCGGCTGGCGGCGCAGCGGGCGGTGGTGTTCCCGACGCACCCTCGCACCCGCGAGCGGCTGGAGCGCTTCGGGCTGATCGAGCGCCTGCGCGCGCACGGCGCCATCCTCCTGCGCGACCCGCTGGGCTACCGGGAGAACCTCGGGCTCATGGCCGACGCCGCGCTGGTGCTCACCGACTCCGGCGGCATCCAGGAGGAGACCACCGCGCTGGGCGTCCCGTGTCTTACGCTGCGGAGTAACACCGAGCGCCCGGCGACGGTGACCGACGGCACCAACACCCTCGTGGGCGACGACCTCGACGCCGCGTGGGCGCGGGTGCTGGAGGTGCTGGAGGGGCGCTACAAGCGCGGCGGTGTGGTGGAGGGCTGGGACGGCCACGCCGCCGAGCGGGTGGCGCAGGTGCTCATCGACGCGTGGCGCTGATCGACGCCGTCACGCTGGCGGAGAAGCTACGGCCGCCGCGGGCGCTGACGGCGGTGGGCGCGTCGCTCTTCGCGGCACCGGCCCCGGGCTCGACGGCGGCCTGGATGGCCTGGTGGTCGGGCGCGGCGGACGAGCTCGCGGAGGTGACCGCGCGGGCCCTCGCCGCCGGTGCGACGCGCCTCGTCGCCGGTGGGCCCCCCGGCAACTACGTCGAGAGCGGCGTCGACGCGGCCGACGTCGAGCGCGTGGCCGCCCTCACCGGGCATGGCTTCACGGTGCGCGGCGAGCATGTCGACCTGCAGGTGCGGACCGATGTGGCTCCCCGCGCCGCGCCGGGCGTGACCGTCGCGCGCTGCGACGACGACGTGGACGAGACGATCCGCGCGGCCTTCGGCGACGGGTGGGCCTGGGAGTCGGCGCGGGCGCGGGAGCACGGCGGGCTCTTCACTGCGCGCGGGGACGACGGCGGGGTGCTGGGCTTCGCGGCGCACTCGGGCAACCTCTGCCACCGCGGCACCTTCGGCCCCATCGGGGTGCTTCCCGCCGCGCGGGGTCGTGGGGTGGGCGCGGCCCTTTCGCGCGTGGTGCTGGCCGACCTGCGGGCGCGCGGCTTCGTGGAGGCGACGGTGCCCTGGGTCGCCGCGGAGACCGTGGGGTTCTACGGGTCGATGGTGACCATCACGGCGCGCACGCGGCGGCTCACGCTCGCGCGGGCGCTCAGCGGTACGGGTTGGCCTTGATGGTGAGCGCCTCGATCGCGGGGCGCACCCGGCGTCGGACCACGACCGTACGCGGCGACGCGGGGGTCGTACGCGGCGGCGCGGGGGTCGCGACCGGCGCCACCGGGCGGGCCTCCATCGAGGGCGGCGCGAGCACGGCGGATGGCACCGCGGGCAGCACGATGGGCGGTGGCGGCGCGGGGCGCGGCGGCGGCACGCGGGCGAGGCTGCGCGCGGCGACCAGAGGGGGATCGGGGTGGTTGGGCGAGCGCCACGCGGCGTCGGTGACGAGGCTGCCGAAGGCGATGAGGGCGGCGACGGCCACGCGGCGGCGCCAGCGGACGATCCCGAGGTCGGGCGAGAGCGCGGCGTCGAGGGCGTCGACGACGGCGCGGGCGTCGGGGTAGCGGTCGTCCCGGGACTTGGCGAGCAGGCGCACCACGAGGGCGTCGACCGCCGAGGGGATGCGCACCTCGGTGAGCCGCGACGAGGGCCTCGGGATGGGCGCGTGGTTGTGCTTGTACATCACCTCCATCGGCGTCTTGCCCTGGTAGGGGAGCGCGCCGGTGAGGAGCTCGAAGAGGATGCACCCGAGGGCGTAGAGGTCTGCGCGGTGGTCGACGAGGGCGCCGTCGGAGCCCTGCTCCGGGGCCATGTACTGCGGCGTGCCGAGCACCACGCCGTCGCGGGTGATGGGGGCGCGGCCCTGGTCGTCTTCGAGCACCTTGGAGATGCCGAAGTCGAGCACCTTGGCGTAGTCGCCGGCGTCGCGGGACAGCACCATGACGTTCTCGCTCTTGAGGTCGCGGTGCACGATGCCCTTGGCGTGCGCGGCGTCGAGGGCGTCGGCGACCTGGCGGGCGATGCCGAGCGCGCGGGCCACCGGGAGCCTGCCCTCGCGGCGCAGCAGCCCGGCGAGGTCGATGCCGTCGATGAGCTCCATCACGAGGTAGGCGTCGCCTTCGGGGCTGTGCCCGAAATCGATGACCTCGATGATGTGCGGGTGCCCGATGGCGGCGGCGGCCTGCGCCTCTCGGTGGAAGCGCGCGAGGGCCTCGGTGTTGCGGGCGAGGTCGGCGCGCAGGATCTTCACGGCCACCGGGCGCCCCACGGCGAGGTGGCGGGCGCGGTAGACGATGCCCATGCCGCCGCGGGCGACCACGGACTCGACGGCGTAGCGGCCGCCGAGGACGCGCCCGAGGGTGGCGTCGACGCCGTCGTCGGCGGACGGTGCTGGAGGCGGAACCGACGGGGTCCCGCGCTCGATGCGCACGGTGTTGACCCTCCCCCCCGTGGACGGCGGGGCCTCGATCACCGGCGTCGCCGTGGAGGACGCGCTCACAGGTGAAGGCTGACGGACAGACCGATCGATGACAAGAGCGCGTCGCCGTCGAGCAGGTTGAGCTGCTGCCACGAAAAACGCCCATAGAGCCCGGCGGAGACCCGCGGGTGGAAGAGCACGTCGACCTTGAGGGTGATGCCCCCGAGGAAGACCTGGGTGTCGTCGACCGCCCCGGCGCCGCCGCGGCAGATGGAGTCGCAGCGGAGGAGCACGCCCGCGTGGCCGAGCACCGCGAGGTCGAAGTCGTCGCCGACGAAGGTCCAGCCGGCCTCGCCGGTCACCACCACGGGCGAGCCGTCGGTCTGTATCCAGAGCGCGTGTCCGAGGAGCGTGAGCGAGCGCCAGAGGAACACCGTCCCTTCGAGGCCCACCGCGAAGTTCTGCCGGTCGCGGGGCGCCGCGAATCCCCCGATGAGCCCGACGCGCCCCGACACCAGGCGATGGCGCCGCCGGTCGACGATGCGCTCGTAGGTGCTGGGCAAGGGCGGCACGACGGTGGGGGTGACCACCGGGGGTGTCACCACCGGAGGGGTGACCACCGGAGGGGTGACCACCGGCGGGGTGACCACGGGCTCCCGTGAGGCGCGGAGCGAGGCGATCGTGCGCCGCACCTCGTCGGCGTCGGAGGCCTCCGGGGCGGCGCGGAGGTAGGCCTCGTAGGCCTCGATGGCGGCGTCGACGTGGCCGACCTGCTCCTCGGCGCGGGCGACGTTGTAGAGGGTCGCCGGGTGGGGCGAGAGCTCCTGGGCGCGGCGGAAGCCGGCGAGGGCGCGGGGGTAGTCGGACTCGCGCCAGGCCTGCTCGGCGGCCTCGAAGGCGGCCCGCGCTTCGGCGCGTCGGCGACGGAGGTCGAGCGGCTGGGCCGAGGCGCAGGTGCCGAGGAGGTCGAGGGCCGCGACCATCGGGAGCATCCATCGCCAGCGCTGTCGCCGCGGGGTTGCCATCGCCGGGGCGCACGCTAGCACGCCGCGCCGCGAGGCCGCGCGGTTGAGCGGACGCCCCGGACCGTGCGAGGGTCGTCCGCCGGATGCCCTACAACGTACGCCGATCGTTCGACGAGATCAGCGCCGAGGACCTGCTGACCGAGCAGGGGGTGCTGGTCGCCGAGCTCGCGCTCTGGTCTGCGACCTCCGACGGCCTGGTCGAGCGCCACGAGCTCGACGGCATCGTGTCGACGATCCGGCAGGTTCCTGGCCTCGCGGACTTCGACGAGGGCGACGCCGAGTCGCTGCTGGAGGACATGGCCGAGTACGACGATGACCTCAAGGTCACCGCGAGGCTCCACGGCCTCGCGGCGGGGATCACCGAGCCGGGCCTGCGGCGCGCGGCGTTTCAGCTGGCGGTCTACTGCGCGTCGAGCGACGGGGAGTTCTCCGCCGACGAGACGGACTTCCTGGAGTGGCTCGCCGCGGCCTTCGGCTTCGCTCCAGCGGCCGCCGAGGCGATGATCCGGGAGGTGATCCCCTGAGCCGCGTCGCGCTGGTGCCGGGCGGCGCGCGGGGCATCGGGCGCGCGGTCGCGACCGACCTCGCGGCGGGCGGATGGCGCGTGGCGGTCGCGGCCCGGAGGGACAGCGACGACGTGCGCTCGCTGCGGGACGCGCTGGGCGACGGGCACGACGTCGCGCTCTGCGACGTGAGCGACGAGGACGCCGCGCGGCGCTGGGTCGACGCGGTGGGCGAGCGCCTCGGCCCCGCCGACGCCCTGGTGCACGCGGCGGGGCCCTTCGCCCGCGCGGCCCGCAGCACCGACGACGCGGCCGCGTGGCGGACGGTGTTCGCCGACAACCTCTTCGCGGTGGTGGGCCTCGCTGGGGCGGTGGTCCCGGCGATGCGAGCGAGGGGCTGGGGCCGGGTGGTGGTCTTCGGTCACGCGGGCGTCGCGACGCTGCGCCCGCCGCCGACCATCGCCGCGTGGTACGCCGCGAAGGCCGCGCTCGTGTGCTTCTCGCGAGCGCTCGCGGCGGAGTGCGCGGGCCGCGGGGTGACCGTCAACTGCGTCTCGCCCGGGGTCATCGACACGGGCGGAATCGACGCGCAGACCTTCGAGCGCCTGGCCGCGCAGGTCCCGGGCGGCGTCGCCGGACGACCGGAAGACGTCGCCGCGCTGGTGCGATGGCTGCTGTCCGACGAGGCCGCGCACGTGACCGGCGCAGAGGTCACCGTCGCCGGGGGATGGGACCTCCCGCGATCGGTCAGCAAATCTGGGTAAGGTTGGAGTCGGAGGCGGCGCGGTCAGCCCGCGCCGCGGGGGATCAAAGGCTACTTCGCCTCGGCGACGGGCGCGGCGGCCTCGAGGTGCACCGGGAAGACGGGCGTGCCGTTGGCGCGACGAACGCGCTTGTTGACCTTGCCGTTGGTGGTCTGCTTGCGGCGGCGAATACGGCTGGTCTGTTGCGTCAGCGAAACCATGGGGAGTGGGCTCCTCTCAAAGAGTTGAATCGAGGGGTGGGTAACGGGGCGCGGAAGCTAACGGGTGGGCCATGGGGGCGTCAACCCCGACGGTCACGCAATCAGTTGCTGCGGCAGGTGCCGTCGACGCATGCCTGACCCGCGGCGCAGTCGCGCTGGGCGCCGCAGTTGGACTGCACCTCGTTGTTGGTCTGGCAGAAGCGCTGCGAGGTGCCGAGGTACGCGATGGGCTCGCAGTTGCGGTACTGCACGTCGGTGCGGATGCACTCGTCGGCGGTGGCGCAGGGGCGGCGGCAGACGCCGTCGAGGCACTGGCTGCCCGCGGCGCAGTCGGCGTTGCTGGTGCAAAAGGGTCGGCGCCGGGTGTCGGCCTCGCACACGCCCTGGTCGGAGCAGTAGGTGCCCGCGGCGCAGTCGGTGGCCGTGGCGCAGCGGGTGAGGCAGGTGGCGTTGAGGCAGCGGCGGCCGGTGCCGCACTCGCTGTCGCGGGTGCACTGGCCGGCGGGGCTGGCGATGCAGACGCCGCTCGCGGCGTCGCACGACTGGCCCGTGGGGCAGGGGTTGGAGGCGCCGCAGGACGAGCGGCACTCCTGGTTGACGCAGACGCGGCCCGCGCCGCACTGCGAGTTGAAGCGGCACGCGTTGGAGGGGACGGTGCACTGCCCCGAGAGGCAGACCTGGCCGTTGCTGCACGTCGCATCGGAGGTGCACGCGCAGCTGGAGGTCGCGCCGTCGCAGGTGCGCCGGGCGCAGGTGCCGTCGAGGCAGACCGCGCCGCCCGAGCACTGGGTGTTGTCGCGGCAGGTGCCCGGGTTGCGGGTGGGGGGCGCCTCAGTGGGAGCGACGCAGGTGCCACGGGTGCTGCCCGCGGCGCCGCGGCAGACCCAGCCCTGCGAGCAGTCGGCGTCGTTGAGGCAGGTGGTGGCGCAACCGAGGTTGGTGCAGACCTGACCAGCAGAGCACTGGTAGTCGCCAGCGCAGGTGGCCCGGCCGGGAGGTGTCACGGCGCGACAGCCGACGCCGTCGCAGAAGTAGCAGCCGTTGGCGTCGCAGTAGTACGAGTCATCGGAGCAGCCCGCGGCGGCGCCGAAGAGACCGCTCGCGATCAGCGCCAGGACGAGCTTTGAAGGGGCGAAGTGAAGTCGGCTCATGGGGGTATTGCCTCCCGATCAGGACCTTGTGATGAACGCAGCGTATGACAGAAGCATGCCACGCTCCCATCACTTCCTGGCGTCCCGACTCGGGTGCCGCCTCGTGAACGGTGCTTCACAAGGCCCGCGTGAACGTTCCCCGGACAGAGCGGGTCGGGGCTCCGGGCGATCGACCGGGCGCGTCGCGGCGGCCGCGCTCGGGGCGATGCTGGCCATCACGGGATGCGGCGCGTCGGGCTCCTCGCCGCGTGCGACGCTCGCCAGCGTGGCGAACACGTCGCGCTCGGCCGATCCGGCGCGTGGCCTCTACGACCTGCTGCCCGACGCGGCGCGCCGGGCCGAGTCCTTCGAACACTTCCGCGCCCGCGTCGGCGGCGACCGCCGCTCCCTCCGCGAGCTGGGCGATGGCGTGGCCGCGGCCCTCGCTGCCGACGCGCCGGTGACCGTCGAGCTCCGCCAGGGACCTCGTCGGGTGCTCGCCGTCGAGGAGCGCGGCGGCTGGCGGGTGGGCGGCCCCGCCCTCGGGGGCGCGACCGTGGTCGCCACGCCGGGGCGGGACGGCGCGCGCGCCGCGCTGGAGCACCTCCGGCGCACGCTCGTGCGGGGCGACCTCGCAGGGCTGATGTCGATGCTCTCCGCGAGGGCGCGAGGCGCGATGGAGAGCGACCTGCGCGGGCTCGCCGCGGCGCTCGAAGACCCCGACGCGGTGCAGCTTCCGAACGTGCCCGGGGCGACGCGGGTGCAGCTCCCCGACGGGCGCACGCTGCTGCTGGTGTGGGAAGACGACGGCTGGCACGTCGAGGGCCTGCGCGAGGGCGCCACCCCGTCGAGCCGCTGAGCTACTCGGCGCGGGGGGAGAGCAGCACGACCTCGACGCGGTCGTCGGGCCGGGCGCCGCCCGGGAGCCGTCGGTAGCCCGCGGCCTGGAGACGCTCGGCCGGGACGCCCGCCGTGACGAGCGCCGCCCGGAGGGCCGCGGCCTGGGCGCGCGCGGTGGCGAGCGCGGACGCGGGCGCGCCGGCGACGAAGCACTCCAGCCGCACCGGGAGGGTGCCGTGGGAGCGGATGATCCTCGCGAGGAGCTCGACCCGGGAGCGCGCCGTGGCCGCGAGGCGGGGACCGGCGAAGAGGCCGCGCAGCACCGCGACCACGCCGCGGGCGTCGCGGTGCGCGTCGACCCCTTCGCTCTCCGAGAGCGACGACTGCAGCCGCAGGGCGTCGACGTCGGCGGTCGACACCGCGGTGCCCGACGCGCGCGTGGTGGACAGCAGGGCGTCGGCGTCGCGGTAGATCGCCGCCGCGCGGGTCACCGGGTCGGTCGGGCTCACCGCGGGCGCGGCGAGCCGCGCGCGCAAGGGGGCGAGCGCCTCAGGGCGCGCGCCGAACAGCTCGGCCGCCGCGAGGAGCAGCTCGGTCTGCTGGTCGAGCTCCCCGGCGACGGCCCCGCGCCGCGCCTGCTCCACGGCGGTGGGGGCGCGCGCCGCCCGCTGCGCCTGCTGCGCCTGGGCGTGCGCCGCGAGGCTCGCGCGCGCCACCTGCTCCAGTCGGGTGACCTCCGCGTCGAGGCGCGCCTGCTCCTCGGCGAGCTGCGCCCGCTGGGTCGCCGCCGCCGCGAGCGAGCGGTCGGACGCGCCGCGCTCGGCCACCGCCTGCGCCCACTCCAGGGCGAGCGCCAGCTCGACCTCCGCGTCGGCGCGCTCGACACCCGTGAGCCCCCTCGCGCGGTCGGCCTCGCGCATCACCTCGACCCACGCCTCGGGCGCGGCGGTGACGAGCCCGCGCGCCACGGGGCCGCCCAGGGCCCGCGTCACCGCGTCGTCGTCCGTTCGCGCCGTCGCCCCGCTGCAGCCGAGGCCCGCGACCGCGAGCCAGGCGCCCAGGCACCAACCCGTCGACCTCCTCATCGCGCTGCCCCCCCGGCGGTCGCGTCGGCCGCGACGGCCGCGCCCGCGTCGACGTCGGGCGTCGCCAGGGCCCGCGTGGAGACCCCGTCCTGCCGCTCGGCCGCCACCAGCGCCTCGCTCGCGCGGTCGCGCGCCGCGCGCCGCTCGGCCACGACCCCGCGCAGGGCCACCGTCGCCGTGAGCGCCTGCGCCGACTGCGCCTGCGCCCTCATCGACTCCACCCTCGCCCGCAGCACCCGCGCGAGCCACGCGATGCGCCGCCCCCTCGCCTGCGCCGTGCGAAGGTCGCGGTGGTGCTCGGCCTCGACCAGCTCGGCGGCCCACGCCTCGCCGCGGTCGCTCACGTCCTGCACGCGGGTGCGCTCGTCGTCGGTGAGCGAGAGCGCGGCGGTGGCCTCGCGCAGCGGCGTGAGCGCGCGGTCCATCGCCTGGCGCGGCGTCGGTCGGGGGGGCGTCTGGGCGGAGAGCGCGGCGGTGAACGCCAGCGCCGAGAGGGTGGCGACGATCGGGCGGCGGGGGTGGCCTCGCATGGGGCGCTCACGTTGCGCGGAGAGCGCCGGGGCGTCAATCACCGGCGCGCGCTCGTCGCGATTGAAACGGGCGACGGATACGAAGTACGGTCCCGCCCTGTGATCGAGCGGGTCGCGCAGCACCAGAGCCGTTTTCGCGCCCCGGGGCTCAGCCCCGACGTCCGCGGCGTGGCGCTCGGCCCCCTCGGGGTGGTGCTCGTGCCCTCGATGGAGCGGCTCGTCGCCCTGCTCCGGGCGCTGGGCGAAGACGGCGCGCTCGACGAGCTCCTCGACGCCCTGCGCATCGTGCAGGTGGTCTCGCCGCTGCGCACCCGCGAGCTGCTCGTCGAGGTGCAGTCGGGCACGTCGCACCGCATGGACCGCCTCGCCTCCATCGCCCGCCTCGTCGGCGCGATGGTGTTCACGGGCTCCGGGCGGCACTTCGTGAAGTACCGCGACGCCCAGGCGCCCTTCGGCTACGACATCTCCGAGCTGCTCCCCGAGCCCGGCGACGTCGCCCTCTACCACGACCGCTTCGCGCAGCCGTACCGCCACGACAAGGTCATCGCGCTGCGCGACCTGCTGCTGCGCCTCGCCCCGGCGGCGCTGCACCGCGCCCGCTGGGACACGCCCCGCACCCTCTACGCCCTCCTGCGCCCGGGCCTCGGCGACGCCGTCATCGGCTACCTCGCCCGCTGGAACGCCCCCGCCCGCGTGGCGATGGTCGAGTGGCAGCGCGGCGGCCCGAGCGACGTCGTCGAGCAGGGCCTGCTGCTCCAGCTCTCCTCCCCCGCGCCGCGCTTCGTCCAGCTGCTGCGCTCGCTTCCCGGGGTGCTGCTCTTCGTGCCCGACGGCGACCGCTGCGCGGTGCAGTTCGGCTACCGCCACCCGGTGCCGCTCTCGTCGTGCGCGCCCCTCTTCGGCTCCGACGAGCTCGTGCTGTTCCGCGCCGAGGGCCTCGGGGCCATCCCCCTCGCACAGCGCCCGCCCTTCGTCGACGTGCAGGCCGTCACCAGCCTCGTGGCCAACGCGCCCACGGTCGTCGACGGCGTGAAGACCTTCGGCGCCACCGCGACCTTCAACCTCCCGCTGCGCCTCGTCCCCACCGGCGGCGCCCCGAAGCGCGTCGCGGCCGCGGTGATCCCCACCCGCGAGCAGGACACCCTCGGGCGCATCCTCGGCGTGCTGCCCCCGACCACCCTGGGCAAGCTCTCCATCGCCTTCACCGAGTCGTCGATCTTCGTGCACGGCCCCGAGGCCGCCGACGCCGTGCCCCTCGGCACCCTCTACGAAGAGCTCGGCGACGACGTGTACATCCCCCTCGGGTGGGGCCTCTCGCCGCCCATCCCCCCGGACGTCCTGCGCCAGCTCTCCCGCGCGCCGAGCGACCTCCGCATCTTCGTCACCGGCGGCGCCCGGCCGCTCACGGCCATCTCCCGCGGCGCCTTCGTGCCCGCCACGCGCGTGCTCCTCTCCGACGTGCCCGTGGTCGAGGAGCTCACCCTGGCGGCGCCGCTCGACGCCGAGCTCCCGCTGCCCGACCTCTGGCCCACGCCGCCGGGTCTGCTCACGGGGCTGCTCTCTCCCCTCGCCCGCACCGAGCTCCCCGCCCCCCGCCCCCCGTCGGTCACCCTCGCCGAGCAGAACCCGAGCGTCGCCGTCGCGCCCCCCTCCGGCGACGAGCCCGATCCCCGTGGCTGACCCCACCGTCGACGAGTTCGTCAGCGCCTTCGTCGAGCCGCTGGTGCTCGGCGGGCGCGTGGTGGTCGACGGGCTCATCGCCCCGACGGCCCTCACGGCGTGGATGCGCTCGCCCAACCCCGACGCCACCCGCCTCGTGCGCGTCTGCGACGCCGCCCGCACCCGCCTCTCGCGCCTCGGCGCCGTCGGGCCCATCGACACGCTCCCCCTCGACGCCATCGCCCTCGCCGCGGTCTGGTACGACCTGCTCGCGATGACCCACCCCGAGGCCGCCGGCCGCAGCGGGCTCCGCAAGGTGGCGCGGCACTGGTGCGTCGCGCTGCTGGAGTGGGTCCGCGTGCCCGTGTCGCGCTTCGAGGTCGCGCTGCGCCACGCGGTGCTCGGCCGCATCGGCGAGCTCGGGCGCGTCGACACCCACGTGGAGTTCTGGGCGGGCTACGCGGACTTCGTCGGCGTCGCGCCGCCGCGGGCCCTCGTCGCGCTCCCGAGCGTGCGGCGCGTGCGCGAGTCCCGCCGCCGCGTCGACCTCTTCTCCCTCCTCTCCTCGCTGGAGGTGAAGGGCTCCGCCACCAGCGACGCGCCCGACCTCACGGACGTGACCCGCGCCGCCCTCGCCGCCTCGCCCCTCACGGACATCATCCTCGCCGACCGCCCGGCGCCGTGGTCCTTCCGCTGGACGCCGGCCTCCATCAACGCCATCGCCGACGGGTGCATCCGCGGCGCCGCCCACCGCGCCGTGCTCGCCCGCGGCGCGGCCACGGTGCGCGCGCTCGAGCAGGCCACCCTCGCCGCCATGCGCATGGGCGCGCCCCGCGCGGTGGCCGAGACCCTCCTGCGCTTCCACCTCGAGATGCTCTGCCTCGACGCGCTCGGGCACCGCGGCGGGAGCGCCCCCGCGCCGACCACCGGCGCCGCGCACCCGGGCGCCGCCACCTCCGTCTCGCAGCCCCTCGCCATGGACGCGTACCTCCGCCTCGGCGCCGAGCGCGCCGCCCCGTGGCTGGGGCTCCCGGCGGACACCCTGCGCCGCGTCCTGCCCGCCGACCCCGTCCGCTCCGCCGTCAAGGATCCCCCGTCGGCGCCCCTCCTCCAGGGCGCCGGTCTCATGGAGGCAGCCGTCTCGTGAACACCCCCGTCATCCAGCGACTCCGGGCGCTCGCGCGCTCGCTCGAACAGCAGTTTCTCGGCCGTCAGGAGACGATCCGGCTGATGGTCCTGTCGGTGCTCGCGGGCGAGCACATCGCCCTCGTGGGCCCGCCCGGCACCGCCAAGAGCGCCCTCGTGCGCACCTTCGCGCGGGCCATCGACAGCCGGTACTTCGAGTACCTGCTCACCCGCTTCACCGAGCCCAACGAGCTCTTCGGCCCGGTGGACATCCCCGCCTTCCGCCAGGGCACCTACCGCCGGCGCACCGAGGGCATGATGCCCGAGGCCGAGATCGTCTTCCTCGACGAGATCTTCAAGTCCAACAGCGCCATCCTCAACGCGCTGCTCACCCTGCTCAACGAGCGCAAGTTCAACAACGGCTCCACCGTCGTCGACGTGCCGCTGCTCTCGGTGTTCGGCGCCTCCAACGAGGTCCCCGCGGACGAGAGCCTCCAGGCCATCTTCGACCGCTTCCTGCTGCGCGTGCGCAGCGAGCACCTCGACGCCTACCACTTCCAGGAGCTCGTCAACCGCGGGGTGACCCTGGAGCTGGAGAAGCTCGGCGCGGGCTCACCCCCGCAGATCTTCCTCACCACGAAGGACCTCGTCGCCGTCCGGCCGGAGGTCGCCCGGCGCATGCAGCTCTCCGACGAGCTGCTCGCCACCTACAAGAGCCTGGTGTTCCAGATCCGCGCGGAGGGCGTGTCGCTGAGCGACCGCCGCGTGGTGAAGCTCATCAAGCTCATGGCCGCGAGCGCCTACTTCGACGGCCGCCCCGCCGCCGACGTGAGCGACCTCTTCATCCTCAAGCACGTCTGGAACACCCTGGAGCAGAGCGAGATCCTCGACGCCATCGTGTCGCCGGTGCTCGACGGGTACTTCCGCTCGCACCCCGAGGCGCGCCGCGCGGGCGGCATGGAGGTCGGCCTCGACGCCCTGCTGATGGAGGTTCAGCGCATCAAGGCCACGCTCACCGCGGCGGCCCCCGTCAGCGACCTGCAGCTCTTCGCCCACCTCCGCGCCCTCGGCGAGATCAAGGCCGCGCTCCAGTCCCTTGCCACCGACCCCGCGCGCCGCGCCCTCGTCGAGGTCGACCAGCTCCTGGAGCACGTCTTCCGCAGCGGCCGCATCTCCGGCTGAGCCCCCCGCGCTAGACGACCGACCGCGCAGTCGGTTAGATCGCGCATGAGCCTCGCGTCCCACCCCCTGCTCCGCCGCCTGCTCCTGCCACTGTTTGCGCGGCTCAACCCGGGCGACATCACCATCAAGCACCACCACACCGGCGCGCCGGTGCGGCTGCACTCCTTCCGCCACAAGGGCTACTGGTGGCACGGCGCGAAGCGCGAGGCCGAGACCATGGAGGCCTTCCGCCGGGTGCTGCGCCCGGGCGACACGGTCATCGAGGTGGGCGCCCACATCGGGTACATCGCCCTCTTCTTCAGCCACCTCGTGGGCCCGCGCGGCCGGGTGATCACCTTCGAGCCCGGCGAGAACAACCTCCCCTACGTGCGCGCCAACGTCGCCCGGCACCCCAACGTGCGCCTCGTCGAGAAGGCCGTCGGCGACCGCGCCGCGACCATGAAGCTCAACATCGAGAACCTCACCGGGCAGAACAACTCCCTCATCGATCACTTCGAGGGCCTCGCGGCCAACCAGCGCGCGGCGGCGGTGGCGACGGAGGTGCGCGCGGTCGACGTCGAGGTGATCACCCTGGACTCCTTCTGCACCGCCGAGTCGCTGCGACCGGCGCTGCTGAAGATCGACGTCGAGGGCTTCGAGCACGAGGTGCTGCTCGGCGCCCGCGAGGTGCTCGCCACCCACCGGCCCATCGTGATGGTGGAGGTGCAGCGGCACGCGGAGGCCATCTTCGAGCTGCTGCGCGACGTCGGGTACGATCTCTACCGCGCCGACGGCACCCGGGTGCACGGGCCCTCCGACCTCGACATGAACACCTTCTGCCTCGACCCGTCCCGGCACGCCGAGGCCCTCCGCTCGCTGGGCTGGGGCGCGTGACAAGCCCGGAGCCCATGGGCGATCCTTCGCGGGCGATGAACCTCCAGACTCCGCGCATCCTCTGGGGCGCGCTCCTCGGCTCCAACGCGCTGTACTTCGGTTTGCTGCTCTACCTCAACGCGACCGTCGCGGAGCGCGCCGAGCTGCACCCCGACCCGACCATGGCGCTCCTCTTCGGGGTAGCCGCGCTCGGGCTCTCGGTCGCCAGCGTGCTGCTCCCCGCGCGCCTGCACGCCGCAGCGGCCCGCGCCGCAGCGGTGGAGACCCGCGACGACCTCAAGGACGACCCGATGGGCGCCACGCAGGGCTTCCGCCGCCCGGCCAGCTCGGAGCGGGTCTTCGCCGACCCGGCGGCCGCGCGCCGCGCCGCGCTCCAGGCCTTCCTGGCCCCCTTCATCGTGGGCATGGCCATGGCCGAGTCGGTCTCCCTCTTCGGCTTCGTGCTGGGCTTCCTGGGCTTCGGCGTCGCCGTCGTCGCGCCCTTCTTCGTCGTGGGCGCCGGGCTACAGGCCACGCGCTACCCCACCCTGGCCGCCATCGAAGGGCCCTTCGAGCGCGCCCACGGCGCCCGCCTCCGCGACTGATCGTTACGGCGCGTCGGCCCCCGCGCGCAGGTGCACGAAGACCTCGCGGTTGCCCGCGGGCCCGTGCACCGGCGAGTCCTCCGTACCCACGCAGGTAAAGCCCAGCGCCGCGGCGGCCGCCACCACCTGCGACACCGCCCTCGCCCGCAGCGCGTCGTCGCGCACCACGCCCCCGGGCACCAGCTTCGGCTCCAGCTCGAACTGCGGCTTCACCATCGCGACGATGGACGCGTCGGCCACGCCGCGCAGCACCTCGGCCACCGCGGGCAGCACCTTGGTGAGCGAGATGAACGACACGTCCATCACGACGAGCGACACGGCGTCGGTGACCACCTCGCGCAGCCCGAGGCGCGCGTTGACCCCCTCGCGCACGACCACCCGCGGGTCGCGCCGGATGCGCTCGTGCAGCTGCCCGTGGCCCACGTCGACCGCCCACACCTTCACCGCGCCTCGCTGGAGCAGCACGTCGGTGAAGCCGCCGGTGCTCGCGCCGACGTCGAGGCAGGTGCGGCCCGAGGGGTCGACGCCCAGCGGGTCGAGCACGCCCGCGAGCTTGAGTCCGCCGCGGGAGACGTAGGGACAGGGGTCGCCGCGCACCTCGAGCGGGGTGTCGAGCGCGAGGCGGTGGCCCGGCTTGTCGACGCGCTGGCCCGCGACGAAGACCCGCCCCGCCAGGAGCAGCGCCTGCGCGCGCTCGCGGCTCTCGGCGAGGCCGCGGTCGACGAGGAGGCGGTCGATGCGTTCGCGCGGGACGGCGGCCACGGCGACGATCAGTGCATGAACTGCGAGGCCACCACGCCGAGCACGCCGAGCAGCACCACCGCGGCCACCGCCATGAGCGCCACCGGGCGCTTCGCCGGGGCGGCGGGGGTCACCGTCGGCGCCAGCGCGGGGAGCACCGGCGCGGGCGGCGGGTCGAGGCGGGCCGAGGGCAGCGGCGGGCCCGACGAGGGCAGCGGGAGCGGCGCGAGCTCGTCGGGCGCCTGCCGCGGGGGGAGCGTCGCGGCGGGGGCGTCGTCGTAGCCGCCGAGGTCGGGGATGACCTCCACGGGCACCTCCGCGGTGACCGAGAGGGCGCGCTGCTCGAGGTCGCGGCGCACGCTCACCAGCTCGGTCTCGAACTGCTCGGTCAGGAAGGCCCCGAGCTTCATCGGCGAGGCGCGCAGCCGGTTGCGGATGACGTAATCCTCCAGGTCGCGCGCCATCGCCCCGGCCGTCGCGTAGCGCTGCTCGCGGTCGACCGCGAGGCCCTTGGAGACGATCGCCTGGAGCTGCGCGTACTCGGGAAGGCCGCGGTCGATGAGCGCCGGCACCTCGCCCGCGCGCGCGATGTCGATCACCTCGCGGTCGGGCTGGGCCTTGTACATGCGTCGACCGCAGAGGAGTTCCCAGAGGATGATGCTGGCGGAGAAGACGTCGGCGCGGCCGTCGATGCGCTCGCCGCGCGCCTGCTCGGGGGACATGTACGCGGCCTTGCCCTCGAGCGCGCCCTCCGGGAGCTCGGCGATGTCGGTGACCGCGCGGGCGATGCCGAAGTCGCAGAGCTTCACCTCGCCCTCCAGCGAGACCAGCACGTTGGAGGGCGACACGTCGCGGTGCACGATGCCGAGCGCGTTGCCCTCGTCGTCGGAGCACCGGTGCGCGTAGTCGAGCGCCTGGAGCATCTCCAGCACCACGTAGAAGCCGTACTCCGCGGGCAGCCCGATCTTCTTCTGCGAGAGCTTCCGGAGCAGCTGCGTGACGTCGAAGCCCTCGACGTACTGCATCGCGATGAAGAGCCGACCCTCCTCGCGGCCGAGGTCGAAGGTCTGCACGATGTTGCGGTGCGACAGCCGCGCCGCGAGCTTCGCCTCGCTGATGAGCATCCCCGCGAAGGAGGGGTCTTCCGAGAAGCGGTTGAGCACCACCTTCACGACGGCCAGCCGCGAGGCGCCCATCTGGGTGGTGCCGCGCGCGAGGTAGATCTCCGCCATGCCGCCGCGGCCGATGTGGTCGAAGAGCACGTAGCGTCCGAAGCGACGCGGGAGCTCGAACTCCGGCCCCTCGTTGGTATCAGCCATTGGCGCCGGGACCATGCCCCCTAACCCCCCCCGCGATCAAGGGTCTCCCGCGACCTCGATGCGGAGCGCGCCGTCGACCGATCGCACCGTCGCCTTCGCGCCCCTCGGCAGGCGGCCACGCAGCACGGCCTCCGCGAGCGGGGCCTCCACGAGGCGCGCGACGGCCCGGCGCATCGGGCGCGCGCCGAGCAGCACGTCGTAGCCGCCGCCGTCGAGCAGCAGGTCGACCACGGATGCGTCGACGGTGAGCGCCACGCCCTGCTCGCGCTCCAGCCGACCCGCGCGGTCGTGCAGGAGCCGGCGCGCCACCTCGGCGACCTCCGCGCGCGACAGGGCGCCGAAGACCAGGGGCTCGTCGATGCGGTTCCAGAGCTCAGGTGGGAGCGAGGCGCGGGCGGCGTCGAGCACGGCCTGCGACGCGTCGACGTTGGCGTCCCCGGGCGAGCGCGCGCTCGCGAAGCCGACGCCCCGCCGGGTCATCGTGGACTGGAAGGCCTCCGCCCCGAGGTTGCTCGTCATCACGATGAGCGTGTTGCGGAAGTCCGCCGTGCGGCCGCGGCCGTCGGTCATGCGCCCCTCGTCGAGCAGCCCGAGCAGCGCCTGGAGCACGTCGCGGTGCGCCTTCTCGATCTCGTCGAGCAGGATGAGCTGCCACGGCCTGCGCTTCACGGCCTCGGTGAGCTGTCCCCCCTCGCCGTAGCCCACGTAGCCCGGCGGCGCGCCCACCAGCCGCGCCACCGCGTGCGCCTCGGTGAACTCCGCCATGTCGAAGCGGGTCATCCCCCCGTCGCCCGGGAAGAGCGCCTCGGCGAGGGCCTTCGCGGTCTCGGTCTTGCCGACCCCCGTCGGACCGAGCAGCAGGAAGGTGCCCAGCGGGCGCGTCCCGCGGAAGCCCACGGCGTTGCGGCGCACCACGTCGGCCACGCGCGCGAGCGCCGCCCGGTGCCCCACCACCCGCGCCGCGAGGTGCTCCTCCAGGGCCAGCAGCCGGGCGTGGTCGCTGCTCGCCACGCGCTCGCGGGGGAGGCCCGCCACGCCCGCGACGACGTCGCAGAGGGTGTCGTCGTCGAGCGCCGCGCGGCCCTCCCGGCGCGCCCGCGCGAGCCCGAGGTCGAGCACCGTCAGCGTGCGCTCGGGCTGCGCGCGGCCGCCCACGAAGCGGTCGCAGAGGGCGACGGCCCGCTTCGCGAGCTCGTCGTCGAGCCCGACGCCGTGCAGCGACGAGAGCGTGCGCGCGCGGGCCACCACCACCTCCATCACCTGCGCGGGGGGCAGCTCGTCGAGGTCGATGCGCTGGGCGCTGCGCTCGACCCACGGGTCGCTCTCCGAGAGCCGCCGGGCCTCCTCGGGGGTGGCGACGCCCACCCACGCGACGCGACCCGACTGCATCCACGATCGCATCGGCGCGAGCACGTCGTCGGGGGTCTCCCGGGGGGAGGTCCACGCCGAGAGCGGGTCGAGCGCCACCACGGCGTGGCCGCGCGCCGCCCAGGCCAGCACCGAGCGCGCCGCCTCGGCCTCGTCGCCCCGCATCGCGGCCATCACGTCGGCGTGCCGTAGCCGCAGCACCGCGCCGCCGGTCTCCCGCGCGAGGGCCGTGAGCACCGCGCCCTTGCCCACACCGGCAGCGCCCACGAGCAGCGACCCGCGGGCGTCGCGCCGCTCGGTGGCGTCGCGCAGGCGGGCGAGCTCGTCGTCGCGGCCGATCACCTCGTGGCCCGTGGTGGGCACCAGCCAGCGGTCGAGCAGGGGGCTCTTGCGGCGCGCGGCGGTCACCTCGTCGGGCGCCTCGGCGGGCTTCGCGCGCAGGGGCTTCGGGCGCGCGGAAGCGGCGCGCGGAAGCGGCGGGGGCGTGACCGGCTGCACCCGGCGCGCGTCGAGGGGCGAGAGCCGCGAGCGGGAGACCATCGCGCTGGCCGAGGTGGGCGTGCGGGGCGCCCCCTGCGAGGCGGCGATGGAGGCCGACGCGGCGGCGAGCTCGGCGGAGTGGAGGGACCCGGCGCGCACCACGGGGACGGGGCCAGCGAGGGTGCGGGCGACCTTGGCGAGGTCCTGCCCGAGGCCGCGGAGCACGACGCCCGCGACGCTGTCGGGCACGAGCACGGCGGCGGCGAGGAGGTGCCGGCCGCTGGGTTCGGGGAGCCCCTGGGCGACGGCGAGCTGGCGCGACTGCGACTGCGCGCGGGCGAGCGTGCCGTCGGGCTCCTGGTGGCGCGCGATGGCCTGCCGCAGCTCCACGCTCCGCAGCCCGAAGGAGCGCAGGAGGCGCGCCAGGTCGGGGGAGCCGTCGAGGGCGACGGCCATCAGGTGCAGGGTCGTCGGCGCGACGCGGGTCTCCTGGGCCAGGGTGATCGCCCGCTCGACGAGCGCGCGGGCGGTGGGCATCGGCGAGGTCTGCATCGAGCACGCTGCGCTGCCACACCGGGCGGGGGTCGCGCCAGTTTTCGGCAGGCATCGGCCCGAAGGGGCGCTGGCGGTCAAAGGCCACGTTCGTTAGAGTCCGTCCCAATCCCGACATGAACCGACGAACCCTCCTGGGCGCGCTGCTGGCCTCCGCAGCGCTCGCGACCACGGCCCCCCTCCCCGCGCAGTCCAACGGCTCGATCGTGTTCATCAACCGGCGCCCCCCGCGCGAGCTCATGGGAAATATCCGCGGGTGGGCGACCTCCAACCAGGTGCGTGCCTACAACGAAGACACCCAGTCGCACGTGTGGCGGGTGCAGTTCATGGCCTTCCTCGCCCGGGCCCCGCGGGCCGTCGAGGTGACCCTGGTGTTCTACAAGATCGAGGGGCGCACCCGGCGGTACATCACCAACCAGGCCATCGCGCTGAGCAACCCCAACGACCAGGTGTTCTTCCACCAGACGGTGCTGCACCGCTCGCCGGACGAGTTCCAGCCGATGGAAAACTACGAGGTCGCCATCACGGTCAACGACTCTCGCGGCGCTACGGAGATCGCGCGCGGTCGCATCGGCCTGGTGGGCGTGCCCGACCGCCACGACGGCGTGGTGGACTTCACCGGCGCCGCACCCGTCGTGCACTGAATCTTCCGCGGCGCGACGTGAAGCGCGCCGAAAATTTGCTGCGCGCTTTCCCGGCGGGCTAACGCCGCTTCCATAACCAGTTGCGGAGGTGCTTCGGGCCCGGACGGGGTCTGCGGAGCGCCCCTCCCGTCAACTGGTACGGGAGGCGACGATGGCGACGGCGAAGACGTGTTCGGTGTGCGGTAGGGGCTTCGAGATGAAGTTCCGCTACCAGGTGGTGGAGGACGGCGCGGGGGCGCGGCACTTCTGCTCGCAGAAGTGTCAGCAGAAGCACCTCGGGGTCGACCGCGGCGCGGCGAGCTGCACCCAGTGCGCGAAGCCCTTCAAGCTGGAGTTCGCGTGGCAGGTGCTGGTCGACGACCACGGCACGCGGTTCATGTGCACCCAGGCCTGCCGCGACGCGCTCGTGGCGGCGCCGCCCCCGGCCCGCGCCACGCGGCGCATCGCGGTGTTCAACCACAAGGGCGGCACCGGGAAGACCACCACGGCCATCAACGTGGCGGCGGGCCTCGCGGAGAAGGGCCTGAAGGTGCTGCTGGTCGACGTCGACCCGCAGGGCAACGTCGGGGTCTCGCTGGGCATCCGCGGCGAGACCACGCTCTACCACGTGCTCGTGCTGGGGACCGACCCCCGGGACGTGGCCGTCAACGTGCGCGCCAACCTCGACGTGATCACCTCCAACGAGACCCTCGCGGCGGCGGAGGTCTACCTCGCCTCGCGGCCCGCCCGCGACCGGGTGCTGCGCGACCGGATGCTCGGCAGCGACGCGTACGACGTGGTGGTGCTCGACTGCTCCCCGTCGCTCTCGCTGCTCAACCAGAACGCCCTCTGCTACGCGGACTCGGTGCTCATCCCGGTGAGCTGCGACTACCTGGCGCTCGTCGGGGTGAAGCAGTGCGTGCGCACGCTCGGGCACGTGCACGAGCAGCTGAAGCACCCGGTGTACATCCTCGGGGTGATCCCGACCTTCTACGACGCGCGGCACAAGCTCGGTCGCGAGGTCACCGACACGCTCCAGAAGAAGTTCGAGGACCTGTGCTTCCCGCCGGTGCGCGCCAACATGAAGCTGCGCGAGGCGCCCGCGGCGCGGCAGACGATCTTCGAGTACGCCCCCGACTCGCACGGCGCGGAGGACTACCGCACGGTGGTCGAGCGCGTGCTCCAGGCGGTGCAGCGCGACCAGAAGTCCGTGGCGCCGGTGACCGGGGAGATCGTCGCGCCGAAGCGCGCGGCGGCGGCGGCGGCAGCGCTGGTGGCGACGTCGGTGGTGCCGACGGCGGTGCTCCCGAAGGCGGCGGCGATGGAGGTGGCGTGATGGCGAGGACGACGGTGAAGGACCCCTCGCAGGGGATCCAGGATGTGCTCGGAGACGACATCGACGCGGTGCTGCGGGAGCGCTTCTTCGCGCCCTCCTTCGTCGAGGAGGTCGACCGCCCGGGGCCGCGCCGCGCGGTGCCCGAGGCAAAGGCGCGCCCCGAGCACTACAAGGTCATCTGCATCTCGCTCTACACGGAGGACCTCAACCGGCTCGACGCCGCCGTGCGCGACCTGAAGCGCCGCGGGCACACCAAGGCGAGCCGCTCGTCGGTGCTGCGCGCCGCGATGATGCAGCTCGACCTCGCGAAGGTTCCGCGCGGGGTCTAGCGCGGCGGCCTGACGGGTTGGGTACACGTTCGCGAGACCTCACCCCCCAACCCCCTCTCCATGAATGGAGAGGGGGGGAGACGAGCGAGAATTCAAGCGAATCCGTCTTACTCAGCCCCCTCTCCATTCATGGTTCACTTCGGGACACATCTCCCGAAACGGCTTGTTTCCATGCACTTCGCGGCGGTGCAATCCGTCGCACGTCGCCGGGGTTCGGGCGTTGGCCCTCACCCCGGGCAATAACAGGGTGGCGCCCCGGACATGGTCCGGGGCTTACCGGACCGGAACGCGCTCGACCTTCCGGAAGGTGCAGGCGACGAGCAACAGATTGCAGGGGATCGGCGTCCCTGTTCGACAGCCCCGGACATTGTCCGGGGCGCCCCTTGTT
>JAUSAZ010000099.1 GCA_030652255.1 Myxococcales bacterium | reverse complement strand
AATCTGCTTGCAGGCTGGGGTTCCGCGCGATCGCGCGGAACCCCAGCCTGCAAGCGCTCTACGCACGAACAGGGCAACGATGAGATCATCCGATGGGGGTGCAGGGCGCGCGGCAGCGCGGTGAGGGGGCCCACGCCCGTTGGAGAGCTCCCGGGCTTCGGCGCATCTCCTCGCCCGCCCCAACCCTCGGCTACCCTCCCGCGCCATGACGAAGCCCACCGCCCCCATCGAGGAGGGCTTCGCGGGTGTCCCTGCGAAGCGCCTCAAGTCCCTCGCCAACCGCATCGGCAAGGTCAAGCACGGCTACAAGATCAGCGAGGAGGTGGCGAAGCTCGTCGGCGACGCGGCGACCCCGCAGGCCGTGATGCGCCACCTCGTCACCGCGGGTCACCTCGACCCGATGCCCAACGGCGCGGTGCTGTCGTACCTCGCCCGCTGCCAGCCCGACGACGCCACCGCGGACGCCGTCGCCGAGGCGCTCGCCCGCCGCGACGAGTCGGGCGCTGCGATCGCCCTCCGCGCCTCCGCCATCGACTGGATGGTCGGCTGGCCCGCGGAGCTCGACGCGCTCGTCTACCGCGCCTACGCCGCCTCGCCCGCGGCCTTCGCGGGGCGCGCGCACCGCTACGCGGCGGCCACCCGGCGGGGCCTCGCCTTCGTCGCGAGGAGGCGCGGCGAGGCGGTCGACCCGGCCGCGGTGGTCGAGGTGCTCGCCGAGCTCGCGCGGGCGCAGGCGACGGGCTACGGCATCTCGGGCAACAGCGACTGCCCCTTCGTCGACGACGACGGCCGGGAGGTCGCCCACAGCGTCGATCGGCTGCCGGGGCTGCGCGTGCTCGCGCTGCGGGTCGGCGCCGCGGCGGAGTGGGACCGCGCCCTGCTCGACGCCGCCCGCCGCAACGAGTGGGGCCTCGTCGCGAACGTCACCAGCGCCCTGGAGCAGCTCCCGCTCGACGAGCTCACGCGCCTGTTCGCCACGCGCTCGCGGATGTTCGGCGACGACTCCGACGCCGACGAGGTGGTCGCCGCAATCATGGACCGCCGGGATGACCCGCCCGAGGCGCTGCTCGGCGAACCCGCCCACACGCCCGCGACCTGGCAGGACATGGTGCGGCTGCGCGCGGTGTACGCGGCGGCGGCCGAGCGCAAGCTCGCTCGCTGACGGCGGGCCACGAACCCGACGACCCCGCGCTCAACCCTCTGGAGCGAAGCGACCTGTACTTCGAGGGAGATCGCCACACCCGGGGCGGGTATACGCATCGAGGGCACTGCCCAGCGGCGTCTCCCACCGCTGGAGCGATCGCGGCGGCGCGCGGCACGCGACGTGTACCCCGCTTGGGCCATCATGAAGACCACGACGTCGCCTTCCAGCGCTCACGCCGACGCCTCCGGGCACACAACGACCGCCACGCCCGCGGCGGCCGTCGCGCCGGGCGACGACCTCACCCGTGTGCACGACCTGCTCGCGGAGTTCCCGACGGTGATGCTCGCCACGAACGAAGGCGTGGGGGAGTCGTTGGCGATGCGCGCGCGGCCGATGAGGGTGGCGCGGCTCGACGACGACTGCACGATGAGCTTCCTCGCGGGCATCGACACGGCGAAGGCGCAGGAGCTGGGAGCGAGTCCCGCATGCCACGCCATCGCGCAGGGGAAGGCGGTGTTCGTGTCGCTGCGCGGCGCCCTCGAGGTCGTGCGCGACCGCGAGCGGATCCACGCCGCCTGGACCCCCGCGGACGCGGCCTACCTCCCGAAGGGCGAGTCCGACCCCGACCTGTGCCTCCTCGTGCTGCACCCCATCGAGGCGGAGATCTGGGACGTCTCCGGAACGAAGGGCATCGGGTACCTCTTCGAGGCTGCCCTCGCGCTCATGGCCGGCAAGCTCCCCCGGCGCGACGCGATCGGGACGATGCACGACGTCGTCGACCTGGGCGCTCCGCAGCGCGCGTGATGGGAGTGGGCCCCGCGGCGCGGCGGCCCGATGGGTTGAGCAGAGCGACGGCGGGGGCTGCTCCCGCTCAGTCGCGGGGCGCGCTCGCGTCGGGGTAGCCCCCGTCCGGGCACACCCGGAACACCTCGTCCTCGGCGCAGAAGCTCAACACGCAGAGCCGGAGGCGGCCGCAGGTCGCGCCGCCGTTGCAGTCCTCGTCGCGGGCGCAGGAGACGCCGCCGTCACGCACGGCCTCCGGGGCGGAGACGCAGGCCGACAGCGTCAGCGCGAAGAGCAGGATCCATCGTCGGGCCATCACCATCGACGTTACCACCACTGCTCCCGCTGACTCCCGCACGTTCAGGGCCCGGCGTCTGCGTCCGTCGCGGCCCCGTCGGTCGCCGCCCCGTCGGTCGCGGCCCCGTCGGTCTCCGCCCCGTCGGTCTCCATCACATCGTAGGAGCAGCCGGCGCCGTCATCGCCATCGGCCCGCGCGCCGCAGTCCTCGCTCGCATCCATCGGCGCGTCGCTGCTCGCGTCGATCCCGCCACCCGCGTCGGAGGGCGCGCCCGCGTCGACGCTCCCGCCCGCGTCGACGCTCCCGCCCGTGTCGAACCCGCCCCCCGTGTCGAACCCGGCGCCCGCGTCGGGCGTGGTCACCGGCGGCGCGTCCGCCGCCACGCTCGCGTCGAAGTGCGGCGGCGCCCCGTCGGTCGCCCCGCCGAGGTCCGTGGTGGGCCCGCCGCGATCGGTCGCCACGCCGACGTCCGCGCTCACCGATGCGTCCTGGGTGCGGCCCGGCGAGGTGTCGTCGTCGATCACCGGGATGATGGGCTTCGGCGTGAACACGCACCCCGCCAGCACCGCGCCGATCACCACCCACCGTGCGCCGATCATCATCGCCCCCGCGCCAGCCCCGCCGCCACGCCGCCGTCGCACGAGCGCCCCGCCCCGTCGGTGGTCACGTCCCCCGCCGCGTCGGCCGACCCGTCGCAGGCCGCATCGCGCACGTCCGCCGCGCCCCCGTCGTTCGTCTCCGTCGCCGTCGGATCACAGGGCCGACCCTGCTCGTCCAGGTAGCCCGCGTCGCCGCCGTCGCCCGCCGGGCGGCAGCGCGAGTCGGCCGGCGCGGGCGGCGCATCCGAGGCCGCAGCGTCGGCAGACCAGGGCGCCCCGCTGTCCGCGCCCGGGATCACCCCCGTCGCCGCGTCGGCCCCGAACGCACCCCCCGCGTCGGGCGAGGCGCTCGCAAGGTCACCGCCGTCCGGGGCGAAGGGGATCATCGGCCGCGGGGTAAACACGCACCCCGCCGCGAAGACCAGCACCACACCCGTCAGACGCTTCGTCACCGACCACACCCCTCTCGGTGGTGCACGGCATGGGCCACGCTCGCCCGCGCGTCGGACCGCAAGCCCGCCCGCGACATGCGCAGCCCGTCGGTGGTGTGTTGCCATGAGCCCCCGGCACACTACGGCACAGGCCGATCACTCGTCCAGGAGGCCGTACTCCTTCAAGCGCCGGTAGAGCGTGCGCCGCGGCATGCCCAGCACCCCCGCCGCGCGGACCTTGTTCCAGTTGACCTGCTCCAGGGCGTCGACGATGCGCTGCCGCTCGCTGGCCTTACGCACCGCTGTAAACGCACCGCCCGCCGCGGGCCCCGGCGTCACGGCCGCGGTCACCGCCGCCGACACCAGCGGCGCCGCCGCCCGCGGGAGCGCCAGCGCGTCGGCCTCGATCACCGGCCCGTCGGCCAGCACCGAGGCGCTCTCCAGCACGTGCCGTAGCTGGCGCACGTTGCCCGGCCAGTCGGCCCCGAGCAGCCGGGTCATCGCCTCGCGCGAGAGCCGCTTGCGGGCCCCGCCCTGGGCCTCGGCGAAGCCCGCCAGGAAGTGCGCCGCCAGCGCGGGGATGTCCTCCACGCGCTCGCGCAGGGGCGGCACCCGCAGGGTCACCACCGAGAGCCGGTAGAAGAGGTCTTCGCGGATGCGCCCCTCCTGGGTGAGCTCGACCAGCGGGCGCTGCGTGGCGGCGATCACCCGCGCGTCGACGGCCTCGTCCTGCTCGGCCCCCACCGGCCGCACCCGGCGCTCCTGGAGCACCCGCAGCAGCTCCACCTGCATCCGCGGGGACATCTCGCCCACCTCGTCGAGCATCAGCGTGCCGCCGTTGGCGCTCGCGATGAGCCCCTTGCGGTCGCGGTCGGCGCCGGTGAAGGCCCCGCGCACGTGGCCGAAGAGCTCGCTCTCCAGCAGCGACTCGGGGATCGCCCCGCAGTGCACCACCACGAAGGGCCCGCGCGCCCGCAGCCCCGAGTGGTGTATCGCCCGCGCCACGAGCTCCTTCCCGGTGCCCGACTCGCCCTCGATCACCACCGGCACGTCGGCGTCGCGCACCCGCTCCACCAGCGCGAAGAGCCTGCGCATGGGCTCGGTGCCCGCGATCACCCCCGCCGGGGCGAAGCGACGGGTGAGCGCCTCCTGCGCCCGCACCAGCGAGGTGCGGGTGGCCTCGAGCTCGCCCGTGCGCGACTCCAGCAGGGACTCCAGGGTGCGCCGCGCCGTCTCCAGCTCCCCGGTGCGGGCCTCCAGCTCGCCCACCACCCGCTGGTGCTCCACCGCGATGGCGGCCTGCTCGGCGAAGGCCAGCATCAGCGACACGTCCGAGGCCGCCCAGGCCACCTTGCGCCGGCGGCTCTCCACCAGCAGCACCCCCACCACCCGCCCGCGGAAGCGCATCGGGACGCCCGCCACTGCCGTCACCCCGAGCTCGTGCACCGACCTGAACTCCGCGAAGCGCCGGTCGCCCTTCGCGTCGAGCGTGACCACGGGCTCGCCGTCGATCCACACCGTGTCGGCGATGGAGCGCGACACCACGTCGTCGGGCCCGTCGCCCTGCCGCGGCCCCACCCGCGCCCGCAGCACCAGCGCCCCGTCGCCCGCCAGCAAGAGCGCCCCGCGCTCGGCGTTGGTGAGCTCCACCGCGCTGCGCACGGCCTGGTCGAGCACGCGCTCCAGGCCGTTCTCCTCGCCGAGCCGCCGCGAGAGGTCGAGCAGCAGCAGCAGCCGCTCGTCGTTGGCCATCAGCGTCGGGCCGTTGACCGTCGCACCGCGCAGGCCCATCGCCGTCGCGCGCTTCACCGCCTGCGGGTCGATCACGATCTCCGAGGCCCCCGGCGCCACGCCGTTGAGCGAGGCCCGCAGCGAGGCCCGCCGGGTCACCCCCCAGAAGGCCCCGCGCAGGTCCGGCGGCAGCAGCATCGCCTTCTCTTCCAACACCTCCAGGGCGCGCTCGCGGTCCTTGCGGGCGTGCAGCTCGGCGCCGGTCTCCACCAGCGCTTGCGCCCGCACCGCCAGCGCCTGCGAGAGAACCTCCCAGTCCCGCTGCGCCTCGGCCTCCGTGATGGCCGCCGTCGCCCGCGCCATCGCCTCCCGCGCCCTGCCGCCCGCCAGCAGGCACCGCGCCTCCAGCAGCGCCGCCCGGCACGCCCGCAGCCCGAGCTCCCCCCGCCGGGTCGAGCGCCCGAGGGCTTCGCGCGCCCGCTCCACGTCGCCGCGGTCGAGCAGGGCCTCGGCCGCGTCGAGCCCCGCGTCCGCCGCGTCGTCGGCCTGGCCCAGCGCCTCGAAGCGCGCCTCCGCCTCCGCCATCAGCGCGAGGCCCGCGTCGACCTCGCCGCCCCGCGCCCGGGTCACCCCGAGCATCAGCGTCGCCGCGGCCGCCAGCTCGTGGGCCTGCGTCTCCCGCGCCAGCAGCAGCACGGCGTCGAGCTCCACCCGCGCCCGGTCGAGGCTCCCGATGCGAATGAGCTGGCTCGCCATGTTGAGCCGCGCGTTGATCACCGCGGGCTTCAGCCCCGATCGCTGCGCCAGCCGCAGGGCCGCCTGGTCGTTCTCCAGCGACGCCCCGAGGTCGCCCAGGCGCTGCGCCACCTGGCCCACGTTGATGCGCGCCGTCACCATCGCCCGCAGGTCGCCCGCCGCGCGCGCCCGCTCCAGCGAGCGCTCGTGCAGCGCCCGCGCGCCCGCCAGGTCGCCCTCCCGCTCGCGCGCGATGGCCAGGTACGCCAGCAGCGTGGCCTCCTCGCGGGGGAGCGCCAGCGTGGCGTACACCTCCCGGGCCTCCTCCAGCCAGGCCGAACCCCGCCGCGCGTCGCCCGCCAGCACCAGCGCCAGGCCCCCAAGGGACTGCGCCCCGGCGCGCGCCCTCGGGGTCGCCGCCCCCGCCATCGCGGCCTCGCAGCGGGCCACCGCCGTCGCGTGATCGCCCCGCGCCACGCTCACCCGCGCGGCCTCGGTGAGCGCCTCGGCGGCCAGGTCGGGCGCCGCGGACGCCGCCGCCGCGTGCGCCCGGGTGAGCCACACCTCGGCCACGTCGAGGTCGCCCGCCAGCCGCCGCAGCCGGCCGTAGAGCAGCGTCGCCCGCAGGCCCGCGTCGCCCTCGCGCCCGGCGACCTCCAGGGCCATCGCCTCGGCCTGCGGCATCAGCCCGGCCTCGTGCAGCAGCTCGGCCTCCTCGTAGCGCGCGTCGGCGTCGGCGCCCGCCGGGTCGGCCTCGCGCAGCGCGCACAGCAGGGTCACCGCGGCCATCGGGAGCCCCTCGCGCCGCAGCGCCGCCACGGCGTCGGCCGAGAGCGCCCTCGCCCTCGCGGCCTCGCCCGCCCGCAGCCACGCCGTTGCCCGCAGGGTCACCGGCGCCCGCTGCGCCTCCAGGGCCTCGGCCACCCGCCGCGCCACCGCCGCCCAGCGCGCTTCGCCCGCCGCCGCGCGCACCGTCGACTCCACCGCCCCGCGGGCCAGCGACCAGCGCCCGTCGGGCTCGCGGCCGAGGGCCCCCCCGCGCCGCGCGTCGGCGAGCGCCTGCTCGTCATCGAGGGCCGCGCCCACCCGCTCCGGCGTCGCCTCGCCGCCCAGCATCGCCACCACGGCGACGGCGTCCACCACCGGCGCCGGGAGCGCCGCCAGCCGCCGCGCCACCGCGTCCCGCGCCCGCCCGCTGAACTCCGCCGCCTCCACGTCGGCGGGCGACACCGCCCCGGAGCGGGCGAGCGCGTCGAGCAGCTCGTGCACCGCCAGGGGAAGTCCCCCGGAGCGACGGCGCACGGCCACCACCACCGCGGGCTCGACGGCCCCGAGGGTCTGCGTACACAGCGCCGCCACGGCGGCCTGGTCGAGCGGGCCGAGGTCCACCCGCACGGTGGCCTCGAGCGCCGCGATGGACTCCGCGCTGGTCGCCGTCGCGATCACCAGCAGGGCCTCGTCGGCCTCGCACGCGTAGGCCACCGAGCGCAGCAGCGCGCGCACCGCGGGGTCGGCCCGGTCGAGGTCGTCGGCGAGCACGAGCACCGGCGCCACGCGGGCGGCCTCGCGCAGGGCGGCGGTGAGGTCCTCCGGGGCGTTGGCGGCGATGGGGCGGCCGGACAGCACCGCGGCGCCCTCGCGCAGGCGGCGGAGCGGACCCTCACCGGCCTCGCCCTGGAGCCGGAGGGTCTGTACGCCGCGGAGTTGCGCCCGCCACGCGACCTCCCGCAGCAGGGTGCTGCGCCCGCTGCCCTCCTCGCCGACGACGGCCACGGCGGCGAGCGACCCGTCGCGGCGAACGAGCCGCCGGGCGACGGCGTCGAGGAGGGCGCCCAGCTCGGGCTCGCGGCCCTCCGGGCGCAGCACCACCCGGCTGGGCATCGAAGGCGGGCGAAGGCTCGGGGGCGACCCATCGGCCGTGTCGCCGAGGGCCGCGAGCAGGTCGTCCATGGTGGCGAAGCGACGGGCGGGGTGCTCGGCGGCGCCGCGCTCGGCGAGGGCCCAGAGGGCGCGGAGCTCGTCGTCGGCGGCCACCGCCGGGGGGAGCGGGGCGCCCGGGGGGAGGAGGGTTCCGCCGGAGAGCACCACGCGGAGGGAGACGGCGAGGGCGTAGACGTCGGCGCGGGGGTCGGGCGGCAGCGACTCGCCCGCGAGGAGCATCGCCTGGCGCTCCGGGGGCATGAACCCGAGGGTCCCGCCGCGGACGTGGGAGGGCGCGCCCATGGCGCCGTGGGCGAGGCCGAAGTCGATGAGCACCACGTGATCGGCGCCGGTGGGGACGATCAGGTTGGCGGGCTTGAGGTCGCCGTGCACCACCCCGATCCGGTGCAGCTCGCGCAGGGTCTCCGCGGCCGAGCGGAAGAGCCGTCGGAGCCGCGGGGCGTCGAGGGTGGTGACGGCGTCGTCGAGGGGCACGCCGTCGACGAAGGCGCGGGTGAAGAAGGTGCCGCCGGGGTCTTCGGCGTCGGCGCTGGCGAGGCCGAAATCGAAGACCGGCGCCACCGTCGGCAGGTCGAGCTGCGCCAGCACCTGGAACTCGTTGACCAGCCACTGCGACAGCGTGACGTGGGCCTGCGCGTTGAGGCGCTTGAGCACCATGAGGGCGTCGCCGGCCAGGCGATCCTCGACGAGGAAGACCCCGCCGCCGCCGCCTTCACCCACCCGACGAAGCAACCGGTACCGATCGGCCAGACGCATCTCGGGCCGGGAATCTACTCTCCCCGGGCCGCGGGCGTCGCCTCCTCGTTGGGGTGCTCCGTCGGCGCCGGCGCCGCGGGCCGCGCCGCGAGGGTGAGGTGCGCGTCGAAGGTCGCCCCGCCGCGGGTCACCCGCAGGGTGATCTCCTGCCCGATCTGCCGCGGCTCGAGGATCTCCCCCAGGTCGGCGAGGGTGCGCACGGGGCGGTGGTCTGCGGCCACGACCACGTCGCCGTTGGGCCCGCCGCGCAGGCCCGCGAGGGCGCCGGGGCCGCCCGGGGCGACGCTGGTGACGCGCAGTCCGCCGGTGGCGAAGCGCACCGAGGCGCCGGGCGGGAGCTCCACCATGACCAGGCCCAGCCACGGGCGCGACGCCGCGATGGCCGAGTTGGCGAGGGCCCGCAGCACGCTCGCGGGCACGGCGAAGGCCACGTCGGCGCCGGTGATCTCGCTCTCCCGGTCGGGCGGAACGATGAGCCCGACGAGGGTGCCCGTGAAGTGATGGAACACCCCGCTGCCGACCGCGCTGTTGGCGGGGATGGGGTCGAGCTCCCAGGCGTCGCGCAGCAGCGCGGCGTTGGCGCCCACGAAGGATCGCCGGCGGCGAAGCAGCCCGCTCGACACCCGCGACCCGGCGATGGGCACCCAGCTCACCTCGTCGCGCACGCGGCCGTCGCGATCGCTCAGCCGGAGGCCCTCCACCCAGCGCCCCGCGGTGCCTTCGAGGAGGGCGACGCCCCAGGCGAGGTCGGTGGCTACGACGTGCGCGCGGTCGATGCGGCCGTCGGGGTAGACCACCCGGAGGTCGCGGGCCTCGCGCACCGGGGCGAGCGCCGTGAGGATGCGCCCGGTGTCCTGGAGCACCACACCCCGGGCGAGGGACTCGCGCCCGTCGAGAACGTTGACCGTGACCCGCGGCAGGCGGGCGCGCGCGGCGGGGGTGGTGGTGACCAGCTCCGGGGGGCCGTCCTGCGCGGGGGCGGGCGCCGACGCGAGGGCGAGGGCGGACACGGCGGCGAGGATGGCGACAGGTCGGTGCATCGGAGTGGGGAGTGCCTGGACGGAACAGGGGACGCCAACGAGGGGGGTGCGTCAAGCGCGGCCGGGCGGATGGGCGGCAGCGACGCGCTCCGTCGACGGAGCGGTGGTCAGATCTGGCCAACGGTTGTTGCAACTGGGGCCACGCGGGGGGCGCGGGCAGCGGGATACGGTCGCCGACGAAACACCCCGTTGGGAGGTCTGCGATGCGTGCGCTGAGGGTTCTATGGCTGGGGGCGGTGGTCCTCGTGGGCTGCGCGACGACCGGGCGCGCGGCCCCGGCGGAGGCGCCCGCGGGCGAGGCGATGGGGCACCACATGCCGCCGATCACCAACGCCCCGTCGTCGCGGCCGCCGCCGCCGCTCGACGCCCGCCGCGGCGACGAGGTGGGGATGGTCTTCGAGGCCTTCCTGAGCCCGCACCAGGAGCCCGACGAGGAGGAGAACACCCCCGGGGTCACGCCGTCGGTGTTCCGCTCGACGGCGCCGTCGCTGACCCGGGCGCAGCGCGCCGCCGCGGGGCACCGCGGGCACGGCCAGGTGCGCTTCAGCCGCGACCTCAGCCGCGCCTGGATCGACGTGCGCGTCGACGGCGTCGACGCCTCGACGGTCAACATGTTCCACATCCACTGCGGTCGGCCGGGCATCCTCGGGCCCATCCTGCTCGACTTCGCGCTCACCACCGACCTCCGCCAGAACCTCTCGGACGGCGTGCTCTCGGTGGAGGTCACCAACCAGCACATCGTCGCGACGGCGGCGCACGGCCACGGGCCCATCGCGGCCTTCACCCAGGGCTGCGTCATCCCGAGCCCCTCCCTCGGCGGCCTCGCCCCCACGCGCGTCTCCACCGTCGCGGGCATGGCCGCCATCGCCGCCGAGGGCGAGCTCTACTTCAACCTCCACACCACGGCGCAGACCTACTTCGGCGACATCCGCGGGCAGCTCCACCGGGCCGACCCGGCGCCCGCCGCGTCCTCCGCCCCCTCGCCCGGCGGCAGCTGATCGGGGGCCCTCAACCCTCGACGATGGCCACCACGCGGTGCACCCGCCAGCCCCGCGCGCGGCCCCACGCCTCGGGCCCGCCGGGGTGCGCCTCCGCCGCCTCGTCGCCCGCCACCATGCCGAGCTCGCCGAGGATGGCCCCGGGGTCGTCGAGGTCGTCGAGGATGGAGTCGCCGTCGTTGGCGGGGTCGAGCAGGTACAGCCGCCCTGCCGCGACGCTGGCGGCGAGCTCGACATCGGTGCACACACGCTCGCCGCGCTGCATCGCAGCGAGCTCGGCGCGGGTGAGGGTGACGATGCCGTCGACCATGGGGGGGCACCCGAAGGCTACGCCCCGGGACCACCGCCCCCGCAAGCGCCGCCCGCCACGCCCGGCAGTGGGTTGCCGATCGGCGCCCCCTCTGCCCGGGCGTCGCCGTCACCCCCCGAAGGTGTCGCACTGGTTGGGGTCGCCCGAGGTCCAGCCGCGGCGAAACCAGCTCGCGCGCTGCGCCGCCGAGCCGTGGGTCCAGCTCTCCGGGCGCACCCGCTGGCCGGCGCTGCGCTGGATGCGGTCGTCGCCCACGGCCGCGGCGGCGGCGAGGCCCTCCTCCAGGTCGCCCGCTTCGAGCAGGTTGCGCTGCTGGGTCGAGTGCGCCCACACGCCCGCGAAGCAGTCGGCCTGCAGCTCCATGCGCACGGAGAGGTCGTTCTCGCGGGCGGGGTCGCGGGACTGGGCCGCGCGCGCCCGCGCCTCGATGCCGAGCAGGTGCTGCGCGTGGTGGCCCACCTCGTGGGCGAGCACGTAGGCCTGGGCGAAGTCCCCCGGCGCCCCGAAGCGCGCGCGCAGCTCTCGGAAGAACCCCAGGTCGATGTACACGCGCTGGTCGGCCGGGCAGTAGAAGGGGCCGATGGCCGAGTCCGCCGCCCCGCAGCCGGTGCGGATCGCCTCGGTGAAGATCACCAGCCGGGCGCGCTCGTAGGGGCGACCGAGCGACGGCATGATGCGGGTCCAGTTCGCCTGCACGTCGTCGAGCACGAAGGAGACGAAGTGCACCTGGCGGTCTTCCTCCGCGTTGCCGGTGCGCTGCGGGCCCTGCGCTGCGGGAGCCTGCCGCGCCGGGGTGGTGCCGCCGCCGCTGAAGAGGGGGAAGAGGTTGGTGCGAAACACCACGCTAAGGATGCCCACCACCACGAGCCCGCCGATCCCCAGGCGCATCCCCCCGAAGCCCCCGCCGCCGCCCCCGCCGGGGCCGCGCGCGTCGATGACATCGGGACTCCGGTGACCTTCCTGCCAGCGCATGTCCGTCGTGCAGTGCAGGGTCGATGCCCGCGCGCCACGGCCGCGCTACACCGCGCACGAAGGCGCCGCCGCGGGTGCGCCCTGCACGTCGCAGCCCGCTACGGCTGTGGCGCGATGGTCGACCCGGTCACGGCGCGCGGTCGCCCTCCCGGCGGCGCCGCAGCGCCCACACCCCGAGGCCCGCCAGCAGCAGGAACCCCAGCCGCGGGGCGGCGTCGGGCTCCATCCCCACGCGGCAGCCGCAGCCGTCGCCGCTGAGCGTGGACACCGTCGTCGCGGGGCCCTCCACGCACACCCGCGCGTCGCCGCAGCGGGTGAGACCGCCCGGCTGCTCGGCGCAGTGGGCGTCGGTGAGGCACGCCACGCAGCGCCCCGCGCTGCCGTCCGTGGTGGTCTCGCAGTGGGGCGTCGGCTGCGCGCAGTCGAGGTCGCGGAAGCAGCCCGCGGAGCAGGTGCCCGGGCGGGTCGGGTCGTCCGAGCTGCACGCCATGCCCGCCGGGCAGCCGTTGTGCCCTTCGCCCGGCCAGCAGCCCGCGCGGCAGCGCTGCGCCGCCGGGTCGCAGATGCGCCCGGAGTCCGCCGCGCCGCAGTCGGCGTCGCGCGCGCAGCCGCAGCGGGCGCTCGCGCCGTCCACCACGCACGCGGTGCCGTCGGGGCTCATCGCGCACACGGCGGGGTCGCCGCCCGGGGTGCAGGCCACGCAGCGGTTCATGGCGTCGTCGCACACCGGCGTCGGGGCCACGCAGGCCGCGGCGTTGGCGCGGGTGCACTGCACACAGCGGCCCGCGTCGCGCCCGGCGGTGGCGCAGGCGGGGGTCGCGCCGCGGCAGTCGGCGGCGTTGTCCGGCGAGCACGCGCGGCAGAGCCGGGTGCCCGTGTCGCAGATGGGCGTCGCGCCCGCGCAGTCGGCGTTGGTGGCGCAGCCGATGCAGCGGTTGGTGGCGAGGTCGCACACGCCGCTGGTGCAGTTGAGGTTGGTGGTGCACTGCACGCAGCGGCCCATGTTGGCGCCCGTGGCGGCGCAGATGAGCATCCCGTCGGCGGTGCACTCGCCGCCCACCGAGGGGTTGCAGGGGCGGCACATCCGGCTCGCGGGGTCGCACACCGGGCGCGCCGGGTCGGCGCAGTCGCGGCCCGTGCGGCAGGCCACGCAGGTGTTGGTGCCCGCGTCGCAGAAGGGCGTGGCGCCGGAGCACTGCGCGTCGGTGTTGCACGCGGCGCAGCGGCCGGGCGCGCTGCCGGTGAGCACGCAGGCGGGGCGCGCGGGGTCGATGGCCGCGCACTGCATGTCGGTGGAGCAGGCCACGCAGGTGCGGCTGGCGGCGTCGCAGACGGGGTGCACGGGGCTGCGGGTGCAGTCGCTGGTGGCGTTGCAGAGGCACACGCCCGCGGCGGTGTCGCAGACCGGGGCGGTGGCCGGGCAGTTGGCGTCGGCGGCGCCGGGGATGCGCGGGTCGGTGCGGCCCGCGGCGGTCTCGCGCACGTCGGGGAGGCAGTCGTTGTCGCTGTCGATGTCGAGGTAGTCGGGGGTGCCGTCGTTGTCGGTGTCGGCGGTGCAGTCGCCCTCGACCACGTCGGTCCAGTTGTCGCCGTCGGCGTCGGTGAGCGAGGCGCGAGCGAGGGTCTGGAAGGCGATCACGGGGACCATCTCGTCGCCGTCGCCGCGGAAGCGGAAGCGCATCGAGGTGGCCGCGTCGGCGACCACGGTGCGGAAGTCGTAGAGCTCGTCGTCGAGGCGCGGGAGCGCCGGGGGGTTGACGATGTCGTCGCCCTCGAGGCCCACGGGCGAGCCCGCGGCGCGGCCGGGGCCGGGCTCGGTTCCGCCGAAGGTTCCCATGGTGCAGAGGCCCGCGGTGTCGGCGAAGCAGCCCATGCCGGCGGCGACGCCGGGCCAGTCGTCGGCGCCGCCCGCCCGCGTGGTGAGCGAGAGGTTGTTGACGAAGATCTCGCTCTCCTCCTCGGAGCAGGTGTCGCGCGACGGGTCGGTGGGGGCCGCGGGGTTGGGGCGGCGGTTGAACTCCCACATCACGCCCACGGACGCGGCGAAGGGCTCGCCGCGGGTGAGGGTGCTCGGGCAGCGGTTGGCGACGGCGCCGGGGAGGGGGAGCGACGGGCTCTCGAAGCCGCTGGTGGCGCAGCCCTCGTACACGACCACGTTGCGGCGCGGGCCGAAGTCGAGGTCGTACACGACGACCAGGAAGTGCCCGCCGAACTGGATGAGCCCGGCGCCCTCGCGGGCGGCGTCGTCGCCGCGCTCCTGGACGGCGACGCGGGTGACCCCGCCGCGGGAGGAGGGGCCCACGGCCGCGCGGACGGCGGTGGAGACGTCGGTGACGAAGGTTCCCCAGTGGGCGGTGACCGTGGCGGTGGGCGAGGTGCGGGAGTAGAAGCGCGGCGCGCCCTGGAGGGTGCGCACCACCGTGGCGCCGGTGTTGCCGACGATGACCTGCCGGGGCGACCCCGAGGGCCCCGCGGGGATGGACGGCGGGAAGGCCGGGGCGGTGGCGTTGGGGTAGAAGACCGTGACGCCGGAGTAGAGCCGTGCCCAGCGCACGCGCCCGCCGCGGGGCACCTGCACGGTGAACTCGCCGCGCGCGAAGGTGGTGGGGCTGCTGGCCTCGCCCCAGGCGTCGGTGGTGACGCCGCCGCGGACGATCTCGCTGAAGGCCACCTGGAGGGTCTGCGCCGAGGCCGCGGCGGGCGCGCCGAGGGCGGTCAGGAGCGAGAGCAGGGCGACGAGGAGGGAGGCGCGGGAGGTCGGCATCACGGCCATTCCTTTAGGCCAGGAGTGCCGCCGATGGCTAGGACCCCGCCGTGGAGGTTCTGACGCGTCGAAGGCGCTGGGTTCGCGGGCCCCCTCACCGCGCTGCCGCGCGCCCTCACCCCCATCGGATGATGGGGGCAAGGGCTCAGGAGAATGACGGGGTGGAGATCGAACCGACAGCGTCGAGCGCTTCCAGTTCATCGCTCATGCCTGCGATCTCGGAGCCCTTGCCCCCATCATCCGATCTCATCGTTGCTCTCTTCGAGCGCAATCTGCTTGCAGGCTGGGGTTCCGCGCGATGGCGCGTCACCCCAGGCAATGACAGGAGGGCCGCCCCGGACGGTGTCCGGGGCTCCGGACGGCCGTCTCTGTGCGCAGGTCGCCGGGGCCGCTGTCGAGCGAACGGAGGGTCATCCCCGGACGTGGACGCGGCGTCTCCGGCGCGTATCAGGCGATGCCCGTTCGGAGCCCCGGACACCGTCCGGGGCGGCCATCCTGTTGTTGCCTGGGGTGACGCGCCAACGCGCGGAACCCCAGCCTGCAAGCACTCTACGCACGATGAGGGCAACGATGAGCATCATCCGATGGGGGTGCAGGGCGCGCGGCAGCGCGGTGAGGGGGCCCGCAAACCCAGCGCCTTCGACGGGTCAGACTTGCTGCGGCGAGGTACTACGTCCCCGCCGTGGGCGTCAGCCGCGACCAGAGCCGCGCCACCAGCGCGCGGAGGGGCGCGAGCAGGCCGGCGCGCGGGGGCGGGGGCCGGAGCGACGCCAGCGGGCGGAGGCGCAGCGCGGCGCGGGGGAGCGTCGGGCCGTCGAGGCCCGTGGGCGGCGGCCGGGCGCTGGGCCGCGGGCGCAGCGAGAGCCGGGGCTGCCGGCGGGTGACGCTGGCGGCGAAGGAGTCGGGGATGGCCGCGACGGGGCTGAGGCGCCGGGTGACCCACTCGGCGGGCGGCAGCGGCGCGACGGGCGCCCGGCGGCGGCGGAAGAGGGCCTCGGTGACGGCCTCGTAGAGCGAGCCGGAGAGCTCCGCGGGCGCGACGGGCGGCGGCGCGCCGAAGCGCCAGGTGGTGACCCTCGACGGCGCGGGTGGGGCCTCCGGGGGCAACGCCCAGGAGCGCAGCGCGCGGCCGGCGCGGCGCGCGTGACGGCGCCACGGGGCGAGGGCGGTGGGCGCGTCCGGGTCGAAGAAGACGTCGGCCGCGGGCGAGGAGGGCGGCGGGGCGGCGACGGGGGCGAAGGGCCCGCAGCGGTCGGCCGCGGGGCGCAGCGAGGGCTGCGTGGCGACGCGGCGGCGGGGCACCGGGAGGGCCGAGACGCGGACGGCCTCGCGCTCGCGCTGCACCTTGTCGGTCGCGACGACGGACATGAACTGCGCGAGCTCGCGCTGCGTGGCGACGTCGTGGCGGAAGGCGTCCTCGAGGGCGGCGGCGAAGGCGGCCGCGGTGGGGAAGCGCTCGGCGGCCTCGAAGGCGAGCGCCCGGCGGCAGATGGCGTCGAGCGCCGCGGGGACCTTCGGCGCGACCTCCGCGAGGGGGCGGTAGTCCTCGCGGGCGAGGCGCGACATGGCGGCGCCCTCGCGGGTGGGGAAGCACCGGCGCAGGGCGAGGGTCTCCCAGAGGGTGACGCCCATGGAGAAGAGGTCCGAGCGGCGGTCGAGGTCGTAGCCGCGGAGCTGCTCGGGGGACATGAAGGGCAGGTTGCCTTTGACCACGCCGATGGCTGTGACCGCGCGGCGCGAGGCGGCGCGGGCGATGCCGAAGTCCACGAGCCGGGCCATGCCGTCGACGCCGACGAGCACGTTGAGGGGCGAGACGTCGCGGTGGATGAGCCCGAGCGGCGCGCCGTCGGGGGCCGCGAGCTCGTGGGCGGCGTCGAGGCCCGCGAGCGCGTCGAGGGCGATGCGCAGGGCGATGCCCACGGGCACCGCGCGGCGCACCGAGGTGGCGGCGAGCTGCACGGCGTGGAGGGTGTCGCCCTCGACGTAGTCCATCACCATGTACGGCTGCAGCCCGGTGGAGCCGAGGTCGAGGATGGCCGCCGTGTTGGGGTGGTGCAGGTGCGCCGCCACCCGCGCCTCGTCGAGGAACATCTCCACGAAATCCTGGTCGGCGCAGAGGCCCCGGTGGAGGATCTTCATCGCCGCGAGGCGCTCGAACCCGGCGCTGCCGAGGCCTCGCACGAGGTACACGCTGGCCATCCCTCCGTGGCCGAGGGCGGTGAGCACCTCGTAGCGACCGACGCGCCCGGGCGGCGCCTCGTACCTTGGGTCGGGTGCATCGTGGCTCATGGTCGGTGACCTCCTCGCGCGGGCATCGCGAGCCATCACCCTAGCGGCCTCGCGCGGCGCTCTTCAATGTACGAATTCGCCTCGCTGTACGGTGCTGCGCGCACATCGGCGGGCGCTTCATCACCCGCGCGGCGTCCCCGCGTCGCAGAGCCCCGGCGCCTCCACCACGGTGGCGGGGTCGGCGGCGAGCTCGTCCGCGCGCAGCTCGACGGCGCGGCAGGCGCCCTCGTCGCCGCAGGTCATCGCCCGCTGCTCGCACGACTGGCTGAGGGTGCAGCGGGCGCTCCCCGGGGCGCAGGGTCGCTCGGCGGTGGCGGCGCCGGGCTCGGCGCAGGCCGCGCGCAGGACGATGGTGACCCGCGCGGGATCGCCGTCCTGGGGGAGGGTGACCCGAGCGACGCGGCGCAGGATGGGGCTCGGTGCGCCGTCGTCGATGGCGAGGGTGAGCGGGCGCCCGCTGCCGTCGCCGCGCAGCCCGAAGGAGGCGGGGAGCTGAACCTCGGCGAGCGAGCTGCCCCGGTAGAGCACCTGCTCGCAGGAGGCGGTGTCGCGGGGGGAGACGCCGTCCCACTCGTAGGCGCAGCGCAGGCGCACGGTGGGGAGACGGCACGGCGGCAGGTCGGTCGCGAGGGTGACCACCGCGGAGGGGCCGGGCGAGGCGCAGCCGCACGCGAGGGCCACGAGCGCCGCGTGCCGGGCGATCACGGCGAGAGGCACAGCTGGAGCGACCCGCAGTCGGGCGGTGCCGTCTCGGAGAGGGCGAACACGGTGGCGGTGGCGGCCCCGGCGACGGCGACGCCCACGATGGTCCAGAACCACCAGCGAGAGAGCACGCCCCCGGAGGAGCGTTGCAGCGCGAGCTCCACCCGCCGGTGCTCGCCGCGGGTGAGGTGCAGGGTGCGGGCGCTGCGGGTGTATCCCTCGGCGGAGGCGTCGAGCACGTGGTCGCCCGGGTCGGCGGCGGTGGGCTCTCCCGCCGCGAGGGCGGCGCCGTCGAGGGTGATCGTCACGTCGGGCACCGAGGTGATGACGGTGAGCGTGGCGAGCTGCACGGTCATCTCCTCGATGAGCCCGCGCAGCTCCTGGCGCACTGCCTCCGCGGGCCGGGCCTCACGAAGGAAGCGCCGGAGCTCGTCGATGGCGAGGGTGAAGCGGCCGAGCGCCCGGTGCGCGAGCCCGAGGTTGCGCAGCGTGGCCGCGCGGGGGTAGCGCCGGTAGCTCTCCTCGAAGGCCTCCGCGGCAGCCGACCACTGGAGCTGCTCGGCGAGCCCGACGCCCCGCTCGAAGGCCTCGCGCGCCGCGGCCTCGTCGCCCCGCGCGGGGGCGCCCTGCGTTGCGGGCGACTCCTGGGCGTCGACCGTCTGCGCGAGCGCCGGCGCCCCGAGGAGCAGCAGCGCGAGGGTGCCCGGGACGAGATGCAACCGGCGGGGGCGCATGCGACGAGGCGGAGTGTATCGGTCGCTCCCGCGGGCGACCATCACCAATGCTGATCGAGCTGCGGTCGGCCGATCGGCGCCGTGGTTGGCGGCGGTCTCACAGGAGGAGCAACCGGCGGAGCGACGGGTGCAGCGACGGGTACGGCGACGGGCGGAGCGACGGGCGCAGCGACGGCGGGCGGTGGTGCGAGGCGGCGCGGCGGGCTGCGGCGCGCGGGCTCGTGGCGCGTGGGTTCATGGCGCGCGGGCTCGGGTGGCGTGGGCGCTGCGGGAGCGGGCGGGGTGAGGGCGGGCGTCGGGTCGACGACGGGCGCGGGCGTCGCGGGTGCGAGGGTTGCGGGCGGCACCACCGACGGCCCATCGACGGCGGGCTGAGGCGACGGGCGTAGCGCGTAGGCAGCGAGCGCGGCGGCGACGACGAGGGCCGCGGGGAGCCCGAGGCGCAGCCACGCGCGGGGTGATGGCGCGGGCGCGGCGACGGCGGGAGCGACGAGGCGCGGCGCGGGCGCGGCGACGGCGGGCGCTGCGGCGACGGGCGGCGGGGTGACCACGGTGTCGGCGCCCACCGGGAGGCCGCGGTGGATGGCGGTGGCCTCCTCGACGCTGGCCTGGGCGACGACCATGAGGCGCTCGAGCTCCTCGACGCGCTCGGGGAGCGCCTCGCGGAAGAAGCGCGCGAGCTCGTCTTCGCCTGCGGTGTAGCCCTCGGCGCGGGCGATGGCGCGCAGGGCGTCGGCGAGGTCGAGACAGGTGGCGGGTCGCTCGTCGCGGGACCTGGCGAGCGCGCGGGCGAGCAGCTCGTCGACGGCGGCGGGCACCTCGGGCCAGTCGGGGTGCAGGGCGGGCGCGTCCTGCTCCAGGGTGCGGCGCATGCTCTCCCACTCCGTCGCCCCATGGAACAGGCGCTGCCCGGAGAGCAGCTCCCAGAGCACGACGCCGAGGGAGAAGAGGTCCGAGCGGCGGTCGAGGGCCTCGCCGCGGGCCTGCTCGGGGGAGAGGTATCCGAACTTCCCCTTGAGGGTTCCGGTGACGGTGTGGGTGAGGTTGTCGCGGGCCTTGGCGACGCCGAAGTCGATCAGCGTCACCTGGCCGTGGATGCCCACGAGCACGTTGGAGTGGCTCACGTCGCGGTGCACGAGGTGCCGTGACTCACCGCGATCGTCGCGCAGCTCGTGGGCGGCGTGCAGGCCCTCCGCGGTGCACGCCACGATGTAGAGCGCGAGCTCCACCGGGAAGGGGATGCCCCGCTTCTGGGTGGCCCGGGCGAGGGCGAAGAGCGAGTCGCCGGGGACGTACTCCAGCACCAGGAAGTGCCCCCGGTCGTCCTTGCCCCAGTCGACGATCTCCACGATGTGCGGGTGGTGCAGGCTCGCCGTGATCGCGAGCTCGTCGAAGAACATGCTGAGGAAGCGCTCGTCCTCGGCGAGGTGCGGGTGCAGGCGCTTCACCGCCACCATGCGCCCGAGCGAGCGTCCGCTGGCCGCGACCGCGAGCTCGACGGAGCCCATGCCCCCGGAGGCGATCTTGCGCACGGAGCGGTACAGCGTCGTGGTCGACTGCGCGGAGACGGCGAAGGGCAGCGGGGCGGCGGCGCTCATGGGCGGTGCGGGGGAGAGCAGGGGGCACCATACCACCGCAGCGCGCAGGGGCTCCGCGCAGCCCAGGGGCGAGCTGTGGGGCCCCTACGAGATGTTGACCGACGACTCCGCGCGGCGCTGGTGCAGGTCCCAGAAGCGATCGGCGATGGCGGAGGCCTCGAGCGTCGCGTGCCCGCTGTCGAAGGCCGTGCCCTTCACGGCGCCGAGCACCACGACCTCGCCCACGTAGACCCCTTCGGCGCTGAGCCGCTGGTGCAGCAGCCCCACGGCCTTGTGCTGCGCGGCCTTGGCCACCGCGAGGCCCATGGCGCCCCACTGCACCGCCATCGCGTCGACCTTGGGGTCGTAGAACGCGAGCCCGCCGCCCGTGACCAGCAGCGCGCCCTTGGCGGCCGTGAGGTCGGGGAGCGACTCCTGCACGCCCGCGATCATCCCGTGCACGGCCACGTCGAGCGCCGCGCGAAGCTCCTCGGGGCGCGACGCCGTGAGGTCACCGGCGCCGCCGCCGTAGGCGTTCCAGTGGAGCACGGAGATGGGGCCGAGCGCCGCGCGCACCTCGCGCACGAGGGCGCCCACCGCGGCGGGGTCGCCGAGCTCGCAGGGGAAGGCCCGCGCGGTGATGCCCTCGGCCGTGAGCGCCGCGGCCGCCGCCGTGAGGCGCTCGGCGTTGCGCGCGACGATGGCGACCGCGAAGCCCTCGCGCCCGAAGCGCCGCGCGACCGCGTCGGAGATGCCGGGACCGTGACCGCACACGATGATCGTCGGTTGCATCCTGCGGCTATATCACGGCGCCGAGGGGCCCCGCTCCACCCCCGCCGGGGGAGCACCTCCGCGCGATGGAACCAGCGAGGCGCCGTAGCCCAGCGCCCCGCCGAGCGCGAGCCACAGCAGCCACCCGAGTCCCCCGCCGGCCTCGCGCGCCGGGGGCGACGGGAACTCCAGCGAGTGCACCCTCCCCGCGTCGACGTCGACCAGCAGCACGCCGTCCACGTCGAAGGCCACCCGGTACTCCAGCAGCTGTCGGCGCGTGGCGGGCGTCTCCAGGCGCGGCGCGTGGCGGCCGGTCTTCACCTCGGCGACGAAGCGTCGGCCGTCGCGCTCGACGAGGAAGTCCGCGCGCAGGGCGATGGCGCAGGGCTCGCCGTCGAGGGCCACGTCGTAGGTGACCGGCGCCTGCCGCGCGACGATCGCGTAGCCCATGGACACCAGCACGGGCTCGGCGCGCCGCTCGCCGTCGGCCCCGGCCGCGCGGGCGACCTCCAGCCGCCGCCGCGGCAGCCAGCGCGTGTACGCGAGCCGCGCCGTCTGCACGAGCGCCAGCAACACCGCCGCGACGAGGGCGGCGACGAGCAGCTCGGGGGGGAGGGCGGAGGGTTGCACGCGGCGGCGACGGTGGCGCCACGGGAGGGAGGGCGTCCAGCTTTGCGCAGGCGTCAGTCGTCGACGGCCGCGGGCGCCCAGGCGCCGTCGACGCCCTGTCGCTCCAGCACCACCGCGTCGCCGACGAGCGCCACCCGGTGCGCCGCCCCGTCGTCGCCCGCGCCGCATGCGATGGCCGCCCCGTCGGCGCGGATCACCGCCGCGATCACCTGTACCGCGGTGCCCCCCGCGCGCACGGCGGCCGCCGCGTCGTCGGGGCGCTGCACCCGCGCGCGCACGCCCCGCATGGCCGCGTCGGCGCGCTCGATGCCGCGGGCGTTGGAGCGCACCGCGCCGCCGGGCTCGAAGCCGATGAGCTCGTCGTCCCGCAGCCGACGCGCGGCGAAGAGGGCCTCCTCGGGGGAGAGCCGCATCCGGCTGCGCACGGCCTCGAGGCTGGTGTCGCGCCCGGCGACGCCCTGCGCGAGCGCCCACACGCCCACCAGGAAGCGGGTGCAGGTGTCGCGGCGTCGTTCGAAGTTCCAGGCGGCGGTCATCGGGTGAGGTGTGGCCTTCCATAGGCGGAATGCGTCGATGCGTCGACCTCACCCCCGCTGCCGCGATGCCCCCTGTCCGTGATTGGTTCACTTCGGGACACATCTCCCGGAGTGGCTTGTTTTCAGGCGTCTGGTGGCAGCGCAGGCCATCGCACGTCGCCGGGGTTCGGGCGTTGGCCCTCACCCCGGGCAATAACAAGGGACGCCCCGGACATTGTCCGGGGCTGTCGAACAGGGACGCCGATTCCCTGCAATCTGTTGCTCGTCGCCTGCACCTTCCGGAAGGTCGAGCGCGTTCCGGTCCGGTAAGCCCCGGACCCCGTCCGGGGCGCCCCTTGTTATTGCCCGGGGTGAGGGCCAACGCCCGAACCCCGGCGACGTGCGATGGCCTGCGCTGCCACCAGATGCCTGAAAACAAGTCACTCCAGGAGATGTGTCCCGAAGTGAACCATTCATGGAGAGGGGCATCGCGGCAGCGGGGGTGAGGTCGAAACTCAGCGGTCGTGCGTGAGCTCGTCGAGCAGGGTGCGCAGGACCTCCGGCAGCGGCACCGCGCCGCTCAGGGCCGCGGCGGTCAGCGCGAAGGTCGGCTCGACCATGCGGTACGCCGAGCGCACCGTCGCCCCGTAGCGCTCGGTGAGCGCGCGACTGAGCGACTCCGCGGCCTCCATCGCCTCGTCCGGCGGCGCCGGGGTCGTCTTCAGCGCAAACCAGAACTGCGCCCCCATCGTGTAGCCCTTGGCGCTGCCCATGGTGAGCCCCGTCAGGAAGCGCCGCTCCTCGGGCTTCGCCAGCCGCGACGGCGGCAGCCGCGCCGCGAAGAGGTACCGCGTCGGCACCGCCCGGGCCTCGGGCGTGGCCTCCCCCGGCGTCGGCGTCGGCGCCCCGGTGACGCGCCCGCCGCGAAGCTCCTGCACGGTGCCCATCGCGGCGGCCTCGACGGCGGTGTCGAGCTGCGCGGCGAGCTCGCCCGCGGTCACCGGCCGGGCCTTCGCGTCGAGCGCGAGGGCGCCCATCAGCACCTCGATGACCTCCCGCGGCGGCCGCGGCATGCGCCCCGGGACCACCACCGGCGGCGCCGGGTTGCCCACGCGCATCAGCAGCTCGGAGAGGTCGTCGGTGACGTACGGCAGCTGCCCGGAGAGCATCTCGTAGAGCAGCAGCGCGGCCGTGTAGATGTCGCTGCGGAAGTCCGCCGGCGCCCCGAGAAGCTGCTCCGGGGCCATGTACTCCGGGGTGCCGAGGATCTGCCCCGCCCGGGTGAGCTTCGGCCCGTCGTCGACCGGCCGCGCGATGCCGAAATCGATGAGCTTCAGCACCTCGCTCCCCTGGTCGCCCCGCGCCAGGAACACGTTGGACGGCTTCAGGTCGCGGTGCACCACCCCCGCGGCGTGGATGGCCCCGAGGCCCTCCAGCAGCCCCCGCTCTAGCGAGAGCGCCTCGCGCCACGGGAGCGATACCCGCCGGATCAGCCGCGTCTCCAGCGACTCGCCCTCCAGCACCTCCATCACCAGGCACGGCGCGCCGTCGTCGAGGAGCCCGTAGTCGAGCACCCGCACCACGTTGGGGTGCTGCACCCGGGACATCAGCTGCGCCTCGCGCTCGAAGCGCTCCACGAGGTCGGCCCGCTCCTGCCGGTGCATCACCTTCACGGCCACCGCGAGCCCGAGGGTCGCGTGGCGCGCGCGGAACACCTTGCCCATGCCCCCTTCGCCGAGGAGCCCTTCGATCACGTAGCGTCCGAGCACCGTCTCGCCGGGGGCGACCACGCGCTACTCCTCCTCGCCCGGCAGCGACGGCGCCGAGCGCCCGACCTTCAGCGCCGCGCCGGTGAACACCAGCGGCCGCGCGCTGTGCCCCCCCAGCAGCACCCCCGCGTCGCCCTCCTCCAGGGTCACCCGCACGCCCGGCACCCAGCGCCCGACGATCTCCACCAGGGCCTGCAGCCAGCCCGGGTCGTCCTGCACGAAGGAGCGCGGCGCAAGGGCCGACAGCACGTCGACGGCGTCGAGGTCGAAGGCGGCGTCGGGCGGGCACCGGAGCACCTCGTGCTCGTACACCAGCTCGATCAAGCGCGCGACCGGGTGCCACCGCGAGCGCGCCTCGGGGCGAAACGCCGCGTCGTGCACCAGCGCGCAGGTGCGCAGCCGGTGCGGGTCGACCTTCGAGCGCCCCGCGCTCAGGCTCGACCGCAGCTGGTCGAGGCAGCGCTGCGCCGCGCCGCCGAAGTCGTCCCCGCCGCGCAGCCGCAGGCCCGCGAGGCACACCGCCAGGGTCGCGTGGGCGCCCACCCGCCGGGTGGCCACGTCGAGGCCCACGAGCCGCATCGCCGCGAGCGCGAGCGCCGTCGCCTGCACCGCCCGCCGGGGCACCGTGAGCACCCCGGGGGCCACCTCGAGGAAGCGCGTGGTCGTCGGCCCGTCGGCGTTGGCGGCCCGCTCCAGGCGCCGCAGGATGGCCGCCCCGCGCGACCACGGCCACGGCCCGCCCCGGGTGGAGTCGATGTGCTCGGCGTCCATGAGCGCCCGCAGGAGCATCACCGCCGCGAAGCGCGCCGGCTCGACGGCCTCGCCCGCGGTGCCCGTCTGCCCGTCGCGGATCGCCCGCAGCTGCATCCCCACGAACTCCGGCGCCCGGCCGTGCCCGGAGGCCAGCTCGACCCCGAGCGCCACGAGGTCGCCCACCGCGGGCACCTGGTCGACGGAGATCTGGTGGACGTCCATCGCCGCGAGCGCCGCCGCCACCCGCAGCGAGCGCTGGAATCCGCCGGGGTCGAACATCACCAGGGCGTGGTCCTGGAAGACCGCCTGGCGCACGAACTGGATGGTGAAGGGGATCTCCGCCGCGCCGATGCCGTCCGCCAGGGCCTGCGCGATCTGCACGCTCACCGGGTGCGATGGTCCGTGCACCGCCAGCGTGCGCATCAGCACGAAGAGCCGCTCGACCATCATCCGCGCGGTGGCCCCGCGGGCGTCGTCGGGCATCCCCGACGAGCGCCGGATCGTCAGCGAGTCGCTCATCGCCGCGCCGCCTCGAACTCCCGCAGCGCCCGCAGCCGCGCCCGCAGCTCCGGCGGGTCGAGCAGCTCGCCCGGGTGCCAGCGGGACACCGCCGCCGCCACCTCGAGGTCCGACTCCGCCGCGTCGCAGAGGGCGATGCGCGCCGCCACCGGGATGCGCTTGGAGCGCACCAGGGGCATACACAGCTCGGTAAACAACCGCGCCCGCACCAGCGCGCGCCCGAGGATGCGCACGCTCTCCACGGACCACCCGTCGCCCTGCTGCGCGACGAACACCTCCGCCAGCACCCGCACCCCCGCGGTGCCGGCCTCGATGAAGAGCGGCGCGAGCTGCGACTCGACGAAGCCGCCGGAGAGCTCGGCCCAGCGCGGCGCGAGCGAGGGCGCGAGGCGCGGGCGCAGCTCCGCGGGGAGGGCGCCCAGCAGCCGCGGCAGCGCCGGGCGCGGCACCTGCGGCATCAGCGGCGCGAGCAGCTCGAGGGCGTCGTCGCGCTCGGCCAGGATCGAGCCCAGCGCGTGGGCCTCCGGCGGCCGCAGCGCGGCGGCGTCGAGCAGCCCGAGGAAGCGCTGCGCGCCCAGCGACGCCACGATGCGCAGGGCGATGTCCACCAGCGCGGTCTCCGCGGCGGCGCCGTCGAGCAGGGCGTGGGCGAGGCGGGTCGCGAGCTCGGGCGAGGCCGCGGCGAGGAGGTTGGCCAGCACCCGGTGGCCGTCGTCGGCGTGGGCGAAGGCGCGCACCGCGGCCACCGGGAGCCCCGGGAAATCGAGGCCGCGGAGCACCTGGCGGGCGAAGGGGTCGTTGCGGCGCACGCTGGAGGCGAGCAGGTCGACCACGTCGACGTCGAGGTGCTCGCGCAGCGCGTCGGCCAGCTGCCGGGCGAGCGCGTCGGGGTTGCAGTCGGCCTGGAGCGCGGAGATCGCCACGATGGCCGTGGCCTCGCAGAGGCTCCAGCGGGCGGGCGCCTCGCAGCGGTAGCGCAGCGCGGCGCGCCGGGCCTCGTGCATCACCGGCGGCTCGTCGTCGACCGCGGCGTCGACCGCGGCGTCGAACTCCTCGCGGGCCGCGACCGCGTCGAGGTCGAGCGCGGCGAGCTCGACCACGTCGTCCTCCAGGGACTGCACCCCCGGGAGGCGCACCGCCGAGAGGCCCCCCTCCAGGAAGCCGTCCGGGGCCACCACGGCGTCGGGCAGGTCGGCCTCCACGGCCTCCATGAAGCTGGTCTGCAGCTCGACCTCGAAGCCCGCGGCCGCCCCGCCGCCCCAGAGCCAGTCGCGGAAGCGCTCGAGGGACGACACCTCGGGCTCGCAGCGCGCCAGCTCCTCGGCGAGCTGACACAGCTCGTGCACGGTCACCCCCTCCCGGGGCGCCACCTGCCGCAGGCCCGCCATGAAGGTCGGGAGGAGCCACCGCACCTCCTCGTCGCCCCCGCCGAGGGCCACGTCGTCGCGCACGTACAGCTCCGTCGCCCCGAAGCGCACCGGCACCCGGTCGAGCGCGAACCACGCGTCGCGCAGGCGCGCGGCGGCGGTATCAACGGCGGTCCCGTGGGTGCGCGCGGTACGCACCAGGGCGTCGAGCGCGCGACCGAGGGTGCGAACGTCCTTCGGCGACACGCCGACCATGATAGCGGACGCGTCCCCGCGGCGGTGTCAGGAACTCCGCCCCTCCCATCCCGCCACCGGGCCGCAGCGGCGCCCGCGCCGCAGGGGGATCACTGGTCGAGGTCGACGCCCGCCCGCAGGAGCTGGAGCTGCTCGCGCACCACCGCGCGCAGGTTGCGGAGGTTGAAGGGCTTCTCGATGAGGGCGTTGGGGGCCTTGTCGAAGAACGCGCGCGCCTTCGGGGTGAAGGTTCCGCCGGTCACGAAGATCATCCGCTCCTGCTGGTCGGCGGCGAGGCGGCCGAGCTCGGTGTGCAGCTCGATGCCCGTCATCTGCGGCATCATCACGTCGCAGAGGATGACGTCGTAGCGCTGCCCCGCGCCGATGAGGGTGAGCGCCTCGCGGGCGCTCTCGACGACGGTCACCTCGTGGTCGCGCTCGAGCACCCGCCGCAGCGTGGTGCCCACCATGGGGTCGTCGTCGACCACCAGGATGCGCCCGTCGCGCTTGCGGGTCTCGGCGATCGCCTGCGGCATCGCCTCCGGGGCGACCTCCACCGGCACGCCGGGCAGCGACACCACGAAGGTGGCCCCCTGGCCGGGCTCGCTCGCCACGGTGATCTCGCCGCCGAGGGCCGCGACGATGCCGTGGCAGATGGAGAGCCCGAGGCCGATGCCGCGGCCCACCGGGCGCGTGGTGAAGAAGGGGTCGAAGATCTGGCCGCGGTGCTCCGGCGCGATGCCCACGCCGCTGTCGTGCACCTCGATGAACACCCGCCCGGCGGGGTTGGTGCGGGTCACCACGCGGATGGTGTTGCGGTCTGCCATGCCCTCGGGCAGCGCCTGCGCGGCGTTGAGCAGGAGGTTGATGAACACCTGCCCCAGCCGCGCCTCGTCGGCCTCCACCGCGGGCACCCACTGGTAGTCGCGCACCACCCGCGCGCGGCGCCGCAGCTCGGTGGACACCATGCTGATGGAGAGGTCGAGCACGCTGTGCACGTCGAGGCGCACGCGCCGCTCTTCGTCGGCGCGGGCGAAGGTCTTGAGCGCCCGCACGATGCGCCGCACCTTCTCCGCCCCCTGGCGCCCCTCGCTGGCGAGCTCTTCGATGTCCCGCACCCGGTCGGCGGGCAGCACGGCGCTGAGCGAGCGCACCTCCTCGACGATGAGGTCGAGGTTGGCGGTCACGTACGCGAGCGGGTTGTTGATCTCGTGCGCCACGCCGGAGGCCAGCGTGCCCACGGAGGCCATGCGGTCGTTGAAGAGCAGCTGCGCCTGGGCCTGCTTGCGCTCGGACACGTCGAGCACGGTGCCGAGGTAGCCCATGACGGCGCTGTCGTCGTCGCGCACCGCCACGGCGGTGCTGTACACCCACGCCGTGTGGCCGTCGGCGAGGCGGTAGCGGCACTCCACGCCAAACTCGCGGCCCTGCTGCCCGGCCTCGACCCACGCGGCGGTGACCATCTCCCGGTCGTCGGGGTGAAGGATGAAGTCCCAGGGCTGCCCGAGGGCCTCGTCTTCGGTGCACCGGGTGAGCTGGCGCCAGCGCTCGTTGACGGACGTGTAGCGCCCCGCGAGGTTGATCTCGAAGATGCCGACGGGCACCTGCCGGGCGATGGTGCTGGCCCGGGCTTCGCTCTCGCGCATCGCGCGCTCGGCCTGGCGCTGGGCCGTGATGTCGATCATGTGGGCGATGAAGTGCCGGGGCTGCCCGTCCTCGCCGTGGGCCAGCGAGACGTGCAGCAGGACGTCGATGGTCGCCCCGTCCTTGCGGATGTAGCGCTTGGGGTGCTCATAGAAGGTGCGCTCGCCGCGGTAGAGCTCGCCCACCAGCGCGAGGTCTTGCGCCAGGTCGTCGGGGTGCGTGACCTCCTGGAACGACCTCGCGAGCAGCTCGTCGGCGGTGTACCCGAGCATCGAGCAGAGGGCCTGGTTGACCCTGATCCAGCGCCCGTCGAGGCCGGTCATCGCCACCCCGATGGGCGCGTGCTCGAAGGTGAGCCGGAAGCGCTCCTCCGCGGCGCGGAGCAGGTCGCCCTGGCGCCGGCGCTCGGTGACGTCGCGGCCAAGGATGACCATGGTGGGCCGCCCGCCGAGGGTCAGCGGCGCGATGAGGGTCTCCATCCAGAGGTCGGTGCCGTCGTCGCGCACGCAGCGAACCTCGCGCGGCTCGACCGCGGCGTTGGTGGCCACCACGCGGCGCAGGCGCTCGAGGGAGGCCTCGTGCTCGTCGGGGTGCACCAGGTCGAGCGCCCGGCGGCCCAGCAGCGCCTCCGCCGACGCGGCGCCCGCCGCGCGCACCATGGCCGGGTTGGCGTACACGATCCGCCCCTCGTCGCTCACCAGCACGATCTCCGGCGAGCGCTCGATGAGCTCCCGGAAGAGCGACTCGGAGCGCATGAGCGCCGCCTCGATCGCGTGCAGCGCGGCCGCGCGTGGCTCCCCCCCGGTGACGGCCTCCCCGCTCTCCAAGTCGCTCTTTGCACTCACGGGCCCGTTTCTACCGCGCGCGGGGATTTCCAGCATCCCTTCCAGGCAGCGCGCGCCCTCGAATTCAGGGTGTCCGAACCCCGGTCACCCCCTCCCGGGGGGCGATCGGCGCGGCGGCGGTCGACGCGGGGGCGCCCCGGGTGCGATGGTCGCGCGCCATGGCGCTGCGCCTCGTGATCGACACCAACGTGCTGGTCGCGGCGCTGCTCACCCCGGGCCGCACGCCCGACCGCGCGCTGGCGGCGGTGTTCGCGCGGGGCGACCGGGTGCTCTACGACCCGCGCCTGGAGGCCGAGTACCGGGCGGTGCTGGCGCGGCCGAAGTTCCGCGCCATCCACCCGGCGGCCGCGGACGCGCTGCTGGCGGCCCTCTTCGCGGGCGCCGAGCGCCTCGAGGCCGTCCCCGCGTGGGGCGGGGCGATGACCGACGCCGACGACCGGGCCTTCGTCGAGGTGGCGCTGGCCGGGGGCGCCGACGCGCTGGTCACCGGCAACGCGCGGCACTACCCGACGGACCTCGCCTTCGCCGTGCTCTCCCCCGCGGCGCTGCTGGAGCGCATCGCGGGCTACTGAGCGTCGACGATGCCGCGCACGAAGGCGTCGTAGCCTTGGCCCGCGGGGAGGTCGTCGCGCACCACGAGGCGGCGGCGGAGGGTGGCGACCGTGGCGCCGGAGCGCGGGTCGACGGCCTCGTGGGGGTGCTCCTCCCAGAGAGCGCCGATGCCCCGCTTCTGCCACGCGGGCACGTCGTTGAAGTTGACGCCGTGCTGGAAGAGCAGCTCGTTGCGGTCGGCGACGGAGACGCCCTGGAGGCGGGTGGTGGCGGCCTTCTCGTCGAGCCCCTGCCCGCGCAGGAGCCAGTAGCAGTGGCCGTTGAGGGCGTTGCGGGCGGCGTCCTCGTAGCGCCAGCGGAAGTAGTCGACCACGTCGTCGGCGGTGGGCAGCTGCGAGATGCGGCAGTCGAAGGCGGCGGGCGACCCGAGGCGCGCGGAGAAGGCGCCGCTGGCCTCGCCCGCGAGCACCGAGAGCAGCTTGCGGAGCTTGCGGCCGAAGAGGGACTCGTCGCGGCGCAGCAGGAGCGAGAGCTCGTCGCTCTGGGTGTAGCCGTAGAGCACGGCGAAGCCGCAGCCCATGAGGTGCTCGAGGGTGGCCACCATGAGGTCGCGGAAGCGCGGGTCGTAGGGGGCGTCGAAGCGCTGCGCGACGCGGGTGAGGTGGGAGAACGAGCGGCCGTCGATGCGGGCGACCATGTGCACGTGGGGCAGCACGCAGTGGTCGTGGGCGGTCTCGTAGACGCGCATCCGTCGGTCGAGCTGTTCGAACTTCATGGCGGCGCGGGGGACGCTACCACGCGACCGCGGGACGCCGGGCGGCGCGGGGGCCGTGGTAGCGTCGCCCGACCACCGCGATGACCGTGACGCAAGACGACGACCGCCCCGCGACCTCGACCGATCCGGGCGACGCCGACCGCCGGGTGGGCGAGCTCGTGGCGGGGCGCTACCGGCTCATCGAGCGCCTCGGCGCCGGGGCCATGGGCACGGTGTACCTCGCGCGCCACGAGGCCCTGCAGCGGCAGGTGGCGATGAAGTTCCTGCAGGAGGAGCTCGCGGGCAACCGGGAGATCGCGGCGCGCTTCGCGCGGGAGGCGATGGCGGCGGCGCGGCTGCAGCACCGCAACGTGATCACCGTCTACGACTCGGGCACCGACGACGAGGGGCGCTGCTTCCTCGCGATGGAGTACGTCGACGGCGAGCTGCTGCGCGGGGTGATGGAGCGCGGCGGGGCGCTCCCACGCGAGCGGGCCCTGGCGCTGGCGGCGCAGGTCGCGGCGGCGCTCGACCACGCCCACGCGCTCGGCATCGTGCACCGCGACGTGAAGCCCGAGAACGTGCTCGTCGTCGACGTGGAGGGCGTCGAGACCGTGAAGGTGATCGACTTCGGCATCGCGAAGGTGTTCCAGCCCGACGGGCCCGCGGCGCCGGGGATCACCCGCAGCGGCATCGTGCTCGGCACGCCCGAGTACATGGCCCCGGAGCAGGCGGCGGGCGGCGAGGTCGGCCCCTGCACGGACATCTACGCCCTCGCCGTGATGACCTACGAGATGCTCGTCGGGTCGCGGCCCTTCGACAGCGACGACGTGATGGCCCTGCTCATGGCCCACCTCAACGCCACGCCCCCAACGCTCTCCGCGCGGCGGGCCGACCTCGCCTTCGGCCCGGAGGTCGAGGCCGTGATGGCGCGCGCGCTCGCCAAGTCGCCCGCCGCCCGGCCGCAGCGCGCGTCGGCCTTCGTCGAGCAGCTCGCGGCGGCCTTCGAGGCGCCCCCCGTCGAGCGAACGACGACGGAGCCCGCGCCGCCCGACGCGCCCGCGTCGCCCGACGCGCCCGCGGCGGTGGCGGTCCCTGCGGTCGCGTCGCCCGTCCCGGCGGCGGCGGCGGTGGTCCCGGCGGTGGAGGCGACGGGCGGAGGGCCCTCCCGGCGCGTGCGCCTCGGCGTCGGCGCCGCGGTGCTGGCGCTCACGGTGGGGCTGCTCGCGCTCGCGGGGCGCGGTCGCCCTGATGAGGCAGCTCCCCCGCCCGCGGTCGTGGTCTCCGGTCGACCCTCCGCGGCGCAGCGCGGCGCCGAGGCCCGCGCCGCGGCGGCCGACGACCTCGCCGCCCGCATCGACGCGCTCCTGGCGCCGTCCGACGCGGGCGCCGCCACCGCGCGAGAGCGCCAGGCCGCCGCGCGCGCCCTCGAGGCCCGGCGCGCGGACGCCCCCGGCGACCCGGCCCTCGCGTACGTGATCGGCACCCTCTACGCCCGCGACCGGGCGACGCAGGCCATGGCGCTCGCGGCCTACCGCGACGCCGTGCGCGCCGCGCCGGAGCTCGCCCGCCGGGAGCAGATGGTCGACGACGTGGTGCGCATCTTCGCCGCCAACGCCTCGCTCGCGGCGCCCGCCGGCGAGCTGCTGCGCGGACCGCTCGCTGCGACCGCGCTCGAGCCCCTGGTCGAGGCGCTGCTGCGCGGGGGCGCGGCGCGCGGGCGCCTCGCGTCGCTGCTGGCCGAGCCGGGCTTCGCCGAGCGCCTCGATCCGACGCAGCGGGGGCTCATGGCCCTCGGGGGCGCGCGCTCCTGCGAGGCGAAGCGCCCCGTCGTCGAGGCCCTCGGGCGCGAGGGTGACGCCCGCGCGCTGCCCGCGCTGCGGCGCATCCCCATCGGCTCGGGCTGCGGCTTCCTGGGCCTCGGCACCTGCAACGAGTGCCTCGGCTCGGCGGTGCCCGCGGCCATCCGGGCCATCGAGGCGCGCGCCGCGGACGCAGGCTGAGGGCTCTACCCCGATGACCTTCAAGGACCACTTCTCCACCCGCTCGCCCGACTACGCCCGCTACCGACCCAGGTATCCCGCCGGGCTCTTCGACTGGCTCGCCACGAGCGCGCCCGCCACCGCCCTCGCCCTGGATGTCGCCACCGGCAGCGGGCAGGCCGCCGTCGAGCTCGCGGCCCGCTTCGATCGGGTCGTCGCCACCGACGCGTCCGCGGCGCAGCTCGCCAGCGCCGAGGCCCGGCCCAACATCGAGTACCGCCACGAGCCCGCCGAGCGCTCGTCCCTCGACGACGCCAGCGCCGACCTCGTCACCGTCGCGCAGGCGCTCCATTGGTTCGACCACGGCGCCTTCTTCGCGGAGGCCGCGCGGGTGCTGCGCCCCGGCGGGTTGCTCGCCGTCTGGTGCTACGAGACCTTCACCACCGAGCCCGCCCTCGACGCCGTCGTCGGGCACTTCTACCACGACGTCATCGGCGCCTGGTGGCCCCCCGAGCGCCGCTGGATCGAGACCGGCTACGCCGACCTCGTGCTGCCGTTCCCCCGGCTCCGGGCCCCGGAATTCGAGCTCGCCATCGACTGGACCCTCGACGACCTCGTCGGGTACCTCGGCACCTGGTCGGCCGTCGCGCGCTACCGGGCCGACCGCGGCGACGACCCGCTGCCCGCCGTGCGCGCGGCCCTCGCGGCGGCGTGGGGCGATCCCTCCGCGGCGCGCCGGGTGCGCTGGCCCCTGAAGCTGCACGCCTGTCGCAAGCCCGCGCCCGGGGCGATGGTATAGGCTCCCCCGCCGATGAGCGACGGCCCCTTCGATCGCGCGCGCGCCCTCGGCGCCGACCTCGCGCAGACCCTCACGGCCCTGTTCGCCCGCGGCCATGTCGTCGCCGTGCCCGGCTGCCCGGCGCCCTCCTTCCGCGAGGCGCGACGCTTCGTCGAGATGTCGCTCTGGATGCTCTGGCGGGCGCCGCACGTGATGCTGGTGCCGTGCGTGCTGCCGGGCGAGCGCCCCGCGGTGCTCGTCGCGACCTGGGACCCGCGCGGCGTCGCCCTGCGACAGACCGTGACCTCCGCGACGGACTTCGCGGCGGAGGTGCACCGCGCCGCCGGGGTGATGCGCGGGAGCTACGGCGCCGACGACCTCGCGCTCGCCGCGCGCCTCCGCCGTGACGAGGCGGCCACGCCCGACCTGGAGAACATGGAGTTCTGGCCCGAGGTGCTCGCGGGCATCCAGGCGGCGGCGGATGATCCCGGCGAGCCCGACGACCCGGGCGCCGCGGTCGCGCTACCGCTCGTCGAGAGGGCCTGGCCCGCGCGCCTCGCCGACCACCGCGAGCGGCTGCGCGCCCTCGAGGATTGACCCGCACCGCGGCTGTGGACCACCCTCGGTCGGCGATGCCCTACCGCGCTCCGAACCTTAGCGTGCCGCCCACGCCCCGGCGGCGGCGGTGGGCGCTCGCGGTAGCAGCGGCGGCCCTCTCGGCGGGGGTGGTCGGCGGGGTCTTCCTGCGTCGGCGCGCGGCGTCGGCGCCCGCGGCGGGAGCGCCCGTCACGGCGCCGGAGAGGCTCTCCTGGCCGACGCAGGCGCGCGCGTGGACGGTGCACCGCGACGCCGACGGCGGGCGCCGGGTGGTGTTCGGTCCGCTGCGCTTCTCGGTGTCCGCGGGCGGGGGCGCGTCGGTCGCGGCGGTGCGCTTCGAGGCGACGATCATCGCCTCGGTGCCGGTGGCCAGCGGGTGGGTGTTCGTGACCGCCGACGGCGGGGTGGCGGCGAGCGAGGACTTCCTCGGGGCCCCGCGGGCGCTCGGGCGCTTCCCCTGCGCCTTCAAGGTGGCGCGCGACTCCGTCGGCCGCGCCGTGGTGCTCGGCGAGGACGGCTCGCTCTGGACCACCGACGGCACGGCGCCGCTGGCCCGCAGCCGGCTGCCCGCGGAGGCCCGCGCGGCGACCTTCATGGACGGCAGCCACGGCGCCGCGGTGCTGCGCGACGGCCGCGTGATGCTCACCGCCGACGCCGGGCAGCGCTGGGACTTCTTCGCGCTCGACCGCGACGTCGCCTGGGGGGTCTCGCCCGAGCTCGGCGGCGTGGCGATCGAGACCACCCGGGGGAGGGAGGTGTTCCGCTGGGAGGGCGCCGGGGCGCCGGGCCACCCCCACCAGAGCCGCCCCCCGCGCGCGCAGGAGCCGCGCGACGCCGAGAGCCGCCTGCGGCCCTTCATCAACGGCCGCTACGAGATCTTCCAGCCCGCGGGCAACCTCGCCCGCTGCGCGGCGTCGACGGCCCCCGCGGAGCCCCGCGCCCCGGAGGCCCCGCGGCGCTACGTGTGCCACGCCAGCCGTGCCCTGCGCCCGGTCTCCGTGCTCCCGCTCCCGTGGCAGCCCAACGTCGACGCCACCGACCTGCTGAGCGGCACCGAGTCCGGCCCGGTGCGCGCGCGCCTCTGGCGGCGTCGCCCGGACGTCACCGGCGAGACCTTCGTGCGCCTCACCTGGATGGGCGTCGACGAGGGCGGGGTGTTCCATGGCGTGACGGCCCCGTCGGGGCGCGGGCTCGGGGTGCACTGGCCCATCCAGCAGCGCGGTCCGCTGCGGGTGGAGGCCGTGTCGCGGCGGGGCGCGCTGGTGCTCACGCACGACCGTCCCTCCGAGCCGGTGCTCGCCTGGGGCACCGCCGCCCGGGACTTCGTGCGGGTGCGCGACCCCTTCGTCGAGCAGGCCCCCGCGGGGATGCGCTCGCTCGCGTCGGGGTCGCGCGAGGGCGGTGTGGTGGTGGTGTTCGCCGCGCCGCTCTTCGAGGGCGCCCGCGAGGCGTGGTCGACGGCCTACGCCGAGCGTGGCCCGCAGGTGGGCGCGGCGCTGCGCGTCGACGCGAGCGGGGCGGTGATCGAGCGCCGCGGCTTCATCGGCGACGACCCCAACGTGATGATGCTCGCGCGCTCGGGCGCCTCCGAGGGGCCGGTGGTGCGCGACCTCGCCGAGCCGCCGCGGTGGCGCATGCTCCCGCTCGACGGGGTCGGCGCGCCGGGGCTGCCAGCGGTGCGCTGGGACGCCATCGCCGCGTGCGGGGCCGCGCGGGCCGACGAGCTCGCGCTCACCGTGGCGTACCCGCCGATCGCCCTCGATCGCCCCGAAGGCGACCGCGAGTCCCTGGTGGTCTCGCGCGCCGAGCTGGAGGGGTCGGCGGCCGGGGGGCTCTGCGTGCGGGCGATCTCCCTCGGCGGCCGGCGGCTGCGTGCGGCGCCGGGCGACCGCTTCGAGGGCGCCCTTCGCTGCGAGCCGGCGACGGCGCGGCCGTGAGGGCGGGCGCGCTCGTCGCGTTGGCGGCGCTCGCGGCGCCGGGCTGCGGGGCGAGCGTGTCGCTGGCACCCGCGCGCGACGCGGGCGTCGCGGTGGTCGACGCGCCCGTCGCCGTCGATGTACCCGTCGCCGTCGACGCGCCCGCCGCCGTCGATGTACCCGTCGCCGTCGATGTCCCGGTGGTGGTCGATGTTCCGGTGGTGGTCGATGACGGGCCGCGCTGTGCGACCGATGCCGACTGCCCCTTCCGGCACCGCTGCGACGACCGCCGGCGGTGCGTGCTCCCGTGCCCGCCGGGCTTCCCCACCTGCGCGGGCGAGCGGGCCCGCTCGGTCTGCGCGGCCGACGGGTTCAACACCGTCCTCACCGACTGCCCCGACCGCGCATCGGCCGCGGGCGTGTGCCGCGGCGACCGCTGCGCCATCGCATGCGCGTCGGGCTTCTTCGACTGCGACGACGACCCGCTCACCGGCTGCGAGTCGTCGACGGCCTGCCCGAGCGTCCTGCTCACGGGCTTCGGCGGGAGCACCGGCTACGGACCAGACTCCCAGTGCATGCACCCGACGGACGACGGCTCCTACGCGGGCCCTGGGGCCCGGGAGGGCGACGCGCCCGTCGCGGTGGACCTCACGGCGGCCTTCCCGCGAGGGTTCTACCTCTTCAGTCGCGAACTCCGCGCGATGTACGTCAACGCCAACGGCAACGTGACCTTCGCCGCCGCGCTCGCGACCGGCACGCCGTCGCCCTTCCCCGTCGCGGATCAGCCGATGGTCGCGCCGTGGTGGGCCGACGTCGACACCCGCGGCGGGGGGCAGCCCGCACGCAACAACGTGTGCTTCGTCGTGCAGCCCCGGCGGGTCATCGTCACCTGGGACCGCGTCGGCCGCCACGACCGCAGCGACGACCGGGCCAACAGCTTCCAGCTGGTGGTGCGCACCGACCTCGCGCCCTGCCCCGACCCCGCCCAGCCCGACATCGAGTTCCGCTACGCGCGCTGCGAGTGGAGCGCCGGGGACGGACCCGGGGCCCTGCCCGCCCAGGTCGGCTTCGACGCCGGCAACCGCATGAACTTCGTCGCGCTCCCGATGTCGCGCACGCCCGCGATCGTGGACCTGTGCCGCACCACCAACGTGCCGGGCGGGCCGCCGGGGCTGTTCCGGTTCGCGATTCGCGGGGGGAATTGCTGGGGCAACGTCTGAGCCTGGCTGGTTGTCAGGATGGCCGCCTCGGGCTCGGCTCGACGTGTCACGGGACAACGGGTCCAGACTGAAAGCGCAGGTCTGGCAACCAGCTGGTCGGAGCCCCACACCGTCGCCACCACCCCCGAAGGACCACCATGGCCGACAACGATTCGCGCAGCGGAACCGCCTATTTCAACCCCGAGATCCTGGAGTGGGTCGACGGGCTGCACCACCCGCACGACGGCGCGCTCGCGTACGCCTTCGGGGCCCCAGAGCGCCACGGGATGCCCGCCATCCAGGTGGGCCGCGGGGAGGGCGCGCTCCTCGGGATGCTGCTGCGCCTCGCTGGCGCGCGGGAGGTGGTCGAGGTCGGCACGCTCGCGGCGTACTCGACCATCCACCTGGCGCGGGCGGTGGGCCCGACGGGGCACGTCTGGAGCATCGAGTACGACGCGAAGCACGCGGTCGTGGCGCGCGACGTGCTCAAGACCGCGGGGCTCGACGGGCGGGTGACCGTGGTCGAGGGCGCCGGGGTGGACGCGCTGCCGACGCTGGAGTCCGAGGGGCCCTTCGACGCGGTGTTCATCGACGCCGACAAGGCGAACTACGACCGCTACGGCCAGTGGGCCGCGAAGCACCTCCGGCCCGGCGGGTTGCTCATCGGCGACAACGTCTTCCTCTTCGGACGGCTGCTGGGCGACGCGGACGACGCCGTGGCGATGCGGCGCTTCCACGAGGAGGCGCGGCAGCACTTTGACACGGTGTGCATCCCGACGCCCGACGGCCTCCTCGTGGGCGTGAAGCGTTAGTACCTCCGGGCCGAAGTCACCCCACGTTTCCGTGCGCATCCACGTCGCCCCGCGGCGTTGCTCATCGCTTGCGTGGCGCTGCCACGCGGCGCTCTTCGCGCCTTGCGGTGCTCGCGTCTGCTTCGGAAACGCAGGGTGACTTCAGCCCGGAGGTACTAGTCACCCCTCCGAGGCGCGCGCGTCGGCCAGCAGGCGCTCGATCTCGCGCAGCGTCTCCACGTCGTCGCCCACCATGGCCTTCATCGACTGGATGCGCCGGCACACGATGGCCGCGATGCGCTCCTCGATGGTGCCGTCGGCGTAGGCCCAGTACACCTGCGCGAAGCGGCCGTCGCGGTGGCACCGCCCCTCGATCTGCGCCATCTGGATGGCCGACCAGCGCAGGTCGTGGATCACCTCCGAGCGGGCGACCTCGTTGTGCTCGCCCTGGTGCAGCGAGATGCCCTCCTCGACGGTGAAGAGCACCACCTTCGCCTCGCCCCTCTGGAAGCGCATCCGCTCGGCCTCGCGCGCCGCCGCGGGCGTAGCGCCGTGCAGCGCCGCGCAGGCGACCCCCTCCTTCGTGAGCGCCTCGCGCAGGGCCTCCAGGGTCTCCATGAAGGCCACCGAGACCGCCACCTGGTGGCCGTTTTCGAGCAGCTCCAGCACGAGCTCGACGGTGCCCTCGACGCGGATGAGCGAGCCCTTCTGGCGCAGGCGCAGCGCCGCCGCGAGGGCGCCCCGGGGGTCGCGCCCGCTGGGCGCGAGGTCCATCGCCGCGCGAAACTCCGTCCAGGCCTGGGCGTAGCGCTCGCGCGCGGACGCATCGAGCCCGATGGGCGTGAGGATGCGGTTGATCTCGGGCCACCCGGCGATGTCCTCCGGGCGGCGGCGCAGGCCCGCGGGCGAGCGCCCGTCGAAGAGCAGCGCGCGCACCTTCTCGCAGTCCTCGCGGTCGCCGCGCCAGTCCCAGCGGCCGAAGGTTCCGCGGGTGACGCCGAGGCCCTGGTCGAGGCACCAGCGCTCGAAGTCCTTGAGGTCCGCCGCGCGGCTGCCGGTGAGGCTCGCGAGCAGCGGCGCGAGGTAGGAGAGCTCGAGGGGGTTCTGCCCCGCGGTGGCCGAGAGCCAGAGCGCGAAGCCCGCGCTCGCGTTGAGCTTGGCCGCGAACTTCGATCGCGCCGCCGCGGGGTTCTTGCACCGGTGGCTCTCGTCCCAGATCACCACGTCGAAGGCGAGGGCGCTCCCGGCGCGCGCGAGGCCCTTCTTCGAGCGCACCTTCTTCCGCGCCTCGGGGGTCACCTCGAAGAGCTTCCCGAGGCGCTCGTAGTTCATGATCACCACCCGCCGGCCCGCGTCGCCGAGGGCCTCGATGGTGCGCCGCCAGTGGGCGATCACCGCGAGGGGGCACACCACCAGCACGCTCTCCGCGGCGCTCATCGCCCGCACCGACTCCCACGCGCTGATGGTCTTGCCGAGGCCCACGTCGTCGGCCAGCAGGAAGCCCGGGCGCCTGCCCTTCACCGCGAGCCCGATGGCCTTCACCGCGGCGCGCTGGTGCTCGCGCAGGGTGATGTCGCCCGCGGGCGCCGACGGGGCGGCGGGGGGCTCGTCGTTGAGGTCCTGCTCGACGTGGCGCTCCCAGGAGTACGGCGCCGCGGCGAAGGGCCGCAGCGGGTCGGGCAGCGACGCGCCGCGGTACACGAACACCCCGTGCCCGGCGTCCCAGCGGGCGCCCCCGGCGGTGGCCTGCGCGCGCATGGCGAAGGGCACGTCGAGCACGTGGGCCCGCGCGGGCGCGGCGGCGGCAACGGGCGCGGCGCGCCGGGGGGCGGAGACGATGCGCTTCGTGAGCATGGTGGCCATCGCGCGAGGGGATAGCAGCGCCGAGGCGCCGGGGCGTAGTAACGGGTCGCAGGAGTGCCGAGAGGGGCCGTGGCCCAGCCGCGCCTCAACCTGTCCGAGCGCCCGCCCACGCCCGCGGTCACGGGCCTCGCCCTCCGAGGGGAGCGCCCGCCCACGTCCACAGTCCCCGCCCTCACCGTCGCGAAGCGACGAGCGCACCCGCCCACGTCCACAGTCCCCGCCCTCACCGTCGCGGAGCGACGTGCGCGCCCGCCCACGTCCTCTCAGCGCGCCCAAGCGGGCGCCAGCCCCGGGGCCGTCCCCCAACAGCCCCGCGCCCGACGTCCGGAGCCCCGCGCCCGACGCCCCGGGTCGGGCGCGCTGGGATGACGTGGCGGGTGCGCTCGTCGCTTCGCGACGGTGAGGCGGGGACTGTGGACGTGGGCGGGCGCGCACGTCGCTCCGCGACGGTGAGGGCGGGGACTGTGGACGTGGGCGGGCGCTCCCCTCGGAGGGCGAGGCCCGTGACCGCGGGCGTGGGCGGGCGCTCTGCTCCCAACCCCTTCACACCCCTTGCGACGCAGTTCTGGAAGCCGACGGGTGCCCATCGACCCGGCGGGCGCGTCGCGCTACGGGTGGCGCCGATCGGAGCGCAGACGGATGAAGAAGGTGTCGATCGCCCGCGCGGGGGCCTACGAGCAGCTGCGCATCGTGGAGGCCGCGGACCTGGCGCCGGGCGCCGGGGAGGTGCGCGTCGACGTCGCCTTCGCGGGCGTCAACTACGCCGACTGCGTGGTGCGCATGGGGCTCTACGAGTCGGCGAAGAAGTACGTCGGGTGGCCCATCACCCCGGGCTTCGAGGTGGCCGGCACCGTGGGCGCCGTGGGCCCCGGCGTCGACCCGGCCCTGGTGGGCGCGGAGGTCTTCGCGGTGACCCGCTTCGGGGGATACGCCTCGCAGGTGGTGGTGCCCCGGGGGCAGGTGTTCGCGCGCCCGGCGCGGCTCTCGCTGGCCGAGGCGGCGGCCTTCCCGGCGGTGCACATGACGGCCCACGTCGCGCTCTTCGAGCTGGCGCACCCGCGGCCGGGGGAGCGCGTGCTGGTGCACTCCGCGGCGGGGGGCGTGGGCAGCGCGCTGGTGCAGCTCGCGAGGTCCGCGGGCTGCCACGTGACGGCGGTGGTGGGCGCCCCGGGGAAGGTCGCGGCGGCGCGGGCCCTCGGCGCCGACGAGGTGATCGACCGCGCGACGGAGGACCTCTGGCGCCGCGCGGAGGCGATCTCCCCGCGGGGCTTCGACGTGGTGCTCGACGCCAACGGGGTGTCGACGCTCGACGGCAGCTACCGCCACACGGCGCCGATGGGGCGGCTGGTGGTCTACGGGTTCCACTCGATGCTGCCGCGGCGGGGCGGGCGCCCCGACTGGGTGAAGCTCGCCCTCGGCTGGCTGCGCACGCCGCGCTTCAACCCGCTGTCGCTCACCACCACGAGCCGCAGCGTGCTGGCCTTCAACCTGAGCTTCCTCTTCGACCGCACCGACCTGATGCAGTCGGGCATGGCCCGGCTGCTGGCGGCGCTGGAGTCCGGCGCCCTGCGCGCGCCGACGACCACCGTGTACCCCTTCGAACGGGTGGCCGAGGCGCACGCCGCGCTGGAGTCCGGGGCCACCGTGGGCAAGCTGGTGTTGGCGATGTGACGGCGTCCCGCGGGGCGCCCGCCGCGCGCGGAACTTCACCTCGACGCGCGCTGGGCCCTTCCATCCGACCCCGTCGGGCGTGATAGGGTCGCCGCCCGATCATGGACACTGAGTGGCGACTGACGAGGGGCGGCGAACTGTTGGCCATCCTGCGACCCGACGGGCAGCAGCTGATGACCGATCAACAGGCCGTCGAGGGGCGCTACGAGACCACCGCCGCGTTCGAGCCGGTGCGTCACCTCTTCGAGCGCGAGACGGCCCTGCTCGACGTCGACAGCGAGCAGGAGAACGCCGAGTGGGCGGACATCTGGGAGGAGCTCAGCGCCCCCGGGCTGTTCGTCGAGTCACCCGACGGCCGCAAGCGCATCGACATCCTCTGGATCCACTTCAAGAACAACCGCGCGTGGTGGTTCCCGCTCTACCGCAGCCCGAAGACCCTCATCCGCGAGGGCTGAATACCCACCCCCGCGGTCGCTGGCCGCGCGGGTGAGGGCCGCTACAGCTCGATCTGCGTGCCGAGCTCGACCACCCGGTTGGGGGGGATGTTGAAGAACATGTTCGCGGGCCGCGCGTTGCGCGACAGGATCGCGAAGAGCACCTTGCGCCACTGGGCCATGCTCGAGCGCCCGGAGGTGAGCAGGGTCTCGCGGCCCAGGTAGAAGCTCGCCGCCTGCGGGTCGACCGGGAGTCCGCGCGCGTTGGCGAGCGTGAGGCACTCCAGCACGTTGGGCGTCTCCATGAAGCCGTAGGTGGCCGTCACCTGCCAGAACCCGTGGCCCAGCTCGCGGATGGCGAGGCGCTGCGACGCGGGCACCTCGGGCACGTGCCTGGTCTGCACCGACAGCAGGATCACCTGCTCGTGCAGCACCTTGTTGTGCTTGAAGTGGTGCAGGAGCACCGGGGGCGCGCCGTCGGGGTTGGAGGTCATGAACACCGCCGTGCCCGTCACCCGGTGCGGCCGGGTGCTCTCCACGTCGTTGAGGAAGAGCTCGGTGGGCAGGGTGTTGGCGATGATGTGGTTGCCGAGCGTGCGCCGCCCCTTCTTCCACGTGGTCATCACGATGAACACCGCCGACGCGATGGCCAGCGGGAACCAGCCCCCCTTCACCACCTTCACCACGTTGGCGCCGAAGAAGGCCAGGTCGAGCGCCAGGAACACCGCCACCAGCGAGACGCTCTTCCACATCGCCCACTTCCACTGCCGCGTGAGCTGGAAGAACAGGATCGACGTGATGGTCATGGTGATGGTGAGCGCGATGCCGTAGGCCGCCGCGAGGTTCGACGACTTCCGGAACGCGAGGACCAGCGCGAGGCACGCCACCATCAGGATGCGGTTGACCTCGGGGATGTAGATCTGGCCCTCGGCGCTACCCGAGGTGTGCACGATGGTGACGCGGGGGCAGTACCCGAGCTGCACCGCCTGCTGGGTGAGCGAGAAGGCGCCCGAGATGAGGGCCTGCGAGGCGACCACCGTGGCCACCGTGGCGACCGCCACCATCGGGTACACCAGCCAACCCGAGAGCAGGCCGAAGAAGGGGTTGGCGCGCACCGCCTCGCCGCGCTCGAGCAGCACCGCCCCCTGGCCCATGTAGTTGATGATCAGCGCGGGGAAGACCACCGTGTACCAGGCCCAGCGGATGGGCTTGCGGCCGAAGTGGCCCATGTCGGCGTAGAGGGCCTCGCCGCCGGTGATGCACAGCACCACCGAGCCCAGCAGCAGGAAGCCGTGCAGGCCGTGCTCGTAGAAGAAGCGCATCCCGTGCAGCGGGTTGACCGCGCCGAGCACCTCCGGGCGCCGGGCGATCCACGGGAGGCCCGCGGCGGCGATGCTCACGAACCACACCCCGGTGGCCGGGCCGAAGATGCGCCCGATGCCCGCGGTGCCGTGCTTCTGCACCAGGAAGAGCCCCACCAGGATGACCAGGGTGATGGGCAGCACGAAGGGGCGCACGCTGGTGGTGGCGACCTCCAGGCCCTCGACGGCGGAGAGCACGGAGATGGCGGGGGTGATGATCCCGTCGCCGTAGAGCAGGGCCGAGCCGAAGAGCCCGAGCACCACCAGGATGGCGCGGGATCGGAGCCGGTCGCGGTCGCCGGACTCCTGCCGCGAGGTCACCAGCGCGAGCAGGGCCAGCACGCCGCCCTCGCCCTGGTTGTCGGCGCGCAGGATGAACGAGACGTACTTCACGCCCACCACGAGGATGAGCGACCACACGATGAGCGAGAGCACGCCGAGCACGTTGGCGAGCGTGGGCTCGACGCCGTGGCCGGGCGTGAAGCACTCCTTGATGGTGTAGAGCGGCGAGGTGCCGACGTCGCCGTAGACGACCCCGAGCGCCCCTACGGTGAGGGCCAGCAGGCTGCCCGAGGCGTGGCCGTGGTGCACCTCCCCGGCGCCCGCAGCGGGGCTGTGGGAGGCGGCGGGTAGCGGAGGTTCGGCGGCCTTGGAGGGCGTGGCGGGGGCGGAGTCGTCAGACATGGCGGGGCGATGTGTACCTCTACCCGGCCCCGGAGGACATCCCGGCGCGGGCCCGCACGCCGAACATCCGCAGCAGCGCCGGCAGCAGGAAGACCCCCAGCAGGGTGCTCGACGCGAGGCCGCCGATGACCACCGTGGCGAGCGGGCGCTGCACCTCGCTGCCCGCCGAGGTGGCCACCGCCATCGGGGCGAAGCCCAGCGCCGCCACGGTGGCCGTGAGCAGCAGCGGGCGGAGCACCGTCACGGCGCCCTCGACGATGGCCTCGTCGGCGTCGGCCCCCTCGCCGATGCGCCGCCGTATCTCGCTCGCCATCACCACGCCGTTGAGCACCGCGATGCCGCAGAGGGCGATGAAGCCCACCGCCGCGGGGATGCTGAAGGACATCTCGCGGGCCTTGAGCGCCACCACGCCGCCGAGCAGCGCGAAGGGCACGCCCGTGAACACCGCGAGCGCGTAGCGCATGTCGCGGAAGGTCAGGAAGAGCATCGCCAGGATGATCGCCAGCGCCACCGGAACCACCACCGCGAGGCGGTCGCGCGCGCGGTTGAAGTTCTCGAACTGCCCGCTCCACTCCAGGGTGTACCCGCCGGGCATCGGCACCTCGCGCGCCACGACCGCTCGCGCCTCGTCGACGAAGCTCACCAGGTCGCGCCCGCGGAGGTTCACCTCGACGCGCATCCGCCGGCGCAGCCCCTCGCGGCCGATCTGCGCGGCGCCGTCCTCCTCGGTGATCGCCGCCACCTGGCCCAGCGGCACCAGCTGCCCCTCGCTCGATCCCACCGGGAGCCGGTCCATCCCCGCCGCGCTGCGCTCCGTCGGCGGCAGCAGCACCCGCAGGTCGAAGCGCCGCGGGCCCTCGAACACCACCCCCGCCTGCCGCCCGAGGTGCGACGCCTCGACCGCCGCGAGCGCGTCCTCCCCGGCGATGCCGTAGCGCGACAGCCGGTCGCGATCGAGCCGCACCTGCAGCATCGGCAGCCCGAGGGCGCGCTCCACCCGCACGTCGCCCGCCCCGGGGATGCGCCGCATCACCTGCCCGATGTGGTTGGCGAGGTCGGTCATCGTGTGCAGGTCGTCGCCGCCGAGGTAGGCCACCACGTCCGCGCGCGAGCCCGAGATCATGTCGTTGGTGCGGTCTTCGATGGGCTGCGAGATCGACACGAAGGTCGACGGCACCTCGCGCTCCAGCGCCGTCTTGAGGGCCTCCCCGAGCCCGTCGAGGTCGTGCGCCGTGCGCCACTCCGAGTGCGGCCGCAGGTGCACCAGGATGTCCGTGTTGTCCATGCCCACCGGGTCCGTGGCCACCTCCGCGCGGCCCGTCGTGGCCAGCGCCGTCACCACCTCCGGGAAGCGCCGCAGCACCCGCTCGGCCTCCAGGTCGAGCCGCCGCGCCTCGGTGATCCCCACGCTGGGAATGCGCCGGATGGCCACGTAGATGTCCCCCTCGTCGATGCGCGGGATGAAGTCCGCCCCGAGCGTCGCGCCCAGCGGCGCCACCAGCACCAGCAGCGCCACGGCGCCCAGCACCATCGCCAGCCGCTGCCGCAGCGCCCAGGCCACGGCCCGTCGGTACGGCGGCTCGAGGCGCGCCAGCACCCCGTGGTGCCCGGGGTTCTTCGGCGGGCGCAGGAAGGTCACCGCCCCGGCGGGGAAGACCAGCAGCGCGAAGACCAGCGAGCCCCCGAGCGCGAGCGCCATCGTGGCCGCCATCGGACGGAACATCTTCCCCTCCACGCCCTTCAGCGAGAGCAGCGGGAGGTACACCAGCAGGATGATCGCGACGGAGAACACCACCGGGCGCGTCACCCCGAGCACGGCGTCGGAGATCGCCGCGCGGTAGTTCTCCCGCGTGGTGTCGGGCATCGCGAGCCGCGCGATGGCCGCCTCCAGCATCACGATGGGCCCGTCGACCAGGAAGCCGAAGTCGATCGCCCCGAGGGACATCAGGTTGCCCGTGATGCCGAGGTACAGCATCCCGAAGACCGCGAGGGTCATCGCGAAGGGGATGCCCACGGTCACCAGCAGGCTCCCCCGCGCGGTGCCCAGCAACAGCAGCAGCACCAGGCTCACCAGCGCGGCGCCCTCCACCAGGTTGGTGGCCACCGTGCGCAGCGTGCGGTTGATGAACTGCGCCCGGTCGTACACGGTCTCGATGCGCACCCCCGGCGGCAGCGTGCGCTGGATCTCCTCGATGCGCTTGTGCACCGCCAGGACCACCTCGCGGGAGTTCGACCCGGCGAGCATCAGCACCAGGCCCGCGACCACCTCGCCGCGCGCGTCCTGGGTCACCACCCCCTGCGGGAGGGCCGCGCCCACGCGCACCGTCGCGAGGTGCCGCACCTGCACCGGCGTGCCGCCCGCCCCGACGCTCACCACCACCCGGCCGATGTCGTCGAGGGAGCGGTACTGCCCCTCGCCGCGGATCACGAACTGCTCCTCGCCCCGCTCGATGTACCCGCCGCCGACGTTGACGTTGTTGGTCTCCAGCGCGCGGATGACCTGCGCCAGGGTCACCCGGTGCGCCGCGAGCCGGTTGGGGTCGACCACCACCTGGTACTGCCGCTTGGCGCCGCCGAAGGCGTTGATCTCGATGACCCCGGGGACGCCGCGCAGCGCGGGCGCGATCTCCCAGTCGAGGAGGGTGCGCAGCTCCATCGACGAGCGCCCGTCGCCCTTCACCACGAACTGGTAGATCTCCCCGAGGCCCGTGGACACCGGCGCCATCTCCGGCCGCCCGAACTGCCTCGGGATGTCCGCCTCGATGTTGCGCAGCCGCTCCATCACCAGCTGCCGGGCGAACCACACGTCGATGCTCTCGTCGAAGATCACCGTGACCGTCGAGATGCCCTCCCGGGTGATCGATCGGATCTCCGAGAGCCCGGGCATCCCGTTGAGCCCCATCTCCACGGGCCGCGTGATGAACTGCTCCATCTCCTCGGCCGACAGCCCCGGCGAGTCGGTGAGCACCTGCACCTGCACGTTGGTCACGTCGGGCACCGCGTCGATGGGCAGCACCCGCACCGCGACGGCGCCCACGAGCAGCACCAGGCCCGTCACCACGAGCACCCCGATGCGCCAGCGGATCGCGAACTGGACGATTCGTTCGAGCATCGCTCTCCTCCGCTACCGCTGCAGCTCGCTCTTGAGCGCGAAGGCCCCGGCGACCACCACGGGCTCGCCCTCGTCCACGCCGCGGCGCACCTCCACCTCCGGGCCGTCGGTCACCCCGAGCTCCAGGTAGCGCAGCTCGAACTCGTCGGCGCCCACCGCCACGAAGGCCGCCGGGCGGCCCTCCACCTGCACGATGGCCGTGCCCGGGAGCGTGAGCGCCGAGCGCGCGCCCGCCGCCGCCGAGCGCAGCCGCGCGGTGACGAACTGACCCGGCCGCAGCACCTCGCCCGCGTTGTCGACCTCGATGCGAACCCGCGCCGTGCGGGTGTGCGCGTCGAGGCTCGCGCCCACGTGCCCCACCACGCCGCGGAAGGTGCGGTCGGCGTAGGCCTCGGAGGTGATCTCCGCCGCGTCGTTGAGCTGCACCCGCGGCAGGTCGCGGTCGAAGACCTGGAGCTGCACCCAGAGCCGCGCGGGGTCGGCGATGCGCAGCACCGTCGTCGTCGGCTCGACCACCTGGCCCAGCACCACCGGGCGCTCGACCACCTTGCCCGCGATGGGCGCCCGCAGCGTCACCCGGTGCAGCCGCCCCCCGGCGCTGAGCGCGCGCACGTCCGCGGGCCCGAGCCCCATCGCCCGGAGCTGCTGCGACGCCCGCTGGATGGCGGCCTCGAAGCCCGCCAGGGCCGCGCGGTTCTGCTCCACCTCGCGCGCCGTGGTGAGCTGCTGCCGCGCCAGCGTCGCCAGGCGCGTGGACTCCGACTGCGCCGCCGCCGCGCTCGCCCGCGCCGCGATGTACGCCGCCACCACCTCGCCCACCTCCGTGCTCTCGATCTCCACCAGGGGGTCGCCCGCGCGCACCACCGCCCCGGTGCGCACCAGCACCCGCGCCACCCGACCCCCGATGCGGCTGCCCACCTCCGCGAAGCGGTCGCCGTCGAACTCCACCGCGCCCACGAGGTCGAGCGCCGGGGCCAGCGGTCGCCGCCGCAGCGCCACCGACCGCACGCCCGCCCGCTCGCGCAGCTGCGCGGCCATGCGCACCCGCCGCGGCCCGGCCTGCTCCCCCGCGGCGGCCGCCGCCGGGGCGCCCGCCGGGGCCGCCCCCCGCGGCAGCGCCCGGCCCACCACGAGCCCGAGCCCGAAGACCGCGACGGCGATGACCAGCGGCGCGCGCCCGGCGCTCACGCGGCGCCTCGCGGAGTCTGGTGTGTCGGTGACGTCGCTCGTCTGGAGGATCGCGGGCTCGTGCGGGCGGGGCATCGGGCGGCACCCTAGTGACGCGCCGACCGGGAGTCCTTACGGCAGCATTACGAGTCCGTAAGGTTCGGCGCGCGGGGGAGGCGCAGCACGAAGCACGCGCCCGGGGCCGCGGGGTCGTCGGGCGCGAGCGAGAGCTCGCCGCCGTGGGAGCGGGCGATCTCGCGCGCGATGGCGAGCCCGAGGCCGGAGCCGGCGTCGTCGGCCTCGTCCCGGGCCACCCGGTAGAAGGGCTCGAAGATCCGCGCGCGCTCCTCGGCGGGGACGCCGGGGCCCTCGTCGGCGACGCGCAGCTCGACGGTGTCGCCCAGGGTGCGCGCCGAGACGCGCACGGCGTCGCCGCGGGACGAGTGCCGGACGGCGTTGTCGAGCAGGTTGCGCACGAGGCGCTGGAGGTCGCTGGGCTGCCCCGCGACGGCGCCCTCGGCGCCCCCGGGCGCGACGGTCACCCCGATGGCGGCGGCCTGCGGCGCGACCTCCGCCGCCGCGGCGCGGATCACCTCGGAGAGCGACACGGTGACGGCGGGGCGCTCGACCTCGGCGCCGAGGCGCGCGAGGCTGAGCAGGTCGTTGGCGAGCTGGTTGAGCCGCCGCGCGGCCCCGAGGGCCTCCTCGATGGCGGCCCGGTAGGCCTCGGCGTCGCGGGCGCGGCGCAGCGCGTGGGAGAGCTCGCCCAGGAGGGTGGTGAGCGGCGAGCGGAGCTCGTGCGCGGCGTGGGCGATGAAGCGCTGCTGCGAGTCCACGAGCACCTCGAGGCGCGCGACCATCTCGTCGATGTCGCCGCCCACCTGGGCGAGCTCGCGGTCGTCCGAGCGGCTCGCGACCCGGGCCGTGAGGTCGCCCGCGGCGACCCGGCGGACGACCCGGGTGATCACCTCGTGGTCGCGGGTGAGGCGCCGCACGAACCACGTCGCCACGAGGATGGTCCACGCCACCGCGACGACGAAGACCTGGAGCATCGCGCGGCGCAGGAAGCGCTCGTCGCCGTCGAGGTCGGCCCGGGACGCCGCGAGGAGCACCAGCCGCCCGGAGCCGTCCGGCACCCGCACCAGCACCGCGCGGAGGTGATCCCGTCGGAGCCAGTGGTCGAAGGGCGCGCGCAGCGGGCGCCGCACCGTCGCGAGCGCGGGCGCCGACGCGCCGAGGCTGGCCGTCGCCGCGAGCACCGCCCCGCCCTCGGAATACACCGCGCCGTATTTGGGCAGCGGGCCGACGTCGTTGGCCGCCGGGCCCGGGCGGTCCTCGATGGCGCCCGCGCCGCGGGCCGCGACGTCCGCGGCCTCCTCGCTGGCCTGGGTGTGCAGCGCGCGGTCGAGGCGCCGCTCCTGCGCGCGGTTGACGGTGACCGACACCGCCGTGAAGGCCCCGCCGAGGGTGAGCACGGTGACCGCGGTGACCGCCCCGACGAGGCGCTGGCGCAGGCTCACGGGCCGCGCTCGGCGCGCAGCCGGTACCCGAGGCCGCGCACGGTCTCGATCATCCACGCGGCGTCGCCGAGCTTGTCGCGCAGCCGGCTCACGTGCACCTCGACGAGGTTGGAGCCCGGGTCGAAGCTGGTCTCCCACACCCGCGCCAGGAGCTCGGAGCGCGACGCCACCCGGTCGGCGCGGTGCGCGAGGTGGAGGAGCAGGGCGTACTCCTTGGCGGTGAGGTCGAGGGCGGCGCCGCGGAGCATGGCGCGGCGGTTCTGCCGGTCGATGCGGAGCTCGCCGAGCTGCACCTGGCTGTGGCCCCCGGCGCGGCGCAGCAGGGCGCGCGCGCGGGCGAGGAGTTCCTCCACCTCGAAGGGCTTGACCAGGTAGTCGTCGGCGCCCGCGTCGAGGCCCAGCACCCGCTCGCGGGTCTCGCCGCGCGCGGTGAGCATCAGCACCGGCGACGTCACGCCCGACCGCCGCAGCTCGCGGCACACCGAGAGCCCGTCGACGTCCGGGAGCATCCAGTCGAGCAGCACGAGGTCGTACACGCCCCCCGCGGCCTGGGCGATCGCGTCGGCGCCGCGGCCGCAGAGGTCCACCGCGTAGCCCTCCTCGGTGAACACCCGTGACAGGAAGCGCGCGACCTTCCGGTCATCCTCGATCACCAGGACCTTCATCCGCCCGACCCTGCCGCGCGCCGCATCGCGCCCGAGTATAGATCTCCCTCCCCCCCGCCGCTCACCCTCCGCCGGCCTCGCGCCACAGGTGCAGCGTCGCGTAGCTGCGCCACGGTCGCCACGCCTGCGAGGCCGCCTCCGCCTGCGCCGCGGTCACCGCCCCGAGCGCGCGGCGCAGCACGAGGTCGTCCCGGGGGAAGGCGTCGGGCCGTCCCAGGGCGCGGAGGGCGATGTACTGCGCCGTCCACGGCCCCACCCCGGGGAGCGCCACCAGGGCCGCGAGGGTCTCCTCCGGCGCGGCGCCGGGCTCCAGGCGCAGGCGACCGCTCGCGACCTCCCGGGCGATCGCGACGATGCTCCGGGCGCGCGACGCCACCACCCCGAGGGCGGTGATCTCCTCCTCCCTCGCGGCGGCCACCCGATCGGCCGTGGGCGCGAGGCGCGTGAGCCCCGCGGGCGCGCCGTCGAGGGCCTCGCCGAAGGCCTCCGCGAAGCGCCCCGCGAGGGTGGTCGCGGCCTTCACGCTCACCTGCTGGCCGAGCACCGCGCGCACCGCGAGCTCGAAGCCCTCGAAGGCGCCCGGCACCCGCAGCCCGGGGTGGCGCGCCACGGCCGCCGCGAGCCGGGGGTCGGCGCCGAGGTGGGCGGCGACGACGTCGGGTCGCGCGCCGAGGTCGAAGACGCCGCGCAGCCGGCCGAGCAGCGCGGGCAGCGCGGGGGTGAGCGAGAGGCTCACCTCGACGAGCAGGGCGCGCCTGGCGGGCGCGTGGCGGACGCGCACGTGGCCGCGGTGGGCTCCGAGGCGCACGGTGCGGGCGTAGGCGCCCTCGTCGACGCGCTCGACGCCCCGCAGCGCCCGGGCGCCGAGGAAGGCGAGCACACCGTCCCAGTCGTAGGGCGGGCGGTAGGTGAGCTGGAGGGTGAGGGACTCGGCGGCGGCGGTCGAGGCGTCGGCGACGTCGCGGCGCAGGCGACCGGGGGCCATGCCGTAGCGGGTGCGGAAGGCGTCGTTGAAGCGCCGCAGGCTGGCGAAGCCGCTGGCGAAGGCGACCTCCGTGATGGGGAGCCGGGTCTCGGTGAGGAGCTGCTTGGCCAGCAGCAGCCGGCGGGTGGAGACGAGCTCCATGGGGGAGACGCCGAGCTCGTCGTGCACGATGCGACGGAGCTGCCGGGCGCTCAGCTCGAACTGCGCCGCGATGGCATCGAGGCCCGGGTCGCCGTCGAGCATGGCCTCCTCGATGCGGCGCACGACGAGGCCCGCCACGCGGCGCGCGTCGTCGACCGGCGCGCTGCCGGGCGCGAGCTCCGGGCGGCAGCGCAGGCAGGGCCGGAAGGCGGCCTTCTCCGCGGCCTCGGCGCTGTCGAAGAAGCGGCAGTTGGCGACCCTCGGGGTCTTCGCGGTGCACACCGGGCGGCAGTAGATGCCCGTCGAGGTGACGCCGATGAAGAAGACGCCGTCGAAGCGCGCGTCGCGGGAGACATAGGCGCTGTAGCGGGCGTCGCCGTCGGTGGTCATCGAGGGCTAGAGCGTAGTGCGACCCGGGCCCGCGCCCTGGCCGTTTCCGGTCATGGAAGCGCCATCGATCTCCCGTCGCTTCGATGTCCGTATCCGGCGAGCCCCGCCGGCTGGCGCTCGCTATCGTCGGCTCACCTTCAGCCTCGTCGGGAGACGCCATGACCCACCGCGCCGCCACCAGCCCGCTCGCCTACGCCCTCGGACCCTGCTCGTTGGGCCTCGTGCTCGTCGCCCACCGTGACCACAGCCTCGCGGCGGTGCTCCTCGGGGACGAACCCGCCGCCCTCCTCGGCGAGCTCGCCGAGCGCTTCCCCGACGCCGCCCCCGTCCCGGGTGACGGCACGACCGCCGCCCTCCTCGCCGCCGTCGTCGCGACCATCGAGTCGCCGCGGGCTCCCGCCGACCTCCCGCTCGCCCCCTCCGGAACCCCCTTCCAGCGCAGCGTATGGGCCGCGCTCCGGCAGATCCCCGCGGGCTCGACCGTGACGTACACCGAGCTCGCACGGCGCCTCGGGTCGCCGCGCTCGGTGCGCGCCGTCGCGGGCGCCTGCGCGGCCAACCCCTGCGCCGTGGTGGTGCCGTGCCACCGCGTCGTGCGCGCCGACGGCGACCTCGCGGGCTACCGCTGGGGACTGGATCGTAAGCGGGCCCTGCTCGCGCGCGAGGCGGCGGGGTGAGCTGCGATGCAGGGTCTGCGCGCGACCGTGCGCGGGGTGCACCGCGCGCACCCGCCCATGCCCACAGTCACCGGCCTCGCCGATCGAGGGGAGCACCCGCCCACGCGTGCAGTCCCCGGCCTCACTCGCCCGTGGGTCGGCGATGACGGCCCATATGCTCCTCAGGGAGGGCGAGACTGGTGACTGACGATGGGCGGGTGCTCCCCTCGATCGGCGAGGCCAGTGACTGTGGGGGTGGGCGGGTCCGACCGCGTCGCCAGGCCAGCGGTCGCTACATCGGGCAACGGGCGTACGCGGCGCGGCAGCTCTCCTCGCTCGGGTAGAGCCGCTCGCAGTGGCCGAGGCAGCGGCAGCTGGCGCTCGAGACGCAGGCCCGGCCGTCCCAGAAGTACCCGAGGATGCAGCGGCAGATGGCGGGGTCGAGCTGCAGCACGGCGGCCTCGCAGCCGGGCGCGGTGGGATCGGGTCGCGCCTCGCCGCAGGCGACGCTTGCATCTGGGGGCGGCGGGCACGCGCCGGTGCAGCGCGGTTGACCGTCGAGGCTGCAGAAGCACGACACCGGCGTCCCGTCGGGGCAGCGGCCGATGACGCACGACGTCCCGCGCGGGCAGACGCCATAGCCCGTGAGGAGGCACCCGTCGCTCGCATCGGGGACATCGGAGAGCGCGGCATCCGGGACGTCCACGAGCGGGACATCGGTGACGTCGGGGACGTCGGTGACATCGGTGACGTCGGTACCATCCGAAACGTCGGTGACATCGGTGACATCGGTGACATCGGGGACGTCGGTGGGCGTCGGGGAGGAGGACGAGCAGGCCGTGTGGTGCAGGGCGAGGGCCACGAGCACGACCATCGGAACCGGGAGGCGGACGCGTGCCATGAGCCCGTTGGGGGAGCACGCGGCGTGCCCGCGCCCTCGGCTGCGTGTGGACAACTCGTTGGTCGCGCGGCGCCAGGGACCCCGAAGCCCCGGTGGTACCCTCCGCCCCAATGGGCACCCGACTCGCTGCGCTCTCGTTCGCGATGTGCCTCGTCGGCTGCGCGGCGGGCGGAGAGGACCCTTCCGCCCTCGACGACGACGGCGGGGTGCTCGCAGACGACCTCGGGCTCCCGATGACACCCGACGTCGGCGCATGGGAGGGCACCGACGCGGGGGCGCCCACGCCCACCGACCGCGGCGGCGTGACGCCCGCGACCGACACCGGGCGGACGATCGACGACAGCGGGACCGCGCCGCCACGCGACGCCGGGCCGGCCGCGATGGACGCGCCCGCCGGGGCTGGCGGGTTCTGCGCGCCCTGCGCGACCAACGACCAGTGCGCGGGGGGCGGGCTCTGCGTGCGCAGCCCCCTCGGCGAGATGCTCTGCGGGGTGCCCTGCGGCGCGGGCAACAGCTGCGCCGCCGACCGTCGCTGCGTCGGGGTGCAGACCAACGTGGGGGTGATCGCGCAGTGTGTCCCGCTCTCGGGCACCTGCGGCGGCACCGCGCCCACGGACGCGGGCCCCGCGCTCGACCGAGGCCCGACGCTGACCGACCTCGGCCCGACGTCGGAGCTTCCGGGCGGCGCGTTGACCGCCGGCGAGCGCGTCGTCGCCGTCGGAGCGCGGCGGGTGCTGCTGTATGTCCCCGCGCGGTGGGTTCGCGGGGGCGCCGGGCTCGTGGCGCTCCACGGCAATGGCGACAGCGCGTCGAACTTCCTGCGCACCAGCGGGCTGGCGGCGGTGGCGGACAGCGAGGGCGTGGCCCTGGCGCTGCCGCTGGCGATCCCCGGGAGCGCCCCGATGGGCGTCGACTGGGACGCGTACACGCGCCCCGCGAGCAGCAACGGCGACCTGGGCCTGGTGCAGGACGCCCGCGCCCTGCTGGTGAACGGCGGGGTCGACGGGCGCCGGGTGTTCCTCGCGGGCCAGAGCCAGGGGGGATACCTGGCCTTCTACGCGGGGATGGCCCTCTCGACGCTCTTCGGCGCGGTGAACGTCAGCGCCGCGGGCGACCCGATGCCGGGCCTCGGGCTCGCGGGCATGGCCGCCCGCCGCATCCCCGTCGACCTCCTCACCGGCGACGGCGACTTCGCCCTCGCCAACATCCGCCGCACCCGCGACGACCTCCGCGCGCGGGGCTTCGACGTCCGCTACACCGAGCTCCCGGGCGTCGGGCACTGCTGCCCCCTCTCCACCCGCACCGGCACCGCGCCCGCCCTGTGGCAGTGGCTCTCGGCGCGCCCGCTGCCCTGACCCGCCGGCGCCCCCGGGCTACGTCTGGTCGACCTTCCCCAGCGCCTCCGCGGTCTCGCGCACCTCCGCCGCCACCCGCGCCTCCTCGAACTCCGCCTGGCGGGCGTGCTCGGCCTCGTCGCGCCCCGTCTCCGCCACCTGGCGCGCGGCCTCGGCCACCTCGCGCGTCCGCTCGCTCGCGGCGCGCGCCTCGTCGAGCACCTTCCGCAGCGCCTCGCGGGCCTCGCGCGCCTCGTCGGTCGCCGCCCGGGCCGCCTCCGCGGCCTTGCGCGCCTCCTCCGCGGCCTCGCGCGCCTCCTCCGCGGCCTCGCGCAGGAGCTCGCGGGTCACGCGCAGCTCCTCGTTGATGCTGTGGGCCTCGTCGTCCGCCGTCTTGTCCATCGCGTGCCTCGCACCTGCCAGTGGGCAACACGAAGGCCCGGGAGGTAACCTCCGACCGCCGTGGGCGAACGGCAACCCTTCAGGGCCCGGGCGAGGGGGAGGGCGCCGCGGGGGTGCGCCGCCGGTGGGCGTACCGGGCCGCCTGCGAGACGCGCCACACCGCGAGCGAGAGGGGCGTGACGAGCTTCGTGACGTCCGCGAGGTCGTCCGGGGTGATCACCGCGCCCGGAGACGGGACCACCCGCACCACGCCGACGCGCGCGCCGTGGGCGGCGAGGGTGAACCACAGCGTCGCCGGTTCGCCGAAGGCGCCGTCGACCAGCCGGGGCTCGTCCGAGAGGTCGGGTGGCACGGCGCCGGCCGCGGGCAGCTCGGAGAACACCGGGGCGCCGCCCGGGACGCGGAAGACCTCGACCCGGCTCCCCGGCCAGCCGTGCGCGAAGGCGCCCCGCACCGCCCAGAGCACCTCCGCCTCGGTGCGCCCGTCTTCGAGGGCGGCCGCGCCGAGGGCGACCGCCGCCTCGCGATCGCCGAAGGCGGGGAAGAGCACGTAGCCGACCGCGCGGGCCAGCACGCCGTGTCCATGGACGACCAGGGCGACCGTGAGGCCCGCCCACGCGAGGCCGGCGACCAGGGCCTGGCCCCGGTGGTGCTGCCATGCCCCGAGGCCGTAGCGGGCCAGGACGAGCGTGAGGGAGACCGCCGCCACGACGAGGAGCGACGCGCTGAAGAAGCGCGGCAGCACGCGCCCGAGGCTCCAGCGCCGGTACTTGAGCACCGCGACCGCGAGGGCCACGACGGTGCAGCTCTGGAGGGCCGGGTAGACGAGGTGGGCGAGCACCTCGCCGACGAGGCCGCCCACGAGCAGCCGTATCGCGAAGGCCGCGATGCTCGCCGAGACGCCCCACACGAACCACTCCATCTGCTGCCGGTCGGCGGCGTTCTGGTCGAGGTAGCGCGCGCCCATCGCCGCGATGCCGAGCGCGACGAAGCCGAGGTGGATCGCCGCGCTCAGCGAGGGGTGGTCGCGCAGGCCGTCCCAGCCGGGGATGCCCACGGGGTGCAGGAGCAGCCAGGCCGTGCCGATCCACACCCCGAAGAGCACCCGCCGCCAGCGCTCGACGGGCCGGTCGTGCGGCAGCGTGAGCATGGCGTACGCGAGGGCCGCGAGCGCGAGGAGGCGGTTGAGGTCGAACACCCACTGCCCGCGCGAGGGCAGGTGCGGGAGCAGCGTGCCGACGTCGACCCCGTACGCGAGCACCCCCCCCGCGAGCATCGTCGGGAAGGCCTCGCGGCGGCCGTACCAGGCGAGCATCCCGGCCGACGCGGTGAAGACCACGACCTTCAGCGCGAGGCCCAGCACGATCATGCCCAGCACGACGGACTCGGCGGTCCCCTTGCCGAGCCCGTCGCGGGTGAGCTCCGCGAAGACGAGCGTCCGCCCGTTGCCCTTGCCGAACTCCTGGAAGGCCGACCATGCGAGCACGGGCCCGGCCACCGCGAGCGCGGCGCAGAGCGCGAGCCAGGCGCGGGCGAGGTGCAGCCTCACGGCGCACCCCCCGCGGTGGGCGCCTTGGGGCCGTCGTCGTGGTCGATCACCTCGCGCACCGCGGGCGTCACGATGGCCGCCAGCAGGGCCAGCAGCGCGACGACCACGGCGAGCGTCACCGCGACCGGGGACATCAGCGCCCCGGCGACCGCGAGCCCGACCAGCAGCACCCCGACGGAGCGCGCGAAGGCCCGCAGCAGCCGGGCGTCGCGCTGGCGCAGGATCCCCTCCTCCAGCGGCACCCGCTTCGGGTACCTGCCCTCGGCGATCACCCGCTCGACCCGCGCGCGGCTCGTGCCGAGGCGCCGCAGCCTCTCCTCGTCGGCGACGCCGCGCAGGGCCTCGATGGTGGCGTTGTAGCCAAGCGCGACGAGCTCGTTCTGCGCCTCGAAGTCGGTGATTCCGTATCCCCCGATGTCGGGCCGGATCTCGAGGTCGCCCTGGTCGCGGCGGCGCACCTTGTCGGCGAGGTCCATGGTGCTCATCACCACCGTGAGGAGGCTGGGCACCGCGACGGGCTCGAGCAGGGGGTGGACGTGCGAGAGGATCACGGCGCTGTTGACCGGCAGGTCGAGCACCGTCGGGTCGAGGAGCTGCTCCTGCCGCGCGCCCACGTCGACGACGATGATCGGCCCGCGGGTGACGCCGCGCATCGGCTCGATCGGGATGTTGTCCACCACGCCCCCGTCGACCAGGATCTTCCCCCGCATCACCATCGGCGGCAGCACCCCGGGCAGCGCCGTGGTGGCGCAGAGGGCCTTCCAGAGCCGCCCCCGGTCGTGCACCTCCTTCTTCCGCGTGCTGATGTCGCACGACACGCAGAAGAACGGGATCCACAGGTCTTCGATCAGCCGGTTGCGGCCCAGGAACCTCGCCGGCGCCTCCACGCTGCCCTTGCGCATGAGCGAGTGGAAGGGCAGCGAGTACGCCCGAAACGGCGCCATCTTCACGAAGGCCTCGCGCACCATCTCCCGCGACCTCGCGTGGGGCTGCCCGTACGCCGTGAGCGCCGCGATGCCGCCGCCCGCGCTGGTGCCGCCGACCGCGTCGATGTGCACGCCGCAGTCCTGCAGCGCCTCGACCGCGCCGAGGTGGGCCTGGCCGCGCGCCCCGCCGCCGCCGAGCACCAGCCCCACCGCGGTGCCCGTCAGGTGCCGCGCGAGGCGCTCGTAGTCCTCGCTGCGCCAGTGCCGGACGTGGTGCACCCGCGCGATGCCCGGCCGCCGGTCGAGCCACTCGTCGGTGCCGGTCGGCTCGTCCGTCGTCTCCTTCGGGTGGATGAGCACGAGCCGGTAGTCGCGCCGCTCCACCGAGGAGCCGGAGAGGAGCTCCTCCTCCGCCGCGGTGGTGGCCCGCGTCGAGTCCGCGCCGCTCACGAAGAGCACCGACTCGGACTGCCGCACGCAGCGCCTGGTCCACTCCGACCAGTGCGGGTCGGCCTGGAAGAGCACGATGTCGTTGCCCTCGGCGAGGTGGTTGATCCACCGCGCCAGCCTCCGGTCGTCCTCGTCCCACTCCGTGAGGCTCTCGTTGGCGGCCCCCTCGCCGAGCGCCGCCTCGAAGGCCGCCCGGTCGACGATCTTCACGGTCACCGCCTCGCCCCGCTGCCCGCAGGTCGCGAGCCCGTCGGCGAGCCGCCGGCTGAACTCCCCGATCAGCGCCAGCGGGTCCGCCGGGAGGATCGCGACGTGCCGCACCCGTCGACCGCCGTCGCCGCCGCCGCCGCGCCGCAGGTCGGCCATCTCCCGGCCCACCGCCGCGGAGAGCCCCTGCCAGAGGGCGGGGCAGCCCTCGGCCGCGCGGGCGAAGGCCTCCCGGGGGAGCAGGCCCACCTCGGAGTCCTGGAGGGCCATCGGGTCGAGGGCGCGCGCCTCGCCGGGCAGGAGGTTGTCCGGTCCCACGAGCTCGCCGACGCCGTACTCCCGCTCGAAGCTCCCCCCGGCCGAGCGCTGCACCACCCGGAGCTTTCCGTGGAGCACGACGCACGCGGCCGCGGGCGCCCCCTCCGGGCGGGTGAGCGTCTGGCCTCCGGGCACGCTCCACCACTCGATGGCGCCGGCCACCGCGCGCACCACGGCGTGGTCGGCGCCCGCGAAGAGCGCGCACCCGCGGATGAGATCGATCGCATGCTCGGCCTTCGGCGGCGTGCTCGCCTGCTTGATCTTCGGGGACACTCGGCCTCGCTGCTGCCGCCGACACCGCCCGGGTCGGCGCGAGGCGAATCTCGCACCTCCCCGGGCCGCGGAGTCAACCGCGAAGCTCAGCCTCCGCAGGAAACGCCTTCACGCGAGGTCGAAGATCAGCACCTCGGCGTCGTCGACGCCCTCCACGCTCACGGTCCCCTCGTCGGAGAGGGCCGCCGCGTCGCCGGCGCCGAGCTCCTGGCCGTTGACCCGCGCCCGGCCGCGGGCGACGTGCACCCACGCGTGCCGCCCCGGCGCCACCGCGTGGCTCGCCTGCTGTCCCCCCGCGAAGAGGCCCGCGTAGAGCCGCGCGTCGGCGTGGAGGGTGACGCTCCCGTCGTGGCCGTCGGGCGAGGCCACGAGGCGCAGCCGGCCGAGCTTGTCGTCCCGCGCGAAGGTCTTCTGCTCGTAGCCCGGCTCGATGCCCCGGCGCGTCGGCTGGATCCAGATCTGGAGGAAGTGCACCAGCTCCGTCGACGAGGCGTTGAACTCGCTGTGCGCCACGCCCGAGCCCGCGCTCATGCGCTGCACGTCGCCGGGCCGGATCACCGACCCGGTGCCCATGGAGTCCCGGTGCTGGAGCCCGCCCTCCAGCACATACGAGATGATCTCCATGTCCTGGTGGCGGTGGGTGCCGAAGCCGCGGGTGGGCTGCACCCGGTCCTCGTTGATCACGCGCAGGGCGCGGAAGCCCATGTGCGCGGGGTCGTGGTAGTCCGCGAAGGAGAAGGTGTGGAAGCTGTCGAGCCAGCCGTGCTCGGCGTGGCCGCGCTCGTGGGCGCGTCGGATCGTCATCATGGTGGCCTCCTGGATGGGTCGTGCGGGGGTGACGCGGCGGCCCTCGCCCCGGCCCGCGGGGTCGGGTCGCAGGCAGCCCGGCGCCAGGGCCGAGAGCGCGACGCCGCCGGCCAGCCGGAGGGCGTCGCGTCGGGGGAGGGTACGTGGGCTCATCGCGTCACCGTGTTGCACCTTTCGAGGGGCATCATGGCTTCGGCTTTCCATCATGGGAATCGGCCAAATGGTGATGTCATCCATCTCCCCGATCGATGGATCACCCGGCGGGTCTCTTCGCCCGTCGGGGCGCGCGGGCGTCGTCGCGGGCGCAGAGCTGCTGGAGCTGCGCGAGCACCCAGCGGTGGGCGGCGCCGAAGGGGGCGTCGGCGCGGTGCACGGCGGAGAGGTGCAGGGTGTGCTCCCCGTCGCCCCAGGCCTGCGGGCGGATCACCACCAGCCGCTTGCGCGCGAGGTCGTCGCGGATGAGGTGCTCCGGGAGGTTGCCCCAGCCGAGGCCGGCGACGAGCATGGCGTGCTTGGTGGGGAGGTCGGCGATGCGCCAGGTGCGGGGCGAGAGCACGGCCTGGTCGGCGACGCCCGCGTCGTCGCGCTCGGAGAGGACGATCTGCACGCTGTCGGCGAGGGCCGCGGTGGGGATGCGCCCGCGGCGGCGGGCGAGGGGGTGGCGCGGCGCGGCGACGGCCACCATCCGGATGCGCGCGAGGTGGTGGCGCTCGAGCCCCGGCACGAGCCCGAGCGGGCTCACCACGCCGAGGGTGGCCCGGCCGTCGACGACGCGGGCGGAGACCGCGGAGAGGGTCTGGGTGTCGACGCGCAGGTCGACGGAGGGAAACTCCCGGGCGAAGTCCTGGCAGAGCTCGACCAGCGGGGCGATGGGGAAGAGCTGGTCGACGCAGAGCGACACGGAGGCCTCGAGCCCGCCCGCGAGGCCCGCGGAGAGCCGGCGGAGGGTGTCGACCTCGGCGCACACCCGCTGCGCCCCGGCGAGCACCGCGCGCCCCTGCTCGGTGAGCTGCGGCACGCGGGTCGAGCGGTCCCAGAGGGCGACGCCGAGCTGCGACTCCAGGTTGGCCATCGAGGTGCTCACCGCGGACTGCACCCGCTGCAGCCGGCGCGCGGCGGCGGAGAAGCTCCCCGCCTCGGCGACGGCGATGAGCGCCCGGAGCTGGTCGAGCGTGAAGGGGTCGGACATCGCGGCATTGTCCCGGGCGCGGCCGCGATGTCGAGGGGGGCGCGGTCGCCAGGAATGCAGGGTGGGCGCGGCGGGCGTGCTAGCGCGCGGTTGGTCCTGCGATGCGACGCCCCACGCCAGCCCGAGGGTCTGTGTTCGCCGCGCTGGCGGCGGTGGCGGCGCTCGGGTGCAGCGACCTCGACACGCTCTGGGAGCGGGCCACGCAGCCCCCCGACGCGGCCGCCCCCATCGACGCCGAGGCCCTCTCGCTCCCGCGTGACCCGAGCGTCGCGCCGCGCGCCGACGACGACGCGGGCGGCTCGGCCCTGGAGCCCGAGCCCGAGCCCGAGCTCCCCGACGCGGGCTCCGTGGACGCCCCCGACGCAGCCGCCCCCGACGCGGCCGCCCCCGATGCAGCCACCACGGACGCGACCTCCGATGCCTCCGCCCCGGATGCCAGCGCCTCCGATGCGGACACCGCTGACGTCACGGTGGTCCCCGACGCGCCCGCGCCGGTGACCATCACGGCCCTCGGGTGGCGCACCGCCGTCGTCGAGGCGCCGCGGGCCAACGCCCGCTGGGTGGGCTACCTCCGCGCGGGCGGTCCCGTCGCCGTGCTGCGCGGCCCCGTTGGTCATGCGGGGTGCCCCGCCCGGCGCGGGGTCGCGGGCGCAGGGTGGTACGAGGTCGAGGGCGGCGGGTACGTCTGCGTGGGTCCGCTCGCGGTGCTCAGCGCCTCGCTCGCGGAGCACCCGATCGCCTCGCGCCTGCCCGATCCCCCCGACCTCGCGGCGGCGATGCCCTTCGCGTACGGGCGGGCCAACCGCGCGACGCCGGTGTTCCGTCGCCTCCCCTCCGCGGACGACCTGCGCGCCTTCGAGGCCGGTCGCCTGAACGCTCCGGCCGCCCCGACCGCTGCGCCTGCCGGGTCGCCGCCGCGCCTGGAAGACCTGCTCGGCGCCCCTGGCTCCGCCCTCCAGCGTCGGCTCCTGCCCGGGATGTACGTCTCGCTGCACCGCGAGTCGCGGGCCGACGACGGCGCCAGCTACTGGCACACCCAGACCGGCGGCTACGTGCGCGCGAGCTCCCTCTCGCCGCTGCGTCCGGCGGCGCAGTTCGAGGGCGTGGCGCTCGACGGGGAGCGGCACCTCCCGCTGGCCTTCGTGGCCGGGGCCTCGGCGACCACCTACCGCGCCAGCGGGCGCACCATGACCCCGGCGGGGCGCGTGTGGCACCACGCGATCGTGCAGCTCGTCGACGAGCCCGCGGTCACCCTCGCGGGCGAGGCGTACCACCGCACGGCCGACGGAACCTTCGTGCGCGCGCGGCAGGTGCGGGTGGTGGCCCGGCGCGAGCCGCCCGCCGACCTCGGCGCCGACGACGAGAAGTGGATCGACGTGAACCTCGACCGCCAGAGCGTGGTGGCCTACGAGGGCGCGCGGCCCGTGTACGCGAGCGTGGTGAGCACCGGGCGCCGCGACCGCGCCAACCCCGCGCAGAACTACGAGACCATCCAAGGTGGCTTCCGGATTCTCTCGAAGCACGTCGCGACGACCATGGACGGCAACAGCGCCAACGACGGCCCGTACAGCATCGACGACGTGCCGTGGGTGATGTACTTCGACGGCTCCTTCGCGCTGCACGGGGCCTTCTGGCACAACGGCTTCGGGGCGACGCACTCGCACGGCTGCGTCAACATGAGCCCACCCGACGCGCGGTGGTTCTACCACTGGACCGAGCCGCACGTGCCCGCCGGGTGGAGCGGGTTCTACGCCGACGCGCAGCACCCCGGCACGCGGGTGTACGTGCACTACGACGACCAGCGCCTCGGCGAGCGGGGCGGCCCGGCGCGCGTGCCGCAGCACTGACCCCCGCGGGGGGAGACATTGACGCCGCGCCCGTCGGGCTTATCTCGTTCGGTATGGAACACGAGCAGGCATCGGGCCGGGCGTCTGATCCCATGTTCATCGAGGCGCTCGCGATGGCGTCGCCGCGGGTGCGGGCGGCCGTGCACCGCCACGTCGCGGAGGGCCTCGCGCTGGTGCCGCTGCTCCGCGAGGCGCACCGGCAGCTGCTCGAAGACGCCGCCGAGCTGATGGCCGTCGCGGGGGCGGCGCCCTTCGCCGACACACCCGTGTGGCCCGGGTCGGACTCGGACGACGGCGACGAGGTGAGCGAGGCGCAGCTCCTGGCGCTGGTGGCCGCGGCCGATCGGCGCGAGGTCGCCCGGGTGCTGGTGACACGTCGCGCCGAAGCCCACAGCGCGTCGATGCTCCCCGGGCCGCGGGGTCACTGATCCCCTCCGCCGCCCGGTCGACGGCCGATGGTACGCTCGGCCCGGCCATGACGGCGGCGACGCGCCCGCAACACTCCCGATGGTCCGCGCTGGCGGTGCTCGCGCTGGCGGCCCTCTCGCCTGCCTGCGAGTCGCCCGCCACGGGGGTGCTGGTGGTGATCGGCACCGACCTCGACCCGGCGCTCCCGCTCACGGTCACCGCGCGGCTCACCCGCGGCCTCGACGGCGGCGACGGGCGCGTGGCCGGCCCGTGGACCCGCGTCGCCCCCGGCGCCGAGGCCGTCGACGGCGGCGTGACCCTGCCGCTGTCCTTCGGGGTGGTGCCGGGCGAGAACCCCGTCGACGAGCCCGTCGGGGTGGTGGTCGAGGGTGTCGCCGGGGGCGTCACGCTGCGCCGGCGCGCGGTCTTCACCTTCGTCCCGCGGCAGACCGGGGTGCTCCGGGTGTTCCTGACGCAGCGCTGCGCCGAGCCCGCGGAGGGCTGCGTCGAGGCCGTGCGCTGCACCGTGCAGCAGCGCTGCGAGGAGCAGGGACTCACCTGCGGCAACGACGGCCTGTGCGTCGCCATCCGCGCGCCGCTCTCGGGCGACCCCGACGCCTCCTTCGGCGACCTCGCGCCCACCGCCGCGTGCGGGGCCTACGGCGAGCGCTGCTGCCCCCTCGGCCCTGCCTGCGCGGGGGCCAACACCTGCGTCGAGGGCACCTGCCGCCGCTGCGCCGACCCCGGCCAGCGCTGCTGCGACGGCGAGCGCCTCCGCCCCAACGGCGCCGTGTGCGCGCCCACCGCCGACCCTTGCCGCGCGCCCGGCACCTGCACCGACGGCCTCTGCGGCGCGGTCGCCGACGCCCCCGACGGGACGGCGTGCGGCGCCGCCGCCGGTCCCTGCGCGCTCGCGCCCGTGTGCGTGGGCGGGGCGTGCTCGCCGCGCAGCGCCCCGGAGGGGACGGTGTGCGGCGCCGCGCCCGACGCGTGTCATCGCGCGCCGGTCTGCGGCGGCGGGTCGTGCCTCGCCCCGGCGGCGGTGGCCAACGGCACGGAGTGCGGCGCGGCGCCCGACGCCTGCCACCTCACCAGCGTGTGCATGGGCGGCGCGTGCTCGCGGCGCAACGCCCCCAACGGCACGGTGTGCGGCGCGGCCGGCGGCCCCTGCCTGCGGGCGCGGGTGTGCGGCGGCGGCGCGTGCCTCGCGGCGGCGGCCGCGCCCAACGGGACCGTCTGCGAGGGCGCGCGCAACCCCTGCGAGGAGGCGGCGGTGTGCTCCGGCGGGCGCTGCGGCGGGCACGCGGCGCGGCCCGACGACAGCCCGTGGGGGGGAGGCGGGTTCAACCGTTGTTGCGGGGGCCAGGCGGTGGTGGTGAACACCGCGGCCCGCTGCGGCGGGTGCCGCATCGCGTGCCGGAGCGGGTCGTGCCGGGCGGCCCTGGGGAGGTACTACTGCGGGTGTTCGTCCAACGCGCAGTGCGCGCCGGGCATCTGCCGCACCCAGTCGCCCAACGCCAACCTCTGCGCCTGCGAGAACAACGGCGACTGCCCCGCGGGGATGCCGTGCGTCAACGTGTCCTTCAACCCCAACTACTGCAGCCTCTGAAGGCCTCCCCGGGCGGTCCCACACCTCCCAACGCCCCTGCGCTGTATCCGCCGCACCCTGCCGGTGGGAGCTCCCGAATGAGCCCGGTCGGAGCCTGTTGAGCTTGCATATTCCCGCGCTGACCCTCTAGACCCCTCCCGGAGAGAGGACTCGCATGGAAAGGTCGCTCACGCCTCGCATCAACACCGTCGGCATCAAGGCCATCATGGCCGTGACGGGGGCGGTGCTCTTCGGATTCGTCGTGGTCCACATGCTGGGCAACCTGCAGCTCTGGCTCGGGCCGCGGGCGATGCACGACTACGCGGCGTCGCTGCGCAAGGTGCACGGCCTGCTGTGGGTCGCCCGCGCGGTGCTGCTCGGGGCGGTGCTGGCCCACGCGGCGTCGGCCTTCGCGCTGGTGCGTCGCAACCTCGCCGCCCGGCCGGTGGCCTACCAGCACGCCCGGCGCGACCAGGCGACCAACTACGCCGCCCGCACCATGCCCATCACGGGCGTCGTGGTCGCGCTGTACATCGTCTATCACATCCTCCACCTGACCCTGGGCGTCGGGGTCGCGGGCCACGACCCGCAAAACCCCTACAACAACGTGGTCAACGGGTTCTCCAACCCGCTCATCGCGGGGGTGTACATCGTGGCCAACGTGCTGCTGAGCGCGCACCTCTTCCACGGCGGCTACGCGTGGTTCAACTCGCTCGGGCTGAGCAACCCCCGCTACGCCGGCATGAAGCGCATGTTCGCCCTCGGCCTCGCGGGGATCATCACGGCGGGCAACGTCGCGCTGCCGGTCAGCGTTCTGGCGGGCGCGGTGCGGCCCACGATGGAGACCTTCTGCTCGCCCGAGCTCGGCCCCTGCGCCGTGCCCCCGGGCGCGCCGGGCCGCTGAGCGGCTTCACGGACGACTGAGGCAATCGCTATGGAACTTCGATCGAACGTCCCCACTGGGCCCATCGAGAAGCGCTGGGAGAAGCACCGCTTCGACCTGAAGCTGGTGAACCCCGCCAACCGGCGCAGGTCGACCGTCATCGTCGTGGGCACCGGCCTCGCGGGCGGCGCGGCGAGCGCCACGCTCGGCGAGCTGGGCTACAACGTCCACTCGTTCTGCTACCAGGACTCTGCCCGACGCGCCCACTCCATCGCCGCGCAGGGCGGCATCAACGCGTCGAAGAACTACCAGAACGACGGCGACAGCATCTACCGGCTCTTCTACGACACGGTGAAGGGCGGCGACTTCCGCGCGCGGGAGTCCAACGTCTACCGCCTCGCGGAGGTCTCCGGGAACATCATCGACCAGTGCACCGCGCAGGGCGTGCCCTTCGCGCGCGAGTACGGCGGCCTGCTCGACAACCGCTCCTTCGGCGGCGCGCAGGTGTCGCGCACCTTCTACGCCCGCGGCCAGACGGGGCAGCAGCTCCTCCTCGGCGCGTACCAGTCCCTCTCCCGGCAGGTCAACGCGGGCACCGTGAAGGTGCACGAGCGCCACGAGATGCTCGACCTCATCGTGGTCGACGGCGTCGCGCGCGGCATCGTGACCCGCGACATGGTGAGCGGCGAGATCCGCCCGTGGCTGGCCGACTGCGTGGTGATCGCCTCCGGCGGGTACGGCAACGTGTTCTACCTGTCGACCAACGCCAAGGGCTGCAACACCACGGCGACGTGGCGGGCGCACCGGCTCGGCGCGGCCTTCGCCAACCCGTGCTTCACGCAGATCCACCCGACCTGCATCCCGGTGGCGGGGGACTACCAGTCGAAGCTCACCCTGATGAGCGAGTCGCTGCGCAACGACGGCCGCGTGTGGGTGCCGAAGAACCCGGCGGACTGCACCAAGGACCCGCGCACCATCGCCGAGGGCGACCGGGACTACTACCTGGAGACCCGCTACCCCGCCTTCGGCAACCTCGTGCCGCGGGACATCGCCTCGCGCGCGGCGAAGAAGGTCTGCGACGAGGGCCGCGGGGTGGGCCCGGCGGTCGACGGCGAGCGGCGCGGGGTCTACCTGGACTTCGCCGACGCCATCAAGCGCCTGGGCAAGAGCAAGATCGAGGAGCGCTACGGCAACCTCTTCGAGATGTACGAGCGCATCGCCGGGGAGAACCCCTACGAGACCCCGATGCGGATGTACCCCGCCAGCCACTACACGATGGGCGGGCTCTGGGTGGACTACAACCTCATGACCACCATCCCGGGGCTCTTCGCCGCGGGCGAGGCGAACTTCTCCGACCACGGCGCCAACCGCCTCGGCGCCAGCGCGCTGATGCAGGGCCTCGCGGACGGGTACTTCGTGCTGCCGAGCACGCTCGCGGGCTACCTCGCGGGCTTCAAGGGGCCGAAGATCGCCGACGACCACGCGGACGTGAAGGCCGCCCTCGGGCGCGTCAACGAGCGCCTGAAGCGGCTCCTCAGCGCGCCGAAGCCGTCGCGCTCGCCGGACTCCTTCCACAAGGAGCTCGGCCGGCTGGTGTGGGACGAGTGCGGGATGAGCCGCACCGCGGACGGCCTGCGCAAGGCGCTCGCGCGCATCCCCGCGCTGCGCGAGGAGTTCTGGCAGGGGGTGCGGGTGACCGGCACCGGCGAGGAGCTCAACCAGACGCTCGAGAAGGCGGGCCGCGTGGCGGACTTCCTCGAGCTCGGCGAGCTCATGTGCATCGACGCGCTCAACCGCGAGGAGTCCGCGGGCGGGCACTTCCGCGAGGAGCACCAGTCCGAGGACGGCGAGGCGAAGCGCAACGACGAGGAGTTCTCGTACGTGGCGGCGTGGGAGCACACGGGCGACCTCAGCAAGCCGAAGCTCAACAAGGAGCCGCTCACCTTCGAGTACGTGAAGCCCTCGAACCGGAGCTACAAGTGACATGAGCAAGAAGCTGAACCTCACCCTCCACGTCTGGCGCCAGAAGGGCCCGTCGGCCGCCGGCGGCTTCGTGAAGTACCCCGCGAACGACATCGACGATCACATGTCGTTCCTGGAGATGCTCGACGTCGTGAACGAGGGTCTCATCGCCCGGGGCGAAGACCCCATCGCCTTCGACCACGACTGCCGCGAGGGCATCTGCGGCTCGTGCGGCGTGATGATCAACGGCATGGCGCACGGCCCGCGCAAGGCCACCACGACCTGCCAGCTCCACATGCGGGTCTTCCACGACGGCGACGAGATCTGGGTCGAGCCGTGGCGCGCCGCGGCCTTCCCGGTGATCAAGGACCTCATCGTCGATCGCTGCGCCCTCGACCGCATCGTGCAGTCCGGCGGCTTCGTCTCCGTGCGCACGGGCTCGGCGCCCGACGCGAACAACATCGCCGTCCCCAAGGAGGACGCCGACCTGGCCATGGACGCCGCGCAGTGCATCGGCTGCGGCGCCTGCGTGGCCGCGTGCCCCAACGCCTCCGCGAGCCTCTTCACGTCGGCCAAGATCTCGCACCTCGCGCTGCTCCCGCAGGGCGCCCCGGAGCGGGAGGACCGCGTGCGCCGCATGGTGCAGCAGCACGACGCCGAGCTCTTCGGCTCGTGCACCCAGCACGGCGAGTGCGAGGCGGCCTGCCCGAAGCAGATCAGCATCAACTTCATCGCCCGCATGAACGCGGACTTCATCAAGACCGCCATCACCGCCAACGCGCCGCTCAAGCAGCGCGAAGGGCAGTAAGCCTCCCTCTCCCTCTCTTCATTCAAGCGGCCCGTGATCGTGTGCGGTGGGGCGCGTCGCCTGGGTCGTGGGCCCCCTATCCGGCGCTGCCGCGCCGCCCTTTCCCCCACCGGATGGTCTCATCGTTGCCCTCTTCGTGGGCGAACCGCTTGTAGGCTGCGGGTTCCGGGCTACCCGCACACCCGGCTGCCGCGGGTTGAAACCCACGGCAGCCAAGGGAAAGCCCGCGGCGGGCTCGTCACTGTGCCTGGACATCAGACAGGCCGCTTGCGGCCTTCACCTTAGGCTGCCGTGGGTTTCAACCC
>JAUSAZ010000098.1 GCA_030652255.1 Myxococcales bacterium | reverse complement strand
CGCCGTCGCCGCCGTCGCCCTGCTGGCCCGCGCCGCCGTCGTGCCCCGTGCTCGGGCCGCCGTCGCCCGCGTCGCCGCGGTCGCGCCCGTCGTTGCCGCCGTCGGGTCCCCGGCCGGAGCCGCCGCCGCCGTCGCGCCCGGGGCTGGGGCCGTGCCCGTTGCCCGCGTCGGGCGTCGGGCGCGGCGGCTGCCCGAGGCCCGCGTCGCTCATGGCCAGCTCGCTCATCGGCTGGGGCATCGGCGCGCCCACCACCTGGATCACCCCGACCGCCGAGAGCGCCAGCATCACCAGCATCACCAGCGACGAGAGCGCCCGCCCGCTGCGGGTCTCTGCCACCAGCAAGAGCGCCAGCAGCGTGACCGCCGCGCCGCCGATGCCGAGGAGCACCTGGGCCGGGTCGATGCCCTGCTGCCAGGCCCAGTCGGAGAGCCACAGCGGGCGCGCGATGACGCCCTCGCGGTGCGACGCGAACACCGACGTGAAGGCGACCGTGACGAGCCCCAGCTCCAGCGCCATCACGGCCGGACGGCGCACGGCCATGAGGCGCAGGGCCGCCACGGAGGAGAAGGCCAGCGCCCCGAAGCGCAGCACGCTCGCGGTGACCAGCGCGTTGGCCGGGCCCGCGAGCTCGGCCAGGGCCTCGGTGCCGACCGCGAGGGCCGCGCCGCGCCAGAGCACGAAGGCCAGGAGCCCGAGGGCGCCGAGGGCCACCGCGGGGCGCACCCGCGAGCGGCCCAGCGCCTCGCCCGCGGCGACGCCGAGGACGGCGCCCAGCATGGCCGCGACGAGGGCCTCGCCGAGCGCGACGCCCCAGCTCAGCGAGAAGGCGGCGAGGGCCATGGCGAGGGCCCGCACCCCGTGGCGCCACCCGGCGAGGGCGCGGCGGAGGAGCTTCACGCGGCCTCCAGCGAGCGGTGGTGGCCGCCCGGGTAGACGTGGCCGCCCGCGCGGTCGACGAGGGTCACCGGGGCGCGGGTGGTGGCGAGCGCCCGGAGCACCGCCCCGACCTCAGCGCCGGGCGCGGGCGTGACGGCGCCCTGGGCGGAAGGCGGGCGCACCTGGAACGCGAGGCGCGACCACCAGGTGGTCTTCACGATGGGGACGATGCCGTCGGTGCACACCACGAACTCCACGGGCGACTGCATCTGGTTGGGGGCGGTGCGGGCGCGCACGGTGGCGACCACGCGGTCGAGCCACGGCCCGGGGCGACCCGGCACGAAGACCACCGCGCGGGCGAGGCCGCCGGGGGTGGCCCTGGAGAGGAAGTCGGCGAGGCCGGCGCCGCCGAGCTCGGTGGGGGTCGAGGCCGAGCGGGCGAGCAGCTCGAGCGCCTGCACGGGCGACTTCGCGTAGGTGTCGTTGCCGTCGGCCCCGAGCACCCACTCGGCGCCGAGCGCGCCGGTGTCGACGGCGACCCTCGCGGCCCCGGCGGCGGACTCGTCCCCCATGCCCGTCACGAGGTAGGCCACGGTCTGCCGGGTGGGCGCGATGGCCCGCTCGGGGGTGCGCACCACCAGCTGCCGCGAGCGCGCGAAGACCTTCCAGAGCACGAACTTGATGGGGTCGCCCGGGGCGTAGTGGCGCAGGTCGACGCGCTCGCCCTCGGGGGGCCCGGCGGGGTTGGAGATCTCGTCGCCGCCCGCGATGGAGCGCACGACCCGCATCTGGCGCAGCGCTCCCATCGAGGGGACGAAGCGCACCACCCGCTCCTGGCGCAGGGTGAAGGTCACGCGGGTGAGGCCGAAGGCGTCGCTCACCTCGATGCGGCGGGCGATGGACTCGTGCAGCCCCCGGCGCAGGGCGGTGACCTCTTCGTGGAGTCGTCGCTTGAGGGGCACCAGGCGTACGGACGCCTCGGGGGCGTCCCAGTTCCATCGGAGCTTCACGAAGGGCACGAACCACAGGCTGGACATCGAGAAGCCGGTGCGGGCGGCGTAGCCACACTCCAGGCGCAGGGGCTCCTCGTCGCGGAGTCTGCGTCCCTGGCGCCAGAGCACCAGGGCGGTGACGGTGGTGCTGAGCACCGAGGCGAGCCCGAGCGCCACCCCGACCGTGCCCACGACCAGCAGCAGCAGGTCGATCTGCCGGATGCCGTAGCGGAAGAGCGCGAAGCCGCAGCCGGCCATCACCAGCAGCCCGAGGGCGGTGAAGGGGAAGAGGTCGACCGCCCTTCGGAGGGGCGCCGCGATGCGGCGAAGGAGCGGGCGCAGGGATCGTCGGGGGGTGACGGACGGCATCAGGGCGTTGGAGGGTTTCGACTCACCTGCGGGCGCTCACGGAGCATGGCACACCAACCGACCACGGGGCGATGTTGATCCCCTTACGCCCGCGGCGCCCGTGAGGTGCGGAGCAATTCAGCCGACGGCGGCGAGCGCGCTGCGCCATTGGGCCACGTCGGAGGCGAGGAGCGCGACCTCGGCGCCGTGCGCGAGGGCGCCGTCGAGGGGCGCTTCGACCTGCGAGAGCGCGAGCACGGGCACCCGGCCGAGGAGGGGATGGGCGCGCAGCGCGCGGAGGATCGCCAGGGGGTTGAGCCCGAGGAGGTCGAGGTCGAGCACGATGGCCGCGGGCGGCTCGAAGCCGACGGTGAGCAGGTCGTCGTAGAGCCCGTGGTGCTCGACGAGCCGCCAGGAGGGCAGGAGCAGCTCGCCGAAGCGGCGGTGGACGTCGGCGTGCTCGGTGAGCACCACCACAGCGCGCGGCTCGGCCGGGGCGGGGTGGGTGACCGCGATGGAGATGCCACGCGACTGGAGGAAGGCCGTCGCGTCGGGGAGCGCGATGCGCACGCTGCGCCCGACGGTGCGGGAGGCTCGGAGCTCGCCGCGGCGCACCGCCTGGAGCACGGTGGTCTTGTGGAGGCCGGCGAGCCGGGCCACCTCGCCCGCGTGCAGGAGCTTCGGAGGCCCCCCGACGGGCGGGACGGCGTCGGGCACGACCTTCGGCTTCGACATCACCCGTGCAGGGATAGCGCGGACGGCCCTCGGGCCGCCATCGGGCACCGACGCGGGACGCCGGGGGAGATGGATGCGCCGGAAAGTTGTATAGCCCGCACGGGAACGCCCACAGAGATCAGCCCATGGGACTGGTCGTGGTCGCTCTCGTCATCGGCCTCGTGGCGTCGGATCTGGTCGGGCTGCTCCAGCGCGCGAGGCAGTGAACCGGGCTGTTCCCTCCGCCGGGCGTATGACGGAGCATGCGCGTGCGGATGAATGTCCACCACCTGACCGGCACCAGTCGCTCGGTAACCCCCGATGGCGACCATGGCACCCTCCCTCTCCCCTCCCCTCCACGCGATGGATGTACGCGTGAGCCGTGACGACGACAGCGCCCCGGCGTACGTCCAGCGAGCCCGCGAGGGCGACGCGCGGGCCTTCCAGGAGCTCTTCCGCTCCCACCGCCGTGACGTGGCGCGGCTCGTCGGTCGCCTCCTGGGCCCGCGGCCCGAGGTCGAAGACGTGGTGCAGGAGGTGTTCATCCAGGTGTTCCGCTCGCTGCCCAACTTCCGGGGCGAGTCGCGCTTCACCACCTGGCTCCACCGGGTGACGGTCAACGTCACGCTCATGCACCTCCGCTCCGCCCGCAGCCGGCCGCGGCTGGGCAACGAGCTCCTCGAAGAGCCCGCCGCCCCGGAGGGCGCCTCGCCCGCCGACCACGCCGCCCGCAACCAGCGCCTCCGCGCGCTCTACAAGATCCTCGACACGCTCTCCGACAAGAAGCGCGCGGTGTTCATCCTGCACGACCTCGACGGCGTGCCCGCGGCGCAGATCGCCGCCATGGTCGACAGCCCGGTGCTCACCGTCCGCACGCGCCTCTTCTATGCCCGCCGGGAGGTCTACGCCGCCATGGCCGAAGACCCGACGCTGGAGTCCATCGCCCGCGACCTTGCCGCGGCCGACGCCACCCCGGAGACTGTGAGCCCGCGATGAGCGATCATCCCTCCATCGACGCCCTGCGCGCGCACCTCGACGCGCCCGACCCCGCGCTCGGCGCCCACCTCGACGCGTGCGGCGACTGCACCCGCCGCGCGGCCCGCCTCTCCGCCGGGCTCGCCGCCCTTGACGAGGCCCGCCGCCTCACCCCCGTGCCCCCCGCGTGGGATCGCATGGACGACGTGCTCACCCGCGAGGCCCGGAGCGTCTCGCAGGACATCCGCTCGGGCCGGCTGCGCCCGGCGGCGCGGGTCCCGTCGTGGGTCGCCACCGGGCTGGCCATGGCCGCGGGCGTGGGCCTGCTGCTGGGGGGCCGCGCCCTGCTGAAGTCGCAGGAGACCCCGACCGTGGCGCCCATCGTCGCCACGCGCCCGACGCCGACGGTGGCCCCCGCCCCGGCTCTCACGCCCTACGAGGGCGTCGTGCTGCTCGCCGCGGGCGGCGCCCGCTACCGCGAGCCCGGGGTCGAGGCGGGCGCCCTGCTCGCCCGCACCACGGGGCTGCGCGAAGGCGCCAGCGTGGAGACGCCCGACGCGGCCCGCGCGGTGTTCACCGTGCGCTCGGGCTGGACGGCCGACCTCCGCCCCGGGTCGTCGATGAAGCTCTCGCAGCTCCGCACCGAGCAGACCGCGGTCACCCTCGACCGGGGCGAGCTCGCGCTGACCCCGGGCGCCGGCCAGACGCTGCCCGCGCGGGTGCTCCACGATGGCTGGTCGGTAGAGGCACATGGCCCCCTGCTCGCGAGGGTCGAGTCCTCGGTGCTGCGGGTGGTCGTGCTCGCGGGTCGCACCGACATCCGCCGCGGCGAGGCCGAGGCCCTCACCGTCACCGGCCCGCTGGTGATCGACCTCCCGCTCGACGGCAGCGCGCCGACCCCCTCGACGCTCACCGCGGCCGACCAGGCGGCGCTCGACCTCGACGCGCTCTCGGCGTTGGGCACCTCCTACGAGATCCCCACCATCGATCCGAGCGCGACGCTCACGCTGCTCCAGCACGGCGCCCTCCCCTCGGCGCTGGAGTCCATCCGCCTCGCGGGCCCCGGCACCATCCAGGCCCGCGTCGGTCGCACCGAGATGCGACTGGAGCTCGGCGCTGGCGTGACGCCCCGATGGGCGACCTTCCGCAGCACCGTCGCCCCCACGGTGGCCCTCAACCGGGTGAATGCGGTCGCTCGAGCCGCGCCGCCTGCCGCAGAGACCGGGGACACGATGCCCCCCGACCGCGCGATGCTCGCAGTCACGAACAGCGCCCGACGGATCTTCGGGCGTTGCATCGATACCTGTTTCGACAGGCTACGTTGCCAGCAGCCCATCACGGGTCGCGTGGACGTCGAGATGTCGGCCGCGGGGCGCGCTTCGATCGTCAGCACTCATCCCTCGATGGCGCCGGTGCGTGCTTGCTTCGAAGAGCAGGCGCCGTTCGTCCACGGCCCCCAGTGGCAGAACTCGTATCGCTTCGCGGTGCCCTTCGACCGTCGCTGACCACCATCCCTCACCGCACCTCGTAGACGATCCCCCCGAACACCGCCCTCCCCGGCAGCGGATAGCCCAGGAAGTCCTGGATGGGCGCCGTCACGGCGGTCACGTCGCCGATGGGGTTGCACAGCGGCCGGCTCGCCGTGCGCTGATCGAGCAGGTTGGTGACCTCCAGCGTCGCGCCCCACCCCTGGAGCACCCGCGGTGACCACCCGAGTCGCAGGTCGGCCAGCACCCGCGCGGGGATCGCCGTGCAGTTGGAGCGGTCGAGCCACGCGGACGACACCGCGGACACCGAGATCGCCGCGCGCGCGTCGGCCACCCTCCCCTCCAGGCTCACCGAGAGGTCGCCCCACGGAACGCCCGGCACGCTGCGCCCGCGCTCGCCCCCGTCGCCGAGCAGCGCCGGGTCGAGCAGCGCGCCCGCCACGGTGAGGGTCAGCTGTTCGCGCCAGCGCACCCGCGCGCCGAGCTCCAGGCCGGTGATCGCCACCCGGCCGAAGTTCTCCGCGCGAAATCGCCCGGGGCCCACCTGCACCAGCGCGATGAGGTCGGACGCGTCGCGCAGGTAAGCCCCGAGCTCCGTCGCGACGCTCCACGCCCCGCGTCGGGTGGTGATCGCCAGCGAGGCGTCGACGAAGCGCGAGCGCTCGGGCCGCAGCGCCGCGTTGCCCACGATCACCCCGCGGTCGCCGAAGCGCTCGGGCAGCGTCGGGGCCCGTGCGGCGAGGCCGCCGTGGGCGCGCAGCTCCACCCCCCGCCCGAGGCGCAGGTGGGCCCCGACGCGCGGGCTCAGCAGCCCCATCGACTCTCGCTGCGAGGGCGTCGCGTCGGCGATCGCCTCGGCCACGACGCCCGCCGACGCCCGCAGCGCGCCGAGCGTCAGCGTCGACTCCAGGCCCGCCGTGAGCGCCTGTCGCGAGGCGTCCACCAACGTCGCGCCCGCCCCCGGCACGAAGCCCTCCGAGCGCCCTCGCAGCAGCAGCTCGTGGCTCACCCCCGCCGAGCGCCGACGCGCCCGCACCTCCGCCTGCGCGCGCCACGTGTCGCTCGTCGCGCGGTACCCCGTGATCGACGCCCCGCCCGCCGCGCCGCGCCCCTCGAAGAGGTCGCCGCGCACCATCGCCGTCGTCGAGAGCCCGAGGTCCCAACCGTCGCGGCGCCAGTCCCACGACGCCCGCGCGAGGATGCGCCGCTGCTCCTGGAAGGGGCCCACCACCGCGGTCTCACCCGGCCCTGCGACGCCGCGGTGCAGCCATCCGCCGAGCACCAGCAGGCAGCCCGTGGAGCGCGCCGTGGGAGCGCCCAGGCAGACCCGGTAGAGCCCGTCGAGGGAGTCGCCGCCGTTGTTCACGCGCCGGGCGACCCGGCCCGCGGAGGCCGTGCGGTTGCCGGGCTCGTAGTACGAGAAGTCCCCGTCGGTGCCGCGGTAGCTCAGGGCGAAGAGCACCCGCAGCGCGCCGAGGCCCGCCCCCGCGCCCGCGGACATCCGCCGCGCGCCGAAGGACCCGGCGCCCGCCGCGGCCCAGGCGATGGGCCGCTCGGTGACGTCGCGCAGCCGCAGGTCGACCGCGCCGCCGAGGGCCCCGACGCCGAGGCGCACCGGCACCACGCCGCGGTACACGTCCGCCCGCGCGAGCAGCGCCGGCGGGATCACCGAGAGGTCGACGCCGTCGCTCGCCGCGTCGTTGAGCACCACGCCGTCGAGCGCCACCGTGAGGTGCGCGGAGGACGCGCCGCGCAGCACCAGGGTCTCCGCCGCGAGGTCGCCCCCGTTGCGGCGCACGTGCAGCCCCGGTGCGTCGTCGAGCAGCGAGCCCACCGAGGCCGCGAGGCGTCCGCGCTCACCCAGATCGATGGAGGTGCTCGCCCCGAGGGTGTCTGCGGGGTCGTCGCCCGTGGCGCGACGCGGAGCCCGCACAGTTGCGCCCGGGGCGGCCGTCTGCGCCGACGCGCCCGACGCGGGCAGCGCAGCCCCGACCACCATCCATGCAGTTCGACGAAGCAGCACCGGCGTGAGCGCCACTGGTGTACTCCGAGACGACGGTCGATGGACGTGCGCTCCGACGAGGCGCGCGTTCGCGGCGGATGGGGTTGCACCGTCGCAGAGCCCTGGGGCAACCTGCCGCGCACCGGGATGCGTCGGGTACTGCTCGTTGACGATAGCCCGGTGCTCCGGTCCGCGGTGGCGCAGAGCCTGGAAGATGCGGGATGGTCCGTGAGCCTCGCGTCGGACGCCGAGGAGGGGCTCATCTCGGCGCTCTCGGCGCCGCCGGACGCGGTGGTCACCGACCTCTGGATGCCGGGCCTCTCGGGGCTGCAGCTCTGTCAGCTCCTGCGTGGCGAGCCCGCCACGGCGCACATCCCGGTGCTGCTCTGCACGGGCAGCGCCGACCGACGCTCCCGGTTCTGGGCGCAGCGCTCCGGCGCCACGGCCTTCCTCGACCGCAGCGACCCCGTGCGCCTGCTGCGCGAGCTCGATCGCCTCGTGCCTCCGGGCCGCGCGGCGTCGCCCGCGTCCGGCCTGCCGGTCGACCCCGCGCTGCGGCGCAGCAGCATCCCCGGGCGCCTCTCGATGCTGCTCGACCACGCGCTCTTCGAGGCCGTGGTGGTCGGCGAGCTCCGCTCGCTCGCCTTCGACGCGGCCGACATCGAAGGGCTCTTCCAGGCCTTCTCGCGGCTGCTCACGGACATCGTCGCGTACTCGTGGCTCGCCTTCTCGGTGCCGCGGCGCGGCGGCGTGCGGGTGTTCGTGCACCAGCACCCACGCCACGGCGGGCGCGCGGTCCCCGGCGCCGTGCAGTCGGTGGTGTCGCCGGTCGACGGGCCGGTCGAGCTGCGGGTGGTGAGCGACGCCCTCGTCGCCGACGAGCCCCCCGAAGGGGCCGTCACCGCGCTGCCGGTGCTGCTCCGGGGAAGGCTCCTCGGGCGCGTGGCGATGTGCGCCTCGCGCGCCTCCGCGGGCCGCGACGAGGCCGCGGTGATCACCCTCGCCGCCCGCGAGCTCGCCCTCCCCCTCCACGCCGTCGGGCTGCTCGAGGAGACCCGGCGGCTCGCGTCCACCGACGCGCTGACGGAGCTCGCCAACCGCCGCGCGGCATCGCTCTGCCTCGATCAGCTGGCCCGGCGCGACGCGCCCCCGGGCACGCTCTCCATCGCCCTCATCGACGTGGATTTCTTCAAGAGCATCAACGACACCTACGGGCACGCGTCGGGCGACCGGGTGCTCTGCCACGTCGCGGAGGTGCTGCGGGCGGTCGCGCGCGGCAACGACCTCACGGCGCGGTGGGGCGGCGAGGAGTTCCTCCTGGTGCTCGACGGCACCTCGGCGGCGACGGCGCGGGTGGTGGCCGAGCGGGTGCGCGGCTCCATCGCGCGCACGCCCTGCCGGCTGGAGAGCGGCAGGAGCGTGCCGATCACCGTGTCCATCGGCGTGGCCACCTTCAACGGCAAGGGCCTCGACGCCTTCATCGACTCCGCCGACCGCGCGCTCTACCGGGCCAAGAGCCGCGGGCGCAACCGCGTCGAGGTCGCCGACGAGGTCACTCCGTCATGACGAAGGTAAAACAGAACTGCCGCGCCCCGGCGTCGGGCGTGGTCACGGTCATGGTCGCCGCGCCGCCCGCGTAGGGCAGCTCCACCCGGTAGCCCACGACGCCCTTGCGGTTGACCGCGCGCACGTCGCGCACCACCTCGGGGTGCCCCGCGGGGCGCAGCGTCAGGTGGGCCGTCACCGTCGCCCCGGTCGGAAACCACCCCGCGTCGTCGATGCCCACCGCGCCCACGAGCGCGCGCGCGGGTGGGAGGTCGGCGAAGTGGAAGGTGAGCGTGCCGTCCGTCTGCGGGTGGGCGTAGATGCACCGGAGCTCTGCGCCGTCGAAGCGGTGGGGCTCCGCGCGTACGCGGTTCCACTCGGGGCCGTGGCAGCCGAGCACCGCGCCCTCGAGGGGGCACGGGCCGTTGTCGGCGCCGCCCACACGCTCGGCGGTGACGCGCGTGCCCAGCTCTCGGCTGGCGTCGAAGACCACCCGCCCGAGGTGGTGCGCCGCGACCTCCCAGCGCGCCGCCCGTCCCTCGCCGTCGACCGTCGCGCCGAGCCCGAAGCGCCCGAGGAGCGGGGCCAGCCCGGCGGGCTGCGGGGCCACGCCGTAGAGCCGCCGCACGCCGTGGATGTCGTCCATCTGCGGCACGCCCCAGAGCGCGGGCACCGGCGACGCGAGGGCCACCAACTCGGGGGCCTCGTCGGCCACCACCACGAGGTCGCGCGGGCCGGCCTCGCGGCGGATCGTTCGCACCACCGCGCGCCGCGGGTCGGTCTTCTCCCGCGCGCGTTCGAGCGCCCACCACGACCCGCCGAGGGCGAGCGCCCCCACGAGCACGCCGAGGGCGTCGCGCGCGACGGGCCTCACGCGGCCTCCAGCCAGCGCCGCCGCCAGTGCTCCAGCACCAGCAGGGAGTAGAGCAGCTTGCGATGGTCGCGCTCGCCCGCGAGGTGCTCGCGCATCGCCCGCTCGACCACCGCGGGCTCGAACCAGCCCGTCATCCGCAGGCGCGCGGGCGAGAGCGTGTCCTGCAGCAGCTCGCGCAGGGGGCCGCGCAGCCAGCGTCCCACCGGGGCGCCGAAGCCCTTCTTGGGGCGCTCGAGGATGGCCTTGGGGACCCTCGCGCCGAGGGCCTTGCGGAGCAGGTACTTGGTGGTGGTGCCGCGCAGCCGCAGGCGCTCCGGGAGCGCGAGGCAGAAGGTCACCACCTCGGTGTCGAGCAGCGGCGCGCGCGCTTCGAGCGAGACCCGCATCGTGGCGCGGTCGACCTTCTGGAGCACGCCCTCGGAGAGGTACACCTGGAGGTAGAAGGCCGTCGCGGCGTCGAAGTCCGTCGCCGCCCCGGCGCCCGCCGCGCGCGCCGCGTCGAGGCATCGATCGGCCCCGCCGCGCAGGGCCTCGCCGAGCAGCGACGGCAGGGCGTCGGGGTCGATGGGCGCGAGCCAGCGGGCGTGGCGCTCGGCCCCGCGGGCGCGCATCCCCTGGGCCATCTGCTGGAGCTTGAAGGCGGTGGAGAAGTTGGCGTCGGTGGCGGGGAAGAGCCGCGAGAGGGCGGCGAGCCCGCGGCCCGCGGCGGCGCTCGTGGGCAGGCGCGAGAGCACCTGGTCGACGACGAAGGTGGGGTAGCCGGCGAGGATCTCGTCGCCGCCGTCGCCTCCGAGGGCCACGGTCACGTCGCGGCGAGCGAGCCGCGCGAGGAGGGTGGTCGGGAGGATGGAGCTGTCGGCGTGGGGCTCGTCCATCGCGTCGAGGGTGGTCGGCACGAGGTCGAGCAGGGCGCGCTCGGAGAGCACCTCGGTGACGTGGTCGGTGCCGAGGTGACGCGCCACGAGCTCGGCGTGGGCGCTCTCGTCGAAGCTCGGGTCGTCGAAGCCGATGGCGAAGGTCTTGACGCGCGGGTGCGCCGCCGCCGCGCAGGCCGCCACGAAGCTGGAGTCGATGCCCCCGCTCAAGAACACCCCGACCGGCACGTCGGCGACGAGGCGCCGGGCGACCGCACGCTCGACCCGTCGCGAGAGTTCTTCGGTGAGCTCGCGCTCGTCGCCGCGCAGGCGCACGCCCGTGCGGGGCGCCCACCAGCGGTCGACGGCGACGCCGCGGTGGGTGTTCCATCGCAGCCGCTCGCCGGGGCCGAGCTTTCGCACCTGGGCGAGGATGGAGCGCGGCTGCGGCACGAACTCGTGCACGAGGTACTGCGCCACCGCGACCGGGTCGACCTCGCGGCGGGCGCGCACCTCGGGGTGCACCAGCAGCGCCGAGAGCTCGCTCGCGAAGGCCACGCCGCCGGTGCCGCGCTCGTCGCCGAGGGGCGCGTAGTAGAGGGGCTTCTTGCCGAAGCGGTCGCGCGCGAGGGTGAGCGTGCGCTCCGGGGCGCTCCAGTGTCCGAAGGCGAACATCCCGTGCACGCGCTCGAGCGCGCCATCGCCCCAGGCGTCGAGGGCGTGCAGCAGCACCTCGGTGTCCGAGCGGCCGCGGAAGGCGTAGCCCAGCGCCGCGAGCTCGTCGCGCAGCGCGGCGAAGTCGTAGATCTCGCCGTTGAAGGTGAGCATCGCGGCCCCGTCGGGGCCGAGCATGGGCTGCGCGCCGGTGGGCGAGAGGTCGACGATGGAGAGCCGGCGGTGGCCGAAGGTGCAGCCCGGCATGGCGTGCACTCCGTGGCCGTCGGGGCCGCGGTGCGCGAGGCGGTCGGCCATCGCGCGCACGAGCGCCGCGTCGGGGAGCGCGTCGTCAGGGAGGGCGAGGCCGGCGATGCCGCACATGGGACGGTGCGAGCCTAGCGCGCGGGCTTCGGGGCCTGGTCGAGGTTGACGGTCTCGCCCACGAGGTAGGTCTTCTTGCCCTGGGACTCGTGGTAGGTGCGGATGAGGATCTCGCCCAGCAGGCCCATGAGGAGGAACTGCACCCCGAGCGAGAACAGGAACACCGCGAGCAGCAGGAGCGTCACCGGCTGGAGCCACTCGCCCGGCCGGTGGAACACGTGCTCCTTGATGAACTGCGCGACGAAGATGAGACCGGAGAGGGTTCCCGTGGCGCAGAGAGCGAAGGCCGGGCGCCCGAAGAAATAGATGGGCTTGGTGGAGTAGCCGCCGAGGAAGGTGACCGTCAGCAGGTCGAGCAGCACCTTGAAGACGCGGCCGAGGCCGTACTTGCTCACGCCCGCGCGGCGCGGGTGGTGGGTGACCTCCATCTCGGTGACCCGGGCGCCCGCCCAGGAGGCGTAGATGGGGATGAAGCGGTGCATCTCGCCGTAGAGCCCGTAGGGCTCGAGCACCCAGCGGCGGTAGGCCTTGAGGGTGCAGCCGTAGTCGTGGATGCGCACGCCGGTGACCCAGCCGATGAGCCAGTTGGCGATGACGCTCGGCAGGCGGCGGGTGAGGGCCTTGTCCTGGCGGTCTTTGCGCCAGCCCGAGACGACCTCGAAGCCCTGGTCGAGGCGCTCGAGGAGCTTGGGGATGTCCTTCGGGTCGTTCTGGAGGTCGGCGTCGAGGGCCACGATGATGGGGCCGCGGGAGTGGTCGATGCCCGCCGCGATGGCCGCGGTCTGCCCGAAGTTGCGGCGGAAGCGCACCACGCGAAGCCACGGGCGCGAGGCGGCCGCGCCGGTCATCAGCGCGAAGGAGGCGTCGCGCGAGCCGTCGTCGACGAGCACGGCCTCGGCGGGCTGTGGCAGCGTGGGCATCGCGGCGTCGAGCGCCTCGAAGAGCGCGGGCAGCGACTCCTCTTCATTGAAGACGGGGATGACCAGGCTGAGCGCTGGCGCGCTGGGAGCGTCTGTCGACACGGGCGCGGTCTATCACAAAACACATCGGGGCCGCGAAGGGACTGTTGATCCCTGCGCGACCCCGATGACGTTCGGAGCGGGTGTTCGATCAGTCGCGGGGCGCGCCGGCGTCGGAGCCGGTGCTGCCGCCGCAGACGCCGGAGGGCGCCGTGGCGACGGTGGTCGGGAGGATGGTGGCGCGCTTGGTGGTGAAGCCGAGGCCCACGCCGATGCCGCCCTGGGGGGCGTCGCACGAGGCGGTCGGGGTGCCGGTGGCGATGTCGACGAAGCCCTGGATGAGCGGGCCCGCGGCGTCGCGGAACTGCATCAGCGCCGGGATGGTGGTGAGGGCGTCGATGAGGTCGGTCTGGCGGAGGTAGCCGCCGAGGTTGCCGTTGAGACCGTCGGTCTCACCCGGGGTGACGCGCAGCTGCGTCTGGAAGAGGTTGAGGTTGAGCGTCATCCCCATGAGCGAGAGGGGGATGGAGAAGTTCGGCATCGTGGGGTTGGCGGCCGGCGGGTTCACGCGCAGGCGGCCGTTGACGATGCTGCCCTGGAACTGGAGCCGCGCCGAGTTGAGGTCGCCCGGGGTGGTGAGCGAGCGGTTGTCGATCTGGTACATCTGGTTCGCCATCTGGATGTTCGCGCAGTTGGCGAACGCGGCGTACGCGTAGGGGTACACGCTGACCTGGACCGACGGGTCGTTGAGGGCCGGGCCGAGGGTGCCGTTGACGCCGCTCAGGCGCACGACGATGAGGAACTTGCCCTCGTCGACCTGCTCGTTGAGCGTGTTCTGCACGTTGAGCGAGGCCTGGAACTGCATGATCGTCTGCGCGACGTTGGGCAGCTGGTTGTCGACGCCGCCCTGGCAGGCGGTGCCGCCGCCGGCCGAGCCCGCGGCGCAGGTGCCCATGTTCTGGTCGGGGTCGACGGTCGAGAAGTAGTCGCCGTGCGAACAGTCAGCGGCCTGCTGGCTGGCGGTGCGGCTCGGGGAGTTACGGCCGTCGAGGTTGAAGCCGTAGAACGCGCGGGTGGTCACGCCCGGCTCCGCACCCTCGTCGAGGAGGAGGCGGTTGATGACGTAGTCGTAGGTGTTGCCGGGGCCCGAATCGACCGGCGGAGCGCCGGTGTCGACGGGACCGCCCCCGTCGGTGCCGGGGACGCCGCTGTCGGCCGGGGCGGCCGGGTCGTCGCTGCAACCAGCGGCGAGGCCGCTGAGCAGACCGAGAGCAACCAGGGGGAACAAGATCTTCGTCGAACGTGCCATGTGTCGAACTCCTCTACGATGGTTGAAGTGCCCGCGGAGCACGCACGCGCTAGGCGTGCGGCCCATCGGGAAAGCAAGACGCTTCCTGATGGCGGCACGCCGCGCAGGCCGTGAGCACCCGACGACGCGCTCGGCTCTCTAGCATCGAAACTGACGCCCGTTCAACTAGCGGATGACGTCGCTCCAGCGGCAGTCATGACGCAGCGTTTTGACGCGGGGAAGTTGGGTCGCACGGGGTCGCGTGCTACCGCGACACGGATGTCAGAGCCCGAGTTCGTGCACCTCCATGTCCACTCCCAGTACTCGATGCTGGAGGGCGCCATCCGGGTGAAGGAACTCTGCTCGCGGGTGAAGGAGCTGGGCATGCCGGCGGTGGCCCTCACCGACCACGGCAACATGCACGGCGCGATCGATTTCTATCAGAAGGCCAACGCCGCGGGCATCCAGCCGATCCTCGGCTGCGAGGTGGCGCTGGGGCATGCGTTTCCGGGCGACCGGCCGGACAAGCACGGGCTCCACCGCAGCTACCACCTGCCCATGCTGGCCTCGTCGGAGCAGGGCTATCGCAACCTCATCGCGCTGGTGTCTCGCGCGTGGCTCGACGTCCCCGAAGGGGTGCAGGCGCAGACCGACCTGGAGATGCTCTCTCGCCACGCCAAGGGCCTGGTGGTGATGACCGGCTGCCTCGGGGGCCTCGTGCCGCAGGGGCTGTTGCAGCACTCGCCCGACGTGGCGCGCGCCACCCTCGGGACGCTGAAGGACATGCTCGACCCGGGGCACCTCTTCATCGAGCTGCAGGACCACGGGCTGCTGGAGCAGAGCCCGCTCAACCGCTGCCTGCTCGAGCTCGCGAAGGAGCTCGACCTGCCGGTGGTGGCCAGCAACGACGCGCACTACCTCAAGCGCGACGACGCGGGCGCGCAGCGGGCGCTCACGTGCATCGCGGCGGGCATGAGCCTCGACGAGGCCGAGCAGTCGGGGATGCAGTCCGAGGAGATGTTCCTGAAGAGCCCGCGGGAGATGGCGGAGGTCTTCGGCGACGTGCAGGGCGCGCTCGCCAACTCGATGCGCATCGCGGAGATGTGCAAGCTGAAGCTGGAGCTCGGCAAGCCCGTGCTGCCCAACTTCCGCGACGCCGAGGGCAAGGTCGTCGAGGCCATCGACGACTTCTTCGCCGGGCTCTGCCGCGGCGGCCTGGAGAAGCGCTTCGCGAGCTTCCGCAAGCAGGCCAAGCGCGTCGACGCCAACAAGTACCGCGAGCGCCTGGAGGTGGAGATCAAGGTCATCTGCGGGATGAAGTTCCCGGGGTACTTCCTGATCGTCCAGGACTTCATCAACTGGGGGAAGGCCAACGGCGTCCCGGTGGGCCCGGGGCGCGGCTCGGGCGCGGGCTCTCTCGTCGCGTACGCCCTCGGCATCACGGACATCGACCCCATCCCCTACGACCTGCTCTTCGAGCGCTTCCTCAACCCCGAGCGCGTCTCGATGCCCGACTTCGACGTCGACTTCTGCATGCTCAAGCGCGAGCGCGTCATCGACTACGTGCGCAACAAGTACGGCGCCGACTCGGTGGGCCAGATCGCCACCTTCCAGGTGCTCAAGGCCAAGAGCTGCGTGCGCGACGTGGGGCGCGTCATGGGCATGCCGCTCGCGGACGTGAACGCCATCGCGTCGCTCGTGCCCGACCCCGTGCTGGGCAAGACCGTCACCCTCAAGGAGGCGATGGAGAAGGAGCCCAAGCTCAAGGCCAAGTACGACACCGAGCCCGCCTCGCGGGCCACCATCGACATGGCCATGAAGCTGGAGAACCTCAACCGGCACGCGGGCATGCACGCCGCCGGCATCGTGATCTCCGAGGGCCCGCTCTGGAACACCGTGCCGGTCTTCCGCGGCACCGGGCAGTTCGCCGTCACGCAGTACGCGAAGGACGAGGTCGAGGCCGCGGGCCTGGTGAAGTTCGACTTCCTCGGGCTCACCACCCTCACGGTGCTCGACTTCGCCGTGGCGATGATCCGCAAGCGCCCCGACGAGATCGCCCGCATGGAGAAGGGCGGGGAACCCTTCAACGTCGACGACATCCCGCTGGAGCCGAAGGACCCCGACCCCGAGAAGGCCAAGAAGGCCAAGGAGACCTTCGATCTGCTCGCGTCGGGCGAGACCACCGGGGTCTTCCAGCTGGAGTCGTCGGGGATGCAGAAGCTCTTCAAGGAGCTCAAGCCCGACTGCTTCGAGGACATCATCGCCGCGGTGGCCCTCTACCGCCCGGGGCCGCTCGGGTCGGGCATGGTGGAGGACTTCGTCGCCCGCAAGAACGGCCGCGCGAAGATCGTCTATCCGCACGACAGCCTGAAGGAGGTGCTGGAGTCGACCTACGGCGTCATCGTCTACCAGGAGCAGGTGATGATGGTCGCCCGCAAGATGGGCGGCTACACCCTCGGCGGCGCCGACCTCCTGCGCCGCGCCATGGGGAAGAAGAAGGCCGAGGAGATGGCCAAGCAGAAGGCCACCTTCGTCGAAGGCGCCAAGAAGCTGAACTACGCGGAGGAGAAGGCCATCGAGGTCTTCGACCTGCTCGAATACTTCGCAGGCTACGGCTTCAACAAGTGCCTGGCGGCCTCGACCACCGTCCACGATGCCGTGACGGGCGAGCAGACCACCGTCGGAGACCTCTTCGCGCGCCGACGCGCCTTCACGGTCCACGCGCTCGGCGAGGACGGGAAGCTGTCGCCGCGCGCGGTGACCGATGTGATGAGCAACGGCGACAAGCAGGTGTTCGAGCTGCGCACCGCGCAGGGGAAGACCATCGTCGCCACGGACAACCATCCCTTCCGCACCTTCGAGGGATGGACCGAGCTCAAGGACCTGCGCGTCGGTGACCGCATCGCCGCCCCCCGTCGCCTCGCGGTGCCGTCGACGAAGCGCTGGGCTCGCCACGAGCTGGTGGCGCTCGGCTGGCTCATCTCCGAGGGCAACCTCTGCCACCCCGGGTCGCTGTACTTCTTCAACCGCAACCCGGCCGCGGTGGACGACTTCGTGACGGCAGCGTCGCTGTTTCCCGACACAGTGGCGCGCATCGACGAGCGCCGGGGCGGCGCCTACGAGGTGTGCCTCAACACCGGACGCGACCCCTGGCTGAGGGAGCACATCCGGGTGCGTGGCCCGCGTGACCCGAGCGCGGCGCCGGGCTCGGAGCCGATCCGGAGCGGAGCATGGTGGTGGGCGCAGGACCTCGGTCTGCTGGGGGTGAAGGCCACGGGCAAGGCGATCCCCGCGGAGGTGTTCACGCTCTGCGACGACGACGTCGCGCTGCTCCTCGGGCGGCTCTGGTCGGGCGACGGGTTCATCGCCAACGAGACCCAGTACACGCCCTTCTACGCGACCTCGTCTGCGCAGCTGGCCCGCGACATCCAGACGCTGCTGCTGCGCCTCGGGGTGATCTCGGGTGTGCACGAGAAGCGCTTCAAGTACCGGGGCGGCGAGCGGCCCGGCTACACGGTCCACCTGCTGGGCGACGGCTCGGCGGAGACCTTCCTGGCGCGGGTGTGCCCCGAGATCGTCGGGCGCAAGGCCCAGGTGGAGCAGCTGCGCGCCCACCTCGCGCGCACCCGCAGGGGAAGCAGCAAGGACACGGTGCCCGCGGAGGTTCGCGGCGTGGTGGACGCCGAGCGCCGACGCCTGGGGCTGACCTGGGAGGAGCTGGAGACGCAGAGCGGCGTCTCGATGAAGGAGTTCACCGGCCGGGGTTCTGCGCGCAAGCGGGGGTTCCGGCGGAGCACGCTGGGCGCGCTCGCGACGTTCATGGGTTCGGCCGCCCTCGCGGCCCACGCCACCTCCGACGTGTTCTGGGATCGCATCGTCGCGATCACCCCGATGGGCGTCGAGGAGACCTTCGACCTCACCGTCGAGCACGACCACAACTTCGTCGCTGACGGCCTGGTGGTGCACAACTCCCACAGCGCGGCGTACGCGCTCATCACGTACCAGACGGCCTTCTTGAAGCGGCACTTCCCCGCGGAGTTCATGGCGGCGACGCTCTGCTCCGACCTCGGGAAGATCGAGAAGCTCGTCGGCACCATCAACGAGGCGCGCAACCTGGGCATCCCGGTGCTGGTGCCCGACGTCAACGAGTCCGACCGCTACTTCGCGGTGGCGTACTCGCCCACGCCGCAGCCCATCCCCCGCAAGCCCGCAAACCGCATCGAGGCCGACCCGTGGCGACCGCGCATCCGCGTGGGCCTCGGCGGCATCAAGGGCGTCGGCGACGCGGCGGTGGAGTCCATCCTGGAGGCCCGCCAGGCGGGTCCCTTCGTCGACCTCTTCGACTTCACGGCGCGCATCGACCCGCGGCGGGTGAACAAGTCCGTCGTCGAGGCCATGGTGGCGAGCGGCTGCTTCGACGAGACCCTCCAGCGCACCGGCGCCTCGCGGGCGCAGTGCCACGCGGCCATCGAGCGGGCCCTGGAGCGCGGCAAGGGCGCAGCGAAGGAGCGATCCAGCGGGCAGATGGGCCTCTTCGGCATGAAGGAGGCGCTGCAGCCCACCAACGGCTACCCCGAGGTGCAGCCGTGGGACCTCACCGACGGGCTGAAGCGAGAGCGCACCGCGCTGGGGCTCTACCTCACCGGGCACCCGCTCGACCGCTACGCGGCGGAGTCGGCGCGCTTCGCCACCACCTCGACGTCGCAGATTCCGGAGATGGCCAACAACACCGAGGTGACCCTCGCGTGCGTCATCGAGGGGTACCGCGAGAAGGTGCCGAAGTCGGGCGGGCGCATGGCCTTCTTCTTCATCGAAGACCGCGCCGGGCGGGTGGAGGCCATCGTGCGCGCCAAGGTCTTCGACTCCGTGGCGGGCAAGCTCAAGGAGGGCGAGGCGCTGCTGCTCAAGGGCAAGGTGCGCACGGAGTTCAAGCGCGACGAGGAGGGCGAGCCCGACGACACGCCCGACGCCGAGCTCGCGCGCACGGTCTGGGTCGAGGAGGTGACGCCCCTCGGGGACGCCCTGCGGCAGCGCACGCGGGGGGTGATCCTGCGGCTGGAGGCGGGCAACCTGAAGGAGGGCGAGGTCGCGCGGCGGCGACTGGAGCTGTTGAAGCAGGCGCTCACGGCGCACCCGGGGCGCATCCCGGTGCACGCCATCGTGAAGCTCCCCGGCGGCGAGGTGAGCGTGCGCATGGCGCGGGTGAACATCGACCCCTCGGAGGAGCTCATGGCCACCATCGAGCGCATCTTCGGCTCGAAGGTCGCCGAGCTCCGGAGCTGACGGAGCGCCCGCTGCGATGACCCACCTCGCGACGCTGCCGCCGCCGAGGCGCCGCCGGCTGCGCGCGCGGGTGCGCTACCTGCTCGCCCTGCTCAAGCGCTTCCGGCTCACGCTCGCGATGGCCGTGGTGTTCTTCGGCGGAGTGCCGATGGTGTTCAAGGCGCTCTACCGGAGCCCGGCCGGGGGGCGCATCTCCTTCGGGGAGGCGCTGCACCACACGTACTTCCTCATGTTCGGGCAGCCCTCGCTCCCCTACGTGGGCAACGTCTTCCTGGAGCTGCTCAACTTTGCGCTGCCGCCCTTCGGCATCGCGGTCATCGCCGACGGCGTGGTGCGCTTCGCCTACCTCTTCTTCGCCCGACAGAACCACGACAAGGAGTGGATCACCGTGATCTCCGAGACCCTGCGCGCGCACGTCATCGTCTGCGGCGCCGGCCGCGTGGGCTACCGCGTCGCCGCGCAGCTCCTGGAGCTGGGCCACGAGGTGGTGGTGATCGAGAAGCGCCCCGACGCGGCCTTCATCGCGGTGCTCCAGGCCCACGACGTGCCGGTGCTCATCGACGACGTGAAGAGCCCGCAGGCGCTCCAGCGGGTGAACGTGCAGCACGCGGCGGCGATCGTGTGCGCCACCGACGACGACCTCGCCAACCTCAACACCGCCCTCGACGCGCGGCGGCTCAACCCCGCCATCCGGGTGGTGCTCCGGCTCTTCGACGACGACCTCGGCGCGCGGGTGCGCGACGCCTTCCAGGCCGAGGTGCTGTCGAGCTCGGCCCTCGCCGCCCCGGCGCTCGCCCTCTCGGCGCTCGACCCGCGCATCGCCCACAGCTTCCACGTGGGCGACCGGCTGATGGTGGTGTCGGACTTCCGGGTGACCGACGCGCTCGCGGCGCTCACCGTGGCCGAGCTCCAGCAGCGCTACCGGGTGGTGACGCTCTGCGTGCGCTTCCGCGCCGACCCACCGCTGCACCCGGCGCCTGGCCACCGCTTCCGGCTGGGCGAGGTCGTGACGCTGCAGGGGATGTACCCTGACTACCTGGAGCTTCGGGGCTTTACGGGAGAGCGTATTCCGCCGGTGTCGGCGGCGGGGCGCACGGACCTCGGGCCGGTCGTCGCGCGGGGGTGATCAGCAGGCGGTGGCCGCCGCGCAGACGCGGACGCCGTCGGTGCGGCGCGCGCAGCAGCCGCTGGCGCAGTCGGCGTTCTGGCTGCAGAGGGCCGCGCAGGCGCAGTTGGCCCCGACGCAGGTGCACGCCGTGGGGTTGCGCAGGCCGGTGGTCTCGCGGCAGCAGTCGGCGTCGCCCGAGCAGGTGCCGCCGACGGGGGCGAAGCAGGCCGCGTTGCTGGCGCAGAAGAGGGAGACGTTGCACGCCCGGGTGCCGTCGTTGAGGGGCGCGCAGCAGCCGCTCACGCAGTCGGAGTTGTTGGCGCACGCGGCGGTGCACACGGTGCCCACGCCGGTGAGGCGCACGCAGCGGGTGGTCACGCCGCGGTCGGCGCAGCAGTCGGCGTCCGTGGCGCAGGTGTCACCTACCTGGGCGAAGCAGGCCGAGACGCAGGTGCCCGACGGGGAGCAGGCCTGGCCGCCGAGGCAGCTGCCGCACGACCCGGTGCCGCAGTTGTCGGGCCCGCAGTTGCGGCCCGCGCAGGTGGGCGTGCAGGTGGGCGTGCACGAGCCGCGCACGGAGTCGCAGACGAGCCCCGCCGGGCAGCTGCCGCAGATGCCGCCGCAGCCGTCGGTGCCGCACGAGCGCCCGGCGCAGTTGGGGGTGCAGCACTGGCCCGTCATGGCGTTGCACGAGCCGCCGCCGGCGCAGGTGCCGCACATCCCGCCGCAGCCGTCGGAGCCGCACACCCGGCCGTTGCAGCTGGGCGTGCAGGTGCTCGGAGCGCATACCCCGGCGTTGCACGCCTGGCCCGCGGGACAGCCCCCGCAGGTGCCGCCGCAGCCGTTGTCGCCGCACACGCGGCCGGTGCAGTTGGGGGTGCAAGCCGCGTCGGGGGTGGCCGTGGACCCGGAGTCGACGCCGGCGTCGAGCACCGGACAGCCCGCGCAGGCGTCGAAGCCGCTGCCGCCCGCGTTGCAGGTCTGGACGCCCATCGCGCCGCCCGGACAGAGGCAGGCCTGGGTCACGCCCGGGACACACCCGGTGGTCGTCGTCCCTCCCCCGGAGGCGGGACCGCACCCGACCACCGCAGCCATCACCGACAACGCGAACGAAACCCGCATCAAGAAGCCCATGAACATCATCTCCGACGTGAGGTAGGAACCGACCCGACGGGCTGAAGCGCCCGCGCGGGGGCGGCACCCTACCCGCTCCCCCGGGGTGTGTCTCGCGGCGCCCCTCCCTCGACGGGGCCGATGTCAGCCCCGCGGGTCGAAGCGGTCGCGGAGCCAGTCGCCGGTGAGGTTGAAGCCCAGCACCGTGATGGTGATGGCGAGCCCGGCGGTCACCGCGAGGCGCGGCGCCTGGAGCAGGTGCGCCGTACCCTGGTCGAGCAGCGCGCCCCACGAGGCCGAGGCGCCCGGCCCGAGGCCGAGGAAGGACAGCGCCGCCTCCGCGAGCACCACCGCGCCGAGCCCGAAGGTGGCCTGCACCACCAGCGGGCCTGAGGCGTTGGGCAGCACGTGGCGGAAGAAGACGCGCGCCGGGAGCGCCCCCATCGCCCGCGCGGCCGTGACGAACTCCCGCTCTCGGAGGCGCAGCACCTCGGCGCGCGCCACGCGGGCGTAGCCCACCCAGCCGGTGACCGAGAGCGCCGCGATGAGGTGCAGCACCCCGGGGCGCGCCACGAGGGCGAGCACGGCCATGTTGACCAGCACCGAGGGGAACGACTGCGCCGCGTCGGTGACCCGCGCCGCCACCGCGCCGACGCGCCCGCCGACGAAGGCCGCGCCGCCGCCGAGGAGGGTTCCGACGAGCAGCGAGATGGCCACCGTGGAGATCGAGACCACGCCCGCGAGGCGCGCCCCGTGGAGGATCACCGCGAGCACGTCGACGCCGTTGTCCGCCGTGCCCAGGAGGTGCTGCGGGCCAGGCCCCTCGAGGACGTGGGCGAGGTCGATGGCGCGCGGCGAGCGCGGCGACACCCACGGGCCCGCCACGGCCAGGGAGGTGAAGAGCCCGACGAGGGGCAGCCCCAGGCGCGCGCGGACGTTGCTCACGCCGCTCACGCCGCCACCCGGATGCGCGGGTCGACGACGGCGTAGAGCAGGTCGATCACCAGCTGGATGACCGCGACGGTGATGCCGAAGGCCACCACGCAGGCCAGCACCACTGGCACGTCGCGGCGCAGGAGCGCCTCCAGGAAGAGCAGCCCGAGGCCCGGGCGCTCGAAGATGCGCTCGGTGACCACCGCGCCGCCGAGGAGCGCCGAGAGCTGCGCGCCGCCCACGGTCAACAGGGGCACGAGCGCGGTGCGCAGGGCGTGGCGGATGAGCACCGTGGACTCGCGGAGCCCCTTGGCGCGGGCGGTGGCGATGTACGGTTCGCGAAGCACTTCGCGAAGTGCGCCGCGGCCCATGCGGGTGAGGATGCCCGCGAGGCCGGCGCCGAGGGTGAGCGAGGGGAGCACCAGCGAGGCGGGGCCGCTGGCGTCGGGGCCCGGGAAGGGCAGCCACGGGAGCGCGACGCAGAAGAGGAGCACCAGCATGGGGCCGATCCAGAGGGACGGGAGGGCCATGCCAAGGAGGGAGAGCACGCCGACGGCGGCGTCGGTGCGGGTGCCCGGGCGGGTGGCGGCGAGCATCGCGAGGGGGATGGCGATGGTCCAGGCGACGAGCACGGCGCAGAGGGCGAGCGCGACGGTGGAGGGCCACACGGCGAGCACCTCGGAGAAGGCCGTGCGGTCGCGGTGCACGAAGGACTGCCCCATGCCCCGGAAGGCCAGGTCGCCCAGGAAGCGGAGGTACTGCACGGGCAGCGGGTCGTCGAGGTGCAGGGCGTGGCGGAGGGCGAGGCGGTCGGCCGTGGTGGCGGTCTCGTCGAGGAGGACGTCGGCCGGGTCACCGGGCAGCGCGTGGATGGCGACGAAGCTGAGCGAGGCGACCGCGAGGACGGTGAGCGCCCCCGCCCCGACGCGTCGGAGCAGGAACGCCAGCGGGCTCACTGGACTGCGGGCGCGCAGTAGCCCGCGGCGCGGGTGATGGTGTCGATGAGCACGTTGCACGAGCGCCCGTCGGGGAGCGTGCCGGTGTCGTTGGCGGTGTTGACGCAGGCGCGCGGGTCGGGGCGCACGCAGCGGTACTCGGGGGTGCGGCAGTCGTCGTCGACGTCGCAGGCGGCCATGCAGTAGCGGCGCTCGAGGCGGGGCGCGTGGGCGTCGAAGCCGACGCAGAGGGCCTCGTCGGGGCAGCCGTTGGGGTCGCAGCCCTGGAGGGTGCAGTACCCGTCGGCCTGGGAGACGTCGCACTGCCGGTCGCCCTGCGCGCTGCAGTCGGTAGAGGCCGTGCAGCTGTCGCCGATGGCCTTCTTGCAGGCCCCCGCGGACAGGCCGACGGCGAGGAGCAGCGCGAGCACTCGGAGGGTACGGGGCATCATCGGGCGCGCGGAACCTACTGGAACCCCTCCCCGCGGCGCAACCCGGGACCAGCCCAGCCCCGGTCGGTGCCTTCCCTCGCGCCCGCGCCCGGTCCGCAACTGGACAGGGCGTCGAGCATCCTACCGCCCATGCGTCGCATCACCGTCGGCCCACTGCTCGTCTGCCTGGCCGCCTGCTCCCCCAACGAGATCAACCTCCCCGCCGTGACCGACGCCGCCACGACCGACCGCGGGGCGCCGACCGACGCCTCGACCGCGCTCGATGTGAGCAGCTCCGACGCCCCGATCGCGCCGCTCGACGCACCGCTGACCATCGACGTCCCCGCGGTGCAGACCGATGCCCCGGCGGTGCAGACCGATGCCCCGGTCGTTCAGACCGACATCCCGGTCGTTCAGACCGACGTCCCGGTCGTTCAGACCGACGTCCCGGTCGCGATGCCCGACGCAGGCGTGGTCGACCGTCCTCCCGCCTCCCTGGTCGACGCCCTCGTCGGAACGTGGGCGACCCGGGTGCGCGGCACCACCGTGCAGACCGCGCCGATCATCGGGATGGTGCGCACGAGCAGCAGCGCGTTCGGGCTCGCGGTGATCACCCGCGCGCCCGCGGGTGAGCTGTCGATCACGGAGCGGGCGTGCCGCGTCACCTTCGATCGCTCGACGCTCGGACAGACCTCCCTCGAAGACCGCGCGGTCCAGTCCGTCGCGCCGGCCACCGCGGCCCTGCGCTTCGTGCGCGTCGGCGCCGCCTGGCGCTGGCAGCGCGCGGCCCGCACGCTCGCCGTCGGCTGGCGGCCGACGACCTCCGCCGAGGAGATGCTGCCCGCCGCGGCCTCCGACCCCCGGGTCTACGACGCCGACGGCGACGGCAACCCCGGCGTCTCGGTGCGCATCCAGAGCCTGATCGTCAACGGGTTCGTCTACGTCGTGCAGGCGCAGCGTGGCGCCCTCGATGGCGACTGGGACGCCGCCGGCGCGCCGCGCGCGGTGAACAACCCCGCGGGCAGCACCCAGCGCACCGTCGGCGCCTCGGTGCGTACGCTGGAGACCGACCTCCCGAGCGCCGTCGACACGTCCGCCGCGGCCAACGCCGTGACGCTCGCGCGCCTCCCCCCCGGGGCTGACTGCGCGAGCCTCATCGCGGCCCTGCCCACGCTGTTTCGCTGACGAAGGAGTGCCCGGCACGAAGCGGAGCACCTCCGCGACGTCAGAGCGCGCGGCAGAGCGGGCATGCCGCCGCGTGCGGGAGATCCCGTCGGTGCAGGTCGAGCACGGCGCGGGCGATCTCGGCGAGCTCCCGGCGCACGGCGCGGCGCTCGCCCTTCACGCGGGCGATCTTCATCGAGTCGTAGGCGGTGGTCTGGTGGCGCATCCACGCGATGACCGCGCTCTCGGCGCGCTGGGCGACGGGGATGCGCTCGGTGCGGGCGACGGTTCCGCTGCCCACCGGGGTGGCGTGGGCGGTGACCGCGCGGGCGAGCGCGCGGCCCTTCTCCGACCACGCGGGCGCGAAGCGCAGGAAGGCCAGCACCTCGGCCTCGAAGTTGGCGACGTACTCACCCTGGGCGACCTCGCGGCGCTTCGCGTCGGCGGCGAGGCGACGGGCGTAGGCGGGCTTCGCGCGCTCGACGTCGAGGTCGCCGCGGGCGGCGTCGATGTGCGCGGCGGGGGCCCACACGCCGCGGGAGAAGTTCTTGTTGCCCTTGCGCTCGACGACGGTCCACGCGGGGCCGGAGGCCTTCACCCGGCGGGTGAGCCCGGCGTCGCCCGGCGGGAGCAGCGCCCAGCCCGGTGGTGCGGCGAGCACGACGCCGTCGTGGGTGCGCACGCGGGTGGGATCGGCGGTGGGAGAGACGGTGAGGGCGCGCTCGTGAGCGGGGGAGATCATCGGGCGACACGGCTACCACCGCGGCGGCGGGGAGCGGGTGTTTCTGGCGTCCGGACCCTGTGGGTCGGCGGCAGTAGCGGGCGCGGGCCCCACCGCCACCCCCGCCGCCACCTCCGCCGCCACCCCGCCGCCACCCCGCCGCCACCCCGGCCTTGCGTGGAAATCACTAAAAAACAAGCCCGATGCGCTCGCCCTTCCGATGGTCCCGAGATTGCTCACTCGTCCGCCGCGAGCCGCGACTCGCCACCAAAGGAAGGTCCCTCCATGCGCACTCCCCGCCGCCCCTCCGCCCCGCGCGTCGACGACACCCGCCACCTGCACGCGGCCGGCCTCCGCGTCGAGCGCGTCACCTCCGTCCCCGCGTGGGCGTCGTACCTCTCGCTCGCGCAGTGGCGCTCGCTGCTCCACGCCGTCGAGCGCGACCTCGACGCGCGAGGGCTCCACGCGCGCTTCCAGGGCGACCACTTCAGCGCGGCCTTCCCCGACGGCCGGCTCGCGCAGCTCGGGCTGGTCAACCTCGCCGCGCGCTGCCGCGGCGCGGACGTCGAGCAGCACCACGCCCTCGCCCGCGCCCACTTCGACGCCGTCGTCGGGCCGATCCTCGCGCCGACATCGAACCCCCTCGACGGACTGACCTACGCCGAGTGCGCGCCGCGGCTCATCGTCCACCTGTACCGCGCCGACGCGATCGGCGACGCCCGCGACCGCATCATCGCGCGGCCCCTCTGCGACGGGCTCGTGAGCGCCCTCGCCCTCGACCTCGGCAGCGCCATCGCGTCGCTCCCGGCCGACCTCCCGGCCCGCTGGGGGCGCTCGGAGGACGAGCTCTTCCGCGTGGGCCTCGCCAACGTCGAGCGCCGCCGCGTGCACCGCGAGACCTTCCCCTCGCACGAGCTCCCCGGCGTGATCGTCTCCGGCAACCACCACTCCGTCACCTCGCAGGTGCACTTCCTCAACAACCACCTCGGGCGGCACCACCCCGCGGGCGCCATCGTGGCTCTGCCCGCGCGCTCGATGCTCTTCGCCATCCCGCTGCGCACCGGCGCCGACGCCGACGCGCTGGAGCGCCTCACCCGCGCGGTCACCACGGCGCTCGACCTGCTCGACGGCGTCGCCACCGACCCGATCTTCGCCGACCAGCGCTTCTCCCCGGACCTGTACTGGTGGTGCGACGGCGTGCTGCGCCTGCTCCCCGCGGCGAAGACCCCCGCGGGCCCGGCCGTGATGCCGCCGGACGAGCTGATGGCCGCGCTGCTCGAGCCCGGTGTGGTGGCGCTGACCCGGGCGACGTGATCGGGCGCGGCGTCGCGACACCGCCATCGGGGCTTCGGCGCTCTTGCACCCGGCGCGCGTCCGCGGTGATCTGATCGGCATGACCGACACATCGATGTCTCCCAGCGTCGACCCCGCCACGCTCGCGACCTTGTCGCCCTCGGAGGGCGAGCGCACCTCGTTGCTCTCCTGGGAACCAATGCTCCCCACCGACGCCGCGGGCCGACCCACTGCGCCCGAAGGCTCCTTCATCGTCGCGCGTCACGGGGCGCCCGGTCCGTCGAACCTCCGCGCCCTCGGCGACGCGCCCCTGCGCACGCTGTTTCGTGGAGGTCGTGTCGTGGAGGAGTTCGGCTCGGCCCCGCCGACCGAGTACGACACCGTGTTCGCGTTCATCGAGCGTCCGATGGCGCACTACTGCGCGGCGTGCGCCCAGCCCGTCCGCGACGAGGAGTTCGAGAAGCTCTACTCCGAGCTGCGGCGCCGCCCCGACAGCCGCTACCAGTCGCCCCTCTACCGCTACCTCCAGGCCGTCCTGCGCACGTTGCTGCTCCTGCGGCCGACGAGCGAGTCGGAGTTCGAGGCGGTGCTGCGTCGGCTCGCACGATCGGCCCGCACCTTCGGCGGCGGCGCGACCAGCACGCACTACTTCGACAACGCGCTGCGCCCCCTGCTGCGGGGGTGAAGCCCCCATCGTTGGCGCAGGTGCGACGCGCCCTGCCCGGTGGTAGAGGCTTCTGGTCACCAACGACCCCGACGAGACGCGCCGTACCGGGACACGACAAGACGACGCTCCACCGAAGGAGTCGTCATGTCCGCATGGTTCTACCTGGTGATCGCTGGTCTGCTCGAAGCGGCGTGGGCGATCGGGCTCAAGTACACCCACGGCTTCACGCGCCCCGTGCCGTCGGTGCTCACCGCGGGCGCCATCGTCGCGAGCTTCTGGTTGCTTGCCACCGCCGTGCGAACGCTCCCCATCGGAACGGCCTACGCCGTCTGGGTGGGCATCGGCGCAACCGGCGCGGTGATCCTCGGCGCGCTGCTCTTCCGCGAGCCGCTGTCGGGCGCGCGGGCCTTCTTCCTGGCGCTGCTCATCGTCGCGATCGTCGGCCTGCGCTGGACGGCGCCGCCTCCCGACGCAGGCTGATCGACGCGGCCGGGCGAGACGCCCCCCCGGAGGGCACTGGTCGCGCTCAGGGGTCGGCGCAGCCGGGGGTCGCGCGGATGCGTCGCGCCAGCAGCGCCCGCTCGGCGGCCGAGAGGGGCGCCTCGTTCGCGCACAGGTGGAGGAAGGCGCAGCGCTCCTCCCCGCCGAGCCGGATGCGCGTCCGGCAGGCGCGCCAGGCGTCGTGGCGTCCCTCGTGCGAGATGCCATGGATGAAATGGAGCGCGATGGCCGCGAAGGCGACCCGCGCGAGCAGCGCGAGCAGCGAGCCCGGCACGGCGACCTCTCGACGGGCGATCGCCAGCGCGGAGGGGATGTTCAGCAGGGTGAAGAGGGCGGCGCTCGCGACGAGCACGAGGTCGCGGGTGTGGTCGGGGGGATGGGTACCGCCGAGGAGCGCGACGAAGGTCGCCGCCACGACGAGCAGCGAAACGGTGGAGGCGAGCGTGTAGCTCCCGGCGCTCGTCGCCCGCACGGGGGGGTCAGCCTGCGGGGCGCGGGTCGAGCACCCGGCCCAGGAAGAGCACCGCCCCGGTGCGCAGGTCGCGGATGATGAACACGAAGGGACGGTCGACGACGAAGGGCGTCGGCGGCGCGCTCGGGGGCAGTCTCCCCCGGCGGCCCATGACCACGGCGGTCGCCGCGGCGGCCTCGGTGCCGGCCTCGGCCACGTCCACGAACACCTTGTGGAAGGCGTCGCTGATGAACAGCCGGTCGGCGGGCGACGGCGGATTGGCCATGCCGGTGAAGTCGGCCCGGTTGCGATCGAAGGGCAGGTTCATGCCGAGCGCGGTGAGCGCGCCGCGCAGCGAGAGGGACTCCGTCGACACGCGAAATCGCGGCAGGCGAAGCGCCACCTGCGACGGCGACAGGGCGTCGACGGTCGCCTGGATGCGCTCGCTGGTGAGCTGGGCCTCGAGGGCCGGGAGCCCGTCGCGCGCGTCGGGGAGCAGGATGTCCATCGCGAGCTGGCCCCCGCGGTAGGGCAGCTCGACGGCCTTGAAGCCCGCGCCCTGCGCGTACGACAGGCGACCCGAGAGGCTCATCGTGGGCACTGGCGTCCCGGCCGCGCCGCCGCCCACATGGAACGCCTCGTCGCGCGTCGCGTGCTCCGGGAAGGGCGTCTCCCAGGGGGCGCGGAGGTACATCGCATTGACGAGCACGAGGCGCGTGTCGGCGTTGACGGCGCCGTCCGGGAGCAGGTCGCGGATCTTGTCCATGGTCTGCTCGGCGACCCACCCGTTGATGCGGGCGCGGGCGGCGGACGCCCCGGCGAAGTCGACGCGCTCCAGCGGCGCGGCGAAGGCCGACCCGGTGAGCGCGACGTACGGCGCCTCGAAGGCGTAGCGCTGGTGCCCGAAGAGCCGGTTGGCCGTGCGCGCGGTGACCCCGTCGCCGAGCCCGCCGTTCCAGCGGGCGGAGAGGGCCCCGAGGGCCGCGGCCTGGCGGGTGGCGTCGAGGCCGGAGTGCAGCACCCGGCGCATCTCCTCGAGGGTGTCGCCCCGCGCGCCGGCCTCGGTCATCCCGAAGGCGATCGCGATGCTCCCGGGCGCCACGGCCAGGTTGCCCGCCTGCGAGCGGAGGCGGGCGTAGAGGTCGGTGCCGAGGCGGTTGAGGCCCTGCGCGGCGGCGCGTTGATCGTCCATCGATGACTCCGGCGCGGTGGCGGGCGTGGGCGTGGGCGTGGGTGGCGGCGCGACGGGCGCCTGGGCGACCGGCGCAGCGGGCGCCGCGGGCGCGGGGTTGTCCGCGGCGGGCGGGCTCGGGGTCTGGCGGGCGGGGCACGCCGCGAGGGCGAGCGCGGCGAGGAGCGAGGCGCGGGGGAGCGTCATGGCCGTCGGATGATCCGCCCCGCACGGACCTTGGCGCAACGGCTCAGAACACGTCGACGGGGAGGTCCATGAGGTCCATGGCGCTGCGCTCGACGAAGGTGCGCGCGTGGGTGACGTTGGGGAGCACCTCGCGGCAGAAGAAGCGCGCCGAGGCCACCTTGCCGTCGTAGTACGCGGCGTCGTCCCCGGTCGCCGCGCCCCGCTTCGAGAGCGCCACCGCCGCGTGCCGCACGAGCAGCCACCCGATCACCGTCTCCGCGGTGGCCATGAGCACCCGGTTGCCCTGCAGCCCGACGTGGTGCACCGACTCGCCCACCTTCGCGAGCATCCCCATGTAGATCGCCTGGAGGTCGTCGAGCGCCGTGGCCAGGAGCGCCCGCTCGCCCGCCAGCGCGTCGCCGCCTTCGGCCGAGTCGAGGGTGCCGCGCACCCGCTCGAAGAGGCCGCCGAGGGTGGCGCCCCCGTCGCGCGCCACCTTGCGGAAGAAGAGGTCGAGGGACTGGATGTGCGTGGTGCCCTCGTAGAGCGAGTCGATCTTCTGGTCGCGGAGGTACTGCTCCGCGGGGAAGTCCTCGACGTACCCGGCGCCGCCGTAACACTGGAGCGACACGCTCAGGAGCTCGAAGGCCCGCTCGGAGTTGAAGCCCTTGATGAGCGGGAGCAGCAGGTCGTTGAGCCGGTCGAGCCCCTTGGCGTGGCCGTGGCCGCCCTGCTGCTCGATCTCGTCCTGGAGCGAGGCCACCCAGAGCGCGAGCGCGCGCATCCCCTCGGCGTGGCTCTTCTGGAGCATCAGCATCCGGCGCACGTCGGCGTGGGCGATGATGGGCACCCGCGGCGAGTCCTTCTCCGCGGCGCGCGTGAGGTCGGGGCCCTGCACCCGCTCCTTGGTGTACGCGAGGGCGTTGAGGTAGCCCGTGGAGAGCGTGGAGAGGGACTTCATCCCCACCGCCATGCGCGCCTGCTCGATGACGTGGAACATCTGCCGGATGCCGTCGTGCACCTCGCCCACGAGCAGGCCCCGCGCGGGCACGTCGCCGCCGTACACGATCTCGCAGGTCACGCTCGCCCGCAGGCCCATCTTCTTCTCGAGCTTCGTGCAGCGCCAGCCGTTGCGCTCGCCCAGCGACCCGTCCTCGTTGACCCAGTACTTGGGCACGATGAAGAGCGAGAGCCCCTTGGTGCCGACGGCGCCGCCCTCGGGGCGCGCGAGCACGAGGTGCACGACGTTCTCCACCGAGTCGTAGTCGCCGTTGGTGATGAAGCGCTTGGTGCCTTCGATCTCCCAGACGTCGCCGTCGACGTGCCGCGCCCGGGTTCGCCCCGCCCCCACGTCGCTGCCCGCGTCGGGCTCGGTGAGCACCATCGCCGCGCCCCAGCGCCGCTCGATCATGTGCGGCAGGTAGCGAGCGCGCTGCGAGGGGGTGCCGAGGCGGTCGATGACCCGGCCCATGAAGCTGCCGAAGAGATAGAAGGCCGACGCGGGGCACGAGCCCACGACCATCTCGAAGGACGCCCACACGAGCGAGGGCGGGGCCCCGACGCCGCCGAGGTGCGTGGGGATCTCGAAGAGGTGCCAGCCGCCGTCGTAGTAGGACTGCATCGCGCGCTTGAGGGACTCCGGGAGGATGGCCTCGCCGTCGGGGCCGAGCTTCGGGGGGTCGCGGTCGGAGGCCGCGAAGGCCGCCGCGAGGTCCTGGCTGCACACCCGCTCGAACTGCTTCAGGGTCTCGCGCGCGGTCTCCTCGTCCAGGGAGGCGAAGGGCTCCCGGCCGAGCACCCGCCGCCCGACGTCCAGGAACTCGAACAGGTTGAAGAAGACGTCCCGCAGGTTGGACCTGTAGTGATGCACCGTGCTCATGGCGCGGCATCGTAGCGCGATCGTGCGGCGCGCTGAATGCCCGTTCATCGGGCGCTCGTGTACATTCGCCGGGCCGGTGGCTCCGGCCTCGGGAGGTGTGCGGATGCGACGACGATCAACCCTGGCGGCGGGCGTTGCCTGCCTCTCCCTCGCAGGCTGCCTCGACGGCCTCTTCGGCGACACCGACGCCGGGGGCATCGCCCCCCCGGGCGCGGGGGTGGGCGCGACCTGCGAGCGCGACAGCCAGTGCCGGTCGACCCTGCGCTGCGACCCGGCCGCCCGCGTCTGCGCGCTGCGCGGCGACTCCATGGCGGGCGCCAATTGCGTGCTCACGGGCGAGTGCTCCGCCGGTCTCTTCTGCAGCGCCGCGGGCGTCTGCGCGACGGCGGGCGCGGCGGCCGACGGGGAGACCTGCGGCGACGCGGCGAGCTGTCAGCGCGGCCTCGTGTGCCTCCGCGGCGCGGGCGAGCTCTTCGGCCTCTGCCGCGCCCCGCGCGGGTCGGCCCTCGCGACCGGCGACGGCGGCGCGCCGGGCGACGGCGGCGCCCCGGCGGGAGGCGCACCCCGCGACCTCGGCGGCGCCTGCGCCGACCTGCTCGACTGCCAGGCGGGCCTCGAGTGCCACCCCACCACCCGCACCTGCTACTCCCCCGCCGTGGCGGCGGCCATCGCCGGGCGCGACGGCGGCGCCGGGCTCCCGGGCTCCTGGCCGGGCGAGCGCTGCGCGGCCGAGGAGGACGGCCCCGCCCGGGCCTACTTCGAGCTCCCTGCGATGGACGGCACTCCCCCGCACGACTTCTTCCGCCTCCCCTACCCCAACGACATCCGCCGCGACCCGGGCACCGGGCGCCTCAACCTCACGGGCTTCCCCCATCCGGGCACCGGGCTGCTCGGCTTCGACCTCGTCGACCGCTACCTCCGCGCGGTCGAGCGCTCGGTCGACGGCTTCGGCACCAACCACGTCGTGTACTTCCGCTTCTCCGGTCGCCTGGACTTCGCCACCCTGCGCCTCAACGACACGCTGCGCCTCGTCGACCTCACCACGGGTCAGCCCACCGGGAGCGTGCGCTTCGCGGCCAACACCGCGGGCAACCGCTACCTCTGCGGCAACCCCGTGATGATCGACACGGGTCACGGCGCGCCGATGGAGCCTGGCCACACCTACGCCGCCATGGTGCTCGGCGGGGTGCGCGACGCGCTCGGCCGCGCGGTGGAGCGCGACGCGGACTTCCCCGCGATGCTCGCCGGGGCCGCCCCCGGCGACCCCGTGCGGGCCCGCGCGCACGCCGCCTACGCGCCGCTGCGCAGCTACCTCGCGGCGCAGCGCATCGACCCGGCGACGGTCATCGTCGCGACGGTGTTCACCACCCAGCAGCCGCGGCGCATCGTCCCGGCGCTGCGCGAGGCCGTGCGCGCCGCCGCCCCGCCGGTGCCCGCGGGATTCGTGCGCTGCGACACCGGCGTGCGCTCGCCCTGCGACGACGGGCTCACCGGCGCCGACCACGTGCGCGGCTGCATCGGCCCGGCCGACCCGGCCTTCGACGAGCTCCAAGGGACCATCGAGCTCCCGTACTTCCAGGCGGGGGTGAGGCCCTACCGCGAGGCCGGGAGCGGCGCGCTCGCCACCGACACGACGGGTCGCCCGATGCCGCAGGGCACCGAGCGGGTGTGCGTGACGGTCACCGTCCCGCGCGGCGCCGAGGCCCCGGCGGGGGGATGGCCCACGGTGCTCTACGCCCACGGCACGGGGGGATCGTTTCGCAGCGTGGTAACCGAGGGGATCTCGCGCTCGCTCTCGGGCGTCGACGTCGGCGGCGGCGCGACGGTGCGCTTCGCGACGGTGGGCTTCGAGGGGGTGATGCACGGCGCCCGACGCGGGATGGGGGTCACCACGCCGCCCGACCAGGCCTTCTTCAACTTCGCCAACCCGGAGGCCGCGCGGGACAACATCCTCCAGGGGTCGGCGGACGTCTTCGGGCTCGTGCGGGCGCTCTCCACGGTGACGCTCCCGATGCTGCCGCGGGAGGGCGAGACGGTGCGCTTCGACCCGCGGCGCATCTTCTTCTTCGGCCACTCGCAGGGCTCGACGGTGGGTCTGCCCGCGGCGGCCTACGAGCCCGACCTCGCGGGGATGGTGTTCTCCGGGGCGGGCGGCGACCTGCGGCTGTCGCTCACCACCAAGGTGCGCCCGATCGACATCGCGTCGCTCGTGCCCGCGGTGCTGCAAGACCCCGACGGCCGCAACGCCGGGCACCCGGTGCTCAACGTGCTCCAGACGCACTTCGAGCGCAGCGACGCGGTGAACTACGGCCGCCTCGTGCTGCTCGAACGCCCGATGGGCATCGCCGCGCGGCCGGTGCTCATGACCTACGGGCTCGGCGACTCGTACTCACCGCCCGCCACCATGCAGACCGTCGCGGCGACGCTCGGGCTGCCCGCGGCGGGGACGATCCCCGGTGGCATGAACGCCTGGCCCCCGGGGGCCGCGCTGCCCTTCCCGGTGATGGGCAACCTCGCCGGGGCCACCGCCGCGCTCCTGGAGGTGGACCCCGCCGGGGCCTACGACGGTCACTTCGTGGCCTTCCGCGACGCCGCGCTCAACGAGCGGGTGCTGCGCTTCCTCGCCACCGCGGCGCAGGGCGCGGCGGTCATTCGCTGAGCTCGACGGTCGCCTCCTCGCCGAGCACGTCGACCACCCGCACCACCACCCTCCCCCGCGCCGCGAAGGTGGCCGCCAGCGGCAGCGCCTCCTTCGCCGCGCGCACCACCCGCCGGCGCGCGTGGAACACCCCGCCGTCATGCGCCGCGTCGATGAGCCAGTAGTCGATCCACGACGACCAGTGCGCGACCGGCGGCAGGCCGCTCGCCTCCCCCGCGACCTCGAAGTCCGTCAGCGTCACGGTCACCTCGTCGCCCGCTGGCGTGCGCGTCGCCCTCGCGCGACGGGTGACGGGCCGCGCGCCCGGTCCCACCGTCGCCAGCATCCAGGGCCTCGGCGCCGGCAGCGAGACCAGCCGTCGCCGCGTGGTGGCGATCGCCGCCTCGCCCACGTCGACCGCCACCCAGCGGCGGTCGAGCTGCGCGGCGACGGCGGCGGTGGTGCCGCTGCCGCTGAAGCAGTCGAGCACCCGGTCGCCGGGGCGCGTGGCCCAGCGCAGGATGCGCGCGAGCAGGCCCTCGGGCTTCTGGGTGTCGTAGCCCATGTCCTCGCGCTTGGGGCAGTGGCGCAGCGGGCGCACCTCGGCGTCGTCCCAGAGGGCGTCGATGGGCTGGTCTTTGTACCAGCGGCCGTCGTCCCCGCGGCGGAGGAAGTACTTGATCGCCACGCGCCCCGATGCGGCGTCGTGCACCCGGCCCTCCTCGCGCAGCCGCGCGATGCTGGCGTCGGTGTAGTCGCCGCGCGGGGCGGTGGTGAAGAAGGCCCCGCGCGCCTCGTCCCACTTCGCGCCCGCCGGCTGGCCCCGGGCGTCGAGCGCGACGGCGTCGCTGCGCCGCGGGGCCTCGCCGCGGAAGGCCGCGCCCGCGGTCTTCGAGTACACGAAGATCGTGTCGAGGGTGCGCCCGAGCTGCCGCGACGCCGCCTGGCGACCGAGGTTGGGCGCACGTCGCCACGCGATCTCGTTGCGAAAACACGACGCCCCGAAGAGCTCGTCGAGCAGCACCCGGAGGTAGGCGTTGGCGCGCCAGTCGCAGTGCACGAAGAGAGCGCCGTCGGGCGCGAGCAGGTCGCGCAGGAGCACCAGGGTGTCGGACATGAACGCGAGGTAGGCGTCGAGCCCGGCGCCCCAGGTGTCGCGGTAGGCGTGGCGCCGGAGGGTGGCGCCGTCGTCGAGCCGTCGGGTGGCCTCGAAGCGGCCGCCGGTGTCGAAGGGGGGGTCGATGTACACCGCCTGGAAGCCCGCGGCGTGGGTGGGGAGCAGGCTGGCGAGGGCCACGCAGCGGTCGCCCTCGATGAGCAGGTCGGGCTCGCCGGGGCCCTCTCCGTGGCGCTCGCGGGGGGTGATGGGCGAGGGCTCGCGGGAGGGCTCGACGCGGCGCCCGTCGAGGTACTTTCCGCGCCAGACGAGCTCGGTCATGGGCGTAGTCGGGGGGACGCGAGGGTCAGATCTTGACGGAGAGGAAGAGCTTCGTGAGGAAGAAGTCGGCCACGAGGACGGCGATGGCGGCCGCGACCACGGTGCGCGTGGTGGAGCGGCCGACCCCTTCGGTGCCGCCGCGGGTCTGCATCCCGTAGTAGCAGCCGATGATGGCGATGGTGACGCCGAAGAAGGGCGACTTGCCCACGCCGGACATGAAGTCCTGCATGGTGATGGACTCGAGCGCCGTGCGGAAGAAGAAGCCCATCTGCGTGTCGAACTGGAGCTTCGCGACCCCCATGGCGCCGGCGAAGCCCACCACGTCGGCGAAGATGGTGAGCACGGGCATCAGGATCAGGCACGCGATGAGGCGCGGCACGACGAGCTTCTTCACCGGGTCGGCGCCGAGCGCGCGGATGGCGTCGATCTGCTCGGTGACGGCCATGGAGCCGAGCTCGGCGGCCATGCCCGAGCCGATGCGCGAGCCCACCACGAGGGCGGTGAGCGCGGGCGCGAGCTCGCGGGTGATGGACAGCCCGATGACCCGGCCCACGTAGTCGGTGGCGCCGAAGCGCTCGAGGCCGAAGGCGAACTGCACCGTCATCACCATGCCGACGAAGAGCGCGGTGAGCAGGGCGATGGTGACGGACTTCAGCCCGAGGGACTCGAGCTGGTAGATGATCTCCTTGAGCTCGAAGGGGCGCGCGAAGGTGGCGACGGTGGCGTCGCGGAGGAGCAGCGCCATGCCGCCGAGGTCGTCGAGGGACTGCCGGGAGTTGTCGATGTATGACTGCCACGGGCTCACGCGCGGGGCCGGGGCGACGATGGAGGCGCGCCCCGGGGTGAGCGACGGCCGCCCATCGGGGAACATCGACGCGCGCTCGCCGGGCGGGGCGACTGCGGAGCCGGGCGGCGTTGGGGGAGGGCTCATCGGGTGGTCGCGGCGGGCGGTTATTGCTGCTGGAGGGGGGACTGCAGGGTGCGGAAGCCGCGGACGAAGGCGTCGAAGGCGGGGCGGCCGGCCTCGAAGCGGTCGGGCGGCGCGACGAAGCCGAGGTCGTACACGCAGCCGTCCTTCTTCATCACGTAGAGTTCGAGCGAGCGGGGGACGCCGTCAAGGCGGGCGTTGACGACGACGTGCCGGGCCTCGCGGCGGTCGAAGGGGACGGTCTCCTCGAGCACGGTCTCCCTCTGGGTGAAGCCGATGAGCAGGTGCTGCACCAGCGAGGGCAGCGGCGTGTCCATGGATCGCTCGCAGGTGTGGTCGACATGCACGGTGCCCCCGGTGGTGGCGTCGAACCACGCCGCGTCGTTGGACTCGACGGACATCGGCCGCCAGGAGGGCGGCACCGGGCCGAAGGCGTAGCGGAGGTCTCCCGCGGTCACCTCGTTGCCCTGCACCCTCACCGCGGAGCCCGAGCACGCGACGCCCAGGGACATCGCGAGAAATACCAGTACCTGCCTCGACACGGGCGGGACCATACCCGGCACCCCCGACGGGCGCCAACGCCGACGTGGAGGATTCGTTGACGCGAGAGAATGCCGCTCGCTACGATCGACGGGCGCATGTCGATCCCACCGCAGGGCCACCTCCACGAGCATCTGCTGGCGGAGGGTCTCGTTACGGCCGACCAGCTCGAAGGGGCCCTCCACCGGGTGCGCGGTGACGGCTCGCGCATCGAGGACGTGCTCATCGAGAGCGGGGTCATCTCCGAGGCCGACCTGCTGAAGTTCCTCGCGAAGCTCTATCGCACGCGCTTCGTGGCGACCAACAAGCTCGCCCGCGCGGAGGTCGACCGCGGGCTGCTGGAGGTCATCCCCCGGCGCCTCGCCGAGGAGTTCCAGGTCTTCCCGGTGCTCTTCGACCCGGCGAGCAGCACCCTCTCCGTGGTCTCCCCCGACGCCGGCGACCCCGCGGTGCTCAGCACCGTGCAGCAGGCCTCCAACGCCCGCGACGTGCGCGTCTACGTGGCCCGGCCCGCGGCCGTGCGCGCGGCCATCCTGAAGCACTACGCCGGAGAGCTCTACGCCTTCGCGCAGGTCGATACGACCGGGCGCGAGCAGTACCTCTCCATGATCGACCTCTACGCGCAGCACTCCATCCAGGGGCCCACCGCGCCGAGCTCGGCCCCCGCGACCCCCACCACCGAGCGCCGCGAGCGGGTGGTGAGCGACAGCGACGTCGCCCGCGCGCCCATGCGGGCGCCGAGCAGCGCCACCTCGAAGGCCTCCTTCCTGGAGCTGGCGACGGTGCTGGTGTCCCTCCTCGAGAACAACCGCGGCGAGCTGCGCGGGCACTCACCCCTGGTGTCGCGCTGGATGCGCAAGCTGGCCGAGCGCATCCGCCTCGCCCCGGAGGAGGTGCACGCCCTGGTGCTCGCCGCCCTCCTCCACGACGTCGGCAAGGCGGCCACGTACCACCTCACCGCGCTCAACGTGGCGATGTTCGACAACCACCGGGTGGCCGCGCAGAAGACCTTCCAGACCGCCATCAAGCTCTTCGAGGCCGTGCCCCTGGAGCCGACCACGGTCACCACGCTCCAGACCATGTACGAGCGCTTCGACGGCGCCGGCTTCCCCGACGGCCTCGCGGGCAAGGAGATCCCGCTCGGGGCGCGCATCCTCGCGGTGGTCGACACCTACGCCGACCTCACGCAGAACCCTAACAACCCCTACCGACGTCAGCTCGCCGCCCCGGAGGCCTGCGACGTGCTCGACCGGCACAAGGGGTCGGTGTTCGACCGCAACCTCGTCGACCTGCTGCGCCAGGTGGTCACCGGCGACGACCTCCGCGCCAAGCTGCTCTCCGAGCGCACGGTGGTGCTCCTCATCGACCCCGACCCCGAGGAGAGCACCGTGCTCGAGCTCCGGATGGTCGAGGAGGGCTTCGAGGTGCACCTCGCGCGTAACATCGAAGAGGCGCAGGGCGTGCTCGGCCGCGGCGCGGTCGAGGCCGTCATCTCCGAGACCGACCTGGAGTCCACCTCCGGGCTCGACCTCCTGGCGGCGCTGCGCTCCAGCGGGTCGACGGTGCCGTGGGTCTTCCTCACGCGCGACCAGCGGCGCGAGGCCATCGCCCGGGCCTTCGAGCTCGGCGCCAACGACTACGTGCTCAAGCCCGCCTCCCCGGAGGTGCTCATCGCCAAGGTGAAGCAGCTCCTGGCGCAGCGGCAGGCGCGCTCGCCCCGGGGGGTGTCGGGATCGCTCGCGGAGCTGGCCCTCACCGACGTGGTGCAGGTGCTCTCGCAGGGCCGCAAGACCGGGCAGCTCAGCATCCGCAACGGCGCCGAGCAGGGGGAGGTGCACTTCCTCGACGGCAACGTGGTCAACGCGCTCTGGCAGGGCCTGCGCGGCGAGGACGCCTTCTTCGCGATGCTCGGCCTGTCCACCGGCGATTTCGCCCTCGACCCGACCTTCCGCCCCTCGTCGCAGGCGATCAACAGCAACGTCGAGGCGCTGATGCTCGAGGGCATGCGCCGCCTCGACGAGGCCCGCTCGTAGCGCCTTCGGTCCTTGCGGCTCGGCCGTCGCCCCCGATAGCGTCCCCGGTGGAGGAACACACCCACCATGGGATCAAGCCCGCTCACCGCCATCCTGCTCCCCCTCGCGCTCGGCGTGATCATGCTGGGGCTCGGCCTCGGGCTCACCCCGGCCGACTTCCGCCGCGTCGTGGTGTACCCGCGCGCCGTCATCGTCGGCCTCGTGTGCCAGATGCTCCTCCTGCCCTTCGTGTGCTTCGGCATCGCGAAGGCCTTCGGCCTCCCGCCCGCCCTCGCGGTGGGCCTGATGCTCCTCGCGGCCTCCCCCGGCGGCGCCACCGCCAACCTCTTCAGCCACCTGGCCAAGGGCGACGTCGCGCTCAACGTCACGCTCACCGCGGTCAACAGCGTGCTGTCGCTGCTCACGCTCCCGCTCATCGTCAACCTGTCGCTCGCGGCCTTCATGGGCGAGGGGCGGGTCATCCCGCTGCAGTTCGGCAAGGTGATCCAGGTCTTCGTCATCGTGCTGGGGCCGGTGTGCCTCGGGATGCTGGTGCGCGCGAAGCGGCCCGACCTGGCCGCGCGCCTCGACAAGCCGGTGCGCATCGTGTCGGCGGTCTTCCTGCTGCTGGTGATCCTGAGCACGGTGCTGAAGGAGCGCGCCAACCTGGCGGAGTTCTTCCGGCAGGTGGGCCTCGCGGCGCTGGCCTTCAACCTCGCGAGCCTGGCGGTGGGCTACTTCGTCCCGCGCCTCGCGCGCCTCCCCGAGCGCCAGGCCATCGCCATCGGCATGGAGATCGGGATCCACAACGGCACCCTCGCCATCGCGATCGCGAGCGGCCCCACCCTGCTCAACAATTCCACCATGGCCATCCCCCCGGCCATCTACTCGCTGATCATGTTCTTCACCGCCGCGCTCTTCGGGGCGCTGGTGAGCCGGCGGGCCGAGGCCCCGGCGCCCGCCACGACCTGAACCCGCCGCCCCTGTTGTTGGCGCCGACGCGCGGGTGCGGTAGCAGGGTGCAGCCCTCCGATTCCCACGTTCAGCAGGAGCCCAGAGACGCCGTGACCACGCCCATCGCCCCCGTCGCCCCGAGCGAGCTGTCCGCCCTCGCCGTCAACACGATGAAGTTCCTGGCCATCGACGCCATCGAGGCCGCCAAGAGCGGGCACCCGGGGCTGCCGATGGGCGCCGCCGACGTCGCCTACGTGCTCTGGGCGCGCTACCTCCGGCACGACCCCGCCAACCCGCAGTGGCGCGACCGCGACCGCTTCATCCTGTCGCCGGGCCATGGCTCGATGCTGCTCTACGCCCTGCTCCACCTCTCGGGCTACGAGCTCCCCATCGAGGAGCTCAAGAACTTCCGCCAGTGGGACTCCAAGACCCCGGGGCACCCGGAGGTGCACCTCACGCCGGGCGTCGAGGTCACCACCGGCCCGCTCGGCCAGGGCTTCGCCAACGGCGTGGGCATGGCCATGGCCGCCAGGATGCTCCAGGCCCGCCTCCCCGGGCTCTTCGACCACCGCATCTGGGCGCTGGTCTCCGACGGCGACGTGATGGAGGGCGTGGCCTACGAGGCCGCCTCGATCGCGGGCCACCTGAAGCTCAGCAACCTCACGTACATCTACGACGCCAACCGCATCACCCTCGACGGCGGGCTCGACGAGGCCTTCGACGAGGACGTCGCCGCGCGCTTCGAGGCCATGGGCTGGCGCACCGAGACCATCGACGGCCACGACCACGCGCAGATCGCCGCGGCCTACGACGCCGCCATCGCGCAGGGCGAGAAGCCCACGCTCATCATCGCCCGCACCCACATCGGGCACGGCGCGCCCAACAAGCACGACACCCACAAGGTGCACGGCGAGCCGCTGGGCAAGGACGAGGCGCTCGCCACCCGCAAGGCCCTCGGCTGGGGAGAGGAGACCTTCACCGTGCCCGACGCGGTGCGCGCGCACTTCGCCGAGCGCGCGAAGGTGATGGCCGACGAGCGCGCCCGCTGGGAGTCCCACGAGGCGAAGTGGCTCGCGGCGCACGCCGAGCACGCGGCGCTCTACCGGGCGCTCTGCGACCGCGCGGTGCCGGCCGACCTGCTGGAGACCCTGCTTGCGAAGCTCCCGCCCACCAACGACGCCACCCGCGCGCTGGCCGGGACCATCGAGCAGGTCGTGGCCTCGGTGATGCCCTCGCTGATCGGCGGCGACGCCGACCTCGGCGGCTCGACCAAGACCCCCATCAAGGGCTCGGACAAGGTGGGCCCCGGGCGCTTCGAGGGTCGCAACCTTCGCTTCGGCATCCGCGAGCACGCCATGGGGGCCATCGCCAACGGCATCTCGCTCTACGGCTTCTTCGTGCCCTTCACGGCGACCTTCCTGACCTTCTCGGACTACATGCGCCCGCCCATCCGCCTCGCGGGGCTCAGCCACATCCCCGTGGTGCATGTGTTCACCCACGACTCGGTCTTCCTGGGCGAAGACGGCCCGACGCACCAGTCGGTGGAGCACGTGAGCGCGCTGCGGCTCATCCCCAACGTGGACGTGTGGCGCCCGGCGGACAGCGCCGAGTGCGCGGCGGCCTGGGTGGCGGCGGCGACCCGGCGCGACGGCCCGACGGAGCTCATCCTCTCGCGCCAGAAGGTGGAGGTGCTCCCGGGCGACCCGACGGTGCGCGGCCGCCACGCCGCCCGCGGCGGGTATGTGCTCGTGCGCGAGGAGATGGGCACCGCGGCGGTGGTGATCCTGGCGACCGGCAGCGAGGTCTCCGTCGCGGTCGAGGCCGCGCGGCGGCTGCACGCCGAGGACGGCATCCAGGTGCGGGTGGTCTCGATGCCCTGCATGGAGGTGTTCAACCGCCAGGACGTGGCGTACCGCGCGTCGGTGCTGCCCGCCGGGGCGCGCCGGGCCAGCTTCGAGGCGGGGCGCACGGACCTCTGGTGGCGCTACGTCGGCCTCGACGGGCTCACCCTGGGGGTCGACACCTTCGGCGCCTCGGCGCCGGGGCCCGTGCTCGGCGACAAGTACGGCCTCACCGCGGACCACGTCACGGCGAAGCTGCGCGCCTGGCTCCGCGGGGACTGATACCAACTGGGTGTCAATCCTGCCGCTTTGGCGGCCGTTTGTTGGTGAGACACGCCGCCTGTTTGACGCTGGGGTTCGCGCGTTGGCGCTCACCCCAGGCTATCGCACGAGGGCGCCCCCGCAGTCGCGGGGGCTTTCGGACCGACACTCGATGGACCTTC
>JAUSAZ010000063.1 GCA_030652255.1 Myxococcales bacterium | reverse complement strand
CAGGGACGCCGATTCCCTGCAATCTGTTGCTCGTCGCCTGCACCTTCCGGAAGGTCGAGCGAGTTCCGGTCCGGCAAAGCCCCGGACAATGTCCGGGGCGTCCCTTGTTATTGCCCGGGGTGAGGGCCAACGCCCGAACCCCGGCGACGCGCGACGGCTTGCACCGGCACGAAGTGCCTAGAAACAAGCCGTTCCGGGAGATGTGTCCCGAAGTGAACCATTCATGGAGAGGGGGCCGGGGGGTGAGGTCACGTACCCAACGCGGTGGAGAACCGCTCCAAGCGCGACGAAAGCCACTACGGCGTCTGCAGCACCAGCATCCCCAGGAGGTCGCTCACCGACGCCGCGACGAAGCTCAGCGAGCGGGTGGGGGACTCCAGCCGCACCTCGCCGCCGGGGCACGACACCGTCAGGATGCGCCCGTCGAGGAAGGCCCCCACGGGCACCGTGTCGTCGGCGCCGCGCGCCCGCCGCGCCGCGACGTGGCCCGCCCAGCGCTTCGCCACGGCGACCTCGTCCTCGGGGCCGGTGATGCCCAGCAGCACCATCGGCTCGCCGAACAGCGTCGCCTCGATGGGCAGGCACCACCACGCCCCGAACCAGTCGCGCAGCGAGTCGGGCAGCGTCACCCCGGCCTCGCGCTGCACCATCGCGAGGTCGGAGCGTGGCCTGCGCTGCACCGGCCGCCAGGTGACGGTGCCGTCCGCGTCGGGCGCGCCGAGCTCGCAGGGCGAGCGCACCACCGGGTCGTGCTCGGTGATCGGCAGCGAGCCCGACACCTCCTGGATCGCCGTCAGGTAGCGCTCGAACAGCTGCCGCAAGGCCCGCGAGGTGTCGGTGGTCGACATGATCGGCGACCATACCAGCCGCGCCCGTCGCGTGCCTGCTGCGCGCTCGATCGCTACCAGCCCCGCGGCTCGGCGCGGTCGTCCGCCAGCCACCGCCGCAGCGCCGCGGTCGTGCCCGGCGGGGGCCTGCGCACCACGTCCAGCTCCGCGCTCAGCTGCGTGAGCGCGCGCACCGTCAGGCCCGCCGCGCGGCTCGCGTCGCCGCCGTCCACCACCCGTCGCGCCGCGGCCAGCGCCTCCGCGAAGGCCCCCTGCCGGGCCGCCAGCGTCGCCAGCGCGCGCCACCCGACGGGCCCGCGGGCGCGGTCGCGCAGCAGCGCCACGGCCTCGTCCCCCCGCCCGAAGGACACCCACACCTCGGCCAGCGTCGTGAGCGCGGCGTCGTCCGCGAGCGCCCTCGGCGGCAGCGAGCGCAGCGTCGCCAGGGCCTCGTCGCGGTGGCCGCGCGCCCGCAGCAGCCGCGCGTACCCGATGGCCGCGTCGAGGCTCGCCGGGTCGGCCACCAGGGCGTCGTGGTAGCTCCCCTCGGCGTCGAGCGCGCGGCCCATGCGCTCCTGCTCGCGGGCGCGGGCGAGGACCCCGGCGACCACTTCGCGGCGCAGCGCGGTGATGTCCCCCATGGGCTGCGCGCGCACCGCCGCGGGCCGCGCCAGCAGCGCCGTCGTGAGCATCACCGCCAGTCGGGTCATCGGGTCCAAGCGTCGCATCGCAGGGATACAACGGTTGTACCCCTCGCGCCCGCGAGCGGGAGCGCCCCGGGGCTTCCGTCGTACCCTCCGCGGCGATGCGTCCCGCCCACCTCCCGCTGCTGCTCCTCCTCGCGCTGCCCGCCTGCGCGTCGCACCGCGCCGCCCGCCGCGCGTCGCACCGCCCCGCCGGCCGGGTGCTGATCTCCCTCGTCGGCACCAACGACCTCCACGGCCGCATCGCGCTGCTCCCCTGGCTCGGCGGCCACCTCGCCAACCTCCGCCGCGCGCGCGCCGCCGACGGCGCCGTGCTGCTCGTCGACGCCGGCGACCTCTTCCAGGGCACCCTCGCGTCCAACCTCACCGAGGGCGCCGCCGTGGTGCGCGCCTACAACGCCCTCGGCTACGCCGCCGCGGCGGTGGGCAACCACGAGTTCGACTACGGCCCCGCGGGGGAGTCCACCTTCCCGCGCAGCGCGGCCGACGACCCCCGGGGCGCCCTTCGCAGCCGCGCCCGCGAGGCGTCGTTTCCCTTCCTCGCCGCCAACATCGTCGAGGCCTCCACGGGCGCCGCTCCCCGCTGGGACAACGTCTCCCCCGATCACCTCACCACCGTCGCGGGCGTGCGCGTCGGGCTCGTGGGCGTCAGCACCGAGGCCACGCCCACCACCACCCTCGCCGTGAACTTCCGCGGCCTCGCGATGCGCCCGCTCGCCGACGCCGTGCTCGCCCGCGCGGCCGACCTGCGCGCCCGAGGGGCCACCGTGGTGGTGGTGCTCGCCCACGCAGGCGGCGCGTGCCGTCGCTTCGATCACCCCGACGACCTCGGCTCCTGCCACGAGGGCGAGGAGGTCTTCGCGCTCGCCCGCGCGCTCCCCGCCGGGACCGTCGACGCCATCGTCGCGGGCCACACGCACCAGGGCGTCGCCCACGTGGTCAATGGCATCCCGGTGATCGAGTCCTTCGCCAACGGGCAGGCCTTCGGGCGCGTCGACCTCACCGTCGACCGCCGCAGCGGGCGCGTCACCGGCCGCCGGGTGTTCGCCCCGCGCGGCGTCTGCGGCCCGATCACCCGCGAGCCCGTCGACGTCGCCCGCTGCGCGCCCGCTGGGTACGAGGGCGCCGCCGTGGTGGCCGACGAGGGCGTCGCGCGCGTGGTCGCGGGCCCCCTCGCCGAGGCGCGCGCCGTCGAGGAGCGCCCCGTCGGCGTGACCGTCGTGTCCCCGGTGCGCACGCGCTACCAGGAGGAGTCGGCGCTCACCAACCTCGTCGCCGACCGCATGCGCGCCGCCGCGCCGGGCGCCGACGTCGCCCTGATGAACGGCGGCGGCGTGCGCGCCGACCTCCCGGCGGGACCGCTCGATTACGGTCACCTGTATGCCTCGCTGCCCTTCGACAACCGGCTGGTGACGGTGCGGATGCGCGGCGCGGCGCTGCGCGAGGTGCTGCGGGCCAACGCGCGCGCCGACGACGGCGCCCTCGGGATCGCGGGGGTGCGGGCGGCGGTCACCTGCGCGGGCGACCGCATGGAGGTGCGGGTGACCCGCGACGACGGGCGCGCGGTGGGCGACGACGAGGTGCTCACCGTGGTGACCAACGACTACCTCGCGGGCGGATCGCTCGCGCGGCACCTCGCCGAGCCGCTGACCGACGACGCCATCGCGGCCTCCCCGACGCTGCGCGACGCGGTGGGGGCGGCGCTCGGGGCGGTGGGTCCGCTGCGGGGGGACGACCCGCGGTGGCACGACCCGGCGCGCCCGCGGGTGACGCTGCCGCACGCGCGCCCGGTGCGCTGCCGTTAGTACCTTTCCACAGGGGACTTGAATGGATGATGCGCTGGGGTCGTGGGCCCCCTCACCGCGCTGCCGCGCGCCCTTGCCCCCGCCCCGCGCTCATCGTTGCCCTCATCGTGCGTAGAGCGCTTGCAGGCTGCGGGTTCCGGGCTACCCGCACCACTTCGCGCGCCCTGCTGCCGCGGGTTGAAACCCACGGCAGCCAAGGTGAAGGCCGCAAGCGGCCTGTCCGATGTCCAGGCACAGTGGCCAGCCCGCCGCGGGCTTTCCCTTAGGCTGCCG
>JAUSAZ010000062.1 GCA_030652255.1 Myxococcales bacterium | reverse complement strand
CTTCCGTCTCCTCTGACGGCAGCGCCAGGACCTCCAGAGGTCCAGGCACTGCCGTCATGGGATGCGCCGACGCCAACAGCCCGATGGGGGCCGCTTCATCCAATCTCGGCAGCCGGGCGCGTGAAGTTGTGCGGGTAGCCCAGAGCCGCAGCCTGCGAGCGGTTCGCGCACGAAGAGGGCAACGATGAGCACCGGATGGTGGGGGCAAGGGCTCCGTCACAGGCAGAGGTTTGTGATCGGGCTGAGGGCGCGAGTGGAGGCTTCTCGCTCACGCCCTCAGTTCACTCCTTCGCGTCAGGTTTCGGAGCCCTTGCCCCCACCATCCGGTGGGGGAAAGGGCAGCGCGGCAGCGCGGGATAGGGGGCCCACGACCCCAACGACCGCGCCCTGCCGGACTACGGTCTCGGACAATCTCTTCAGGGCCCCAGCGACTTCAGCGCCCACGGCCGGGTCAACGCCACCAGCGCCCGCTCGGCCCAGCGCGCCGCGGCCCCGGGGGCCGTCTCCTCCAGCACCTCGAAGCCCTCCGTGCCGCCCTCCCTCAGGGCCGCGTCGAGGGCGTCGAGCCGCGCGGTCACCTCGGCCTCGTGCGCCGCGCGCGCCGCCGCCACGTCCTTCGTCCAGGGCAACGCCTGCCCGATGGACATCAGCAGCTCCGGGCGCTCACCCCCCCGGTGCTCATACCGGAGCCCGATGGGGACCGTCACGCACTTCGCCACCCGCGCCACCTCCGCGCTGCCCGCGCGGAAGCCCAGCGGGCGCTCGGTGACCGGGCGCTCCCTCCCCTGCGGAAACACCCACACCATCCGCCCCGGCGCGTTGAGCAGCCGCGCCGCGTAGCGCATCGCCCCGGCGCCGTCCGAGGGGTTGGCGAGGTCCACCCCGAAGGCCCCCACCATCGCGAAGAAGGGCAGGCGCAGGAGGTTGCCCGCGTCCATCATCGCGTGGCCGTCGCAGCGCAGCGTGTGCTCGGTGAGGTAGAGCACCACCAGAGGGTCCCACCACGAGGTGTGGTTGCTCACGATGAGCACCGGGCCCGCCGCGAGGGCGGCGCGCAGGTGGTCGAGGCCCTCGGCGCGCACCGCCGAGAAGCACTGCCGCAGCCGACCGCGCGCGTGCCGCGAGAACCACCATCGGAAGAGTCGATGTTTGCGCGCGGGGATCACCTCGCACCGCGCCCTTCGCCCATGAGCCCCCGCAGCACCCCGGCGCCCCAGCGGCCCACCCCTCCGGCGCCCAGCACCCGGAACACCCACCCGTACACCTCCGGCCGCCGCCGCGAGGTCGAGTGCAGGAAGCGCATGAAGTCCGCGCCCGACATCTCATCGCGCAGCAGCCGCCCGTAGGCCTCGTCGCCCATCGCGTGCAGCGTGCCGAAGGCCGCGTCGAGCAGCCCGTTGAGCGCGCCCGCCTGCGCCGGGTCCGTCGGGGGCGACGCGATCATGTGCGCGAGCGCCCCGGTGCCGCGGTGCAGCGGCGTGTCGTGCACCACCGGGTCGGGCGCCGGTCCTCCCGCGTCGAGGGCGGCCATCACCCGCGCGCTCGCCGCCGACACCGATCGCAGCGTCGCCCCGAAGCCGCAGTAGGTGAGCGGCGAGTGCCGGGCCGCCGCGTCACCCACCAGCACGATGCGCGGCGACGGCGGGCGCGGCGCGGGGCCCAGCCGCGACCACCCGGGGATGTACCCGAAGGTCGGCCGCTCGAGCCGCGCTTCGCCCCGCTTGTAGCGCGGCAGCGTGGCGAAGAAGCGGGCGTAGAGGTCGACCAGCGAGCCGTCGCCCACCCGCTCGCGCCTGTCGTAATAGAAGAGGTACACGGTGGTCTCGCCCGCGCGGCCGGGGAAGCCCTCCCAGATGTGCTGACGGCCCGCCTCGACGCCCTCCGTGGTCACCAATATCTCCCCCACCGCGGGGTCGATCTCGTCGGGGGCGCCGCCCTCCGCGAGGCCCGTGAGCACGCCGCCCACCGTCGGGCAGATGAGGTCTGCCGTGGCCGACGGGCTCGCCGCGCCGCGGGCGTCGATCATCACCCGCGCCACCACCTCCGAGGCCGCGCCGTCACGGTCGACGAAGCGCAGCGCGATGGAGCGCTCGCCCGACGCGTGCCCCGTGAGCGCCCACCCGTCATGGAACACCACCCCGAGCGACTCCGCCCGCCGCCGCACCAGCGCCAGGAGCGCGCCCGCGTCCACCGAGCGGTCGAGCACGCCCGTGACGGGGTAGGTCCCGCCGCCATGCCAGCGGCAGAAGCCCTCGCGGTAGCGCGCGATGATGAGCCCCGCGAGCTCGTCGGCGGTGATCACCCCCATGGCGACGAGGGCGTCGAGCTCGCGCTCCGAGGCGTTCCACTCGCGGTGCGTGACGCCCGCGCGGCCGCGGTCGAAGACGTGCACCCGCGCGCCGAGGGCGGCGAGCACAGGGGCGTAGAGCAGCGAGAGGCCCGCCCCCACGAGGGCGACGTCGCAGTCGGTGGGGTCGTCGCGGCCGGGGGCGCGGGCCGGGGGGCGGTCGTCCGCGGGGGGATGGCTGCGGGTGGCGTCGAGGTGCGCGAGCCGGTCGAGGAGCTCGGGGCCCGCGGCCTCGCGGACCCGCGCGCGGGCTTCATCGGGGGTCATCGGAGGTCTCCCTCACGACGCGTGACCTCACCCCCCAGCCTCCCTCTCCATGAACGGTTCACTTCGGGACACATCTCTCCGAGCGGGTTGTTTTCATGCGTCTGGTGGCGGCGCAAACCGCCGTACGTCGCCGGGGTTCGGGCGTTGGCCCTCACCCCGGGCAATAACAAGGGGCGCCCCGGACGTGGTCCGGGGCTTGGCGGACCGGAGCTCGCTCGACCTTCCGGAAGGTGCAGGCGACGAGCAACAGATTGCAGGGGATCGGCGTCCCTGTTCGACAGCCCCGGACCACGTCCGGGGCGCCCCTTGTTATTGCCCGGGGTGAGGGCCAACGCCCGAACCCCGGCGACGTGCGACGGTTTGCGCCGCCACCAGACGCCCACCGTTGCCCCGGGGGTCATTCAGGCCACCGCCTCCACCAGGAAGCGCACCGCGGGCAGCGCCGGGGGGTCGTCCGCCGCGGGCGCCCGGTCGGCCGTGAACCACGCCCCGTAGGCCCTCGCCAGCAGCCCCAGCTTGCGCCCGCCGGGCACCACCGCGCGCGTCGCCACGGAGTCGCAGCCGCGGCGCCGCAGCTCGGTGCCGATGTCGGAGTAGAGCAGCCGCGCCGCGCGGATGGCCATGCGGCAATCGCGCGGAAGCATCGCCACGCCCGCGTCCGAGCGCGCATAGAGCCGGTCGGCCTCGGCGAGCGTGCGCTCGATGACCGCGCCCAGCGGCGCGCTGAAGCTCGGCGCGCGCAGCAGGGCCTCGACGTCGACGCCGGCCTCCTCCAGCCACGTGGTGGGGAGGTACACCCGGCCGTTGCGGGCGTCTTCGCCGACGTCGCGGCAGATGTTGGTGAGCTGCATCGCCACGCCGAGGTCGCATGCGCGCGCCAGCACCCCGGGCTCGCGGCGCCCCATGAGCACGGTCATCATCACGCCCACCGTCGCCGCCACCCGGGCGCAGTAGCCCTGGAGGGCGTCCAGGTCGGCGTAGCGCCGGCCCTCGACGTCCCAGGCGAAGCCGTCGAGCATGGCCTCGGGCACCGCGCGCGGCAGCCCGAAGCGCCTCGCCACCACGGCGAGCGCGCGGTCGACCGGGCTGTCGTTGGGCACGCCGTCGTAGATCTTCTCGAGGCGCTCCCGCATGCGGGCGATGGCCTCCGGGGCGTGCTGCGGGGACACGAGGTCGACGGCGTCGTCGGCTACGCGGCAGAAGGCGTAGAGCACCGACGCGGGGCCGCGCACCCGGCCGGGGAGGAAGAGCGACGCGGCGTAGAAGCTCTTCGACCCGGCGCGGAGGATCTCCCGGCAGCGCCGGACGTCGTCCTCGTAGGGGTCAGGCAGGGCGAGCATCGGGCACCACGGTGTCGAGCACGCGCGCCGAGGACAGCACCCCGGGCATGCCAGCTCCCGGGTGCGTGCCAGCGCCGACCAGGTAGAGGTTCTCGATGTCCTCGCTCTTGTTGTGCGGGCGAAACCACGCGCTCTGGGTGAGCACGGGCTCCATCGCGAAGGCAGCGCCCTTGAAGGACAGGAGGTCGTCCTGGAACTGCTGCGGCGTGAGCACCCGCGAGCTCACGACGTGCTTCGCGAGGTCGGGCATCACGGTCTTGGACAGGTAGGCCTCGATGGACTTCCGGTAGCCTTCGCCCCGCTCGGCCCAGTCGACGTTGGCGTCGAGGTGCGGCACCGGCGAGAGCACGTAGAACGCGTCGCAGCCCTCCGGGGCCATCGACGGGTCGGTGGCCGTCGGGCGGTGGAGGTAGAGCGAGAAGTCCTCCGCGAGGATCTTCTTCTCGAAGATGTCGTCGAGCAGCTCGCGGTAGCGCGGGCCCAGCAGGATGGTGTGGTGCGCGACGTCGTCGTACTTCCGGTCGGTGCCGAAGTACCAGACGAAGAGGGACATGGAGTACCGCGCCCGCTCGACGCGCGCGTCGGTCCAGGTCTTCCGGGCCTCCGGGGCGACGAGGTAGCGGTAGGTCCACGCCGAGTCGGCGTTGGAGACCACCACCGCCGCGGGGATGATCTCGCCATTGACCAGCTCGACCCCGGTGGCCTTCCGGCCGTCGAGGGTGATGCGCTTCACCTCCGCGCCGCAGCGCACGGCGCCTCGCTGCGACACCTCGATGAGGTTCACCAGACCCTTGACGAGTTCGCCGGTGCCCCCAACAGGGAAGTGCACGCCCCACTTCCGCTCGAGGAAGGCGATGAGGGTGTAGATCGACGTGGTGCTGAAGGGATTTCCGCCCACCAGCAGCGGGTGGAAGCTCATCACCTGCCGGAGCTTTTCGTGCTTCAGGAACTTCGAAACAAGCCCGTACACCGTCCGGTAGCTCTCCAGCTTCACCATCTCGGGCACGATCTTGAGCATCGAGAACACGTCGGGAAACGGCACGTGCGCCAGCTTCTCGAAGCCCACCCGGAAGATGTCCTCGCTCATGCGCACGAAGCGCTCGTAGCCGTCGACGTCGGCGGGGGAGATCTTCGCCACCTCCGCCCGCATGGCCGCGGCGTCGCCCGTGTAATCGAAGTGCGACCCGTCGTGGAAGCGGATGCGATAGAAGGGCGTCACCGGCCGCATGTCGACGTCGTCGGACATCTTGCGGCCGCACAGCGCCCACAGCTCCTCGAAGAGAAACGGCGCCGTCACCACCGTCGGCCCCGCGTCGAAGACGAAGCCGTCCTGGCGGTGCACGATGGCCCTGCCGCCGGGCGCGTCGGCCTTCTCCAGCACCGTCACCCGATAGCCGCGAGCGCCCAGCCGCACCGCCGCCGCGAGCCCGCCGAAGCCGCTGCCGATGACCACTGCGTGCGGTCGGCGGTCGGTCGTGTCGACCTGTGGAGAATTGTCCATCGTTGATCTGCCCTTGGGCCCTCTCTATCATCGTCCGCGGTGGTGAAGCAGCGGTACGACGACGCGTTGTCGCTCGTGAGAATGGATGCATGAAAGTCGCGCCCGGTCGCTACCGAATCAACGTGGTCGCAGAATTGACGGGCGTCCCGGCGGCGACCCTGCGCGCCTGGGAGCGGCGCTACGGCATCCCGAGCCCCGCGCGCACCGCCGCGGCGTACCGGCTCTACAGCGACGACGACGTGGCGGAGCTCAAGCGCCTGCGCGACCTCTGCGCGAGCGGCCTGGCCATCGCGGAGGCCGCGCGCATCGTGCAGGGCGACCGCGCCACGGCCCCCGCTTCGCTGCCCCCGATTGCGGGCGACCTTCCACCGGCGGCCTCGCTCGCGCTCGACGCCATCGTCGCCGCGGTGCGCGCCTTCGACACCGACCGGCTGCAGCAGGAGCTCGCCCGCGCGCTCTACATCGGCAACGCGCAGGAGGTCTTCGACCTGGTGCTCGGCCCCGCCCTGCGGCGCATCGGCGACCTCTGGCACGAGGGCAGCATCTCCATCGCCCACGAGCACGCCGCGTCGGGGCTCATCCAGGGCGCCGCGGGCACCCTGGCGCGCCTCGCGCAGCCGGGCGACGCCCGCTGGCGGGTGCTGCTCGCCTGCGTCGAAGACGAAGACCACGTCATCGGATTGCACGGCGTCGCGATCCAGATGGCGGCCTGGGGCATCCGATCGGTGATCCTCGGCGCGCGCACGCCGCCGGGGGCCGTCGCCGATGCCATCCAGCAACTCGACCCAGACGCCGTCGGTCTCTCCGTCACCCTCGTGCGCGACGCCGCGCGCGACGCCGCGCGCCTCGACGCCTACGCCGCCGCCTGCGCGGGACGGCCGTGGTTCGTGGGCGGCGCCGGGGCGGCCGCGCTCGCCGGGCACGTGCGCCAGGCCGGGGGCATGGCGCTCGTGGGCACCCTGTCCGATCACCGGGTGGCGATCGAGCGCGCTCTCGCGCAGCATGGTGCGACGCGGCCCTGAGCTGCGCACGGGCCCCCTGCTCCCCCTCCGATGGGGTCCCTGATGACCATGCATGGAGATCGAAACGTGAACACACGCTTGTGGCTGTCCCTGGGCCTCGGGCTCGCATCGTTGTCCGCCAGCGCCGACCCGGTGCCCGACGCCGGGGCGCCGCCCGCGGCGCCCGCAGCGCCCGAGACGGCGGTCGTACCTGCACCCGCGGCGCCGCTGCCTCCCCTGGCGCCGGAGTTCTCCCTGGAGGGCACCAGCGGCCACACCCGCCGGCTGCGCGACTACCGGGGCCGCGTGGTGATCCTCATCTACGAAGACCGCGACTCCAACCAGCAGAACAACGACCTCAAGCGCGAGCTCGCCGAGCGGGCGCGCGCGCAGGACCTCACCCGCGACGTCGCGGTGGTCCCGGTGGCCAACCTCAGCGGGTACGGCTTCTGGCCGGCCGAGGGCTTCGCGCGCGACGCCGTCATCGACATCGCCCGCGAGCAGTCCATGGAGATCCTCATGGACTGGAACAACACGATGTCCGGCGCGTACCGCTTCCGCCCGTCGACCAGCTACGTGATGGTGCTCAGCCGCGAGGGGCGGGTGCTCTTCCGCCACGCCGGCGCGCTGCCGCTGCGCGCCCGCATGCGCTTCTTCTCGGTCATCGGCGAGGCGATGGCGCGCCCGGGCTGAGGCCTCTCCGACGCCGCAGCCCGAGGGCCGCGAGGGCCATCAGCCACGCCCCGCTCCTGCGGGTGCGCGGGGGTTGCGTGCGGCACCCGCAGCCGGGCTCCTCGACCGGGGGCGCCTCGACGCCCGCGTCGGCGCTCGCGTCCTCGACGGCCTCGGGTCCCGTGTCGGTGCCGACGTCGACGGGGGCCGGGCCGAGGTCGCGCGCCGCGGGCACATCGACGCCGTTGTCTCGCGGGACGTCGCGCGCCACGTCGAGGGGGAGGTCCCTCGGGACATCCCTCGGCACATCGACGCGCGCGGGGATGTCGGCCCCGACGTCTCTTGCCACATCGACGGGGACATCCCTTGCCACATCGAAGCCGATGTCCCTCGGCACATCCCTCGGCACATCGATGACCACCGGGACGTCCCTGGGCGCGACGCCGGCGTCCGTGGGGTTGGTCACACTCAGGAGCCGCTGGTAGGCCTCGACGAGGGCCCCATAGGTGGGCGCGTAGACGTTGCCGAAGCCAGTCACGGCGCGCTGGATGTTGAAGTGCAGGTGGATGGTGGTGGCGGTGCCGCCGAAGTTGTTGGAGACCCTTCCGATGCGGTCGCCGCGCACCACCCGGGCCCCGACGGCCACCTGCACGCTTCGCAGGTGGAGGTAGTCGTAGCGGGTGCCGTCGTCGGTCATCAGGTACACGGAGTACGAGCCCACGTTGGTGATGCGCCCGGTGGCGGCGGCCACCGACCAGTGAACGTTGTCCTGGCAGTTGGCGGCGCGGATGTCCTGCCCCTGGTGCCCCGTCCCCGAAGGGCACATGGGCATGTCCCAGGAGCGGCTCTCGCAGTAGTTGTCCCGCCACGGGTACGAGCGATTGCGCGCGTCGCACTGCGAGCCGCTCGGGCCGTAGTTGCCCCCGACGCCCCACACCTGCGAGTTGGCGTAGGCGGGCGCGCTCTCGATGGGGAAGCGCATGCCGGGCGCGTAGCTGGTCATGTCGGGACGGCCCCGGCCGCTGCCCGAGACGAGCTCCCCGGCGGGGCGGTAGGTGAACTGCGCGAAGGCCGGCGAGGCCGAGAGCGCGAGGGCGGCGGCGAGGCCGAGGGCGGGGCCCTTCACGGGCGCACCTCGACGAGGGAGGCCGCGAGCGCGCGGAGGTAGTCCTCCTGCACGCAGCGGGCGTCGAGGTCGGGGCGGTTGCTGCACTCCACCTCCAGCGACCACGCGACGCCGTTCTCCTCCCAGGTGGCGACGCGGATGAGCTCGTTGCGCGACACCGTCGCGGGCACGCCGCGCAGGGTGGACGCGTGGCGGAGCACCTCGCCGGGCGGCGGGTCGTGGCGGTTGGCGTTGCCGTGGATGGACACCGTGAGGTCGGCCAGGGGGATGGAGGCGGCGACCCAGCGCGGCCCCGCGGTGACCACGGCGACGGCCACCATGCGCTCGTCGCGCGGGAGCAGCAGCGGGATGGACGCGGCGTCGAGCTCGCGGCGCGACTCGGGGCGCAGCAGGTCGCGCAGGCGGCGCGGGTCGGCGGGCGCGAGCGGCGACGGGGGCGACGGGGCCACGACCGTGGGCGGCGTCGCGGGCGCGGCGACGGGGGGGGCCGGATCTCGGCGGCACGCGAGGAGGAGCAGCGGGAGCGCGAGGGCAGCGGGTCGCATGGCGGTGGCGCGCAGGGGACACCGCCGGGCGCGCGGCGGTCAAGGCGCCCTCCGCCCGATCGGGCGCTCAGTCGGCGCCGTCGTGGTCGTCCATGGACTCGTCGGAGCCGTCGGGCTCCGGGGCCGCGGGCGGCGGCGCCATCCCTGGCACGGGCATCCCCGAGGGCGGCGGCGCCACCTCGTCGGGCGGGGCGAGGGTCTCGCCGTTGACGGCGATCTGGTCGAGCTCGCCGCCGCGCTGGAAGGCGTCGCGCTCGAAGCGCTCGCGGGCGGCCGCCGGCACCGCGCGGCGCCCGACGTAGAGGCTCAGCGGGTCGATGAACACCCCGGCCCGCTTCACCGAGAAGTGCAGGTGGGGGCCGGTGCTGCGCCCGGTGGTGCCGACGTAGCCGAGGAGCTGGTGGGGGCGCACCCGCTGGCCCGGGCGCAGCCCCGCGGCGAAGCGCGACAGGTGGCAGTAGCCGGTCTCGACGCCGAGCTGCGGGTGGCGCACCCGGACGAGGTTGCCCGAGGGGCCCGCCGGGCCGACGGAGAGCACCATGCCCTCGGCAGGGGCGTAGATGGGGGTGCCCGTCGGGGCGGCCCAGTCGACGCCGTTGTGGGGCTTGAGCACGTGCAGCACCGGGTGCATGCGCCGCGGGTTGAAGCGCGACGAGATGCGGGCGCTCGGCACCGGCGAGCGCAGCGGGCCGCGCTCCCAGGACATGCCCTGCGCGTCGAACCACTCGCCCGCGCCGGTGGAGTACGTGACCAGGTAACCGCGCCGCCGCCCGAGGGCCCCGCGGTAGTCCACCGCGAGCACGCGCCCGTAGCGGAAGAACTGCCCGTTCATGCGCTCCTCCTCGACGATGAGGCGCAGCACGTCGCGGGCGAGCAGGCGGGGCGGGAGGTCCATCGCGGCGAAGGCCTCGGCGATGCGCGGCACCACGTCGGGGTTGAGCCCCGCCGCGCGCAGCGACGCCTCGACCGAGCCCTCCACCCGGAAGCCCGCGCGCACGACCTCCGTGCGCATCACCACCTCGACGCGCTCGCCCCGCCACTGGCCCGCGTCGTCGCGCACGGCGGCCCACACCTGCGTCGCGGCGCGGCGGTACTCCACCCGCCGCAGGGCGCCGGTGCCGGGCTCGCGCATCGCCGCCACCCGGTCGCCCGGCTGGAGCGCGCGCATGTTGATGAAGCGGTCGAGCGCGGCGATGGCCCGGCCCACCTCCCCGCGGGGCACGCCCACGGCGCGCAGGGCGACCGCGAGCGGCCGGCCCGCCCCGATGCGCTGCTGGGTGGTCTCGTACTGCGGCCCCGGCGCGTGCGCGACCCCGGCGTCGGCGGGCGCCGCAGCCGCGAGGGCGTAGACCACCGGCGCCGCGACGGCGGCGGGCGGGGGCGGGGCGCTCAGCACCGCGACCGCGGCCGCGGGGGGAGGGAGCGCGCGGGTGGCGTGCACGATGCCGAGCCCGACGGCGCCGAGCGACGCCCCGAGGAGGGCCCCGAGCGCCGCGACGCCGAACACCAGCCGCGCGCCCACCCCCGCGGGGCCCTCGTCGGGCAGCGCCGCCATGCGCTTCGGCATGCGCACGACGGGGTCGGGCTCTTCCTCCAGCGGAAGCTCCGGACGGGGGTACTCGGACTCGACGGCCATCTCCGGGACGACTAGCAGTCCGCCCGCGCCTGCGGCAAGGGACGGCCGTCGCCGCCCCTTGGGGCGTGATAGACCCCACCGCGGCCACCGATGCTCCTCCCGCTCGTACTGCAGCTCGCCGGGCTCGCGCGCCCGACCTCGGTGTTCACCGAGTGGTCCCTCGTCGAGCGGGCGCCCCGCGCGGAGCACGTCACCGCCCGCGCCGACTACCGCCGCCGCGACGGCGCCGTGGCCCTGCTCCCGCAGGTGTTGCAGCGCGGCCCCCGCCCGAGCGCCCGGATGGCCGGCACCGGCGCCCTGCTCCCGGTCACCGCGTGCCCCGCGGGGTGGTGCGTGCCGCTCCCGCCCGGCGACCGGCCCGGCCTCCGCGTGGTGGCCGAGGTCACCCGCGCCATCCCTCGCCCGCGGGCCTTCCGCGCGGCGTGGCCGCGCTTCGTCGCCGAGGGGGTGCCCAGCCGGCAGCTCGTGGTGCTGCCCCGCGCCCTCATCGACGACGTGCCCGACGGGTGGACCTGCCCGCTGGAGCCGGTGCAGGTGGTCCCCTGCGTCACGCGCCGCGAGCGCCCCGAGGCCCTGGTGCGACGCCTCCCGGCGCTCCCCTCGCCGCCGTGGTCGCGCGGCCTCGCGGCGGTGCTCTCGGCCCTCGCGCTCGGGGCCGCCTACGCGCCGAGGGCGGGGCGCCTCGAGCGCTTCGCCGGCGCGGCGGGCGGCGCCACCGTGGGCCTCGCGCTGGCCCTCGCGCTGGTGGGCGCCTCGGTGCTCGCCTGGGGCCCCGCGCTGGCGGTGACGGTCCCCGTGCTGACGGCGGCGGGGGCCATCGCGTCGGCCTCGGCGGCCGGGCGCATCGCAGGCGGGGCAGCGCTGGCGGTGGTGCCGCTGATGGCCGTGGCGGGGGCGCGGGTCGAGCTGGTCGTCGGAGCCACGGCGGCGCTCGCGGTGGCGGCGGTCGCGGGCCTCGCGCGGCGCGAGGTGGCACAAGAGGGTCCGGCGGGGCATCCGCTCCACCGGCCCGGACTTCAACCATCAGGAGATTCGTCGACGTGAGCAGGGTCCTGATCGTCTCCAACCGGCTCCCGATCACCCTGCGGGTGTCGGACGATGGCTTCTCGGTAGAGCGCAGCAGCGGCGGTCTGGCGACGGGACTGAAACCGGTGCACGAGGCCGGCGGCGGGCTCTGGATCGGCTGGCCCGGCTCGCGGCGCGCGGTGCCGGAGGCCTCGCAGGCGCTGCTCGACGAGCGCTTCGCGGCGCTCCAGGTGGTGCCCGTGGCGCTCTCCGACGAGGAGGTGGAGCAGTACTACGAGGGCTACTGCAACGGCGTGCTGTGGCCGTTGTTCCACTCGTTTCCGAGCCAGCTGCCGCTGGAGTCGGCGGACTTCGCGCTCTACCGCGACGTCAACGCGCGCTTCGCCCGCGAGGTCGCGCGGCACCACCGCCCCGGCGACGTGGTCTGGATCCACGACTACCAGCTCATGCTGGTGCCCCGGATGCTCCGCGACCTCATCCCCGACGTGACCGTCGGGTTCTTCCTGCACATCCCCTTCCCCTCGCCGGACACCTTCCGCACGCTGCCGTCCCGCGAGGCGCTGCTGGAGGGCCTGCTGGCCTCCGACCTCATCGGGTTCCACACGGCCTCGTACGTGCGCAACTTCGTGTCGTCGGCGCTGCACGTCCTGGGCGCCGACTCCGACGTCGACCACATCCGTTGGCAGGGCCGCGTGGCCAACCTCGGGGTGTTCCCGATGGGCGTCGACGCGCCGGGGTACCAGCGGCTCGCCGAGTCGCCCGAGGTCGCCGCGCTCGTGGCGGAATTCCGCGGCGCGCCGGGCGAGCGCATGCTCGTCGGCATCGACCGGCTCGACTACACCAAAGGCATCCCCCGGCGGCTGCTGGCCTACGAGCGCATGCTCGCCGAGCACCCCGAGCTCCACGGCCAGGTGCGCCTGGTGCAGGTCGCGGTGCCGTCGCGCACCAACGTCGACGCCTACGCCGAGCTGCGGCAGCAGGTCGACGGGCTCATCGGGCGCATCAACGGCCGCTTCGGGTCCCCGCGCTGGGCGCCGGTGCACTACCTCTACCGCAGCCTCTCGGAGCAGCACGTGGTGGCCCTCTACCGCGCCGCCGACGCGCTGCTGGTGACGCCCATCCGCGACGGGATGAACCTCGTGGCCAAGGAGTTCATCGCCGCGCGCTCGGACGAGGACGGGGTGCTGGTGCTGAGCGAGTTCGCGGGCGCGGCGGCGGAGCTCGCGGAGGCGCTGAAGGTCAACCCCTACGACATCGAGCGCTCCGCGGCGGCGTACCACCGGGCCCTCGTGATGCCCGCGGCCGAGCGGCGCGCGCGGATGCAGACCCTGCGGCACCGGGTGTTCTCCTACGACGTCCGCTGGTGGTCGAGGACCTTCCTCGAGAACCTCGCCCGCAGCGGTCGGCGCACGGACCACCGCCCGCCGGGGTACTCCGACGCCGCGGACGTGGCGCACGCCGCCGGGGCGATGACCGCCGCCCGCGCCGCCGGCGCGCTGGTGCTCCTGCTCGACTACGACGGCACCCTGGTGCCCATCGCCGCGACCCCGGAGCTGGCGCAGCCCGACGACGCCCTGCGCGCGCTCCTGGCGCGGCTCGCGGCGTGCCCGGGCGTGGCGGTGCACGTGGTGAGCGGGCGCGGGCGCGACGTGCTCGAGGGCTGGCTCGGCGGGCTCCCGGTGGGCCTGCACGCCGAGCACGGGCAGTGGTCGCGCGCGCCGGGGGGCTCGTGGGTGGGGCTCGAGATGCCCCCCGACCACTGGCGCGGGCGCGCGCTGGAGATCCTCGAGGACTTCGCCGCGCGCACGCCGGGCTCGCTGGTGGAGCGCAAGCGCTCGGGCGTGGCGTGGCACTACCGCATGGCCGACCCGGAGTACGGGTTGCTCCAGGCCAACGAGCTCAAGGTGCACCTCGCGTCGCTGCTCTCCAACGCGCCGGTGGAGGTGCTGTCCGGCGACAAGGTGGTCGAGCTGCGGCCCTACGGGGTGAACAAGGGCCGGGTGGTGAGCGCGGTCCTGGCCGGGGTGCCCGAGGGCGCGGTGGTCGCGGCCTTCGGCGACGACCGCACCGACGAGGACCTCTTCGCCGCCCTCCCGCCCGACGCGCTCTCCTTCCACGTCGGCATCGCGCCGAGCCGCGCGCGCCTCCGCCTGGCCAGCGTCGACGACGTGCGCGCCCTCCTCGCCGGGGTCTGTCCGTAGTCTCTCATCGGGTCAGGCGCGCGGCGTGGAAGGCCCACCCGAGGACCGCGCCGCCGAGCACCAGCCAGGTCGAGTTCAGCTTCCAGCGCAGCAGCGCCGCGGCGCCCAGGAGCGCGAGGACCGCGGTGGGGAGGTCGACCAGGGCGGCGCGCCCGAGCTGCGCGGTGACGACGGCCATGAGCGCGAGCGAGGCGACGTTGACGCCGTCGAGGAAGGCCCCCGCGCCGGGCGACGCGCGCAGCCGCGGGACCAGCGGGCCGCTCAGGGCCACGAAGACGAAGGCGGGCAGGAAGATGCCCGCGGTGGCGACGAGCGCGCCCGCGGGGCCGGCGAGCACGTAGCCCACGAAGGTCGCGGTGGTGAACACGGGCCCCGGGGTGACCTGGCCCACCGCGATGGCGTCGAGCAGCTGCGCCTCGGTCAGCCATCCGAGGCGCTGCACGAGGTCGGCGCGCAGGAAGGCCAGCAGCACGTAGCCGCTGCCGAAGAGCACCGAGCCGGTCTTCAGGAACACCCAGAACAGCGGCCCGAGGCCGACCGTCGCACCCGCTGCCGCGCCGACCGCCGTACCCGCAGCGCCCGCGCCTACGAGGGGAGGGAAGAGCGCGCGCCCGGGAGGCCCCGCCGGGGTGCGCCGCCGACTCGCGAGGAGGTTGAGCAGCCCGCCGCCGAACAGCACCGCGAGCTCGTGGCCCCCGAGCGCGGAGGCGGCGACCGCGACGGCGCCGAGCACCCGCAGCCGGGGCGTGCGCGCGGCCCGCGGGGCGAGTCCCCAGAGGGCCTGCACCACCACGGCGAGGATCACCGGCTTGACCCCGTAGAGCAGCCAGCGCGCGGAGGGTACCGCGCCGTAGCGGGCGTACGCCCACCCGCAGCCCGCCGTGATGAGCATCGCCGGGACGATGAACGCGACGCCCGCCACGAGCAGCCCCGCCCAGCGGCGGCGCTCCCACCCGATGTGGATGGCCATCTCCGTGGAGTTGGGACCGGGGATGAGGTTGGTCGCGCCGAGGAGGTCGAGGAAGCGCTCGGGGGAGAGCCACCCCCGGCGGCGCACGACCTCGTCCTCCATCATCGCGATGTGCGCCGCGGGCCCACCGAAGGCCGTCGCGCCGAGTCGCAGGAAGAGCAGCCCGAGCTCGCTCAATGGGGTCTCGCCCGGGGGTGGGGTCTCGGCCGTCATGGCAATGGGGGAGCGACTATAGCCCCCTGCGCCGTGCCCGCGCGCTCAGCTCATCGCGTGCGCCACGGCGGCCTCGCGCTCCACCGGGAGGCGCATGGAGTTCCACGCGAGCATGCCGCCGCGGAGCGAGGCCACCCGGGTGAACCCGAGCCCGATCAGGGACAGCGCGGCCTTCGCCGAGCGCCCGCCCGAGCGGCAGATGAGCACCAAGGGCGCCGACCGGTCCCACGCGGCCGCCGCGGCCTCGAGCGTCGCCAGCGGCGTCAGGCCGGAGCCCGGCACGTGCCCGAGCTCGTTGTTGAACTCGCCCACCTCGCGCACGTCCACGAGGCGCCCGGCGCGCGGGTTGGCCGCGAGCCACTCGCAGGTCACCTCGGGCACCCCCGCGGGGCTCACCTCCACCATCGCCCACGTGGCAGGGGGAGGCGCCTCCGCGCTCACCGGCAGCCCCTGCGGGACGCCGCAGTGCAGGTTGGCCGGCAGCGCCACGTCGATCTTCTTCGGGTACGCGAGCTGGAGCTTCGCCATCGTCTCCACGAACTCGTCCTCCGTGCGCGCCGCGGCGAGCCGCGGGTTCCAGCGCTTCTCCTCGCCGACGGTCGACACCGTGCGGCCCTTGTAGTCGTGGCCCGGGTACACCCGCGTCGCGTCGGGCAGCGTGAAGAGCTGCTCGTGCACCGAGTGGTAGAGCACCCGCGCGCTGCCCTGCTGGAAGTCCGTGCGGCCGCAGCCGCGGATGAGCAGCGCGTCGCCGGTGAAGGCCATCGTGTGGTCGTCGGTCACGTAGGTCACGCAGCCCGACGTGTGCCCCGGGGTCTGCCGCACCTCCAGCGCGTGCGCGCCGAACACCACCCGGTCGCCGTGCTGCACCATCCGGTCGGCGCACCCGGTGCCCGCGGCCTCGGAGATCGCGGTCTTGCATCCCGTCTTCGCCCGCAGCGTGCCGAGCGCCGTCACGTGGTCGGCGTGGACGTGCGTGTCGAGCGCCCACACCAGCGTGAGGTCGAGCTCGCGCAGCACCTGGAGGTCGCGCTCGACCTGCTCCAGCACCGGGTCGATGAGCACGGCCTCGCGCGTCGCCTCGTCGGCGAGGAGGTACGTATACGTCGAGGTCTCGGGGTCGAACAGCTGTCGCATCAACATGGTCGTGACTCCTTCTTGGAGCTGTAACACCGTGCAACGCGCGGGCCGAGGGCCTCCCTCCGTAGATCGTCCGCACGACGTGCGCGCAGTGCATCGAAGGCCGTCGCAGATGTTTCAGTCGTGTGTTTCACTTTGCTTCACCCGACGCCCCGGGGCCCGCGGAGCACCGGAGAACCCCACGCGGCACGCGCCTCGCTAGCGCAGCCCGGACATGTTCATCCTCGGCGTCGTACTGGCCGTGCTGATCGGGGTCTCGCTGGGTCTGCTGGGCGGCGGCGGATCGATCCTGACGGTGCCCATCCTCCTCTACGTGTTCCGGCTCCCGCCCGAGCAGGCCATCGCCTCGTCGCTGCTGGTGGTGGGCGCCACGAGCGCCGCAGCGCTCATCCCCCACGCGCGCGGCGGACGGGTGCGCTGGCGCACCGGGCTGAGCTTCGGCGCGGCCAGCATGGCGGGCGCCTACCTCGGCGGCCGGCTCTCGGCGCACATCCCCCCGTCCATCCTGCTGCTCGCCTTCGGCGCGATGATGCTCCTCACCGCCGGGGCGATGCTGCGCGGCCGGCGCGAGCCCACGCCCGGCGCGGCGGAGTCCGGCTCGCCGCTCCCGCGCATCGTGGCGCAGGGCCTCGCGGTGGGCGCCGTCACGGGCCTCGTGGGCGCCGGCGGCGGCTTCCTCGTCGTGCCCGCCCTGGTGCTGCTCGGCCGGCTCCCGATGACCGCCGCGGTCGGCACCTCGCTGCTCGTGATCGCGCTCAACAGCGCCGCGGGCCTCGCGGGGCACCTCGCGCGCACCGAGCTCCCCTGGGGCGTCGCGCTCCCGGTCGCCGCCGCCGCGGTGGTGGGCAGCTTCGTGGGCAGCGCCCTCGCGGGGCGGGTCGCGCCGGACACCCTCCGCCGCGGCTTCGCGTGGTTCGTGCTGGCCATGGCGATCTTCGTGCTCGGCCAGGAGGTGCCCCGGGTCTTCGGGGTGACCGTCTCGCTCGCCCGCCACTGGCCGCTCTTCGTGGCCGCCCAGGGAGCCCTGGTGCTGGTCGCGGTGGCGCAGACGGTACGCCGCCAGCGCCTCGCCCACGCGGCGTGAGAGACAGTGTTTCACGGTGTACCCTCCGCGGGGTGAAGCGCCCCGCCCCGCCCGCAGACCCCCTCCACATCGCAGCCCTCGCGCTCGAGTCCCTCGGCGGACCGGCCCTCCTCCTCGACCCCGCGCTGCGGGTCGTCGCCGCCTCGCCGGGCGTCGAAGGCCTCCTGGGCGAGGCCGTGCGCCCCGGCGCCCTGGCCCCGCGGGTGCTGTGCGGCGACTCGCTCGATCGCCCCATCGCCGAGGCCCTCGCGGCGGGGCGGGCGGTGACCGGCACGGTGCTGCGACCCCGGCGCGGCGGGGCCCTGCGCTCGCTGCGGGTGCGCGCGACGCCGGTGGGCGCCGACGGCGACGCCCCCCCGGCGGGGTGGCTGCTGCTGCTCGACGCGCAGGAGGCGCTCGCCCTCGACGCCCCCGACGCCCCGCTGCTCTTCCACGGGATGTGGACCGGCGACCCGGCGATGAAACAGATGTTTCACGTGCTCCAGCGGGCCGCGCGCCGGGACGTCCCGGTGCTGGTGCGGGGCGAGACCGGCGCGGGCAAGGAGCTCGTCGCGCGCGCCCTGCACGACCTGTCGCCGCGGGCGCGCGGGCCCTTCAAGGCGATCAACTGCGCGGCGCTGCCGCCGTCGCTGCTGGAGAGCGAGCTCTTCGGGCACGTGAAGGGATCGTTCACGGGCGCGTCGCGCGACCACGCGGGCATCTTCCGCGCGGCCGACCGGGGCACGCTCTTCCTCGACGAGATCGCCGAGACCCCGCTCGACCTCCAGGCCAAGCTGCTGCGTGTGGTGGAGACGCGCACGGTGATCCCGGTGGGCGGGAGCGAGCCCATCGCGGTCAACGTGCGCCTGGTGGCCGCGACGCACCAGTCGCTGCGCCGCGCGGTCGAGCTCGGCAGCTTCCGCGCCGACCTGATGTACCGCCTGCGGGTGGTGCCGCTGTTCATCCCGCCGCTGCGGGCCCGCGCGGGCGACGTGGCCCTGCTCACGGCGCGCATCGTCGACGAGCTCAACGGCGCGGGCGAGCGCAACGTCGCGCGGGTCTCCCCCGGGGCCCTCGCGGCGCTGGCGCGCTACCCCTGGCCGGGCAACGTGCGCGAGCTGCGCAACGCGCTCCAGTATGCCTTCGTGATCGGCGAGGGGCCGGTGCTCACCGAGGCCGACCTGCCCCCGGAGATCACCTCCGGCGAGCCCGACGAGGCGCTCGCCCCGGCGCGGGTCAACCGCCCGCCCGAGCTCGAGGGCACCCCCGAGGCGCAGCGCATCCAGCGGGCCCTGGAGCGGGCCGGGGGCAACCGCACGCGCGCCGCGAAGATCCTGGGGGTGAGCCGGGTGACGCTGTGGCGGCAGATGCGCGAGCACGGCCTCGCGGCGCCCGGCTGAGCGGGGCCCCTACCGGGTCACTGCGCGACGAAGCCGCCGTCGACCAGCATCGCGGTGCCGGTGACGAAGGAGGCCTCCGGGGAGGCGAGCCAGAGCGCGGCGGCGGCGACCTCCTCCGCGCGGCCGAGGCGGTGGATGGGGTGCATCGCCTCCATGGCAGCGCGGACGCCCGGGTCGGTGGTGAGGCCCGCGCGCGCCAGCATCGGGGTCTCGATGAAGGCCGGGCACACGGCGTTGATGCGCACCCCGCGCGGGGCGTTCTCGATCGCCGCGGCCTTGGTGAGGCCGATCACGCCGTGCTTGGCGGCGGTGTACGCCGGGGCGTTGGCGAAGCCCACGTGCCCGAGGATGGAGGCGTTGTTCACGATGGCGCCGCCGCCGCGCGCGAGCATGTGGGGGATCTGCGCGCGCATGCACAGGAAGACGCCCGTGAGGTTGACCGCGAGCACGCGGTTCCACACCTCGATGGGGTACGAGTCCGTGGGCGCCGAGACCCCTTCGATGCCAGCGTTGTTGAAGGCCACGTCGAGGCCGCCGAAGGCCGCCACCGTGGCGGCGACCAGGGCCGTGACCTCCGCCCCGCTCGACACGTCACAGCGGTAGAAGCGCGCCGCGCCGCCCGCGCTCCGGATCTCCCCCACGACCGCCTCCCCCTCGGCGGTCACGTCGGCGATCATCACCGTCGCGCCCTCGCGGGCGAAGGCCAGCGCCGCCGCCCGCCCGATGCCTGCCCCGCCGCCCGTCACCAGCGCCACCTTGTTGTCGAAGCGTCCCATCTTCTCTTCCTCTCGAAGGCCCAGCCGTTGTCCGCGCACGGGCCTTCGTCAGCACCGGGTGTGCCGAAGCCCCAGGGCTCTCGGTCCGCCAGCGGACGACGACCCGCACCGCGCGCACGAAGGGCGCATCGAGGGCCCTTTCTGCACCGCGGACGCAATCCCTGCGCTCTCCGACCGCCGCCCGCTGGCGCCCTCCGCGGTGGCTCGCGCGGTGCACCGCCGCAAGCTTCATGGCGCGCTACATCCGCTGGTTCGAGGAGATCACGCTCGACGACCTGCCCCGCGTCGGCGGCAAGAACGCCTCGCTCGGTGAGCTCTGGCGCTCGCTGCGCCCGCTGGGGGTGAAGGTGCCGCCGGGCTTCGCGCTCACCGCCGAGGCGTACTGGCGGGTGCTCGACGAGGCCGGGCTCCGAGCGCCGCTCGCCGAGCTGATGCGCGGCCTCGACAAGGACGACACGGCCGACCTGGCCCGCCGCGCGAGGGCCGCCCGCGCGCTGGTCGAGGGCGCCGAGCTCCCGGCGGAGGTCTGGGACGAGCTGCGCGCCGCGTACGAGCGCCTGTCCCGCGAGGGGGGCAGCGCCGCCGTCGCGGTGCGCTCGTCGGCCACCGCGGAAGACCTCCCGGGGGCGTCCTTCGCGGGCCAGCAGGAGAGCTTCCTCAACGTGGTGGGCCCCGAGGCGCTGCGCGCGGCCTGCCGCCGGTGCTTCGCGAGCCTCTTCACCGAGCGCGCGATCGCCTACCGGATCGACCAGGGCTTCGACCACCTGCGCGTCGCCCTCTCCGTGGGGGTGCAGCGCATGGTGCGCTCCGACCTCGGGGCGAGCGGGGTGATGTTCACCCTCGACACCGAGAGCGGCTTCCGCGACGTGGTGCTCATCAACGCCGCCTACGGCCTCGGGGAGAACGTCGTGCAGGGCGCGGTCGACCCCGACGAGTACTACGTCTTCAAGCCCACGCTCGCGACGGCGCCGCGGCCCATCCTCCGGCGCCGCCTCGGGGCGAAGCACCTGCGCATGGTGTACGGCGACGACCCCGCGGGGCCCGCCACCCGCAACGTGCCGGTGGCCCCGGAGGAGGCGGCCCGCTACGCGATCACCGACGACGAGGCGCTCGCGCTCGCGCGCACGGCCGTGGCCATCGAGCGGCACTACAGCGAGCGGGCCGGGCGCGACACGCCCATGGACATCGAGTGGGCGCGGGACGGCGTCGACGGCGGGATGTTCATCGTGCAGGCGCGGCCCGAGACGGTGCGCTCGGGGCAGCGCGCGGGGGTGCTGGAGACGGCGGTGCTCGACGGCGACGCGGAGGTGCTGGCCACCGGGGTCAGCATCGGCGAGCGCATCGGGTCGGGGGCGGCGCGGGTGATACACGAGCCGTCGAGCCTGGCGGCCTTCCGCGACGGCGAGGTGCTGGTGGCCGACACCACCACGCCGGACTGGGAGCCGGTGATGAAGCGCGCGGCGGCGATCGTGACCGAGCGCGGCGGTCGCACCTGCCACGCCGCCATCGTGGCGCGCGAGCTTGGCATCCCCGCGGTGGTGGGCGTCGAGGGGGCCACGCGGATCATCGCGACGGGCTCGGAGGTCACCGTGTCGTGCGCGGGCGGCGACTCGGGGCGGGTGTACCGCGGCCTGGTGCCCCACCACGTCGACCGCGTGGAGGTGGGCGACCTGCGCCGGCCGCGCACGAAGATCATGCTGAACGTCGGCGACCCCGGCCGGGCGCTCTCGCTGGCGGCGCTCCCCAACGACGGCGTCGGGCTCGCGCGCATCGAGTTCATCATCAACAACACCATCCGGGCGCACCCGATGGCGCTGCTGCACCCCGAGCGGGTGCGCGACGCGGCGGCGCGGGCCGAGCTCGAGCGGCTGACCGCGGGCTACGCCGACCGGGGCGAGTACTTCGTCGACCGGCTGGCGCAGGGCGTCGGCACCATCGCGGCGGCGTTCTACCCGAAGCCCGTGGTGGTGCGGATGTCGGACTTCAAGTCCAACGAGTACGCGAGCCTGGTGGGCGGCAGGGACTTCGAGCCCGACGAGGAGAACCCCATGATCGGGCTGCGGGGCGCGTCGCGCTACACCCACCCGAGCTACGCCGAGGCCTTCGCGCTGGAGTGCCGCGCGATGCGCCGGGTGCGCGAGGACATGGGCCTCGACAACGTCGAGCTGATGATCCCCTTCTGCCGCCGGGTGGCGGAGGGCGAGCGGGTGCTCGCGGCGATGGCGGAGCACGGGCTCGCGCGGGGCCAGCGAGGCCTGCGGGTGCTGGTGATGTGCGAGATCCCCAACAACGTGATCCAGGTCGACGCGTTCTGCCGGATCTTCGACGGCATCTCCATCGGCTCCAACGACCTCACGCAGCTCACGCTGGGGGTCGACCGCGACTCGGCCCTGGTGGCCTTCGAGTTCGACGAGCGCGACCCCGGGGTGTTCGAGATGCTGCGCCAGGCAGTGGAGGGCGCGCACCGCAGCCACCGCCACGCGGCCATCTGCGGCCAGGCCCCCTCCGATCACCCCGACGTCGCGGCCTTCCTGGTGGGCCTCGGCATCGACGCGCTCTCGCTCAACCCCGACAGCGTGATCAAGACCACCCTGGCAGTGCTCGCGCTGGAAGATCAGGCGTAGCGGTGGGCGACCCGGTGGGTGCACACTCCATCGACCCGATGAGCGAGCCCCTGGACGAGAGCGCGCGACCCCATGCGGGCGCCGACGCGGTGCCGATGCTGCACCTGCAGGGCATCTGGAAGAGCTTCGGCCCCAAGGAGGTGCTGCGGGGGGTCGACCTCGACGTGCGCCGGGGGGAGATCCTGACCCTCCTCGGGGCCTCGGGCTGCGGCAAGAGCGTGCTGCTCAAGGTGATCATCGGGCTCATCACGCCCGACCGGGGCGAGGTGCTCTTCGACCACGCGCACCTGGAGAAGCTGAGCGACCGGGAGATGGCGCTGATGCGCCGGCGCATCGGGATGGTGTTCCAGAGCGCGGCGCTCTTCGACTCGATGACCGTCGCCGACAACGTGGCCTACGGGCTGCGGGTGCAGGGCCGCCGCGGGATAAAGCCCGAGGCCGTCACCGAGCGCGTGGCCTGGGCCCTCGGGGCGGTGGGCCTCGGCGACTCCGGGGCCCTGATGCCCGCCGAGCTGTCGGGGGGGATGCGCAAGCGGGTGGGCGTCGCGCGCACCATCGCGCTGCGCCCCGAGGTGGTGCTCTACGACGAGCCCACGACGGGCCTCGACCCGATCAACAGCAGCCGCATCGGCGACCTCATCGCCGACCTCCGCCGGAGGCTCGACGTGACGTCGGTGATCGTCACCCACGACCTCGCGCTCGCGTACCGCATCTCCGACCGCCTCGCGCTGCTCCACGAGGGGCGCGTGGCGGCCATCGGGCCCGTGGCCGAGGTCATGGCGAGCACCGACCCGGTCGTGCGCGAGCTCCTCGACGGGCGCGCGGCCGAGCTCGGCTGAGCCCTCAGGCCGTTTCGGCGCGCGGCACGACCTCGACGGCGATGTCGATGCCCTCGCGCACGCTCTGGGTCACCACGCAGAAGTCCTCGAAGGTCTCCAGGCAGCCCGCGATCGCAGGGTGATCGAGCGGCAGCGCCGTCTCCAGGCGCACGCTCACCTTGCCGATGCGCAGCCGGCGGCGCTCGTTGCGCACCAGCTCGACGCCCACGCTGGCCCGCACGTCGTCGAGCTTCGCGCCCGACTTCTTCGCGCAGAACACCAGGCTCGCCGCGAGGCAGTTGCCGATCGCCGCGGCCAGGATGCGCGCGGGGTTGGGCGCGGCGTCGTGCCCGAGCGGCGGGGGCTCGTCCATGCGCAGCGGCGCGTACTGCTCCTTGTCGAAGCGCACCATGAACTCGAACTCCCGAACCTGCTCGACGTGGATGTCGAAGCGACTGACGACCTCACCCATGTTGCTCCACTCCTCAGGCGTTGGTTGCGGCGACGCGGGCGATGACCCGCTCGAGGCGATCGTGAACGTCGCGGGCGACCGCCACGAGCGCCGGGGCGCCCTGCGCCGCGATGGTCTGCAGCGGGTCGACCGCCGCGACGTGGACGCGCCGGTCGTCGCCCTCGTACACGATGACGTTGCACGGGAGCATCAGCCCCACCTCGAGCTCGGCCTGCAGCGCGCCGTGCGCGGAGGGGGGATGGCAGGCGCCGAGGATCTCGTAGCGCCGGAAGTCCACCCCGAGCTTGTTCTTGAGGGTCTCGCGCAGGTCGATGCGGGTGAGCACCCCGAAGCCCTCGCCCTTCAGCGCCTCGACCACCGCCGTGATCGCCTCGTCGTAGCCGACCCCCGTGGTGGCGCGGATCGCCGGGATACCGATCGGGTCGCGGCTGCTGTCCTGTGCTGTGTTCATCGTCTTCTTCCTCCTGCGTGTGTGGGAGCCCCGCGCCGCGGATTGGGTTCGCGCTCGGCCGGGGCGCGAGGCCTCTATGCGACCGCGGGTGGCGACCGGGAGTCCACAATGCGCTCGGCTCTCTAGCCCGCGTCCTCGGCGTCGATGGCGCGCTCGACCTCGCTGCGCCCGAGGTCGCAGGTCGCGCAGCTCGACGCCGCGCAGCCCGCGTGGTGCCGCGTGCGGACGGTGATCACCGGCACCTCGGCGTGGCGCACGATGTCCTCCGCGATGCTGCCCATGGTCGCGCGCGCGAGCCCCGTGCGCCCGTGCGTGCCCATCAGGATCATGTCCGCGCGCTCGCCCGCGGCGACCGCGAGCACGACCTCCGCGACGTGCCCGAACACCACCCGCCCTTCGGCCTCGACGCCCCGCTCGCGCGCGAGGCCCAGCAGGGGCGCGAGGTGCGCGTCGGCGTCCCGGCGCAGCAGCGCCTCGACGGTCAGCGGCTCGCGCGACCCGGGCGGCCGCACCGTCGCCGTCAGCGGAATCGGCCCGCGGGGGTCGCTCGCGTGCAGCAGCAGCAGGCGACCGCGGAAGGCCTCGGCGAAGCGCAGCGCCTCCGCGACGACGTGCGGGGCGCAATCGGAGAAGTCGAGGGGGACGAGGATGAGCGACATGGCGACACCGTCGCTGCAACGACCGTGCGCGCTCGGCGGCGCCGCAGGAGGGCGCTGCGCCGGTCGACCACGGCGCGGGCGCGATGCAACACTGTGCAACAGCTGTTACATGGCCCTGCAACGCCGCGGCGGGGGGCGCGACGCGGCGCCGTGCGCTGGACGCGGCGCGGCGGCGACGGCATGTCGGTTGCTCAAACGACCCTACGCAACGACCACGGTCGGCCTCGATCGGGGCCCCTTCCCTCCCCCCCTCGGAGCACGGAGATTGATGGACATTCCTCTCGACTGGATTCGCGCGCTGCAGGGCGGCGCGCTCATCGGACTCAGCGCCTCGCTGCTGCTGGGGCTCAACGGACGGGTCATGGGCATCTCGGGCATCGTCGGGGGGCTGCTCGCGCCCAGCGCGGGCGACGTCGCGTGGCGGGCGCTCTTCATCGCGGGGCTCGTGGGCGGCGGGCTCGTCGCGCTCGCGCTGATGCCCGGGGCCTTCTCGGCGGGCAGCGCGTCGCTCGGGCTGGTGCTGCTCGCGGGTCTTCTCGTGGGGGTGGGCACCCGCATCGGCAACGGCTGCACCAGCGGCCACGGGGTGTGCGGCATCTCGCGCTTCTCGCCGCGCAGCGTCGCGGCGACGCTGACCTTCATCGGCACCGGGGCGCTCACGGTGCTGCTCACCGGCGGGGGTGCGCGATGACGCCGCGGGCGCGCGAGCGGGCCCAAGGGGTCGTGGCGCTGCTCTCGGGGGTGCTCTTCGGCCTCGGGCTCGCGGTCGCGGGGATGACCCGCGCGGAGAAGGTCATCGGGTTCCTGAACTTCTTCCGGGGGTGGGACCCGTCGCTGATGTTCGTGATGGGCGGCGCCATCGCCGTGCACGCCCTCGCGTGGCGCCTGCTCCAGGGCCGCCCCTCCCCCCTGCTCTCGGCGCGCTTCCTCGTGCCGACGCGCCGCGACCTCGACGTCCGGCTCCTGCTCGGCGCCGCGATCTTCGGCGTCGGCTGGGGCCTCGGCGGCTTCTGCCCCGGCCCCGGCATCGCCTCGCTCCCCACCGCCGCGCCCACCGCGATCGTCTTCGTGCTCGCGATGCTCGCCGGCAGCTACGCCACCGCGCGGCTCGACCCGCTGGTCACCCGCGCCCTCAAGCGCTCCTGAGAGCCTGCGCGCCCACGCGGCGCGCCCTCTCCCCTTCCCTGAGCCTCCCGGAGACCCGTCACCATGACCACGCGGATGATCGGCCTCGGCGCCGCGATCGCGCTCGCGCTGCTGGGCGCCTGCGAGCACCACCCCGGGAGCCCTCCCCCGCCGCCCGAGGCGCTGCCGGGCGCCGCGCCCGAGGCGCCACCGGTCGTCGCGCCACCGGCGGGGGCGCCGGCGGACACGCCGGCCGGGGTGACGGCAGACCCGCTGACCGAGCTCCGCGCGACGCTGGCGCGCCCCGACGCCCTGGTGTGGACGCAGGCCGCCTCGCTGCTGGGCACGAACACCGAGTCGTGCATCGACGGCCGCGCGGAGGCCCCGGTGCTGGGCACGCCGGGCGGCGACGCGGGGGAGCTGGTGCTCTCGCTCGCCGCGCTGGAGCAGCTGCTCGGGCGCCCCCTCGACGCGGGCTGGATCGCGACGGTCTTCGACCGCTACGTCGAGGCCTTCGGGCGCTTCTACCTGCACACCGACCGGCACGCGATCGAGCGCCTCGCGGACGCCCTGCGCGCCGACCCCCGCACCGCCGGCGCGGCGGCCAGCTGGCGCGGCCCGGAGGACGCGCGGGCCTTCGTGCGCTCGCCGCCGCTCGCGATGGAGGGCGCGCTGCTGGAGCACCTCGTGGCGCCCGCGCACGTCGGCTGCGGGCACCTGCGGCTGATGATCACCGAGCCCGCGCGCTACGGGGTGCGCCCCGGGCTGGTGGCCGACGTGCTGCGGGCGGCCTTCCACCGGGCCTGGCGGCGCCCGGAGCTGCTGGAGTACGCGATCCTGGACGGCGAGCACGAGGAGCGCGGGGTGCTGGAGGTGCGGATCGAGCACGAGGTGCACGCCCACACCCTGGTGCCGATGGTGGCGCCGCACGTCGGGGCGCGCGAGGTCTTCGTGCTGCACCCGCAGGTGACGGACTTCGTGCGCGCGGAGAACGCGTGGTTCCTCGTGGAGCAGCTCGCGCCCACGGAGGCGGCGCGGGTGCACGCCCCGGCGCTGCGCGCCCGCATCGCGGCGCTGGGCGCGCGTCAGCTCGCGGCGACGGTGGCCCGCCTGGCGCCGCACCTCCCTCGCTACCGCCTGAGGGTGGGCGCCCACGGCCAGCGCCTCGAGGTCCTCGGCGCGGACGGGCGCTGACCCGACGGCGCGCCGGGGTTCAGGCGGCGGCGGACGGCGGCGGGGCGGGATCGGCGGGGGCGCGGAGGGTGCGCCGGAGCAGCGCGAGGCCGACGACGAAGAGGGCGGCGGAGGCGTACTGGCCTGGCGTCCAGCCGAAGTAGCGGACGTCGCCGCCGTCGGCGTCCGAGGCGCGCAGGAAGTCGAGCGGGAAGCGGATGGGGGGATAGAGCAGCGCGAGGGTGGTGATGAGCGCACCGGGGCGCTTCGTGCGCCGCGCTACGAACAACACCGCGACGATGAGCATGGGCACCAGCATCAGCTCGAGGAGGCCGAGGTCGAAGCGCGAGCCGCCGGGCCAGTCGACCGCGAGCGGGCTCGTCGAGAGGGCGCCCGGGTGGTCGTGGATGGACGCGCAGCCCATGCGGCCGAAGAGCCAGCCTACCGGGAGCCCGTAGGCGATCGCGTCGGCGCTGCGCCAGGGGTCCACCCCATGGCGGCGGGCGTACAGGATGAAGCCCACGACGCCGCCGAAGAAGCCGCCGAAGGAGGAGAGCCCCTGGTAGATGAGGAGGAGCTCCCACGGGCGGCTGAGCAGCACCTCGGGGTGATAGAAGATGGTGTCGAGGACGTGGCTGGAGACGAAGCCGATGGCGACGGTCCAGACGACGTGGCGCTCGAAGCGCTCGAGGTCGAGGTCGAGCGCGCGGGCGCGGCGCATCGCGAGCTTGAAGCCGAGCGCGACCCCGATGCCGACGAGGATCCCGAAGGGGTGGATGGGCCCGAAGCTGTAGGGCAGCCGGACGAAAGGCAGGACGAGGGCGAGGGAGGTGAGAATGGAAGTGGGCATCGGTGGGGTCAGGGCCTCCGGTCGATGTGTAGCAGCGGCCGCGCCATCGGCTCCCGCTTTAGTCCGCGTCGGGCAGAGTTCTCTCGCGCGGCGTGAACCCTCCGAGGGCAACCGTGGCTCGTACCCGGCGCAGGTCACCGAGTGACCGGGAGGCAGCGCCATGAAGATCCAGGAATTCTACGACCCCAAGACCTTCACCCTCACCTTCGTCGCCTACGACGAGGCCACTCACGACGCCGTGGTCATCGACCCGGTGCTCGACTACGAGCCGGGTCCCTCGCAGACCAGCACGGCCTCCGTCGACGCGGTCTCGCGCTTCATCGAGCGCGAGGCCCTCACCCTGCGCTACGTGCTCGAGACCCACGCCCACGCCGACCACCTGTCGGGCTCGCAGCTCTTGAAGCAGCGGCACGGCGCCCGGGTGGCCATCGGCGCGCGCATCACCGAGGTGCAGGAGACCTTCCGGGGGATCTTCGACCTCGGGCCGGAGTTTCGCGCCGACGGGTCGCAGTTCGACCGGCTGCTCGCCGACGGCGAGACGCTCCAGGCCGGGTCGCTCGCGGTGCGGGTGATCGCGACGCCGGGGCACACCCCCGCCTGCGTGAGCTACCTCATCGACGACGCGCTCTTCACCGGCGACGCGCTCTTCATCGAGGACTACGGCACCGGCCGCTGCGACTTCCCGCGCGGCTCGGCGGACGACCTCTACGACTCGGTGCAGCGGCTCTACGCGCTGCCCGACGCGACCCGGGTGTTCGTCGGCCACGACTACCAGCCGGGCGAGCGCCCGCTGCGCTTCGAGACCACCATCGGCGCCTCGAAGCGGGGCAACGTGCAGCTCCGGGCCGACACCCCGAAGGCCGACTACGTGGCCTTCCGGCGCGGGCGCGACGCCACCCTCGCCGCCCCGCGGCTGCTGCTCCCGAGCGTGCAGGTGAACGTCAACGCGGGCGTCCTCCCGAAGCCCTCGGCCAACGGCGTGCGGTACCTCAACCTGCCGATCAACCTCTTCCACCCCACCGACGAGGTAGGCAACCCGAAGCCGGCGTGAGACCTCCTTCAGGGCGTTCCGACGATCGGTGGAGTGAGCAGGAGAGTGACAGCGTGACGACGGCGACCCTCGACGAGATGCGACAGCAGGCGATGCAGCAGGCGCAGGGCGCGATGAGCCTCGCGCTGGCCTTCGTGGGCGTCCACAACGGGCTCTTCGAGGCGCTGGCCGAGCCCGCCACCGCCGAGGGGCTCGCGGCGCGCGCGGGGGTCGACGCTGGCTACGTCCGGCGCTGGTGCGACGCGGCGTACGCCTTCGGGTACCTCGACGCGGAGGGCGAGGTGTTCCGCCTGACGGCGCTCGGCGGCGCGTATCGCCCGTCGGCGCCGGGCACGCTGATGCCCTTCGCCGTGCAGTCGGTGCTGGGCGCGCACATGGCCGAGCGCGCCGCGGGGCTCATGCCCTCGGGCGAGCGCCCCGGCGAGCGGGTGCTCGGCGAGCGGGCGACCATCCTGCCGTGGTTCGGCCCGATGCTCGAGGCGAGCTTCGCGGGCTTCTTCGAGCGGGAGATCCTGCCGGCGGTCGACGTGTTCGCGTCGCTCGATGCGGGCGGCGGCGTGGCCGTCGACCTGGGCTGCGGCAACGGGTGGTACCTCCGCGCGCTGGCCGGCCGCTTCGCCCGCGTGCGCGGCGTCGGGCTCGACGGCTTCGAGGAGAACATCCGGCAGGCGACGGAGGCCGCCGGGCGCGCGGGGCTCTCGTCGCGCCTGAGCTTCCGCGCGGGCGACCTGCATCACTACACCGTCGACGAGCCGGTCGACCTCATCGCGATGAACCGCGCGCTGCACCACGTGTGGGACCGCCGCGACGAGGTCTTCGCGCAGCTCTTCGCGGCGCTGCGCCCGGGCGGCGCGGCGGTGATCTGGGAGCCCCGCTGGCCGGACGAGCGCGCGCAGCTCCGCGACGGGCGCCGCCGGGGGATGGCCTTCCAGAACCTCAGCGAGCACGTGCAGGGCAACCACTTCCTGCGCCCCGACGAGATCGAGGCCGCGATGCGCGGCGCGGGCCTCGCTCCGCGGACGTGGCTCTTCGCCGACGGCACCGAGGCCGTCATCGTGGGCACGCGCCCGCGCTAGAGCGCCGACCGGAAAGTCGGACCGAGCTGCGCGACGAGACGCGAGCCCCGCAAGGCGCGGAGCCGAAGACGGGCTCCTGGCCCGTCGAGGCGACGCAACGCAGCGGGGCGACGCGGATCGGAAGCGCGGCGACGGGAGACTTTCCGGTCGGCGCGCTAGGCCACCTGGATCACGATCTTCCCCCGGGTGCGCCCCGACTCCACCCGCCGGTGCGCCTCGGCGATCTCCTCCAGCGGCAGCACCGCGTCCACCACCGGCGTCACGGCCCCGGACTGCACCACGTCGGCCAGTCGTTGCAGCATCGCCCCGTCCGTCGGGCGCACCACCACCTTCACCGCCACCCCCTTCTGCCACCACGCGCGCCCGATGAAGGCCGCCTGCGCCGCGAGCGCCCGCGCCACCCCGGCGTAGGGCCCGTGCGCCTTCACCGCCTCGGGGATGCCGCTCACCACCAGGGCCATCCGCCCGCCGCGCTTCAGCACCGACAGCGAGCGCGCGTTGGCCTCTCCGCCGATGGACTCCAGCACCGCGTCCACCTCGTCGAGCACGTCTTCGTACTTCTCCTCGTGGTAGTCGATCACCCGGTCGGCCCCGAGCGAGCGCGCGAAGTCGGCGTTGCGCGCGCTGCACGTCGTCGCCACCTCCGCGCCCAGGTGCTTCGCCAGCTGGATGGCGATGGTCCCGACGCCGCCGGCGCCGGCCTGGATGAACACCCGCTGCCCCGCGCGCACCCGCGTCGCGTCGACCAGCGACGCCCACGCCGTCAGGCCCGCCAGCGGGAGCGCCGCGGCGTGCAGGTGGTCGATGCGCGCGGGCTTGAGCGCCACCGCCGACTCGTCGATGGCCACGAGCTCGGCGCAGGTGCCGGGACGGCGGTGCGTCGGCGAGGAGATCACCGCGTCGCCCACCTTGAAGCGCGTCACCCGCGACCCCACCGCGACGACCTCGCCCGAGACGTCGAGCCCGGTGATCTGCGGCAGGCGGTAGTGGATGAGCGCCCGCTGCGCCCCCGAGCGGATCTTGCAGTCGATGGGGTTCACGCTCGCCGCGCGCACCCGGACGAGCACGTCGCGCTCGCCCGCCGCCGGGTCGGCGACCTCCTCCACGCGCAGCACGTCCGCCTCGCCGTAGCGGTGGAAGCGCGCGGCCCTCACGGCGCCCCCGCGGGGGTGACGGGCTCGTCGCCGCGCAGCCGCTCGCGCAGCGCGGCGCCCCAGCGGGCGAGGGTCTCGCGGTGGGCCCGCGCCAGCAGCACCACGAGGGCCGCCCACGCGAGGGCGAGCGCCCCGGTGGTCCAGGAGGTGACGTAGTACACGCGGGGGCGGAAGGGCCGCTCGCGGGTGACCAGCTCGCGCGACACGGCGACGGCGCGGTCGTACGCGGGCAGGGTGATCGCGACCGGCGTCACGCCCTGCACCATCGCGGCGCTCTCGGTCACCGCCTGGTAGCCGTTGATCAACCCCCGTCCCACCCGTTGCAGGGGGTTGCTGCGGTTGTTGCTGACGCCGTTGCGCTGGTCGGAGGCCACGCCATCGTCGAGGTCCTCACCGCCGGAGGGGGAGCGGGTCATCGTGCTGCTGGGCACGTCGGCCATCGTCGGCCCGCGCGACTCGCGCCGGGTGAGCCCGAGGGTGCCCACGCCGATGAGCAGCGCCACCGTCGCGGCCGCGCCCAGGGCCGCCGCCCGCAGCCACGGCCGGCCGCCGCGGAAGAGCACCGCGCGCAGCACCCACAGCGACGCGCCCGCGAGCGCCGCGGCGTAGAGGGCGCCCGACACGAACCACGCCCCCGCGACGACGGCCCCGAGCAGCGCGCGGCGGGCGGCGTCGCGCTCCAGCGCCCAGGCGAGGCCGAGGGCGACGAGCACCGCCACGAGGTCGTCGAGGGCGAGGGCGAACCACGGCCGGTCGCCGCCCAGCACCGCCACCGGCGCCACGAAGGACGGGAGCCCGATGGTCGCCGTCACCCGGCTCGCGGTGAGCCGGTAGGTGGGCGTCGGGAGCTCGACGCTGCCGCCGAAGAGGCCGATCGGGGCGTGGCCGAGGCTCTGCGTGCGCACCTCGTGGCGGCCGTTGCGCAGCGAGACCAGCACCTCCCGGGCGTCGCGGTCGGCGTGCATGATGCGCTCCGCCGCGCCGTCGGTGGCGACGTAGATGGGGCGGCCCTGCGGGTCGAGGGTGAGGTAGTCGATGCCGTTGTTCTCGTAGGTGATGGCGTCGTCGGAGACGACGTCGCCGCGGCGGGTGAGCACCGTCGTGCGGCGGTGGGCGTGCACGACCGCGGCGAGCGCGTCGAGGCTGTGCAGCGTCTGCACGGCGACCGCGATGTGGTGCCCGCGCTCGACGAGGTAGAGCCGCGCGCCGGGCTGCGTGCGGGGGATCGGGGACTCGTCGGCGTCGATCTGCCGGGCGTCGCCGGTGACCGTGAGCCGGTGCTCGGCGTCGGACTCGAGGAGCCACCACTCGTACTCCGAGCGGGGGTCGGGCTCGAAGCTCCCGACGGCGGCCAGGGTGCCGGTGATGGTGATGTCCGCCGCGCGCCCGGCGGTGGGGAGCAGCAGCGCGCCGCCCTCCTGGCGCCATCCGACGGAGCCCGTGACGTCGAGCACGCGCTCGCCGTTGCGCAGGGGCAGGCGCACCACGCCGAGGTCGTTGCCCGACTGGAGCACCAGGCGGTCGGTGAAGCCGATCTCGCGGCCGACCCGCAGCGCGTGGGAGCGCTGGAAGACCGTCGGGCCGGCGGCGGGCGCCGCGGCGAGGCCCCGGTCGAGGTGGAGGGTGACGTTGGAGAGGCCCGCGAGGTGGGCGCCCTCGACGACCCGCGCGCCGGTGATGTCGGCGTCGAGCGCGTTGACGGGGCCGGGGATGGTGAGCGCGAGCTCGTCGACGAGGGTGAGCGAGCCGCGGAGCACGAAGCGGCGCGCGGCGGTGCGGGCGAAGTACGCCGCGTCGTCGAAGCTGACCGCGGCGGGGGCGCCGTCCTGGGTGACGTTCTCCAGGCGCACGCGCCCGGGCGGGCCGAAGAGGGGGACGTTCACCGGGCCGTCGGCGAGCACGGCGCCCTCGAGCTCGAACTGGAGGGGCCCGGGTTCGAGCGAGCCGGTGATGCGCAGGCGGGTGAGGGCGAAGCAGCGCTCGGTGCAGGCCGCCGGGCCGCGGTGGGCCTCGACCCAGCGGGTGAGCTCGTCGAGCTGCGAGGCCCACGAGCCCGGCGCGACCGCGGGCGCCTGGGCGTGGGCGAAGGGGGTGACCAGGAGCGCGAGCAGGAGCGCGGCCAGGGCGCGGCGGAGGGTGCGGGGCATACGCGGGAGGGTACTCCCGGCGCCGGGCGAAGGGGCCGTCGCGGGGGCCGCGGAGTGGTGGTAGGACGCAACGGCACCCATGGACCTCGAACTGACAGGCAAGACGGCGCTCATCATCGGCGGGAGCCGCGGCATCGGGCGGGCGATCGCGGCGGCGCTGGCGCGCGAGGGCGCGCGGGTGGCGCTGGTGGCGCGCGGCGAGGAGGCGCTGCGGGCGACGGTGGCGGCGCTGCGGGCGGAGGGGGCCGAGGCGCACGCGGTGGTGGGCGACGTGGCCACCGAGGCGGGCGCGCAGGCGGCGGTGGGGCAGGCCATCGAGACCCTGGGAAGCGTGGAGGTGCTGGTGAACAACGCCGGCGGGAGCCTCGGGTCGGGCACCTTCGAGAAGGCCACGGCGGCGCAGTGGCGCGAGGTGCTCGACCTCAACCTCATGGCGGCGGTGTGGTGCAGCCAGGCCGTGGTGGGGTGGATGCACGAGCACGGCGGCGGGGCGATCGTGAACGTGTCGTCGATCTGCGGGCGGGAGTACTGCGCCACGGCGCCGTACATGGCCGCCAAGGCGGCGATGATCGCGATGACCAAGGAGATGTCCGTGAGCCTCGCGCGGCACCACATCCGGGTGAACAGCGTGGCGCCGGGGTCGGTGATGTTCCCCGGCGGGTCGTGGGACCGGCGGGCGAAGGACGACCCCGAGCGCATCGCGAAGATGAAGCGCGACGAGCTCCCGATGGGGCGCTTCGGCACGCCCGAGGAGGTCGCCGACGTGGTGGCCTTCCTGTGCTCCGCGCGGGCAGCGTGGATGACCGGGGCCTGCGTGCCCGTCGACGGGGCCCAGGGGCGGGCGCTGTAGCGGGTGGGGCGCTTCGCCACGCGCGGCGCCCGGATTGTACCTTGCGGCCACAGTCTGCCCGACGCCATCGCCGCGTTCGCCGCCGTGGAACACCTTTCGCAGTGGGGGGCACCGCACCCGACGGGTCACCGCCGCGGCGTGATGGTCTCGCCCCCCCCCTTCCACAGGATCGAAACTCCCATGAGCAACTCCCCTGAAGGTCCGTTTGTCACCGACGTCCGCGAGCTGCGGGAGCGGGCGCGCAAGCACATCGAGAACGGCGCCGTGGTCGAGAACTACCGCGCCGACCGCGCCGCCGTGGTGAAGCTGCTCAACGTCGCCCTCGCGACAGAGATCGTCTGCGTGCTCCGGTACAAGCGGCACTACTACATGGCCACCGGGCTGGAGGCCGGGGCGGTGGCCGACGAGTTCCTGGTGCACGCCAATGAGGAGCAGGGCCACGCCGACGAGCTCGCGCTCCGCATCACGCAGCTCAATGGCGAGCCCGACTTCAACCCCGACGGGCTGCTCTCGCGCTCGCACTCGGAGTACGTCGAAGGGTCCTCGCTCACGGAGATGATCCGCGAAGACCTCGTCGCCGAGCGCGTGGCCATCGAGTCCTACGGCGAGATCATCCGGTACCTCGGCGACAACGACCCGACCACCCGCCGGATGCTGGAGGGCATCCTGGCCAAGGAGGAGGAGCACGCCGACGACATGGCCGACCTCCTCGCCCGCTTCGGCAGCAAGAAGTGAGCGGCCGCCGGGCGTTGCCAATCGCCCGGTCGCGGTGCACCTTGCGCCCCTAGCAAGACATGGCGCTGATCGAATTCCACGGGGTGGACAAGGCCTTCGGCCCGAAGGCCATCTATACGGGCCTCAACCTGGCCATCGAGCAGGGGGAGGCGCTGACCATCCTCGGCGGCTCCGGGGTGGGCAAGAGCGTGATGCTCAAGATGCTCATCGGGCTGCTCAAGCCCGACCGCGGGGACATCACCTTCGACGGCAAGAGCATCATCGGCATGAAGTCGAGCGAGCTCGCCAGGGTGCGGCAGCGCATCGGGATGGTGTTCCAGGGCGCGGCGCTCTTCGACTCGCTGACGGTGCGCGAAAACGTCGCCTACGGGCTGCGCGAGCACTTCCACATGAACGAGACGGAGATCTCCGAGCGCGTCGACTGGGCCCTGTCCCTCGTCGGCCTGCCCGGCGTCGAGGCCATGAACCCCGCCGACCTCTCCGGCGGCATGCGAAAGCGCGTCGGCCTCGCGCGCACCATCGCCCTGCGCCCCGAGGTGCTGCTCTACGACGAGCCCACCACCGGGCTCGACCCGATCAACACCACCCGCATCAACAACGTGATCATCTCGCTGAAGGCCGCGCTCAGCGTCACGAGCATCGTGGTCACGCACGACATGAAGACGGCCTTCGCGGTGTCCAACCGCCTCGCGATGGTGCACAAGGGCCGCATCGTCGCGAGCGGCACGGTCGAGGAGTTTCGCAACACGGAGAACCCCCTCGTGCACAACTTCGTCACCGGCCAGGCGCCCGAAGACGAGGACATGGCCGCCCTCATGGCCCGCTCCCAGTAACGGCCGCCGGCCCGCTATTTCCCGCAGAACCTTCCCTTACCCCCTCCGCGAGCGACACCCACCATGGTCAGGAACGTCAAGGTCGGCATCTTCCTCCTCCTCGGCCTCATCGTCGCGGGCATCCTCATCTTCCTGGTGGGTGACGAGCGGCACATGTTCCAGCGGCACGCCACGCTGCACGCGACCTTCCGCGACGTGGCCGGGCTCAAGGTGGGCTCGCCGGTGCGCATGGGCGGCCTCGACGTGGGCCAGGTCGAGAGCATCACCTTCGGCAACACCGACGCCGACCGGCTCATCCACGTGAACTTCACGATGATCTCCGAGCAGCTCCAGCGCGTGCGCTCCGACAGCCGGGTGAGCATCGCGAGCAAGGGCCTCCTCGGCGACAAGGCCCTCGACGTCACCATGGGCACCGCCGCGGGCCGGGCGCTGGCCTCCGGCGCCACCGTGCCCTCGGAGGAGTCCGACGACATGGCCGGCGCGCTGCGCGCGGCCTCGCAGGCGGTCACCCGGGTCAACTCCGTGCTCGAGAACGTCTCGCGCGTCACGGCCGCCCTCTCTACCCCGGAGAGCACGGCCGACCTCCAGGCGACGCTGCACGACCTCAGCACCATCACGCACCAGATCGCGATGGGCCCCGGCGCCGCGCACGACGTGCTCACCGACCAGGCCATGGCCCGGCAGCTCTACGCGACGCTGGCGTCGGTGCAGAGCACCGCGGCGCACGCCTCCTCGACGATGAGCAGCATCGACGGCCTGGCCCGCGAGGCGCGCAGCGGCAACGGCCTCGTGCACGCGCTGCTCTACGACCGCCAGGGGGCCGCGATGGTGCGCAGCCTCGCCGGCGCCGCCGAGGAGGTGGGGGCCATCACCCGCGACGTGCGCACCGGCAACGGCGGCCTGCACCAGGTGATCTACGGCACCGACCTCTCGCAGACGCTCGCCAACGTCAACCAGGTGTCGCAGCAGACCAACGCGCTCATGACGGACATCCGCGCGGGCCGCGGCACCCTCGGCGCGCTGCTCGTCGACCCGTCGCTCTACGAGGACATCAAGACCCTCGTCGGCAACGTGCAGCGCAACGAGGTGCTGCGCGCGCTGGTGCGCTACTCCATCCACCAGGACGAGGCCCCGCGGCCCGGCGTGGCGGCGACCCCGGCGCCCGCGGGCGCCAACCAGCGGGTTCTCCCCCGCGCGACGGCCCCGCGACCGGGCGCCGCGGCCCGACCGGCGGGCGCCGCGTCCCGGCCGGTGATGGCGCCGTAGCGGGTCTCCCGGGTCATGGGCACCCGACGCAGCGCGCTCGTCCTGGCCGGGTGCCTCGCGGTGACCGCCTGCGCGGAGTCGCCCGATGCCTGCCTCGCGCGGGTGACCGACCCCCACGGCCGCGAGTCCTCGGCCCGCGCCCTCGCGCTGAGCCGCGCCGCCCCCAGCGAGCGCCCCGCGCGGGTGCTGCTCGTGCTCGACGATCCTCCCTTCGACTTCGGCGCGTACACCGGCGACCCGTCAGGCCTCCAGGCGGCGCGCACCCGCCAGCTCGGGCCCCTCCAGGCGCCGCTGCTCGACTGGCTGCGCGACCGCGACGCCCGGGAGGTCCAGCCCCTCTGGTTGGCCAACATGGTCTCGGCGCTGCTACGCGCGGGCGACGTCGGCGACGCGCTCTGCGCCCCGGGCGTGCGCTGGATCGAGGTCGTGGACGGCTGGTACGAGGTGGTCACTGCCCCGTGGGACCCTCAGGGCCTCGGCCCCGGCGAGTGCCCGGTCGTCGATGGCCGCTGCCCGGAGCACTGCGCGGACCTGTACGGCAGCGCCCTCGACGGCCCGACCCGCTGCGCGCCCACCGCTCGCATCGTCGCGTGCTCCCGGCAGGAGACCCTGGCGAGCAACGGGCAGGCCCAGTGCCGGGTCGAGGTGGCGACCGGTCACCGCTACGTGTTCCACGGACCGGCGCCCGCGGAGCCGGCGTTCGTGGGGTGGCGCGCCTGCACCGCCGCGGAGTGGCCGACGCCCGACACGCCGCCCGCCCCGGGCTGCCCGTAGCTCCCCGACCCTCGAGGACCCCTCGGCACCTCTCCAGAGGGGACTTGAAGCGTTGATCGGAGCCTCCACGCCTGCGATCACCGGCCTCGCCCACCGAGGGGAGCATCCGCGAAGGGCCTTTGCGCGTGCGTCAGAGGAGAAGAACCGCAAGGGTCGCAAGGGTCGCAAGGGGGAGTCCTACCGGCGCGGACACCTCGGTTTCGCGAGAGGGTATGAGAGCGATGCTCAGGCTCCGACACGAGGGGAGTGGTTTGAGCGCCTGCCAGCCTATGCCGGTTTCTCCCTTGCGACCCTTGCGACCCTTGCGGTTCTTCTCCTCTGACGCACGCGCAAAGGCCCTTCGCGGATGCTCCCTCGGTGGGCGAGGCCGGCGATCGCAGGCGTGGGTGGTGACGGTACGCTCGATCAGCCGCGGCCTGCGTCTTCGGTGGGGTCGACGAGCCACGCGGCGAGCTCCGTGGTGCCGAGGTCGAGCACCACGTCGCCGAGGCGCGCCGGACCCGATGTGCCGAGGCGCCGCCGTAGCGTCTCGCGCTCAGCCTCCGTGAGGGCGCGGGAGAGCCGCCGTTCGAACAGACGCACCAGCGGGGCGAGGCCCTCCTCACGGCCCTCCTCACGACCCTCCTCACGGCCCTCCTCACGACCCTCCTCGCGGCTCTTGTCGCGCAGGGCCTCGAGCGACGAGTACCCTCGCGCCGAGAGCAGGTTGCGCAGGGTCGTCTCGTGCGCCGCGTCGCGCTCGAACAGCGCGCGCACCGGCACCGGGAGCGCGAGCACGCCGGGCGCCGTGAGCTCGCCGTCGACGTTGACCACGCGCACCGGCGACGCCGCCGTGTGCACCTCCACCCGCCGCGGGCCCACCAGCCGCATCACCCACACCCAGCGCGTGCCCGCCGCCAGCAGCTCGGCGATCTTCGTCGCGAGCTCGGCCTCGTCCTGGCCGCGTCCCGCGTACTCCAGCACCAGCGGCGCGCTGGTCGCCCAGGTGCCGCCGTCGTGCTCCAGGTTCACCGCCACATCCGGGGCGCGGAGGGTGTTCTTGCTGATCGCGATGCCCGCGTCGACGCCGGCGTTGCGCACCGCGGGGTCGCTGTCGAGCACCGAGAAGCCGAGCCCGTTGGGACCGGCGCCGTCGCGGCCCGTCGGCGCGCAGAACACCGGGTGCCCCTCGGAGAGCTCGTAGGGGTCACCCGAGCGGAGCTGGTCGGTGCGAAATGGACCCGGGGATTGTAGCTTTCGTGCGTCGCCCATCGCGCTCGAAGCTAGCACCGCGGGGACCCCATCGACCATTCCCGCAGGAGGTCAGCTGGCGCTCCGGGCCCTCGTGCGCGCCCAGGTGCGCAGCGCGTCGATGTCCTCGGCCATCGTCGTCGACAGGGGCACCGTCTCGCCCGCGGCGGTGAGCACGTCCTCCGTCGTCACCTCGCGCTCGGCCGAGAACGCCGCGTACATCGCCGCCACCAGCGCGAGCTCGACCTCCGCGCCGTTGAAGCCGTGCGTGGCCCCCGCCACCGCGCCGAGGTCGAAGCGGCCCGGGTCGCGGTGGCGCTTGGCCAGGTGGATCGCGAAGATCGCCTCGCGCTCCGCCGGGGTCGGCAGGTCGACGAAGAAGATCTCGTCGAAGCGGCCCTTGCGCAGCAGCTCCGGCGGGAGCTCGGAGATGCGGTTGGCCGTGGCCACCACGAAGACCGGGCGCTTGCGCTCCTGCATCCAGGTGAGGAAGGTCGAGAACACCCGCAGCGACGCGCCGCCGTCGGCGTTGCCCGACCCGGTGGTGCCGCCGAAGCCCTTCTCGACCTCGTCGATCCAGAGCACCACCGGGGCGAGGCTCTCGGCCATGGCGAGGGCCTTGCGCATGTTGGCCTCGCTGCCGCCCACGTAGGGGCTGAACACGCTCCCGATGTCGAGGCGCAGCAGCGGCAGGCGCCAGTGCGCCGCGATGGCCTTGGCCGTCAGGCTCTTGCCGCAGCCCTGCACCCCGAGCAGCAGCAGCCCCCTCGGCTGCGGCAGCCCGAAGGCGCGCGCCCGCTCCCCGAAGGCGCTGGTGCGCGACGCGAGCCACTGCTTCAACCCGTCGATGCCGCCCACGGTCGAGAGCGACTCGTCGTGCTCGAAGAACTCCAGCGCCCCGGTGCGCCGCACCACCTGCTTCTTCTCGTCGAGGATGAGCGGGATGTCGTCGAGGCCGAAGCGCATGTCGCGCACCGCCGCCCGCGAGAAGGCCTGGATGGCCTGGCTCTCGGTGAGCCCGCGCGCCGCGTGCACCGCGCGCTCGGGGAAGGTCGGGTCGGGGTCGACGGCGACGCGCCCGACGGAGCGCAGCGACTCGATGAAGGAGCGCAGGAGCGCGGAGAGCTCGCCCTCGTCCGGCGGCGGCACCTCGATCACGGTCACGTCGCGCGACAGCTCATCGGGGACCTTCGCCGCGCCGGACACCAGCACCACGGTCTTGAAGGCCCGGCGGGCGTGGTTCACCACGTCGCGGAGCTTGCGCACGATCACCGGGTCTTCGAGGAAGGGGTGCAGGTCGTGCATCACGAAGAGCGCCCGCTCGGGGTGGTTCATGATGTAGTCGAGGGCCTTGTCGGGCGTGCGGGCCATGGTCGCGGGCGTGGCGTCGGGCAGGCCGCGGGGGCTCGCGGCGCGGTCGAAGACGAAGCGCGCGTCGTCGAAGCCCGAGGTGCACGTCCACGAGAGCAGCGGGCGGTTGAACTCCGCGGCCAGCGTGCCGAGCATCCGGGAGACGCGGTCTTCTTCGTCGGTGGTGAGCCAGAGGGCGGGGTAGCGCGCCCGGATGTAGACGCGCAGCTCGTCGCGGAGGTGGTCGATGGACACCGCGCGAAGCTACCGCGCGGAGAGCCGCACCAGCAGCCCATCGCCCGCCTGGCGCAGCGTCACCGAGGGCTTGAGCGTGAGCCGCTGGCCCGGCAGCAGGTCGAGCCGCCAGCGCCCGACGATGGTCGCGAGCATCAGCGTGGCCTCGAGCGTCGCGAAGTGGTTGCCGATGCACACCCGCGGCCCGCCGCCGAAGGGGAAGAACGCGAAGCGGGGGATGGCCTTGCCGCGCTCGCCCTCCCAGCGGTCGGGGTCGAAGCCCTCGGGGTTGGGAAACCACCGCGGGTCGTGGTGCACCACCCACTGGCTCGTCAGGATCTGCGCCCCCTTCGGGATGCGGTACCCGCCGACCTCGACGTCCTCGGCGGCCTCGCGCCCGGTCGTCCACGCGGGCGGGTACAGCCGCATCGACTCCTTGATGACCCGCTCGGCGTAGGGCAGCGCCCGCACGTCGTCGGCCGTCGGCAGCCGGTCGCCCACCACCGCGGCGAGCTCGGCGTGCAGCCGCCGCTCGACCTCCGGGTGCGTGCTCAGGAGGTACAGCGTGTGGGCCAGCGTGAGCGCCGTGGTCTCGTGCCCCGCGAGGAAGAGGGTCATCGCCTCGTCGCGCAGCTGCCGGTCGTTCATGCGCTCGCCGTCGTCGTCCTGCGCGGCGAGCAGCGTGCCGAGGAGGTCGTCGCGCGACTCTCCCGCGCGCCGCTGCGCGATGATGCGGTAGATGAGCTCGTCGAGCCGGGCCACCGCCGCCGTCACCCGCCGGTTGCGCGGCGTCGGCACCCACGCGGGGAGCATGGTGATCGCCTCGGGGCTGTTGGCGAAGAACTCGTTCACGGTCTCCATCGACTCGCGCACCTGCTCGACGTCGGCGGGCGCGAGGCCCGACCCGAAGAGCACGTCGGCCACGACCTCCATCGTGAGCCGCGACATCTCCTGGTGGAGGTTGATCACCGCGCGGTCGCGCCACGGGCGCAGCCCCGCGTCGGTCACCCGCGCCATCGCCGCCCCGTACGACTGGATGCGCCGCGGCACGAAGGCCTGCGCCATCAGCTTGCGCTGGTGCTTCCAGAGCTCGCCGTTGCTGGTGAGCAGGCCCTTGCCGAGGGCGCGCTCCAGCACCACCGAGTGGCTGTCGCGCAGCATGACGCGCGCGTGCTTCACCAGCACGGCCTCGATGTCGTCCGGGTGCGAGACGAGGAAGTACGACTGCCCGAGCAGCTCGATGCGCGCCACGTCGCCGTACTCGTCGGCGACGGAGCGCAGCAGCCCGAGCTGGTCGCGCGCGAAGCGGACGAGGTTGCGCAGGCCCAGGCGATCCGCAGGACCCGGGGCGCGGCGTGAGGCGACGGAGGGGGCTGGGGCGTTCATCGGCGTCACACCAGCTCGTCGTCGGCGTCGAGCTCGTCGCCCGCGGCGGGCCCGTCGCGCTCCTCGGCCAGGCGCCGGTAGATCGTGCGCGTCGCGATGCCCAGCAGCTGCGCCGTCAGCCGCTTGTCCCCGTGGGTCACCCGCAGCGTCTCGCGGATGACCATGCGCTCGATCTCCTCCAGCGGCGTCCCGATGGGCACCACCAGCTCGGAGCGCGCCTGCTCGCTCTCCACCACCGTCTTCGGGAAGTCCCCCACGTCGAGGGTGCCGCTGCGGGAGAGCACCACCGCGCGCTCGATGGTGTTCTCCAGCTCCCGCACATTACCCGGCCAGGTATAGCGGGAGAGCTTCTCCAGCGCCGCCGGGGCCACCGTGAAGGGCCCCTTGCCGTTGCGCTGCCCGAACACCCGGAGGAAATGCTCCACCAGCAGCGGCACGTCCGCGGGGCGCGAGCGCAGCGGCGGGGCCGTGATGGCGATGACGTTGAGCCGGTAGAAGAGGTCTTCTCGGAAGCGGTTGGCGCCCACCTCCACGGAGAGGTCGCGGTTGGTGGCCGCCACGACGCGCACGTCCGCCCGCTGGGTGCGCCCGCCGAGGGGCTCGTACTCGCCCTCCTGGAGCACCCGCAGGAGCTTCACCTGCACCGCCGGCGAGAGCTCGCCGATCTCGTCGAGGAAGAGCGTGCCGCCGCGTGCCTGCGCGAAGCGCCCGTCGCGCTTGGCCACCGCCCCGGTGAAGGCCCCGCGCTCGTACCCGAAGAGCTCGGCCTCCAGGATGCTCTCCGGGATGGCCGCGCAGTTGACCGCGATGAAGGGCGCCGCCGCCCGGCCCGAGCGGGCGTGCACGTAGCGGGCGAGGAGTTCCTTCCCGGTGCCCGACTCGCCCAGGATGAGCACCGTCGCCATCGAGGGCGCGGCCTGCCCGGCCACCTCCAGCACCTGCCGCAGCGCCGGCGACGTGCCGATGATCTCCCGCTTGCGCAGCGCCGAGATCTCCTCGCGCAGCACCCGGTTCTCGGCCACCAGCGAGGCCTTCTCCGCCGCCTTCGCCACGCTCTTCACGATCTGCACCCGCTTCAGGGGCTTCTCGACGAAGTCGTACGCGCCGCCGCGCATGGCCTCCACCGCCGTCTCGACCGTGCCGTACGCGGTCATCACGATGACCTCGGTCTCCGGGTTGACGGTCTTCACGGCCTTGAGCAGGTCGATGCCCGAGGCCCCGGGCATCATCAGGTCGGTGACCAGCACGTCCACCCGCTGCCGCCGCAGCAGGTCGAGCGCGGTCCTGGCGTCCGGCGCCGTCGACACCCGGTACCCCTCCCGCGTCAGCAGCCGCTCCAATGACTCCAGGTTCGACCGATCGTCCTCGACCACCAGCACCGTCGTGTCGCTTGCATTCACCGGGCGCAGCGTAGCCCTGCGCGGCGTCGCCCGCGACCTCCGCCCCCTAAGTCTCCCGGCGCTCACTTCGGGTGTACAAACCGGGAGCGAGTCCGAGAGAGACACCCGCGGCGGTGGCCGACGCCCCGACCCGCGGCCCGCAAGGAGCTGTCGATGCGATCGTGGCGTGGGTGGTTGCTCGGTGCGCTGGTGGGATCGCTCGGCGCCTGCGGCTCGACGTCGCTGCTGCTCGACCCGCAGGAGGCCGGCGCCGACGCGGCCACCGCCAGCGCCGACAGCGCCCCTCCCCTGCCCGACGCCGTCCCCACGACCGACGCGGCCACCCCCGACCTGGGCGTCGACGCCCCGAAGCCCTCCGACGCCACCCTCCTCCCGGGCGACCTCCCTGCGCCCTCGGAAGACCTCCCGCCGCCCCTCGACACCCCGGCGCCCGTCGACGCCCCGGCGCCCGTCGACACCTCCCTCCCCAGCGAGCTCCCGCCGACGCCCGACGTCCCCCTCCCCGCCGACGCCCCCGCCGACGCCCCGGCCCCCGTCGACGCCCCCCCCGCCTGCCCGACGGGGCTCACCGACCGCTGCCCCGCAGCCTTCCCCGGCGAGTGCGCCGACCTCGCCGACGGCGCCCCCCACACGCTCACCTTCGAGGGGCTCACCGCCGGACTGCCCGCGAGCTGCGAGGGCGCCATGACCTCCGCGGGCCCCGACGGCGTGGCCCCGCTGACCATCACCACCCCGAGCGACGTGGTGCTCGTCGCCCGACCCACCGGCGGCGACACCGCCGTGCTCACCCTCAGCACCGCCGCGGGGTGCGGCCAGCGCGCCGGCGAGCTGCGCTGCCACAACAGCAGCGCGAGCGGCTCCGGCGGGGTCGCCACGCTGCGCGCGAGCACCCTCGGCCCCGGCACCTACGCCGTCACCGTGTCCACCATCGCGGGCCGCCCGGCAGTGGTGCAGGCCACCATCACCCCGGCGCGACCGCGCCCCCGCGGCGACGTGTGCCCCGGCGTGGTGGTCACCCCCGACGGCGCGGCGGTCACCCTCTCCACCGCGGGCTTCGCCGGGGAGGCCGACCACGGCACCGCCTGCGGCTCCAACGGCGCCGGGGGCTGGGTCGACGCGGTGTTCTCGTACACCCTCACCGCCGCGCGCGACGTGACCATCAGCGTCAGCCCGACGGGCTCCGGCGACGTCGCCGTGAGCGTGCACACCCGCTGCGGCGAGCGCGGCGCCAGCCTCCCCGGCTGCGTCACGGGCAGCCCCGCCCGGCGCATCCTCCGCAACCAGGCCCCCGGCACCTACTACGTCGTCGTCGAGCACCGCAGCGCGGGCGCCGCGGGCCGCGCGCTCGTCACCGCCGTGACCACCGCCGCCCCGACGCTGCCCGGCCCGGCGGACACCTGCCCGGGCGTCCCGCTCACCCCAGGGGTCGCCGCGCGGGTGGACGTCGCGGGGCTCACCGCGGGCTCCGCGGCGCTGAGCTGCCTCGGCTCCGCGCGCGCCGACGCCGTGTTCGGCTTTACCGCGCCGGGTATGTCCTCGGACGTGCTGCTCAACGTCGCCGGGAGCGACGGCGCCCGCGTCGGCTACACCCTGCAATCACCCTGCGGCGGCGCGGCGGTGGGCGGCTGCACGGGCCCCGGCGGCAGCGTGTGGCGGCGCTACCAGGGGCTCACCGGCGCGCAGGCCTACAGCGTCGTGGCGGGCACCGAGGGGATGCTCGGCAGCGTGACGGCGCAGTACCTCCTGGTGCCCGCGGCGACCTCGGTGTCGGTCTCGGGCAACGAGAGCTGCGGCGCGCGGCGCAGCATTCCAGCGACGGGCGGTGTGTTCCGCGGCAACTCCGCGTCGGCGCCGCCTCCCCTCGCCGCCCCGCCCTGCGGCGGCCTCGGCTGCGCGGGCGGCCGGGCGGTGTACTACCAGCTCACGCTCACCGAGCGCCGTCGGGTGATCGCCAACACCCTCGGCTCGGGCTTCGACACCATCCTCAGCATCAACGGCGGCGACTCGTGCCCGGGGCGGCCGGTGAGCAACGGCTGCAACGACGACACCGTCGCGCAGGCCTCGCAGGTGGACGTCACCCTCGCCGCGGGCACGTACTTCGTGGTGGTGCAGGGCTGCGGCCTCGGCCGCGGCGGGGACTACACCCTCGACGTCGCGGTGGTCGCCCCCTGACGGGGCGCGGCCACCGGACACCCGTCACACCCGCGGAACCTTGCCCAGGGCCTTGCTCAGCGTGGTGAGCAGGGCCTCGGCCGTGTAGGGCTTGGAGACGAAGTGCTCGCAGCCGGCCCCGACGGCCTTGGCCACGTCGCCGTTGGCGGTCAGGCCGCTCGAGCCGACGATCGTCGCGTCCGCGTTCATGGTCTTGATGGCGATGCGTGCCCTTCCCGATCTCGCTGTAGACGTTGATGAAGCCGCCGTGGCTCTTCACGATCGTGAGGGTCGTCGAGAGGCCGATCGTAGACGCAGAGCGGATCGACGATGCAATCGAACAGATCCCGGTAGCGCGCCTGACTCGTGTCCAGCGCGGCATCGCTCGCCTGTCGCTCGGTGAGGTCTCGCAGGATGACGAGGATCGAGGGCCGACCCTCGTGATGGAAGCGTCGTCGCGACGACCTTCACCGGGATCGTTCCCCGGGCGAGGTACACGATCTCTTCTTCGATCATGGGGACTGCGACGCAGTGCGTTCGCATCGCCTCGATGCGTCGGCTGATGATGTCGTGATAGCGTGTATGAAAGAGGGAGAGGGGCGATCGACCGATCAGCTCCTCCGGGCTCGCCACGTCGCGGCCTTGGACTGCTCTGATCTCTGGTAACCCTGACCCAGAGCACGGACTGTCGGGACGCATGGCGACTCCGCTGGATCCGAGTCAATCGCGGACCCTATGAAGTCGTACGACGGGCCCCACCATGCGCCCCCCTTCCACCGTGCTAAGTCGAATCATGGTTTTCCATAATTCAATACAAACATCCGATGGCACGAGCCGCGTCGGGTCGCTTGAGCCCGTTGCGGCAGCGGTCGCCGAGCGCTCGCCCTGCCGGGCCGACGGGAGGGCCGCCCGCTGATTCGCTGGTGTTGCTACTGCCAACATGTGATGGGCGAGAGCGCCCCCTTCGACGACCCCTCCTTCTCCCACGGAATCTGCGCGCGCTGCGAGGCCCGGCTCGAGCGCGACGTGCCGCTGTCTCTCGACACCGAGTCCGTGCGCGCCCTCTTCGGGCGCATCCTGGTGAGCGCGCGCCTCGGCGACGAGACCGCGTGCGCCGGCCTCCTCGTCGAGGCGCAGGCGCTCGGGCTCGACACCGAATCGATCCTCGTGGGGATGCTCCAGCCCGCGCTCTACCAGGCCGGCCTCGACTGGCACGAGGCGCGGATGTCGCCGGTGGCAGAGCAACGCTTCACGCGCTGGTGCGAGCGGGTCTTCGCCATGCTCGCGCCCGCCGCGCGCGCCGGGCCGCCCGTCGATCTCCTGATCCTCCAGACCCCTGGCAACGCGCACACCGTCGGGCCGCGCTTCGCCGCGCACGCGCTGGGCGCGCGCGGGCTGAGCGTCGAGTTCGTCGCGTCGGCGATGCCGCTCGACGAGATGCTCGGGCTCGCGCGGAGGCTCCGCCCCCGCTTCATCGGCTTCTCGTGCGCCCTGCCCCCGGCCGTATCGGTGGCGACCGATCTCGTCTCCCGGCTGCGCGCGGGCCTCGAGCCGGAGCTGATGTGCCGCTACGTGCTGTCAGGCTTCGCGTTTCGCCGCGGCGGCGCGTCACCAGTCGTCGCCCCGGGCATCGAGGTCGCGCTCGACCTGGACTACTTCGGCGCTACCGACCGAGCGCCTCCCGCACCTTGAAGGCCAGCGCCTCCCGGGTGAAGGGCTTCTCGAGGAAGTGGACGCCGGCCTCCAGCACGCCGTGGTGGGTGATCACCTCCGCGGTGTACCCGGAGGTGTAGAGGCACCGCAGGCCGGGCCGCGATGCCCGCAGGCTCTCGTAGACCTCGCGCCCGCTCATCAGCGGCATGATCACGTCGGTGATCAGCAGGTCGATCGTCGCGGACTCGGCGAGCGCGAGCGCCTCGCGCGCGTCGGCGGTCGCGAGCACGGTGTACCCCAGAGCCTCGAGCAGCCGCCGGGTCAGTCGCAGCAGCGCCACCTCGTCCTCCACGATGAGGACGGTCTCCGCGCCTCGGGGCAGGGCGTCGACGGCCGACCGTTCGAGCGGGCGAGCGCCCGGCGCGGCGCACCGCGGGAGGTAGATCCGGAAGGTCGAACCGAGGCCCACCTCGCTGTACACGTTGATGAAGCCGCCGTTCTGCTGGACGATTCCATAGACCGTCGCGAGCCCGAGCCCGGTCCCCTTGCCGAACTCCCGGGTCGTGAAGAAGGGCTCGAACAGCTTGGCCTGCGTCGCCTGGTCCATGCCGCAGCCGCTGTCGCTCACGGAGATCTGCACGAAGTCGCCCGTCTGGTGGCTGGCGTTCGCCTCGCACCAGGCCTGATCGAAGGTGACGTTGCCCGTCTCGATCACCACCCGGCCTACGCCCGCGATCGCGTCGCGCGCGTTGACCGCCAGGTTGGCGAGCACCTGGTCGAGCTGCGCCCCGTCCATCATGACGTGCCCGAGGCCGGGGCCGGGCTTCCAGACCAGCTCGATGTCCTCGCCGATCAGGCGTCTCAGCAGCTTGAGCAGCCGCCCGACGGTCTCGTTGAGGTCGATCACCCGGGGCGCGATCGGCTGTCGGCGCGCGAAGGCCAGGAGCTGCCTGGTCAGCTCCGCCGAGCGCCCCGCGGCGTCGAGGATCTCCTCCACGTCCTCGCGGCGCGGGTCGCCGGGCGGGAGCGAGGGCAGCAGCAGGTGCGCGTTGCCGAGGATCACGCTGAGCATGTTGTTGAAGTCGTGCGCCACGCCGCCGGCGAGCCGCCCCACGGCGTCCATCTTCTGCGCCTGCCGCAGCTGCTCCTCCGTCCGTCGCCGCGCGGTGACGTCCTCGGTGTGGGCGAGCACCATGTCGGGCGGGGCACACGCGTAGGTGATCAGCAGGCGCTTGCGCTCGCCGGTGCGCTGGACGTGGTCGAGCTCGCGCTGGAAGGTCACCCCCGTCGCGAGGCAGCGCTCCAGGTCCTCGAGAATCCCCGTGCCCGGCAGGAGGAACTCCGCCGCCGTCTGCCCGAGGCACTGTGTGATGCCGCCCTGGGTGAGCGACATCGTGGCGTCGTTGAAGTCGACCAGCACGAGCTCCCGCACGCCGCGACGCTCGACCCGCTGCCACACGTAGGTCGGCACCGGGGCGCCGTTGAACTGCGCCCGCACGCGCCGCTGCACCAGGGTCTCGTCCGTCACGTCGATGCCGTGGATGAACACCCCGGAGCGGGAGCCGTCCTCCTCGACCAGGGCCTGGTAGACGAAGTTCACGAAGCGCGTCTCCGTCGCCTCCCCGGGGCCGCGCCGCACCACGACCGGCAGGCCGGTGCCGACGAAGGGCTCGCCCGTCGCCAGCACCCCGTCGAGGATCTGCCCGAAGCCCTGCGCCATGACCTCCGGCATCGCCTCGGCCAGCGGCCGCCCGAGGAGGTCCCGCGTGCCGACGAGGTCGTAGAAGGCCTCGTTGACCAGCTCGAAGACATGCTGCGGGCCTCGCAAGACGGCGATGAAGGCGGGCGCGTTCTGGAGCAGGTTGCCGAGGCGGCGGCGCTCGAACTCCAGCGACGCGGCGAGGCGCTCGCGCTCGCGCTCTGCCTCGACCCTCGCGGTGATGTCCCGGGCGATGCTCAGCATCGCGGGTCGACCCTCGTAGTCGATCGGGACCGTCTTGACCTCGGCGTGAATCTCGCGGCCGTCGCTCTGGCGGACGAAGCTCTGCTCGGCCACCTCGAGTCGACCTTCACCTCCGCGCACCCTCTCCATGCGCGCTTCGATCCGGGCGCCGGTGCCGAGGGCGGCGAACTCCACGATCGAGCGCCCGATGAGCTCGCTCGAGCTCGCGAGCCCGAAGCCCTGCGCGCTCGCGGCGTTGGCGTAGGCGATCGCGCCGTCGACGTGGACGAGCACCGGCTCGGGGAGCTCTTCCATGAGCCGCCGGTAGCGCGCCTCGCTCGCGCGCAGCGCCCGCTCGGCGACCACCCTCGCGGTCGTCTCGGTGCAGGTGACCAGCACGCCCCCGATGCGGCCCTCGTCGTCGAAGACGGGCGAGTACCCGTAGGTCCAGTAGACGTCCTCGATGGCGCCGTTGCGGAGGATCGGGACGAGCGCGTCCTCGTTCCAGCTCCCCTTGCCGCGCGTCATCACGTCGTCGATCTGTGGCCATATGATCGGCCAGGTCTCCCCCCAGCAGTCCCTGGCCCGCTGCCCCATCGCGGCGGGGTGCTTTCCCTCGCCGAAGCTCGGGATGTACGCGTCGTTGTAGAACTGGATCAGCTCCTCGCCCCACCAGAGGAACATCGGGTGGCGCGCGTGGAGCACCGTCCCGACGGCGCACTTGAGGCTGACGGGCCAGGACTCGATCGCCCCCAGCGGGGTCGTGGACCAGTCGATCGATCGGAGCAGCGCCCCGGCGACGCCGCCGCCCACGAAGTACCCGCCTCGCTGCACGGCGCCTCCGCTCCTACCAGGCGACGGCGGGTAGCTGCCTCGCCGGCCTCGCAAACAGGTAGCCCTGGAAGAGATCGCAGCCGAGCTCGATCAGGGCGTCGCGCTCGCCCGCCGTCTCCACCCCTTCGGTGACGACGACCATCCCCAGGGCCTTGGAGAGATCCACCATCGAGCCGACCAGGGTCTTTCGGGTCGCGTCCCGGTCGACGCCGCGCACGAGCGACATGTCGACCTTGACCACGTCGGGCTGGAGCTGCGCCAGGCTGGTGAGCCCCGCGTAGCCCGCGCCGAGGTCGTCGAGGGCGATGCGGTAGCCCAGCGCGCGCAGACGGGTCACCGCGGCGGCGGCGTTGCCGACCTCGTCGAGCGAGGCCCGCTCGGTGATCTCGAGCACCACGTTGCGCGCGACGCGGGAGAGCGGGGCCGCCGGGGAGAACAGCTCCGCGTCGAGGAGGTCACGGGTGTGGAGGTTGACGAAGAAGGTCGAACCTTCGGCCTCCGCCGCCCTCGCGGCCACGGCGCCCCGGATGCGCCGCCCGAGGTCGTGGAGTCGCCCCAGCTGCTCGGCGGCCATGAGGAGGTTGCCGGGGTTGGCGAGCGTGGGCTCGTCGTTGCGCACCAGCGCTTCGTACGAATACACGCTCCGCTGCGACCACGACACGATCGGCTGGTAGGCCATCCAGAGCGTGGCGAGCGCGTGGTCGAAGCGCGCGTCGAGCCCGGCGCGGTCACCGACGAAGCGGTCGGCGTCGCCGAGCAGCCGCAGCGCCTCGCGCTTCACCCGCGCCATGTGGCACATGTCGACGGCGTACTGCACGAGCTGGCGCAGCTCCGGCAGGTCGACCGGCTTGACGATGTACCGCAGCGCGCCGTGCTCGATGGCGCGCATGGCGGTGTCCAGGTCGGGCGCCCCGGTCATGAGCACCACCGGCACGTCCAGGTCGTGCGCGCGCACCGCCCGCAGGAGCTCGATCCCGTTCATCCCGGGCATGGCGAGGTCGCTCAGCACGACGTCGAAGGTGCCCTCCGCCAGCCGCGCCATCGCCGCCTGGCCGCTGCTCTCCGCGACCACCTCGTGGCCCGCGCCGCGCAGCACGCGCCCGATGACCCGCAGCACCGACACCTCGTCGTCGACCATGAGCACCCGCCCAGGCCGTCCCCCCCGCTCTTCGCTCATCGGCTCTCCCTCGTGATCGTTGATGATTGAAGATATCGATAGAGATCACGAACAGACAAGAACAAGTGCCTTCCCGCCGACCCCAGAGCCCGTCTTCGAGCGTCTAGCACGCATTACCTGGAAGGCGAGTTGCCTGGAATGCTCGGGGCGACCTGCGAGCTGTTATGCAGGTAACACGCACAGGTCAGCTAACGGTTGCCAGGATCAGGACTTGAGGTGAATTCCCAAAGTACGGAGGCTCTGGGCAGGGCGGCGCGCCCGACGGATCTTCAGGGGATGATCGGCCCGGCGTCGGCGGGGGCCACGGGCGGGCGCACCTCCGAGGGGGGCAGCGCCGTGAGGGCGAAGTCCTGCTGCGTGGTGGCGCCCGCGGTGATGGTCACGCTGGCGTCGGCGGTGCCCGCGCCGGGAAACCACGCGTGCACGGTGTAGGTCCCCGCGGGCAGTCCCTCGACGCGGTAGCGCCCTTCGTTGTTGGTCTGGTCGTAGTACCAGTTGATCTGGGGCGACACGATGATGGGCGTCTGCATCCAGTGGGGAAAGAGCACCGAGTGCAGGATGTACCGGCCGGGGCGCTGGACGCGCTTCTCCTGGTCCTCGGCGGGCATGAGCATCTGGGCGATGGTGGCGCCCAGGCCGTCGACCTTGGTGAGGTGGTGCGCGTCGGTGGCGGCGTGCAGCACCAGGGTGTCGTTGAGCCCCATCGCCAGCACCCGCGGCTCGATGGAGCAGTCCTGGAAGGTGGCGTAGCGCCGCCGCGCCGGGGGCGCCGGGAGCCCGCGGGTGTCGACGCTCACCAGGGCCGCGGGCAACGGCCCGGGCGCCGTGATGCCGAAGGGGTTGGCGTAGTACCCGCGGGCGCTCTCGGCGCAGCCGCGCATGCGCGCCACGTCGGCGTCGATGACCACCGGCCGCGGCGGGGGCACCGACCCCGTGAGGCGCACCACACCCTCGACCGCGCCCGTGGCCCCGACGGGCCGCGGGGCGTTGGGTCGGGCCGCGGCGGCGGGCGCATCGCTCGCCGCGGGCGCAGGGCGGGTGGGCTCGGGGGTGGGGCGGTTGCACCCCGCGACCGCCAACCAGGTTGACAGCGCCAGGGTGACGCCGGGGCCCGAACGCCGAAAATCGCTAGAAAACAGGTGCGTCATGGGGAGGAGCCCTCCACGGAGCGTGCCGTCGCCCGTGCCCGTGGGTTGAAAGCCGATCGCTTCTACACATCCCGGCGGGCTCCTGTACACGCCAGAGTCGGCGGGGCACGCCGCTTCAGCGGCCGCGGATCAGGGCGGCGCTCCGAGGTCGCACCGCAGGATCGCGGCGCGAAGCGCCTGGATGGCCTCGTCCCTGGGGTCGGCGCTGGTGCTGCCGAAGACGGTGGGAGCGATGACCCATCGGCCGTCGGTCCACGCGTCTTCGGAGGCGGTGGGGAGGCGCGCGAGCGGGTCGGAGAGGGCCGTCCAGGTGACGCCGTCGGTGCGCAGGTAGGGGGCGGGGCCGTTCATGACCGCGACGAAGCGGGACGGAGTACTGCCGGGCACCACCTCGAAGGCGAAGGAGTTGCCGGTCGCGTCGGCGCCGGTGTGGGGCGCCGGGAAGGTCCGCTCGACCCAGCCCCCGGCGGTGCGAAGCTGGTAGCCCCCGGGGTTGTTCAGCCCGAGGATGGCCGACGGCGACGCGACCGGGCCGAGGGTCTCGATGAAGCCGAAGCGGGTGGCCGCGGAGACGCTGGGGAGCACGCCCGACCAGCCGCCGCTGCCGTCGCGCTGGTAGGGGGAGACGTTGAGGGCGCTGGCGGAGCAGTACGCGAGGAGCGTCTCGGAGCCCGCGAGCGCGAGCCGCGCGACGCCCGTCTGACCGCTGCCGCCCCCGCCGCACGGCGACGGCACCGTCCCCCAGGCGGCGCCATTCCAGTGACGGATCTGCTGCGCGGCCTCGAGGCCGTAGGCCACGTAGACGTCTGAGGACGAGCGCCCGACGATGTTCGAGCTGGGCACCGACGAGGTGACCGAGAAGGCGATGTCGCGGGTCCATGAGCCCGCGGCGTAGCGCCAGACCCCCGGCATGGTGCCCTGGGAGACCGCGAAGATCGTCCCGTCCGGCGCGGCCCACGCCGTCTTGACGGACAGCCCCGCGGGGAGCGCCTGCTGCTCCCAGCGGTCTCCCACGAGACGAGCCCAGGTCGTGCCGAAGGCCGAGATCGAGGCGTACGAAGGGCCCACGATCGAGGTCGTCCCGCTCATCGCGGCGAAGCGGGGACGGCTCGGCGGAGGCGCCAGGTCTTCGGGCAGCTCGGTCCACGCCCCGGCGGTGTAGTGCCAGAAGCGACCGTTGTCGGTCACGTGCATCTGCCCGTCTGCGCTCACCGCGAAGCGGTAGGTCGCGGCCCCGAGGCCCGTCGGCAATGTCCCGGCGGCGGCCCACGCGTCGCCCTCGCGGAGGAAGACCCGGCGCGCGGTGCCGCATCTGCCGACGACCGCGAGCTGGCCCGGCGCCCCGACGAGGCGCTCGTAGGACATGAGGTTCGCGCTGCCGCAGTCGACGTGGGGCACGGCGGTGAGCGACGTCCCGGTGGCCCGGTACACGCGATCGCCCAGCGCGTAGACCTCGCTGCCGGAGCGCCCCGCGAGGGCGCGGATCTCGCCGATGCGCGGCGTGGGCACGGCCGTCGCGCGGGTGCCGTCGTAGCGCGACAGGGCGGTGGTGCCGGCGACGTTGCGGCTGATGAGGTAGAGCGCCCCGGGGTCACCGAAGCCGTCGACGCCGACCGCGCCCGCGAGCTCGCGCCACGCCGTGCCCACGCGCGCGAACACCCGGCCCCCGCGCGTCGCCACGTAGAGCACCGGGCCGGTGGCCCACGCCCCCGCGAGGCTCAGGCCGCGCAGCGCCTCGGGGGTGACGTCCGTCCACCGGCCGTCCTGGCGAACGACCACCATCCCGAGACCGGCTGGGGGGACGCCCGTGACCTCCGCGTTGGTCCCGACGGCCGCGATCCACGCAGGTCCGGCGACGATGGCTACGAAGCCCCAGGCGCCGGGGCCGACGGGCTCGGGGAAGGCCTGCATGGTCCAGCGGTCGGAGCGGCGCATCACCTTGAGCCAGCCGGGCGACGCGGCGAAGAGTCCCTCCGCGGTCACCACCGGCGCGAGGTAGCTCTGCACGGGCGGGACACGGCTCCACATCGTGCACGCGGGCGTGCGGAGCGGCAGGGACAGCTCCGCCCCGGGCGTACACACCCCGGCGACGCACGCGCTCGGGACGGTCCCCCCGCAGTCGACGCCGGCGGGGAGCGCGTCGTGTCGACACGATCCGCTCGCGCACGAATCGGAGGTGCACACCTCGCGGTCGTCGCAGTCACGCGCGGTGCTACATGGCGCCCCGGCGTCCCGGGGGACATCGACCGTCGGGGCGTCGACCACGGGGACGTCGACCACCGGGGCGTCGACCACGGGGACGTCGACCGTCGGGACGTCGACCGTCGAAGCATCTGCGCCGGTGTCGCTGACGATGTCCGCCTGGGTCGCCGTATCGGGAGCAGCGGACACATCGAGCGTGCTCGCATCGGGTGCGGGCGGCGCGGGGTCACCGCAGCCGCCGAGCAGCGTCACGATCGCCGTAGCGAGCAGTCCGGTGCCGAGCGGGACGTGCGGTGGGTGGACGGCCATTCGCCTTCGTAGCCCCCGCGGCGCTGCTGGTTCAACGATCCGCGAGCGGCATGCTCCGTGCTGCGCACCCGCCGCCATGGACCGCCGCGATCCCGCTTTGTTCTTCGCCGTGGCGCTGCTGGCCGCCTGCCGACGCGAGCCGCCCCCTCCCGTCCCCGCACCCGTCCCCGCACCCGCGCCCGCAGTTGCCGCGCCGCTCGCGCAAGACGCGCGTGCATTGGACGCCGTGCGCGCCGCCGCGGGTCGACTGGGGCAGACGCTCCGCCAGCGACTCACGGCTGCGATGAGCCAGGGCGGGCCCGCGGCGGCGGCGCGCGTATGCAGCACCGAGGCGCAGTCGATCGCCGCAACGATCGCGCGCGAGTCCGGCGTGCGCGTGGGGCGCTCCTCGCTGCGGCTGCGCAACCCCGCCAACGACGGCCCCGCGTGGGTGACCGACTGGCTCCGCGCGCAGGGCGAGCGGCCCGCCGCCGGGGTCACGGGCATCGAGCGCGTCGAGGGCTCCGTCGCACACGTGCTGCGCCCCATCCCGGTCGAGGGCGTGTGCGTGACGTGCCACGGCCCCGCGGACCAGATCCCCGCCGAGGTCCGCGAGGTGCTCTCCGCCGCGTACCCGCGCGACCGCGCCACGGGCTACCAGCCCGGCGACCTGCGCGGCGCGCTCTGGGCCGAGGTAGCCCTCGGGCCCGGGCGCGTGGTGGAGCCGCAGCCCTGATACCCCGGCGCAACGTCCTCACCTACGCGCTCAGCCGCAGTCGGGACCCGCGGCTCGCGCGGCGGTGATCTCCTTGATCACCATGTCGACCGCCGGCGGGTGCTCGGCCACGATGTCCTCGGCTCGGATCAACCCGGTGATCTCGCCGCGCAGCGCCGCCCGACCTGCTCCATAGCGCCCGTCCCAGCTCGGGTACACGGTGTGCTAGCAGTGCGTCCATGAACCACGTTTCCTATGGGTTGTTCGAGGACGTTCAGCATGCCCAGCTCGCCATGGACGCCATCGAGGCGAGCGGCACACCAAGGCATCACTGCGGGGTCGTTCTCCAGAAGGGACGCCTGGATGAGGGCGTGCTGAGCATCAGCGAGACGGCGGCTTCCCAGTCGGCTCGCGAAGGAGCGGCGATCGCGGGCATCTTCGGAGCGATCGTCGGCGGCATCACCGCCGGCCCGGCGGGGCTCGTCGCCATCGGCGCGCTGGGCTCGCTGTACGGAGCCATCGGGGGTGCGCTCGCGGGCGCTGGCTCGCCCGACCGGCGCCTCGATCGCCTGGCCAGCCACCTCACCGAGGGCAAGGTGCTGGTCGTCGTCGAGGCGCCCAGCCTCACCTGCCGCGAGAACGCCGATCTGGCGATGGCCGCGCACGGCGGCGAGGTGCAGCACAAGCCGTTCTTCTGACCTGCGCCGCTGGTTGCTACGTCACTTCTCGAGCGGCTTGTGGACGAACCACCAGTCGTAGCCCTCGTACTTCTTGAGGCGCTCCCCGGCGGTCTTCACGTCCTTCGCCGGGGGGACGATGACCCGGTCTCCGATGAGGTCGTTGTTGGGCCAGTCGGCCGGCATCGCGCCCTGCTTGTCGGAGATCTGCAGCGCCTTCACCACGCGGACGATCTCATCCATGTTGCGACCGATCTCCTGCGGGTAATACAGGATGAGCCGCACCTTGCCCGCGGCGTCCCCGACGAACACCGCGCGCACCGTGTTGGAGCCCTTGCCCGGGTGCAGCATCCCGAGGCGGTTGGCGATCGCGTCGTTGGCCGCGATGATCGGGAAGGTGATCTCTACGTCGAGCTTCTCCTTGATCCAGTTCACCCAGTTGATGTGGGAGAAGACCTGGTCGACGCTCATGCCGATGAGCTTCGTGTTGAGCGCGTCGAACTGCGCGATGCGGCGCTGGAAGGCCACGAACTCGGTCGTGCACACCGGGGTGAAGTCCCCCGGGTGGCTGAAGAGCACGAACCACGACCCCTTGAGGTCTTTCGGGATGCTCATCGGACCGTGGGTGCTCTGCACCTCCAGCGTCGGAAAGTCGTCCCCGAGGAGCGGCATGTTGAATTCCCTGTTGTCCATCGTCTCTCATCCTCCTTGATTGTGAATCGCGTTCGCTACGCTCAAGCCGTTGTGCGCGAGATGGCTCGCGGGCCTGGTCGTGAGTCGTCCAGGTCAGTGGCCCTGCCATCCGCGGGGACCTCCATACGCATCGTGCGTACCCGCCTCGGGCCGTCGTCAGGTCGCTGGTCCCAGCGGCCCCAACCCGCTGCAGTCACTGCACGCTCACGAACGATGTGCGTCGGCCGGTGCGTCCCGACGACGCGACGGGTGCTCGCCATCCGGTGACGTCACCGGCTGGTCATCACCTCGGGCGCCACGAGGAAGAGCACCCCGAAGCCCGCGAGCGCGACGCCGCTGACGAACTTCAGCGCCCGCGCGGCCCCCTCGCCCAGGCTCACCTTGCGCCGCAGCGTCACCACGACCAGCACCACGCCCGTCAGGGGCACCACGTAGGCGATGTTGTAGAGCCCGATCCACGCGAGGCGCTCGCCGACCGGGAGATCCCTGAGCGACAGGATGCGGGTGTAGACCGCAGGCAGTCCCAGGGTGCACCCGAGCTCGACCAGGTTGACCACGAAGGCCAGCGCCGCGACGCCGCCGAGGGCCGCGGGGGCGCTCGCTGCGCCGACGATGCCGCGCATCCTCCGGTAGAGCGACGGCTTCGCCGCGTCGGGGATCATCAGCGACACGCCCCGCTTGAACCAGACGAGCTCCTTGAGGTTGATGGCGCCCATCACGAGGAGCACCACGCCGAGGGCGCGCGTCGCGGCCGACGAGAGGCCCACCAGGCTGAACAGCGCCGACCACGCCGTCATGAAGCCGAAGTACACCAGCCCGGACATGGTCACGAAGACGCTCGCGTAGCGCAGCATCCGCCGCGTGTCGCGCGTCTGCAGCAGGACGCCCATCAGCACCAGCAGCACCCACATGGCGCAGGGGTTGAGCCCGTCGACGAGCCCCATCGAGAGGATGAGCGCCGGCAGCGACACCGTCGCCGGCTCGATGCGCCCCAGCAGCGGCACCTCGATCGTTCGCGGGGCCCCGGCGCCGACGTGGGCGCGGCGCAGCATCGCCTGAACCCGCGCCTCGGTGACCCCGGGGCTGTAGCCGATCTCCCACTCGCGCCCCACCACGAAGGCGGGTATGCCCGCGGCGCTCACCCCGAGGCGCCGCATCGTCGCCACGAAGCGCGCTCGCCCGGCGGGGTCGCCGCGGACCGGTTTCCCGCGACCACCGAGAGGGGGTTCTTCAGGTCGTGCACCAGCAGGGCCGCCAGGGTTTCCTTCATGCGATCGACCGAGCGCCGGAGCGAGATGTCCTCGATGATGAGGCAGCCGAAGGGCTTCCCGCCCGCCTCGAAGGAGCGCAGCGTGACCGCTACGTCGCGCGGCTCGGCGAGCACGGGAAACGGGAAGCTGAACTCCGTCCGTCGCTCGAAGGGGCCCTTCCCGATGCGGAGGAAGAACTCACCCGCGAGCTCGCGGACGTTCATGCACGGGCGACCTCGATGAAGAACTCGCGGCCGAGGACGTCGGCGCGGCTGCGGTGCGCGAGGTGCTCCTCGGCCCGATTGTAGATGACCACGCGGCCCGCCCGGTCGAGCGCGATGTGATCGATCATCCAACTCGTCTTGGGTACCTGCGGGCGGGACCGGCAAGCACGAATCGTCACATGCGTCAGCGCATGATCCTCTGGAAGACCGCGAGGAGCGTTCCGACGGCCCGGGCGGGGTGGCGCCCGACCACCTGCGGCGCCTCCTCCATCCACCCCTCGACCTCGGCCCGGTCTTCGTCCGAAAGCTGCGCCGCGCGACGGAAGGCCATGGACCACGTCGGGAACATCCGCTCGCTCAGCGTCCCCTCGCTGAGGGTGAAGCAGCCGCGGTGGCGCGCGTCCACGCGGATCCGGTGGTAGAGCGAGCGGATGACGTCCGGCGGCCCTTCCAGCACCTGCAGGAAGTTCCCGTTGCGGTGGAGCAGCAGGCCCGTGATGCCGAGGCGCGCGTTGTTGTCGCGGCATTGCTGGAGGAGGTCCAGCAGCGCCCGTTCGTCCATCTGCCCGACGCTGGCGCTGCCGTACACCATGAACGCCAGGGCCTCCTCCGACGACGTCGACTCGCTCATCCCGTCTCCTGTGCCGCGATCGCCGCGGGTGCGACGGGTGCTATCGGTCACCCCCCCCGCGGCTTGAGCCCGACCGGGGGCGCCCGGCGCGCGACCACGGCAATCACACGCCCACGCCTCATGGTCCCGGCCGGCCCGACCGATAATGGCGGGCGAAGGCCGCGCGCACTCGCAACACAGACGCGCGCCCCCTGGAGATCACCCGCCCATGGATTTCGAGCACCCGGACCTGCACCGCTGGCTGGAGGAGGCCTCCGACGAGGCCCTGGACGCGCTCGCCTACGGGGTCATCGGCCTCGCGCCCGACGGCGTGATGGAGCGGTACAACACCTTCGAATCGAAGCTCTCGGGCATGAGTCCGGCCCGGGTCCTCGGGCGGCACTTCTTCACCGAGGTCGCGCCGTGCACCAACAACTTCATGGTGGCCCAGCGCTTCGAGGACCTCGGCGCCCTCGACGAGAGCCTCCCCTACGTCTTCACGTTGAAGATGCGCCCTCGCAAGGTGACGCTCCGTCTGTTGCGGCGGCCCGACGCGCGCAGGATGTACATCATCGTCCGCGAGCGGGCGTGAGCGACGTCGACGCGCTCGTCGCGCAGCTGGAGCGGGACAACGAGGCGCTCCTCGACTTCCTCTACCTCTGCCCCCTCGCCATCGCCCAGCTCGACGGCGAGGGCGGGGTCGAGATGATGAACCCCGCCGGCGCACGGATCTTCATGACGCTCTCGGCGGAGCCGGAGATCACCAACCTGCTGGACGTCCTGGCGCCCTTCGCGCCGACCCTGCGGGCGTCCGTCGCCGACCTCACGGCCACCGCCGGCACCATCTGCGAGAACCAGCGCATCGAGGTCGGGCAGCGCGCCCCGGGGCAGGCGCTCCCGCTGGTGCTCACGCTCACGCTCATCAAGCTCAACGCGACCAAGATCATGGCCGTGGCGGCGGACGTCTCCCGCTCCGCGGCGCAGGAGCGGGCGGCGCAGGCGACGGAGGTGCGGTTCCGGGCGGTGCTCGACGGCGTGCGCGACTACGCCATCTTCGCCGTCGACCTCGCGGGCCGCGTGGAGACCTGGAACAAGTCGGCCGAGCGCCTCTTCGGGTACGCTGCCGAGGAGGTGCTCGGGCGCGACCACTCCATGCTGCTCGCGCGGACCCACCAGCCCCGCGAGCGGAGCGCGGCGCTCCTGCAAGGCGCCACCGCCCAGGGCTGGGCGGAGGATGAGGGCTGGTGGGGGCGCAAGGAGTCCACGCGGTTCTGGGGCAACTGCGTGCTCTCGGTGGCCGAGGACGCCGACGGGCGGCCCGTCGGGTTCACGCACATCGTCCGCGACCTCACCCGGCGCAAGCGCAACGAGGACGCCCTGCGCAGCCTCGCCCACACCGATCCGCTGACCGGCGCGACCAACCGCCGCGGCTTCGACGAGGCGCTTGCGGCGGAGTTCCGTCGGTGGGGCGCGGAGGGCGAGCCCTTCTGCCTGATCATGCTCGACGCCGACCACTTCAAGCGCGTCAACGACCTGCACGGCCACCCCGGCGGCGACGCCGTGCTCGTGGCGCTCGCGCACGCCTGCCGCGACCAGCTGCGCGAGTGCGACCTCTTCGCGCGCGTCGGCGGCGAGGAGTTCGCCCTGCTGCTCCCGGCGACCGACCGCCCGGGCGGCCGGGCCGCGGCCGAGCGCGTGCGCGTCGCCGTCGAGTCGTTGCGGGTCGCCCACGGGGCGGACACCATCCGCTTCACGGTCAGCCTCGGGGTCGCGCAGGTCGGCCCCGCAGGCGCGACCCCGGAGGGCCTGGTCGCCCTCGCCGACGCGGCCCTCTACGAGGCCAAGCGCCGGGGCCGCAACCGGGTCGTGCTGGCCCCCGCCCCGGACCCCTGATGCGACCGTCCCCCCGCCGCGATCGGCGCGCTGCATTCGTCACGCGATCCCGCCACGCCCTTTTGTCCGCTCACTCGGCGACCGTTGTAGAGGGCTCATGCCATCACTCGTACCTTCGGCAACTCGCCGGTCCGATCGCCCCGCCGGGGACACCACGTTCACGCCGCGCTCGAGCGGCTGCGAGCGCTGCGAGCGCCTCCCAGAGCCGCCCCCCGCGGCCGGGACGCTCTTCCTGTGGTTTCCGCTCGGCCACAGCCGCGCCAAGGCCGTGGCGAGGCTGCGCGCCGGGGGCCACGCGATTCCCTTCAGCGGCGCTGGTTGCCTGTCGGTCGCGGTCGACGAGGAGAGCCGCGCGGGCGTCGTGGCCGCCCTCGTCGACGCGCTCACCCCGAAGGAGTGCGCCGACACGCGCGCCCTCCTGTACGCAGGCGACGACCTGCCCGGTTTCGACGACATCAGTCGCGTGAGGTCGTTCGCGGAGTTCGCCACCGTCGACCGCTCGATCTGGCTCCTGGACCTCCTGCGCGAAGAGCGCTTCACGAGCTGGTACCAGCCCATCGTCGCCGCCGACGACACCTCGCGCCTCTTCGGCCACGAGGCCCTCCTGCGCGGACGCGCCCCGGACGGCTCCGTCATCTACCCGGGCGCCATCTTCGGAGCCGCCGCCGACGCCGACCTGCTCTTCCAGGTCGACCTCGCCGCCCGGCTCTCGGCCCTCCGCGGCGCCGCCGACATCCCCGCCGACCAGTCGGTCTTCGTGAACTTCAGCCCCGCGGCCATCTACGACCCGGTGTTCTGCCTACAGCGCACCGTCCGCGCCGTCGACGAGCTCGGCCTCGCCCACGGCCGGGTGGTCTTCGAGGTCGTCGAGTCGGGCCAGGCCCAGGACCCTGCCCACCTGCGCAGGGTGCTCGATTTCTACCGCACGCAGGGGTTCCGCGTGGCGCTCGACGACGTGGGGGCAGGCTTCTCCCAGCTCAACCTCATCCACCTCCTTCGGCCCGACTTCATCAAGGTCGACATGGAGCTGATTCGCAACGTCCACGCCGACCCCTACAAGGCCGTCATCGTCGCCAAGCTCCTCGAGCTCGCCGAGGGGCTCTCGATCCCCTCCATCGCCGAGGGCATCGAGTGCGTCGAGGAACTCGCCTGGCTGCGCGCACACGGCGTGCGCTACGTCCAGGGCTACGCCATCGCGCGTCCCACGGCGGTCCCGGCGGCGACCACGCCATCGCTCGGCTGATCCGCGAGCCCCGGAGGGTCTTCGTAGATGGCGCGCGCGGCTGGAGCCGCCTCCGTACTGACGACGGACCTCGTGGCGCGCTCCGACGTCGCTACAGCGTCCACAGGGCGGCCAGCTCAATCGGCACCGCGTCGAAGGGCTCGGCCCGTACGACCTCGTCGCCCTCGAAGGTGGCCAGCACGAGCCATCCGAGCTCGTGCCGACGATAGACCTCCACCGTGCGCGCGATCGGGTCGACCAGCCATGCGTGGCCGACGCCCTCGCGGTGGAAGATGGGCAGCTTCTTCTTCCGGTCGACGCCCGCCGTCGAGGGCGAGAGCACCTCGCACACCCAATCCGGCGCGAGGGAGATGCCGACGCCTTCGGGATCGAGGAAGCCCACCGGCACCCGATCACGACGCCAGCCCGCGAGGTCTGGCACGAGGATGTCGGGGCGCGGCCCAAGCCATAGCTCGGGCTCGCTCAGGAAGACCCACCCCCCGGGCCCATCGCGCCCACGATCGAAGGGTCCGCGGAGGTCACCCGCCAGGGCGATGATCGATCGGGCGTGACGTGGGCGGGGACGGTTCACCAGGTGGAGTTCCCCATCGATCACCTCGGCGACCATCGTCTCCGGCGCGTTGCGGTAGCCCCGCAGCACCTCGGGGTCGAGGTTGGGAAACTCCGGATCGAGGGTGCGGGCCGCGTCGCCAGACATCCGCCAGAGGGTATACCCGCCGCGAGTGACACGGACAGCACTACCCGCGGCCTCGCTCGGGGCCGCCCACCCGGCGAAGCACTGTGCCGCGCTGGAGCGCTTGTTTTGTTGGGGCTTCGAGGCGGGGCGTCAGGGCGACGCGGCGGGAGCGGCGGGAGCGGCGGCGGGGGTGACGGCCTCGGTGGCGAGGCCCAGCCAGCGGCCGGGGGTCATGCCCATGTGCAGCACCAGGAGGGCCGACACGATGATGGTGAACACGATGTAGAACGACTTGTTGGGCGCGGCCTGCGCGGCGCCCGGGGCGGGGTCGCGCATGTACATCTTCACCAGCACGCCGAGGTAGTAGTAGGCCGACACGGCGCTGTTGAGCATCGCGATGATGGCCAGCGTGGTGTAGCCCGCGTCGAGCGTCGCCCGCACCACGTAGAACTTCGCGAAGAAGCCCACCGTCGGGGGGATGCCCGTGAGCGACAGGAGGAAGAACGCCAGCGCGAAGCCCGCGGCCGGGTGGCGCCGCGCGTAGCCCGCGAGGTCGTCGAAGCTCACGGCCTCGGCGCCGCGTCGGCCGGCGAGGGCGAGGGCCGCGAAGACGCCCACGTTGGTGACCGCGTAGCCGGCGAGGTAGAAGAGCACCGAGGCCTGCGCCGTGACGCCGACGCCGTCGCGGGGCGCCGTGAGCACGCCCAGCAGGATGTAGCCCGCGTGCGCGATGGAGCTGTACGCCAGCATGCGCTTCACGCTCGTCTGCGTGAGGGCCATGAGGTTGCCCACGGTCATCGTGAGCACGGCGATCCAGGCGAGGATGGCGGGCCAGCCGGCGGTGCCGCTGGCGCTGCCCACGTCGCCGAAGACCGTGAGCATGATGCGCATGAAGGCGCCGAAGGCCGCGGCCTTCACCACGACGCTCATGTACGCGGTGGTCGAGGTGGGGGCGCCCTCGTAGGCGTCGGGCGTCCACATGTGGAAGGGCACCGCGCCGATCTTGAAGGCGAGGCCCACGAGGATGAGCACCATCGCGAAGATGGAGATGCGGGTGTGGACGGCGCGGAGGGTCTCCTCGGCGGCGCGGGCCACGAGGTCGGACGGGAGCTCGGCGGTCGGGCGCAGGCCCTGGGCGATGCCGGCGTAGTCGGTGTGCCCGGTGACGGCGTAGAGCAGCGCGGCGCCGAAGAGCAGCAGCGCGGCCGCGAAGGAGCCGAGCAGGAAGTACTTGAGCGCCGCCTCGGCGGAGCGCGCGTTGCTGCGGCGGAAGCCCGTGAGGGCGTAGACGCCGAGGGACATGGTCTCGAGGCCGAGGAAGAGGGTGAGCGTGTCGCCCGACTGCGCGAGCATGATGGCGCCCGCGGAGGAGAACGCGACGAGGGGGTAGTACTCCCCGCGGTCGATCTTGTGCTCGGCGAGGTAGCCGCCGGCGAGCAGCGACGCGAGGGCGCCGCCGACGGAGATGACCGCGGCGAGGAAGAGCCCCGTGCGGTCGACGGTGAGCCACGGGGCGACGAGGGCGGCGCCGTCCGCGGGGATGCCGCGCTGCCAGAGCGCGAGTGCGGCGGCCGCGGCCACGAAGTGCAGCAGCGCCGTGGGCATCGCGAGCTGGCCGTCTTCCTTCTGGAAGGCGTCGAGCATCATGAGGACCACCCCGCCGACGGCGAGGGTGAGGATCGGGGCGAGGACCAGCAGGAAGTTCACGGCTTAGTTTCCCTGGGCGACCAGGAGGTCGTTCGAGCGCTGGGCGCGGGCGGCGTGGGGCACCGCGTCGGGCGCGGCCGGAGGAGGCAGGCCGTTGCCCGGGTCGGTCGCCGGGGGGGTGGTGGCGGCCTCCTCGAGGAGCCACGGGGTGAGGTGCGCGCCGCCGCCGTCGCGGAGCGCCTCGCGCTTGCTGTTGTACACCGCGAGGAAGGAGCGCACCGAGGGGTCGATCCGGTCGCGGAAGTACATGGGGAACAACCCCAGCGCGAAGATGGCGACGACCAGCGGGGCGAGGCCGGCCCACTCGCGGCTGTTGAGGTCCGTGAGGTCGCGGTTCTTCGGGTTGGTGGCCGCGCCGAAGAAGACCTTCTGGGTCACGTCGAGCATGTAGACCGCGCCGAGGATGACCCCGCTCACGGCGAGCAGCGCGAACCACGGGCCGATCTGCGCGACCTCGCAGTCGGAGCCGACGCAGTGGTACGACCAGCGCAGCAGGTCGGCGCTGAAGCTCCCGGTGATGATCAGGAACTCGCCGATGAAGCCGTTGGTGCCCGGGAGCCCGATGGAGCTCATGGTGACCAGCACGAAGACGGCCGCGTACCAGGGCATCACCTTGGCGAGCCCGCCGAACTCCGCGACGTCGCGGGTGTGCCGGCGGTCGTAGAGCACGCCCACCAGGAGGAAGAGCGCGCCGGTGGAGATGCCGTGGTTGACCATCTGGAGGATGGCGCCGGAGACGCCCGTCGGGGAGCGCGACGAGAGGCCGAGCATCACGAAGCCGAGGTGGCTCACCGAGGAGTAGGCCACGAGGCGCTTGAAGTCGTACTGCCGCCACGCCGCGAGGGCGCCGTAGATGATCCCGATGCAGGCGAAGAGGGCGACCGTCGGGCCGATCCAGTGGCCCGCGAGGGGGAAGAGCCCGAGGCTGAAGCGAAGGAACCCGTAGGTGCCGAGCTTCAGCATGATGGCCGCGAGGATCATCGAGCCGCCGGTGGGCGCCTCGGTGTGGGCGTCGGGCAACCAGGTGTGCACCGGCCACATCGGGACCTTGATGGCGAAGGCCAGCGTGAAGGCCGCGAAGAGCATGCGCTCGGTGCTCACGGGGAACCCGAGGCGCATGAGGTCTTGATAGTCGAAGGAGTAGTGCCCGGTGAGGGTCTTGTACTGGGCGACCATGTACAGGATCGCGAGCAGCATGAAGACCGAGCCCGCGAAGGTGTAGATGAAGAACTTCACCGCGGCGTAGACGGAGTTCTTGCCTCCGAACACGCCGATGATGAGGAACATCGGCACCAGCATCAGCTCCCAGAACGTATAGAAGAGGAAGAGGTCGAGGGCGACGAAGGCCCCGATCATCGCGCTCTGCAGGAAGAGCATCGCGGCGATGAACTCCTTCTGCTTGTTACGGATCGCGCCGAAGGAGACGTAGAGCGTCAGCGGCGTGAGGAAGGTGGTGAGCAGGATCAGCCAGAGGGAGATCCCGTCCACGCCGAGGTGGTAGCGGATCCCGAAGCTGGGGATCCACTCGACGTTCTCGACGTAGCGGAAGGCGCGCGCCTGCACCGAGTGGGTGGAGCCCACCAGCAGTTGGAGCGACTGCCCGAAGAGGAAGAGCCCGACCCCGACGCCGTACGCGCGCAGGACCTTCGGGGCCTGCCGCGGGATGAAGAGCGCGAACAGGGCGGCCACGGCCGGGAACCAGATGAGCACCGAGAGCAGGTGCCGCGTCGTTTGAGTGGGATCCATGGGGTGGCTTCAGCGACCTTGCGGGTTGACTGCGGGTTGGTCGGCGGCCTGCGGCAGCACGAGGGTTCGGGCGTAGGCGCGGCGGCCGAAGGCGTTGGTCGCCTCGACCACGGCGCAGCGCGGGGTCGCGATGGTCTCGCTGCGCTGGGTCGCCGCGGACGGCGCCTCGGCGCGCGCGAGCGCCTCGGTGGCGCGGTTGACCGGGCAGCGCTGGTCGAGCTGGTTGGCCTCGGGGCGGGGGTCGGGGTCGTAGAAGGCCCAGCGGTAGGTGTACCCGGGGCCGCCGCTGGCCTCGAAGGTGACCGGCCCGGCGCCCGGGCGGTGCGCGATGGACACCGCGGGCATGAGGGTGGCCCAGATGACCAGCGCGAGGGTGCCGACGCCGACGAAGGCGCCGTACACCTGGATGGCGCCCGTCTGGATGGGCTTGATGACGCGCCCGAAGCCCATGGCCAGGGTGCCCACCAGGTTGACGAGGCCGTCGACCACGTAGCGGTCGAAGCCCGCGGCGAAGATGGCAGCGCCGCGCACGAGGCGGAGGACGGTGGCGTCGTAGAGCTCGTCGACGCGCCACTTGTCGAAGACCAGGCGGTAGAAGCCCGGCGCGGCGGCGACGACCTTGTCGGCGGGCTCGCCCTTCTGGAGCTTGTAGACCCAGAACGCGAGGCCGGTGCCGGTGATCCACGAGAGCACGCCGGCGATCATGGCGGGCCACTCGTAGGAGTGGACGTGGTGCACGACCTCGGCGCTGCGGGTCTGGAGCACGTCCGCGACCGCGGGCTCGAGGAAGCGGGGAAGGATGCCCTCACCGCCGGTCCACGCGTGGGGCAGGCCGAGGCCGCCCACCAGGATGGCGAGCGCCGCCAGCACGTACAGCGGGGCGATCATGAGCTTCATGTCGATCCCGTGCTCCGAGGGGAGCGCGTTGGGATCGCCGTGGCCGTGACCGTGGTCGTCGTGGCCGTGCGCGTGCGCGACCTTGTCGGGGTCGTGGTAGCGCGGACCCTCGCCGTCGAAGGCGATGATCATCATGCGGCACATGTAGAAGGCCGTGAGGGTCGCCGCGAGCAGGCCCATCGCGAAGACGATCTTCCCGACCGTCGGCGCGAAGGGGTTGGACAGCGCGCGGAAGAGGATCTCGTCCTTGGAGAAGAAGCCCGAGGTCAGCGGCGTGCCGATGATGGCGAGCGTCGCGACGGCCATCGGGAGCGTGATGTTCGGGAGGTACTTCTTCAGCCCGCCGAGCTGGCGGATGTCCTGGCGGTCGCCGCAGGCGTGCATCACGGCGCCGGCCCCGAGGAAGAGGCAGGCCTTGAAGAACGCGTGGGTGAACACGTGGAAGAAGCCCGCGCTGAAGGCCCCGACGCCGCAGCCCATGAACATGAAGCCGAGCTGCGACACGGTGGAGTACGCGAGCACCTTCTTCAGCTCCACCTGCGTGACCGCGATGGTGGCCGCGAAGAGGGCGGTGAAGGCGCCGACGAGCGCGATGATGCTCAGCACCGTCGAGAAGTGCGTGTAGAGGAACGACAGTCGGCAGAGCAGGTAGATGCCCGCGGTGACCATCGTGGCGGCGTGGATGAGCGCCGAGACCGGGGTGGGTCCGGCCATCGCGTCGGGGAGCCAGACGTAGAGCGGGAACTGCGCGCTCTTGCCGCAGCAGCCGATGAAGAGCAGCAGGCACGCGGCGCCGCCCCAGGAGAAGTCGATGGAGCTGACGAAGGTGCCGAGGCGCGCGGAGCTGGAGAGGCCCGGGATGGCGTCGACGAGGAAGCGGCCGAGGCCGGTGCGCTCGTGCAGCGCGTTGATGAAGGTGTCCTCGTGGAGGTGCGCGCGGAGGGTCTCGAACTGGAAGCTCCCGCCCTTCCAGGCGAGGATGGTCATGCCGAGGATGAGGCCCGCGTCGCCGATGCGGTTGACGATGAAGGCCTTGCGCCCCGCGGTGGCGTAGTCGTTGTTGGTGTACCAGAACCCGATGAGCAGGTAGGACGCGAGGCCGACGCCCTCCCAGCCCAGGAACATCGTCACCAGGCTGTCGCCCAGGATGAGGTTCAACATCGCGAAGATGAACAGGTTGAGGTAGGCGAAGAAGCGCGCGTAGCCCGGGTCGTGGGACATGTACCCGGCCGAGTAGACGTGGATGAGCGTGCCCACCCCCGTCACCACCAGCAGCATCACGCCCGAGAGCGGGTCGACGACGTAGCGCACCGGGATCATCTCCACCGCGGAGGGCCCGATGGGCGCGATGAACCAGTCCCAGGCGCGGAAGCTCAGGCTCGCGTAGTGGTGCGGCTGGCCCGCCTCCACGACGACGTGCGCGGCGGCGTGGCTGCCCGCCTTGAGCAGCGCCAGGAAGGCCAGGATCGAGAGCAGGAAGGACATGCCGACGGCGGAGATCGCCGCGATGTACACGCCCTGCCGCCCGATGCGCTGGCCCCAGATGCCGTTGATGATCGCCCCGATGAGGGGGAGCAGGACGATCCAGCCGAGGACGTTGAAGTGGTCGGGCGCGGCCGTGAGCAGCTGACCGAAGTCGATGTGATTGAGCTTCATGGCTGTTGAGGGCTCTTATCCCCGGAGCATGTCGGCGGCGTCGGTGCGCACGGTCTTCCGGAGGCGATAGAACGCCAGGACGATCGCGAGCCCGACGGCTGCCTCCGCGGCGGCGACCGCGATGACGAAGAACGTGAAGATGTGACCGTCGTGGGGAATCACCGGGGCGGCGGTGCCGTCCGCCGAGGGGACCGCCGACTGCCAGCGGTTGGCGGCGATGAAGGTGAGGTTCACCGCGTTCATCATGAGCTCGATGCTCATCAGCGAGATGAGCACGTTGCGCCGGAAGAGGAAGCCCGCCGCGCCGATGCTGAAGAGCACGCACGAGAGGGCCATGTAGTGGCCGAGGTGGATGATCATCGGTGGCTCCCGTCGGCGGGCTCGCCGGTGCTCATGGAGACCTTGCCGTGGTGGCTGCGGGCGACCGCGAAGGCCCCGACGATGGCGGCGGTGAGGAGCACCGAGGCCATCTCGAAGGGGATCATCGCCGGGCCGAAGAGCTGGCGCCCGACGGACTCGATGGTGCCGAAGCCCGGCGGGTTGGCGACGCGGTCGGGGTGCAGGTCCTTCACGACGCTGGCGAGGAAGAGCCCCGCGGCGACCATGGCGCCGGCGCCGATGGCCCGGGGGAGCCGCCCCGCGGCGTCGGTGGGCGCCTCGGAGGCCGGGCCGAGGAGCATGATGACGAAGACGAAGAGCACCACGACGGCGCCGACGTAGACGATGAGCTGCACCGCGGTGAGGAAGTGCGCCGAGAGGCTGATGTAGAGCCCCGCGAGCGACAGGACGTGCACGAAGAGCCCGACCGCGTTGCGGATGGGGTTGCGCATGATGACGGTCGCGAGGGCGCTCGCCACGGCGACGGCCGCGAAGAACCCGAACGCGACGAGCTGCTGGATCGACGCAGGAGGCATCAGGCGGCCCTCACTCCGAGGTGCGGCGCGGGCTTGCCGATCGCGGCCTCGAACTCGTTACGGAACAGCTTCAGGATCCCGAGCATGGGCATCGCCGCGCCGTCGCCGAGCGCGCAGATGGTGTTGCCCATGATGTTGTTGGCGACGTCGGTGAGGGTGTCGAGGTCGACCTGCGTGGCCGTGCCGTCGGCGAACTTGTGGCAGAGCTTCGCCATCCAGGCGCAGCCCTCGCGGCACGGGGTGCACTGCCCGCACGACTCGTGCGCGTAGAACACCATGAGGTTCTCCGCGGCGCGCACCATCGAGGTGGTGTCGTCCATCACGATGGCGCAGCAGGTGCCGAGCATGGTGCCGAGGCCGCGCATGGTGTCGACGCCCATGGGCACGTCGAGGTGGCTCTTGCCGTGCCACGCGTGCAGCGGGTGCTTCTCGTCGGGGGCGTGGACGGTGTCGCTCTCGCGCAGCACCGGCGTGCTGCTGCCGCCGGGGATGACGGCCTTGATGGTGTGCCCGGTGCGCACGCCGCCGCCGAGGTCGTCGATGAGCTCGCGGAGGGTGATGCCCACCGGGGCCTCGTACACGCCGGGGCGGTTGACGTGGCCGGAGACCCCGTAGAGCCGCACGCCGCCGTCCTTGATGTGGTGCAGCCGCGAGAGCTTCGAGAAGGCGTCGCCGCCCATCTCCACGATGGTGGGGACCGTGGCGAGGGTCTCGAGGTTGTTGACGATGGTCGGCGCGCCGAAGGCGCCCACCACGGCGGGGAACGGCGGCTTCAGCCGCGGCTCGCCGCGCAGGCCCTCGAGGGAGTTGAGCAGCGAGGTCTCCTCGCCGCAGATGTACGCCCCGGCGCCGGAGTGCACGACGATGTCGAGCTTGAAGTCCTGGTCGAGCACCCGGTCGCCCAGGTAGCCCTTGGCGCGGGCCTCGCGGACGGCCTGCTCCAGGCGCTTGATGGACAGCACCAGCTCGCCGCGCACGTAGCAATAGACCGTGTGCACGTCGAGCGCGTAGGCCGCGATGATGAAGCCCTCCACGCAGCGGTGCGGGTCCTTCTCCATCAGCGTGCGGTCCTTGAAGGTGCCCGGCTCGCCCTCGTCGGCGTTGACCGCGATGTAGCTGGGCATGTCGGTGCGGGTCTTCAGGAACGACCACTTCACGCCGGCCGCGAAGCCGGCGCCGCCGCGGCCGCGGAGGTTGGCGGCCTTGACCTCCTCGCGGATGGCCGCGGGGCCCATCGCGATCGCCTTGCGCAGCGCCTGGTAGCCCCCGGAGGCCTCGTAGGCCGCGATGGTCCACGAGTTGGGGGTGTCGTAGTTCTTGGTGAGGATGCGGGGGTTCTCGACCGGCATGGTGGTGGTCTACAGCTCCTTGCGGGCGCGGATGCCAATGGGGGAGAAGGTCACGGCGCAGCGGCCGTCCTTCTTGCGCCGGGCGCCCTCGATGATCGCGTCGAGCTTCTCCGGGGTGAGGTTCTCGAAGTACTCGTCGTTGAGCTGGATCATCGGGCCGCCGCCGCAGGCCGCGAGGCACTCGGCCTCGAGCAGCGTGAACTCGCCGTCCGCGCTGGTCTCGCCCACGTGGCAGCCGAGCTTCTTCTCGAGGGAGCGGGTGATGTCCCGCGCGCCCATGAGCTCGCAGCTGAGCGTGCGGCAGACCCACACGACGTTGCGCCCCACCGGCTTCTGCTGGAACAGCGTGTAGAAGGTGACGACGCCCTTCACGTCCGCGGTGCTCAGCGAGAGCTTCTTCGCGACGTAACCGATCACCTCGTCGGTGATGTGCCCCTGCTGCTCCTGGCAGATGTGCAGCAGCGGGATGGTGAGGGCCTGCTTCGTCGGGTACTTCGGCAGCAGCTCTTCGAAGATCGCCAGCCGCTCCGGAGTGAGCTCGAACGCCATGGTCAAGGATCGCTTTCCGTCACCGCGCGGAGTCTCTCGGGGGCTCTGTCCCCCTAATCATCGCCGCGGCGGTGTCTTCTCGAGACGCGGCGCGGGTTGATGCCCGGTCCGCGAAACGCGCGGGACGCTAGTAAGGACCCCCCGCAGTGTCAATAGAGCGCGCAGCCCCGGTGCCGCCCCCGTCGAACCCCTGCGCGCAGCCGCGCAACCGATGTTCCCGACGCGCTCGCGACCCTGGTCGGAGGTCGTCTGCGGCGGAAGCTCCGCTGGCTTCCGCGCGCCGGGTTTGTCACCTTACCCGGAGCCCTAATCGTCCCGTCCGCGGTGCTCCGCCGGAGGCGCCCACGCCATGAACCCCTCTCTCCGCTCGATCGCTCTCCTGCTCGCCGCCTGCGCCCTCGACGCCTGCGCCAGCGCCCCGCCGCCCGCGCCTGGCTCGGCCGAGGCCGCTCCCCGTCGCCGCCGTCGCCGCCGCGCCGCCGCGCCCCCTGCCACCGCCACCACAACCGCCACCACAACCGCCGCCGTGCCTGCCGCCGAGCCCCCGGGTCCGCCCGAGGGCCTGGCCATCGTGCCCACCGTGCGCCGCGTGGGCGCCGGGAGCTTCGAGCGCCCCTCCAACGCCCCGTCGATGGGCAGCCCGGTGGTGCAGCCCGCCACCGCCGAGGGCCACGGGCTCACCCCGCGGTGGGCCGGTCCGCGCAGCGCGCCGCGCATCGTGTGCGAGGGCGACGGCACCCCGCAGCGCGCCAGCATGCAGTCGCCCTACGACCCCACCAACGCCATGATCGTGCGGGCCTTCCTGCCGGTCGAGCGGCAGGTGATCGCGTGCGCCCCGCCGGTCGACCGCGAGGGCCGCGTGCCGGTGCGGGTGCTCTTCTCGGGCAACGGTCTCCCCCTCGAGGTGAGCCTGAGCGCAGGGGTCACCCGGGCGCAGGGCCTCTGCCTCGGCGCCGCCCTCTGCAGCGTGCGCCTCGCGGCCTTCCGCGCGCCCAACGCCACCGTCAGCTACGGCTTCGTCGCGGCGGTCGCGGCCGAGCAGGCCACGACCCCCGCGGACTGAGCACCGTCTCAGTCTGCCGTCGCAGCGACCAGGGCCGCCCAGTCGACGCTGCCCGGGAGGCGCCCCTCCGCGCGCTCGGGCCGTCCTCCGCCGCGGCCCTGGTGTGCCGCCGCCGCGCGCTTCAGCCACGCCCCGCAGTCGAGGCCTGATCCCTCTCCTCGCGCGACGAGCACCAGCAGGCCGTCGTCGACGCGCGACGCGAGGAAGGCCTCCACCCCGGGGCGCGCCGCGATGCGCTGCCCCAGCGCCCGCAGCGTCTCCACCGACTCGCCCTCGAGCGCCAGCACCACGCGCGACGAGCCCGCCCCCGCGGCCTCCCGCAGCAGGCGTTCGGCCACGCCCTCGGCCCAGCGGGCGCGCACGTCGCCGAGCGCGTCGCGGGTGGACTGCAGCTCGGCGCGCAGCCGCTCGATGGCCGCCCTCGCGTCGTGGGGGCCGCAGGTGAACATCCGCCCGAGCTCGGCCAGCGAGGCGGAGCGGGCGCGCAGCTCGTCGAGGGCGGCCCGGCCCGCGAGGAAGGTCACCCGGGTCTTCCCCCGGAAGCGCTCGACGCCGGTGATGTGCAGGGCGCCCACCTGCGCCGTGCGCGCGCAGTGGGTGCCGCCGCAGGGCGTCAGGTCGAAGCCGCCGATGTCCACGACGCGGATGTTCTCGGTGACCTTCGGCGCGCGGCGCAGCGGCAGCGACGCGAGCTCCTCGGGCAGCGGAAACCACTGTCGCACCGCGAGGTCGTCCTCGATCGCCCGGGCCACGCGCCGCTCGGCCCGCACGAGGGCCCGCTCGTCGAGCGAGGGGACGTCCAGGTCGAGCGTGCTCCCTCCGCCGCCCAGCCGCGACGAGGCCGTCTCGGCGCCCGCCTCGTCGACCATCGCCCGAGAGAGCATGTGCTGCCCGGTGTGCAGCGCGGCGTGCAACCGTCGGCGGTCGCGGTCGACGATCCCCCGAAGCACGGCCCCGAGCGGCGGGAGCTCCGCCTCCGGGGCGAGCGCGTGCAGCACCACGCCGGCGTCGTCGGCGCGGGTGTCTTCCACGGCGACGCCCCCGAGCGCGCCCGTGTCGCCGGGCTGCCCCCCGGAGTCGGGGTAGAAGCCCGTGCGGTCGAGGATGAGCGCGGGCCGACCCTCGACGCGGGCGTGGCCCACGACGGTGGCCTCGAAGTCCAGGAGCGAGGGGTCGTCGAGGTAGAGGCGCGGGGTACCGGGCGTGGCGTGGGCGACCATCGTGGCCGTTCTATAACGGTCGCACCCGCGGCGCTCAATCGCGGAGCGCGCGCTCGACCTCCTCGGCGTGAAACCCGAGCAGCACCCGGCCCCGCACGTCGAGCACCGGGATGCCCGAGCCGCGGACCCTCCCCTCGGTGAGCCGGTTGTTCATGTCGTCGTAGGCGGCCGCGTCGGTCTCGACGTTGCGGTAGCGCGACGGCACCCCGTGGGCGTCGAGCCAGTCCATCGCCGCGCGGGTGTGCCGGCACCAGCTCGCGCCGTAGACCACCACCGGCGCCTCCGCCGACACGGGCGGCCCCGCGGGGGCGAGCGGCGGCAGCGGCGGCTGCGAGGCGCAGCCGAGCGCGAGGGCCATGAGCGCGAGGGCGAGGCGCACGGGGAGTCTCACCGCACCGTGACGGCGGGGACGCCGCAGCGCGCCCCGACCGAGGAGACGAACGAGAGGGTGGAGAAGACGCGGCGCGAGCGGCCGAAGAGCCCGCGAAGCGCCGACGCCGACCCGGCGGTGTTGGTGGGGCACTGGTAGCTGTACGCCGTACCCATGGCGGTGCCCCAGACCGGCGAGGTCGCCGCGAGGGCGGCGGTGACCCGCAGGGCGCCGGGGTTGCCCGTCACCGTGAGCGTCGAGCACTGCACCGAGAGGGAGTACACGTAGGTCGAGGCGCCGCCGGTGATGCGCGTCACCACCGAGTCGCCGGGGCACACGAAGCGAAACGCCGTCCCCTGCGTGGGCGCCGTCCCGATGATGCCGACGTCGGTGCTGCCCGAGAGGGTGACGGAGTAGCGGTAGGGGGTGACGGTGCGGTCTTCGGTGAGCGCGGGGCGCCCGCAGATGACGTCGAGCTCGGTGACGACGTTGCCGTTGACCTTGCCGAAGACCCCGCGCACCACCTGGCCGCTGGGGCAGGTGGCCGACTGGGACGTCCCGCTCCCGGAGCCGTACTCCGGCGAGGTGTACTCGAAGCTCGCGAGCCCGCCGAGGCCCGTCGGGCACCCGTTGTCCGCGACGCCGTCGCAGCTGTTGTCGCGCCCGTCGCAGGTCTCCGCCCCCACCACGCCGCAGGCCCCGCAGTGCGCCGGGCTCGTGGCGAGGTCGGTCTCGCACCCGTTGGCCGCCGAGCCATCACAGTTGCCCTTGCCCGCGTCGCACCCGGCCACCACGCAGGCGCCGCCGCTGCACCCGGCGGTGCCGTTGTTCACCGAGCACACCCGCCCGCAGGCGCCGCAGTGGGCCGCGGCGCTGCGCGTGTCGGTCTCGCACCCGTTGGCCGGCGCCGCGTCGCAGTCCGCGAAGGACGGCGCGCACCGCGTCCCGCACACGCTCGCCGCGCAGGTGGGCGTCGCGTTGGGCGCCGCCGGGCACGCCCGGCCGCACGCCCCGCAGTGGGCCGCCGCGCTGCGGGTGTCGGTCTCGCACCCGTTGCCCGACACGCCGTCGCAGTTGGCGAAGCTCCCGCCGCAGGTCGCGATGGTGCACGCCCCGTCGACGCACGCCGGGGTGCCGCCGGAGACGGTGCACACCGCGCCGCATCGACCGCAGCTCGTCGCGGTGGTGCGCAGGTCGGTCTCGCACCCGTTGGCCGCGTCGCCGTCGCAGTTGGCGTAGCCCGCCGCGCAGGTGAACCCGCAGCGCCCGGCCGCGCAGGTCGCCGCCGCGTTGGCCGGCGAGGGGCACGCCGTGCCGCAGCTCCCGCAGTGGGTGAGCGCCGTCCGCACGTCGGTCTCGCAGCCGTTGTCCGCGTCGCCGTCGCAGTCCCCGCGGCCCACGTCGCAGGTCACCCCGCAGCGGCCCGCCTCGCAGCGCGGAACCGCCGCCCCCGGCCGCGCCGGACACGCGTTGCCGCAGCGCCCGCAGTTGCCCGGGTCGCCCGCCACCATGCGCTCGCAGCCCGTGCGCGCGTCGCCGTCGCAGTCCGCCGTCCCCGCCGCGCAGGTGAACCCGCAGCGCCCGCCCACGCACGCCACCGTCCCGGCGCCTGGGGGCGTCGGACAGGATACGTCACACATCCCGCAGCGGGCCGGGTCGCGCTGGAGGTCGCTCTCGCAGCCGTCGGCGAGGTCGCGGTTGCAGTCCGCGAAGCCCGCGGTGCACGCCTCGATGCCGCACACGCCCGCGGTGCACGCCGGGACGCCGTTGGCCGCCGTGCAGCGCCGGGCGCACGCCCCGCAGTTGGCGATGTCGGCCTGCACGTCGACGCAGGCGCCGGTGCAGCACACCTCGCCGGGCGCGCAGCCGCGGCGCTCGTTGCACCCGGGCAGGCACTGCCCCATCTGGCAGGTCGCCCGCAGGGGGCAGTCGTCGTCGTCGTTGCAGTCGAGGCACACGTGGCGCGCGGTGTCGCAGCGGCCGGGCGCCACGCCGCCGTCGGCGCGGGGGGTCGCCGCGCAGCCCTCGTCGGCGCGGCACCCGGGGACGCACACGAAGCTCGCCGGGTCGCAGTGCTGCGCGGCGGGGCATACGTCGTCCGAGGGGAGGCACGCCACGCAGAGCCCGTCGGGGCTGCAACGGCCGCCGCCGGCGCAGTCGGCGGAGGTGGTGCAGCGCGGGCCGAGGTCAACGGGGGGCGGCGCGTCGGGGAGCTCCGCCGTGGGGGCATCGGGGAGGTCGGGGAGGTCGGGGAGGTCGAGGCTCGGGGCGTCCGGGGAGCCCGCGTCGGGGGGGACGTGGTCGTCGGCGCTGCCGAGGTCCTTCGCGGCGACGTCTTCGGGCGGGGTGAAGCCCGCGTCGGGGACGGGGACGGCCTCGTCGAAGCAGCCGGCCGCGGCGACGGTGAGCGCGACGAGCCACCCGTGCCGCCGCGAGGGGATCATCGCGCGGGCACCACCTGGGGCACGCCGCGCACCACCACGTTGGCCCCGCGCAGGGTGCCATCCGTGCTCGACAGCGCGTAGAGCTCGCGCGGGCCGAAGGGGGCGCCCGCGCCGAACATCAGCGACCGCGGGCCGCGGACGTCGGTCACCACGCGCACCGAGATGCCCGCGAGGATGGGGACGCGCCAGATGCGGTCGACGATCTCGTCGGCCACGTACACGTTGCCGCACTCGTCCTGCGCGAGGCCCGACACGCGGCTGAACCCGCCCACGAACTCCATCGCGTCGCCGATGGCCCCGCCGTCGGCCGGGGCCAGATCGATACGCATGACGGTGTTGGTGTCCGAGCGGGCCACGAAGAGGTAGCGCCCCGCCGCGTCGACGAGCAGCTGCGTCGGGCTGGGCACGTCGGTCACCACCACCCGGGCCGCCTCGCCGGGGTCGGCGGGCATCCGGTAGATGAGCCCGAAGCGCGTGCCACCGTCGGCCGGGGCGGCCGTGTCGCTGAACCACACGTTGTTGTCCGCATCCACGGCGAGCCCGCCCGGCTGCCGCAGGCCGCCCTGCCGCACGGTCGCCGTCGTCGCGCCGGGCGCCACCTGGTAGATGGCCCCGTTGCTGGTGCCCATGCCCGTGTTGTTGAACACCGCCAGCATCAGCCCCGCCGTGCGGGTGTAGCGCAGCGCCACCACCTCGCCGGGCATCACCATGGTGACCGGCGTCGAGTCGCTGCCGCGGCGCACCACCACCGTCGAGCCCTGCGCCACGGCCACGCCGCCGAGGCCGTCGAAGGCGAAGTCCCGCGCCCCCGTGAGCCCGTCGAGCAGCAGCCGCGAGGCCGCCGACGCGGGCGCCATCTCGCAGGCCGGGCCCTCGATCATCGGGCCGCTGTCGGAGGCGTCGACGGCGTCGTCGGGGCCCGCGTCGGGCACGCCCATGTCCGCCGGCAGCCCCGCCTCGACCACGTCGAAGCGCGGCGCGTCGAGCACGCCGGTGTCCGTGACCGTCGCGTCGCGCGGGCCGAGGTCGCTCACCGCGTCGCCCCCCGCGTCGGTGTGCAGCGCGTCATCCGGGAAGCACCCGACGCCGAGCGTCGCGGTGAGAGCGATCCAACCGAAGGCCCGACGTCGATCCATCACGGCGCGAGCGTCGACCGAGAGGCCACGCGGGGTCAAGCGTCGCACGCGTCACGTTGTCGCAGCATCAGCCGCGGCCCACCTCCGCGGGTGCAATCCCGCGCGGTCGATGTCATGAACCCCCGCGCCGCCTGCCAGCACCCTACGATACAGCCGTGTCCACGATGCACCCGACCCGCCGCCGTCGCCCTGCCGCCCTCCCCTCCGTCGTCGCCGTCGCGGCGGCGCTCGCGGGCTGCGGCGAGGAGCGCGTGGTCTACGACCGCCTCGACGCCGGCGCCTGGGGCCCCCGGTGCACCACCGCCGACATCCCCGACGGGGGCCTCGGGTACGTCTCCAACAGCCTGATGAACTCCATCGCGGTGCTCGACCTCGCCGCGGGCGCCGTGCGCGAGACGCACCCTGTCGGGGTGGGGCCCCTCGCAGAGAACGGCCCGCACCACCTCGCGGTCGACGTCGCGCGGGGGGTGGTCTACACCCCGCTGTCGTTCCCGGCGCAGGCCATCCCCGCGGGGCCGCACGCCGAGCACGGCTCGTCGGTCACCCCCGGGGTCTTCGTCAAGCGCTCGCTCTGCGACTTCCGCCTGCTGGGCCAGGCCGACGTCGACCCCAACCCCGGCGACATGGCCCTCTCGCCCGACGGCCGCACGGCCTACGTCTCCCACTTCGACCTGCTGCGCGCGCAGGCCAACGTGGGCGACCCCGACCGCCAGCGCTCCAACCTCATCATCATCGACACCGCCACGATGACCCGCACCGCCACCGTGCCGGTGTGCGTCGCCGCGCACGGCATGGCGGTCTCCCGCGACGGTCGCACGGTGTTCATGGCCTGCTACGGCGACGACGCGCTCGGGGTGGTCTCCCTCGACGGCCCGCGCCCCACGGTGCGCCTCGTCTACATCAGCCCGAACGGCACCGGGCCCGCGAGCGTCACCAACCCCTCGTACGGCCCGTACTCCCTCTCCCTCTCCCCCGACGGCGCCTCGGTGTGGGTCGGGTGCGCGCTCGGCAACAACGTGCTCTTCGCCTACGACGTCGCCTCGGGCACCATCGACCGCGCCCGGCTCACCGCGCGCCTGCCCGGCAAGGCCTGGTTTCCGGGCTTCAGCCCCGATGGATCGTCCGTGGTGGTGCCCACCCAGGGCCGCGACAGCGTCACGCGGCTCTCCACCGCACCGGGTCTCGCGGTGCGCGACCAGCGCTACTTCACCCCCGAGGAATGCACCCTCCCCCACCAGGTCGCGTACGGGCCCGACGGGCTCTACTACCTGGTCTGCGAGGGGCGCCACGCCACCGACCCCGCGCGCAGCCAGCCCGGCTCCGTGCTCGCCCTGCACCCCGACGACCTCCGCACCGTGCGCTCCTTCCCCGTCGGCATCTTCCCCGACGCCATCGTCTTCGCTGGGGGAGGCGCCCCGTGAAGACCCTCTCCGCCCTCGCCCTCGCCCTCGCCCTCGCCCTCGCGCTCCCGGCCTGCGCCGACACGGAGCTTCGCCTGCCTGCCTCCGCCGAGGGCGCCGCGCTCGCGCAGAGCGCCGCCGCCAGCCGCTCGCGCTACAACGTCTTCGCGTGCACCACCTGCCACGCCGTGCGCGGCGCGGAGGTCGGCACCCGCCTGCTGCCGGGCGCGCCGCTCGAGGGGGCCGCGCTCCGTCCGTCGTTCTGGGGGGGAGAGACCGCCCACCTCGACGAGGCCGTCGCCCGCTGCTGGACCTTCTTCATGCGCGGCACCCCGACGGACCTCGACGGCCGCACCGGCGAGGCCCTCTACGCCTGGCTCGACTCGCTCAGCCCCGCAGGCTCGACGGTGGGCACCGCGGCCGTCCCGCAGACCTTCCCGCGCATCGTGCGCCCGCTCGGCGAGGGCGACGCCACCCGCGGCCGCGCGCTCTGGAGCCGCGCGTGCGCCAACTGCCACGGGGCCCTCGGGACGGGCGCCGGGCGGCTCGGCCCGCTCGTGACGGTGGTGCCGGGCGAGACCGAGCGCGAGCACTGCGCGGACGAGCTGCCCGCGGGCTACGACGACCACACGGCGTACATGCGCACGGTGGTGGTCGAGAAGGTCCGCCACGGGAGCTTCCTCGGGTACGCGGGCACGATGCCCCCCTTCTCTGTCGAGGCCCTCTCGGACGCCGACGTGCGCGACCTCACGATGCTCTTCCGCTGCCCCTGATACTCATTTGATACCAATCTTGCCGCTTTGGCGGCCGCCCGTTGGTGGGACACGCCGCGCGCCATCATGCAACTGACCGAGCTGCTCGAACGCCGCGTGACCCGCATCGCCGAGGTCGCCGACTGGTTCTCCGACCGCCCCTTCCTCGAGCGCCGCGAGGCCCTCTTCGCGCTCGACCGCGCGGGCCAGCGCCGCCTGTACGCCGTCGCCGCGCAGTCCGAGGCGATCACCCTCGCCGACCTCGTGCCCGCGACCAAGGGCGACCGCGCGGAGGTGCGCCACCACGGGCGCAACACCCTCCCGGTGATGAAGACCTTCCGCACCTTCGAGAAGCGCTTCTGCCGCCCCGACGACGGCACCGCGCGGCTCTTCGGCTACAACGAGGGCGCGTCGGTGCGGTGGTTCGGCCCGGGTTACTTCGTCGCGTATGCCGTGCGCGACAACCCCGTGTGGACGGCCCGCGGCGACGTGGTGGTCGACTACTTCCAGGTGCCCGACAAGGGCGTCGTCGAGGGGTGGCCCGCGGTGGTGCCCAACGAGAAGGGCCTCCAGCGGCTGGTGTTCGCGGGCACGCGCGATTTCCTGCGGCGGGTCACCGACGGCGTGAGCATCGGGGCGGCGTACAAGGGCGAGCGCGCGCTCGACCACTACTTCGTCCTGGTGCGCGACGATCGATAGCCCCGCCGGGATCGTGTAACGCTCACGGTCCCATGAAGCGCGCTCGCCCGGGCTCCCCTCACCCTTCCCTCTGCACCGTCCTCGCCCTCGCGGCGCTGGCCGCGCCCTCCGTGGCCGCCGCGCAGGTCGACCCCGCGCGGGCCTTCTACGCCGTCGCCTTCACGCACGGCTCGCCGCACAACGGCGTGCTCACCGCGCAGGACACCGAGGCGCCCTTCGGGGTGATCGCCTCCGCCACCCGCGGCACCCTCAACGGCGCCATCGCCCTCGACCCCGTGCGCGGTGTGATCTACGGCTCGGCGTGCTGCGCCGCCAGCCAGGCGATCCAGGCCTACGAGCCCGTCGGGCTCACCCGCTTCGCGGCGCGGGACATCCCGGTCACCTCGTCGGGCTCGCTCGCCATCGAGGTCGACGCGCCGCGCCGGGTGCTCTTCTTCTACGACACGGTCACCCGCGTGCTGCGCGCGCTCAGCCTCACCGACGGCGCGCAGTACGGCGGCGTCGTCGCGATGATCACCCTCACCGACCTGCCGGCCGAGCCCGTGGCCACCTCGGCGGGCGACCAGCTCGCGGTCGACACCCGGGGGCAGCAGCTCTTCGTCACCGGCGGCGACGGCGGCCCGGTGCTCGCGGTGGACGTGTCGCGGATCACCGAGAGCGGCGGGGCCTTCGGGGCGGTCACCGACACCGGCCACCGCAACCGCACGACGGGCAACTCCGGCGGCGGCGTGGCGGTCGACGAGGCGGGGCGGCGGGCGTTCTTCTTCCCGACGACGGGCGCGGTGCGCATCGTCGGGGCCGACGCGCCCTTCGCGGTGCTGGGCGAGGTCGTCATCCCGTCGATGGCGGCCAACGACTGCGGGCTGATGTTCGACGGGCGCACGAGCCGGCTCTACGTGGGCCGCGGGGCGTCGGCGCCGCCGGTGGCGGTGTCGTTCCCGTCGCTGTCGGTGACGGCCTTCGCGACCGGCCCGGGGGAGGTCCCCGCGCTCAGCTTCGCCGGGGCGGGGACGGCCTGCGTCGACCGCGACGCCGACGGGTTCTTCCCGGCGCTGTGCGCGCCGACGGGCGCGAGGGTCGACTGCGACGACGCGCGCAGCGAGCGCAGCCCGGGCGCAGCGGAGACCTGCGACGGCGCGGACAACGACTGCGACGGTTTGGTGGACGAGGGCTTCTGCCGCATCGGCGGGGCGTGCTTCACCGACGGCCAGGCCAACCCCGCCAACGCCTGCGAGGCCTGCGCGGCGAGCGCGGCGGCGAGCGGGCCCACCGCGTGGCGGCCGGGCGCGCGGGGTGCGGTGTGTCGCGCCGCGGCGGGGGACTGCGACGCGGCAGAGACCTGCGACGGCGAGTCGGTGAACTGCCCGGCGGACGGGCGGCGTCCCGCGGGCGAGGTGTGCCGCGCGACGGCGACCATCGCGGCGTGCGACCCCGCGGAGGCGTGCGACGGCGTGTCGGCCGCGTGCCCGACGGACGTGGTGACCCGCGCGCCGACGACCGAGACGTGCAACGGCGCCGACGACGACTGCGACGGGATGATCGACGAGGTGCAGTGCACCCCGGCGGACGCAGGGGTCGCCGACGCTGGCGTGACGGACACGGGAGTGACGGACACGGGACCGGCGGACGCGGGACCGACGGACACCGGGGCGACGGACGTGGGACCGGCGGACACGGGCGCAGCGGACGCGGGCGTCGTGGACGCGGGCGTCGTGGATGCGGGCGCGGCGGACGCGGGCGTGGTGGACGCGGGCGTGGTGGATGCGGGATCGATGGCGCTCGACGCCGGAGCGGGCGAGATCACCGCGCCGCAGACCGACGGCTGCGGCTGCGCGGTGCCGGGGCGCGACGGGGCGCGGGGCGGTCGGTGGGCGCTCGCGGTGGGCGTGGCGGTCGCGCTGATGGCGCGGCGACGTCGGCGGGCGGGGCCTACGGCGGGCAGCGCGCCTCGACGGTGAAGGGAGCCTCGGGCCGCAGCGCCGCGACCGTGCCGGCGAGCGTGCCGCTGCCGTACATCTCGGCCTCGGCCGTGGGGCTCGCCATCGCGCCGAGCTCCGCCCGCAGCGCGCCCTCCAGCGCCTCGACGGAGACGCCCCGGAAGCGCGCGCAGGTCAGGCGGGTGATGGAGTCGTCGAGCGTCGCGTCGGGCGTGGTGTCGGACGGGTGGTAGAAGGGCGGGCCCTCGGGGGTGGCCGCGCAGCGCTGGCGCACGAACTCGCGGGCCACGTGGTCGTCGGCCACCCAGGTGAGGTCGGCGCGGCCGTGGAGCACCATCGAGAGCCCGGTGAGGGTCTGGTCGTCCCGCAGGCCGGGCGCGGGGATGCGGTAGGGCGGGGGGACGAGGAAGTCGACGCGGCCGTCGCCGTCGACGTCGGCGGGCGACGCGCAGGACACCGAGGCGAGCGGCGCGAAGGGCCGCACGGCGCCGTCGCGCGCCTGCATCACCCAGGTGCCGTCGGTGAACGACTCCTCGACCCAGTCGGTCTCGGAGACGAAGCGCAGCTCGCCGACGCCGTCGCCGTCGACGTCGATCACCCAGGTGCGGGCGGGGCGGTGCGACCCCTGGCCGCGCAGCGTCAGGGCGCCGCTCACGGGCGACGGAAGCGTGCGGCCCGCCGGGTCGAGGTACACGAGCCGCCACTGGCCCTCGTAGGTCTGCGCCACTTCGTCGACCATCGGACCGACCCGCAGCGCGGTGACCTCGAAGGCCCACGCGCCGCGACCCGCCGCGAGGCACACCCCGAGCTCGCGGCTCTGGAAGTCCGCCGGGTCGGCGTCGCCGCGCCGCACGCGACGGTAGTGCGCGGCCGTGGCGGCGGTGAGGCGACGGCACGCCGCGGCGAGCGCGGGCGACGGGTCGGCGGGCATCTCGGGGATGGCGTTGGTCTCGTCGAGGCGCAGCGCGGCGGCGGGCGGGAGGTCGCGGCGGCAGGGAGGGAAGGCGACCGCGGCGCGCCCCGCAGGGGACGCGGCGTCGGCCGGCGGGGTCGAGGCGTCGACGGCGGCCTCGACCCGCGCGGGCGACGCCGCGGGCGGGGAGCGGCGCGAGGCGCCCGAGCAGGCGGCGACGAGCGCGGTCAGCGCGAGGGAGCAACGGACGGGCGGGCGCGCGGTCATCGGAACGGGCCTACCGCGGCGGCCGGGGCCATGTCCAACGACGGCCGCGTCAACAACCGGCCGTCCCCTAAGTACCTGGTCGCAGGGGATGTGACGGGTTGAGCCGAGCGCCTGCCCACGCCTTCGATCAGCAGCCTCGCCCTCCGAGGGGAGCGCCCGCGAGGTGTCTCCGCGCTCGTTGGGGGAACCGTTACGGCTGCGTCGGGGGAGAAGAAACCGCAAGGGTCGCAAGGGTCGCAAGGGGTTTAGGTTCTGGCGGCGCTCCCTGCTTTGGTCTCCCGAGAGGGTCCTGAGAGCGATGCCGGTCTCCGACACGAGGTGAGTGCTTCGAGCGCCTGACTCCATCAGCCCCTCGCTTCTCCCTTGCGACCCTTGCGACCCTTGCGGTTCCTCTCCCCCGACGCAGGCGTAGCGGTCCCCCCCCTAACGAGCGCGGAGACACCGGGCGGGTGCTCCCCTCGGAGGGCGAGGCCGCCGCGGGTGGAACGTCCGATGCATCATCAACCGATGGGAGGTTTCGCCATGATCGACATCGACAGGATTCGTTCGCAGATGCCCGTGGTCGGATCGGAAGACGCGCCGATCGCCGTCGTCGATCGCCTCGTCGGCGACGAGATGATCGAGCTCGAGCAGGACGCCCAGGGCATGCGCCACTACATCCCGATGCAGTGGGTGGCCGCGGTCGACGACAAGGTCCACCTCGATCGCCCGGTGCGCGAGGCGATGCGGGAGTGGTCGCTCACGCCGCCGTGCTGCTTCGCCAACGGCCACCTCGCCTGATCGACCGTCCCGCGCCGGGCTCATCCAAGCTCGCGGCGCGCGGGTGACGTCCGACCTGTACGGCGTCGTCGCGGGGGCGTTAGGCTCCGCGCCGGTTCGCGGTCAGGAGAGGGACGTCGCATGAAGAACGCGCTCAGCCTCGTGGGGTGTCTGCTGTTCGCCGGCCTGGCCGCGCCCGCGTGCGGGAACAACAGCGTGGTCGGCGGCCCCGACGTGCCCGCCTCGGGCGTCGACGTCGCCGACGAGCTCGTCGACGCGGGCCTCGACGCGGGCCTCGACGCGACCTCCGACCGGGGCGCGCCCGACGCGCCAGCCGACGCGGCCGAGGCGGGCGACGTCGGCGCCGACGTCCCCGTCGGGCTCTGCCGCGACAACCTCGACTGCGGCGGCAACGAGTTCGGCTTCCGCGTCTGCGACACCACCACCGGCGCCTGCGTCGCGTGCACGGCGTCCAACCGCGGGTCGTGCGTGGCGGGCCAGTACTGCACCCCGGCCAGCCGCTGCGAGGCGGGCTGCGCGGTCGACGCCGACTGCGCCGCCGACGGCGGCACCTTCCGCTGCGACCCCGTCGGGCACGTCTGCGTGGGCTGCACCCGCGACGACCAGTGCGCGGCCGGCACCGTGTGCGGCCCGATGGCGACCTGCGTGCCCGGCTGCAACGACCGCCAGGCGTGCCCCGCGGGCGAGGCGTGCTGCGCCGACGCCTGCCGCCGGGTGCAGCTCGACGTGGGCCACTGCGGCGGGTGCGGGCGGGTCTGCGCCGCCCCCAACGGCGTGGCGGGCTGCGCCGCCGGGGCCTGCGTGGTGGCGGCGTGCAGCACCGGCTTCGGCGACTGCGACGGCAATCCGGCCAACGGCTGCGAGGTCGCCGTCACCGACAGCGTCGCCCACTGCGGCTCCTGCGGCGCCGCCTGTACGGCGGGCGCCAACGCCACCGCGACCTGCACCCTCGGGCGCTGCGCCGTCCGCTGCGCCGCGGGCTTCGCCGACTGCGACGGCGAGCCCGCCAACGGCTGCGAGGTCGACACCCGCGTCACCACCGCCCACTGCGGCGCGTGCGGGCAGGCCTGCGCCGCGGGCGCCAACGCGACGGCCACCTGCGCCGCAGGGCGCTGCGCGACCGCCTGCGCCGCGGGCTTCGGCGACTGCGACGACAACCCCGCCAACGGCTGCGAGGCCATGCTCACCAGCGACCCGGCGCGCTGCGGCACCTGCTCGACCAACTGCGCGGGCGGCACCAACGCGCGACCCGTCTGCGGCGCCGGGGTGTGCCGCCTGGAGTGCGCCCCAGGCTTCGCGGACTGCGACGGCGACGCGCGCAACGGCTGCGAGGCCGCCCTCGACGGCACCGCGAGCTGCGGGGCCTGCGGGGTGATCTGCAGCGGGGGGACGCCCCTCTGCGCGACCTCGGGCGGCGCGTCGGCGTGCGCCTCGGGCTGCGCGGCGGGGCAGGTGCGGTGCAGCGGCGCCTGCGCCGACACGCGCACCGACGTCACCGACTGCGGCGCCTGCGGCAACGCCTGCCCGGCGGTGGCCAACGCCGCGCGCACCTGCGCCGCCGGGGCCTGCGGCTTCGCCTGCAACGCGGGCTTCGCGGACTGCGACGGCAACCCGGCCAACGGCTGCGAGGTGTTCACGGGCACCGACGCGCGCCACTGCGGCGGGTGCGGGACGGCGTGCGCCGCGGGGGCCAACGCCACCGCCTCCTGCGCCCTCGGCCGCTGCGGCCTGGACTGCGCCGCGGGCTTCGCGGACTGCGACGCCAACCCGGCCAACGGCTGCGAGGTCGACACCCGCGCCAGCGCCGCGCACTGCGGCGTGTGCGGGCGCTCGTGCGCGGGAGGCGCCAACGCCACGGCGACCTGCGCGGCGGGCGCGTGCGGCGTGGCGTGCGCGGCGGGCTTCGCGGACTGCGACGCCAACCCGGCCAACGGCTGCGAGGCCAGCACGCTCACGAGCGCGGAGCACTGCGGCGGCTGCGGGATGGCCTGCGCGTCGGGGGTGTGCGCCGCGGGCCGCTGCGGGTCGCTGACCACCTGCCGCACCATCCACGAGACGCTGCCCGCGGCGCCGAGCGGGGTGTTCGCCATCGACCCCGACGGCGTCGGCGGGGCGGCGGCCTTCGACGTGTACTGCGACATGACCACCGACGGCGGCGGCTGGACCCTGGTGGCCTACGCGTCGCGCGGGAGCGTCGCGGCGCTCAACAGCGACACCGGCGTGCGCAACCTCTACAGCCTCGCGACCGGCGGCGGCACCTACGACGGGCTCAACCGCCGGGGCGTGGCGTCGCTGGCCGCGGTGCCCATCGCCCGGCGCTCGCGCGAGATGCTGCTCTCGCGCAGCAACGCGGACTTCTTCACCGGGCCCGCCGCGGCCTACGACGTGGCCAGCAAGTTCACCATCCCGTCGCCCGCGACGGTGAACTTCCTCAACGCCAACCCCGCGGTGGCGCTGCCCGAGCGGGGCGCGTGCGTGCCGGTGATCCTCACGACCCTGCGCGGGCCGAGCGCGACCGGGGCGATGCGGTACGTGTTCCAGAACACCCTGTCGGTGTCGTGGACGGACACCTACCCCACCTCGTACGGGGTGATGGACACGAGCAATTGTTACAACGGCTCGCTCGGGCCCAACTACGTGTCGGACTACACCGGCGTCGGCAACGCCCGGAGCTACCCGTGGCCCCGCGCCCCCGACGGCGCCGCGCACACGTACTGGCACCTCGGGTGGTGGGACGCCACGGCCACGAGCCGCACCGGCTCGGTCGCCATCTGGCTGCGCTAGGGATGGAAGGGGACACGCGATGAACCAGTACGAAGAGGCAGAGTTCGGGCGGAAGATGGACGCGGCCCTGGCGCGGGTCCGCACGGTCCTCGATCGCACCCGGGACCCGAGGTCGCCGGCGGACGTCCCGCACTCCTACGACGACAAGTTCCTGCTGGCGGAGTTTCTCGGGCGGGCCTCCGTGGCGTCGCTGATGCTCTGCCTCGAGACCGTCGGGCTCGACGAGGCGGGCGCCGCGAAGCTCCGGGAGTGGGCGGCGACGCGCTCGGTCACCGTGCGGCTCAACGCGCACGAGGAGTGCACCTTCGTGCGCGAGGTCACGCGGAAGGTCGATGGGCCGCACGAGCACGTGACGGAGGTGCGGTCGTTCCTGGGTGGCAAGTCCACCCGCACGGAGAAGATCGTCACCACGATCACGGAGTACCTCTGGAGCTACGACCTGCGCTACGAGCTCGTCGCCTTCCAGGGGCCCGACCCCCGCGACGCCCTCGCGCTCTCCTCCCGCGCCGGGCGCATCGAGATCAAGACCACCACCAACCAGCCGCCGCGGCTGCGCACCGTAGCGCGGCCGCCGCTCGACCTCGACGTCACCTGGGTCCTGCGCCAGTTCGACGGCGCGGGGCGGGTGGCCTTCTCCATCGACCGCGCCAGCCCCGACTGCCACACGCCGCGGCGCAACCGCGAGGTCGAGGACGCCCTCTGGGCCTTCGCGCGGGCGCAGGCGTGGTGCGCCTCGGTGGTCGCGTACTTCCGGTCGGAGGTGTTCCCCGCGCAGACCGAGCACGGGCTCGACCTCGGCGCGATCGACGCCGCGGAGGTGTTCGTCCCGGCGGTGCCGCTCTTCGACCAGGGCGGCGGCGGAGAGGTGCTGCCGGTGGGGTACCTCACGGCCTTCCTCGACGAGGAGCGGCGCAGCCTCGCGGAGAAGCGCGCCCGCCTCGACGTGGCCTTTCCGCACGACGGCTCGGTGATCACGGCGCGCGAGGCGGGGCTGCTTGTGACACTCCTGCACGCGCAGGACGTGTGCCGGCACTTCGCCGGGGGCGTGGACTTCATCGAGGGGATGCTGCGCGCGCAGCTCGTGGCGGCCATCGGCAAGGAGGTGACGCCCGCGGAGTTCGCGGAGTACATGGCCTTCCATCACCGCAAGCTCTTCAAGCCGGAGTACCGCCCGCAGCCCTTCTCCTACGCCGTGCGCCGCCCCGACCACGACCCGGAGGGGGGGATCACCATCGAGGCCCGCACCGGGCGCGCGATGCCCGACCCCATCGCCACCCTGGTGACCCGGCGCGAGGCCACCTCCCCGATGAGCTTCGCGCTCGACGCCTCGACGCGGGTGTCCTTCCTGGGCGAGCGCTACCTCCACGCCTGGGTGGCGCACCAGTTCTCCGGGCGCACCGACCTCTCGCTCTCCCTGGTGGCCACGGCGCGGCAGTTCAGCAGCTTCCTGCTGCTGGTGGGCACCATCGCCTCGGCGGACAGCTTCTCCCCCCGCTTCGGCATCATCGTGCAGAACAAGGACGTGCTCAGCATCCCGCTGATGCTCGAGCAGATCCCGACGCCGAAGGAGTTCCGCGACGCCATCGAGTCGCTGTCGCCCGAGCAGCAGCGCTTCGCCAGGGCGTTTCGCGCCATGCAGCTGGAGAGCACCCTCTTCGGCGTGTGCGTGGTGCAGATCAAGCCGCAGCTGGAGGCCCTGCTGAAGCTCCCGCCGGACAGCCTCACCAAGGAGATCAAGCTCACGCAGGACCTCCTCGGGCTCTTCATGGAGCACCAGATTCCGAGCGACCTGCTCTCCTACGACGGCCCCGCGGAGGCGCAGCCCGCGGAGAAGCTGGCGCGCGTGGGCGAGTACGTCGCCCGGATGCACGCGGTCATCGCCGCGGCCCGGCAGCGCGAGCTCGACGAGGCGCGCGAGCGCGAGGCCTTCCGGCTCGCGGAGGCCAACCGCACCCCGGCCCCGATGCCCCCGATGAGCGCGCCGGCCTCCTTCGGCGGCCCGGGTGCGCCCTACTCGGGCCCTCCCGTCATGGGCGGCCGGGGGGGACCGCCGCTGCAGCCGTCCGCGATGGTCGGGGCTGCGCCGCCCATGGCCATGCCCATGCCCATGCCCTCGCCCTCGATGCCCTCGCCCATGCCCGCACCTGCGCCCCGGGCGGCGCCGAGGGAGTCCGCTGCCGCCGTGCTGCCGCCGCAGTCCGCTGCCGCCGTGGCCCCGCCTGTCGTGCCGCCTCCGACGGCCACGCCGCCGAGGCCCACCGAGGCGGGCTCGCCCGAGACGGTCATCGAGGGCGACGACCCGATGGACTACACCCGCATCCCCGCCGCGCTCGACCGGAAGTTCGAGGCGCTCGACGAGGACGGCGCGCTGCGCCCCACCATCCTCGGCGTAGGCGAGATCTGGAGCCGACGCTCGCAGAAGTCCCTGCTGGCCGAGCCCGTCCGCAAGAGCCTCCAGGCGGACGACCAGAAGGACGAGCGGCGCCGCGCCTTCGACCTGCTCGACGCGCTCACCAAGTCCGGCGCGATGCCGCTCGAGCACGCGAGCCTGCACGTCGTGATCGCCGCGACGCACTGCTTCGACGACACGCTGCTCAACACGGTGATCCAGCGCAACGTGAACCCCATCGAGCGGGTCGAGCGCTCGTCGGTGATCGTGGCGACCACCATCCACGCCCAGTCGGCCGCCGCGCTGCTCTCGGACGACCAGCGGGAGAGGTTCTTCCGCGGATCACCCAGGCTCGACGCGGCGACCTGAGGGCGCAGGCGCCTTACCTGCGGATGCCGCCCGCGTCGTAGCCGGAGGGGAAGGGTCGGGCGCCCGCGTCGGGCATCATCACGGGCGGCGTCGTCGGCGGCAGCGGCGTCCCCGGCGGGTGCGGCGACCCGGGCGGGTGCGGCATGTTGGGGGGGGTGGGCACGCCGGGCGGGTGCGGCTGAGGCTGGATCGGCGAGGGCTGCCCCGGAGGCGGCGTGGGCTGCATCTGGGAGAAGGCGGCCAGGGGCACCGCGGAGAGGGCCAGCAGCAGCGCCATCCTGGACGCGAGGGGTCGTTCACGCATGGGTTCGATCTCCAGTGGTTGTGGGACCAGCGCGGTCCGTGCGGCGCGTATCGCAACGCGCGTGCCCGTCGAGCGCGCCCTCGAAACAGCGCAACTCCGACGACCCCCCGGTGCGGCGCGTGGTGAGCACTGTCACGATGTGCCCGCCTGCCACGCGCGCTCACTTCCATCGCCTCCATCGACCCCCTGCACCGCCGTGACGACCTCCGACGCCTCCGCAGTCCCCCTCCCGCGGCGCGCTCGCCTCGCCATCACGGCGGCGTGTGTGCTCGCGCTCTCGGCCGTGCTCCCCCGCGCCGTCGCGGGCCGCGGGGCCGGCGCGCTCTTCGAGGGCGACAACGCCGCGCAGGGCGCGCTCGCCCGCGCCGTGGCCGCCGACGTGGGCCGCGACACCGGCGCGGCGGCCTTCCACACGGGCTCGACCCGCTTCGACGGCGAGTGGGCGCTCGTCACCTCGCAGATGTCCGCGCTGGGGCTCTCGCAGGTGATCCTCGCGCACCCCGCGCAGCGCGCCCGCTACCTTCCCCCGCTGCGCCTCGCGGTCGACCACATCCTGCGCCCGCAGACCTTCGCCTTCGCGACGCAGGCCTGGGGCGCCTCTCCGCTCGATCACCTCGACGACGAGCGCGGCCACGCCTACCTCGGCTACGTCGCCCTCGCCCTCGGGGCCCTGCGCGCGGTCGACCCCGCCACCGCCCGCGCCGCCCTCCACGACCGCATCGTCGACTCGCTCGCGCGCCGCCTCGCGCGCTCCCCCTCCGGCGCCCTCGAGACCTACCCCGGCGAGTCGTACCCCTGCGACCTCGCGGCCGTCGTCGGCGCCATCGGCCAGCACGCCCGGCTCACCGGCGTCGACCGCCGCGCCCTGCTCTCCCGCATGTCCGCGGTGTACCGCGCCCGCTGGATCGACCCCGCCACGGGCTACCTCACGCAGACGGTCGACCCCGCGACCGGGGCGCCCACCTCGCCGGGCCGCGGCTCGGGCACGGCGCTCTCGTCGTACTTCCTCTCCTTCGCCGACCCGGCGCTCGCCCGCGCGCTGGGCGTCGCCGTGGCGCGCACCGGCACCCGCACCCTGGCGGGCTTCGGCGGGGTCCTGGAGTACGCGCCCGGCAGCTCGGGCCACGGCGACATCGACTCCGGCCCCGTGGTGCTCGGGGTGTCGGTCTCCGCGACGGGCTTCGCGCTGGCCTCCGCGCGGCAGCTCGGCGACCGCGACCGCTTCGTCGCCCTCTACCGCACGGCGTCCCTCTTCGGCGTGCCCGTGGCGCGCGGCGAGGGCCGCGGCTTCGTCGCGGGCGGCCCGATCGGCAACGCCATCCTCCTGGCGATGCTCACCGCGAGGTCGCCGTGAGCCCGTGGGCGAAGCGCGGGCTGGCGGTCGCGGCGGCGGTGGCGCTGCACGAAGGGCTGGCGCGCGGGCTCGACCGGGCGGGCCTCATCGAGCGGCTGCTGGCGCCGTCGGGTGCGTGGGCGCTGGTGGCGCTGGTGGCGGCGGTCGCGCTGTACGCCCTGCGGCTGGCGCTGCTCTTCGTGGTGCCGGGGGTGCTCGTCGCGCGCCTCGTGATCGGGGCCATCGAGCGTCGGCGAGGGGCTGCGCATCGCCATCGCCCGCGGTGACGCGCTTCACAGGGTGGGGTAATAGCCATGCTCATGCTTCACCCCTCACGCTGGCTTTGTTCCGTCGCGCTCGCGGGTCTGCTCGGCGGCTGCGGCTCGACCATCCTCGTCGGCCCGCCGCCGCCCGAAGACGCGGGCGCCTCCCCCGTGGACGTGGGCTCCCCCGTGGACTCGGGCTCCCCTGTGGACTCGGGCTCCCCCGTGGTGGACTCGGGCTTCCCCGTCGACCGCCCGACCCCCATCGTCGACGCCGGGGGGCGGCGCTGCACCCGGCAGTCGGACTGCGCCCGCGGGCAGCAGTGCCTCGGCCCCGAGGGCTGCGGCGTTCCGTGGACCTGCCAGATCCCCCTGGGCCGCCCCTGCTCCGCGGACGTCGCGCCCTTCTGCGGCTGCGACGGCGTGACCTTCGGGGCGAGCTCCACCTGCCCCGACCGCCCCTATCAGAGCCGCGGTCCCTGTGAGATGCCTCCCCCGCCCCTCGACGGCGGGGTCGCGCCGACGGCCTGCGTGCTCCCCGACGGCAGCACCTGCGCGCTCGGCGAGATCTGCTCGCTCCCCGAGCGGTGCATCCAGTGCCGCTGCACCAGCCGCGGCCTGCAGTGCGCGATGACCCCGTGCGTCGACGGCGGCGTCATGCCCCCGCCCGTCGATGCGGGGCCGCGCACCTGCACGATCCGCGGCGTGACCTGCCGGGTGGGCGAGGTCTGCCTCGTCGACCGCTGCACCGCCTGCCGGTGCGACCCGCGGGGTGGCGTCTCCTGCCAGACCAACCCGGCCTGCGGCGTCGACGGCGGCCCCATCGTCGTGGACGGCGGCCCCGCGCGGGTCGACGCGTCGCTGCCGGGCTGCGCCGCGCAGGACGCGACGGGTCAGGGGCTCTGCGATCGCCTGCTGGGCATCTACTGGCAGAGCAACCGCTGCGTGGCCGTCGGCGGGTGCTCCTGCGCGGGCGCCGACTGCGGCGACAGCTACCCGAGCTTCGAGGCCTGCGAGCTGGCCCACGTGATCTGCCCCCGCCGCTGACCGCCTGCCCCGCGGTACTCCGTCGTCAGTGCAGAGGGATCCAGAACGGCGTCGTCACCGTACGCTTGCGCTCGACGCAGCGTCGGTCGCGGAGCGTGACCGTCGCCTCGCAGCCGACCCAGCAGGGACTCCACTGCGCCGCGGGCGCAGAGCGGCAGTGGGCATTGCACGCCGCGAGGTGGCTCTTGTGCAGGAGCGCCAGGGTGTTCTCCTCATCGGCGGCGCTGCGGGCGCAGGACGATCCGCGGTCGGTCCAGGTGTCGGGCACGACGGCGCCGCCGACGTCCCACTCGAAGGTCCAGCGGGCGTCGGTCACCGTGCGCGGGCCGCACCCGGCGAGCAGCACCGCGCCCAGGATCGCGCGCGCCGCCCTCACGCCGGCTGCCTCCGCACGACGCCGCCGACCTTGCCGCCCGCCGTGCCCGTCAGGTAGAGCGACGCGCCCTCGCAGAGCAGGTCGGTGACCGTCACCGACGACTCGCTGTAGCGATGGCGGCGGTCGGCGAGGCCTACGCTCCCGACGGCGTGGACGCGCACCCGCGCCTCGGGGACGAAGTGCGTCCCGGCGTACCAGGCGCGCTCGTCGCCGACGGCCAGCGTGTCGGGGTCGTGGATGCGCTCGACCAGGGTCTCGACCGCGCCCCCCGCGAGGGCGACCCGGCGGAGGGCGCCGGTGAGGGTTCCGCGCGGCTGCGCGTGCTCGGTCCAGTAGACGTAGGGGCCGCGCACCACGATCGCGGCGACGTCCCGCGCGGGCGCGAGCACCGTCGCCACCCCGTCGCCGTGCGGCACCGACCGCAGCGCCCCGTCGGCGAAGAACACCAGCGCGCCGGGGCCGAGCGCGAGGACGTACACGGCCGCGGGGAAGAGCGCGCGCCCGGGCCCTCCCCCGAGGGGGACGGCCATCAGCGGACCATCGAGGGTGGAGCAGAACACCTCCCGGCCGTCGGTGGCCATGGCGGACGCGAAGCCCTGCTGCCGGGTCGCGAGGGTGCGTGGGGTGGCGCCCCGGTCGTGCGACATCGCGCGCAGCAGGCCCTCGCGCCGCACGGCCCAGACGAGCCCCGCAGGACACGCCGCCGCGCCGATGATGCCGCGGGGTTCGTGCACCGCCGCCCGCGCGAGCCCGCCGGTGAGGGGGACCCGGAAGACGACCGCGCCCGCGAAGCCCTCGGGTGAGTCGTCGAGCACGAAGACGTGCCCCGCCGCCGCGGCGAGCGCCCGCGGACGACCGAGGCCCGCGGCGCCCCAGCGGGAAGGCAGCGCCCCGGGGGTGCCTCGGCAGCCGGCGAGGGCGAGGGCCGCGCACTGCAGCACGCTGCGACGGGGGACGCTGTCCCGGACGACCATGGCATCGAGGTGCTTCGCAGCCACGGACTCCATCCGTGCCAGCCGACGGGGGCGTTGTCTACGGACTCGAGCGCGGACCGTCGCGCCCCGCGGCGGGTCAGCGCACCATGAGCCGACGGCCCAGGGTGGGCGGGTGTGCGCGGGGCAGCGGGGCGTCGGGCGCCATGGGCGAGGCCGCGGGGAGCCGCGACTCGTAGAGGGTCCACCCCCCGGAGGTGGCCACCGGGCGCGCGGCGCTGGAGAGCGCGGCGGTCAGCGCGGGGACCATGTCCGGCGAGGGCACCCGGGCGAGCAGGTAGCGGAACCTCCGGGCGTCGACCTCGGGCACCAGGTCGGTCGGTCGGAACACCCGGCCGAGGGTGGTCTCCCACGAGCGCCCCTCGCGAAACCGCACCGGCATGTGGGGCATCTCCGAGAACTGGTCGTGGCTGCGTCCGCCGCGCGTCGCCACCGCGTGGGCGTGCGCGTGGTTGAAGATCGCGAGCGACCCGGGCGGTTCGGTGAAGTTGAGCCCGACGAGCGTGGAGCCCGGCGCGACCAGCGGGAGCAGGCGGTCGAGCGAGGTGTATCCCTGGTGCGCGGACTCGAACGCGGGCGCGACGGCCAGCAGCATGAGGGGCGCTCCGGCGAGCGCGGCGAGGACCACCACCAGGCGGGCGCGGACCAGGGCGCCGGCCGGGGGCGCCGCGATCGCGACGAGGGTGAGCGCGGGGACGAGGAAGCGCACATAGAGCCAGCCGGTGCCCGCGATGCCGTAGGGCCACACGGCGTACTGGAGCGCGAGCAGCGCGGCCGCGAGCAGGAAGCGGTGACGGCGCAGCGGGGTCTCCGAGGGGTCGGCGCTGGCGGAGGGCGCGACGCCCCAGGTGAGCGTCGCGACGCCGAGCGCGAAGAGCCCGAGGAGGGTGAGCGCCAGCGACGGGTCGATGGGGCCGTAGAGGTTGAGCGGGAGGTACAGGACCTTCTCGCGCCAGCCGTGGTGCAGGGCGGTGATGGAGCGAAACGCAGACGTGACGTGGGTGCGGTACAGGAGGAATTGCGCGCCCACGAGCGCGGTCGCGGGCACCAGCGGGAGGAGCCGCACGAGCATCCCGCGGGGGGACGGGCGCGCCGCGATGGCGGCCGCGAGCGCGACGCAGCCGAGGACGAAGGGCGCGGAGTTGTGCACCGCCGCGAAGGCGAGGGCCCAGAGCGCGGCCCGCAGGCCCTCGCGCCGGGAGGGCGCGGCGGCGAAGCGGTCGAAGGACGGCACCGCCAGCAGGAACAGCACGAGCCCCAGGAGGTTGGCGATCAGCCCCCAGCGGAACATCAGCCCGAGCGCGAAGGGCGCGACCAGCAGAGCGCCCCAGCGGGTGCGCCCGAGGTGCGCCGCGAGCCGCGCCGCGGCGACGGGGAAGCCCGCGATGGAGAGCGCGATGATGAGCTTGCAGGCCGTGCGCGCCGACGTGAGAAAGGCGAGCGGAAGCGCGAGCGCGAAGAAGCCCTGGTTGGAGTTGGCCAGGCTCAGGGCGTAGAGCTCGCGCGGGGCGTAGACGGGGTCGCCGTAGCGCTGCAGGAGCGCGACCATGAGCTCGTACTGGGGGAAGTCGCACATGGGCGGGCTCGCGACCCAGAGCACCGGGGCGGCGAGCACGAGGCCGACCAGCCACGGCGCCAGGCGCTCGCCGGTCGTGGGCGCGGGCGGGTCGTTCACCGGGGTCATCGGCGGCGATGATCAGTCCCCGCGGCGCCGACGGGTCAAGGCCAATCGCCGCCCCCGCCCGAGGGCGCCCGCTACGACGCCGTCGCCCGCCAGAGCCCGTGGACGTTGAGCAGGCTGCGCTCGGCGGGCACCCCGATGCGCAGCGGGAAGCCGTAGTGCCCGGTGCCGCGGTGCACGTACAGCCGCGTGGTGCCGAGCGCCCACTGCCCGTGGTCGGGCACCTGCGAGAGCGCCGACACCACGGTGCCGCGCAGGCCCAGGCGCAGCAGCCCGAGCTGGCCGCCGTGGGTGTGACCCGACAGCACGAGGTCGGCGCTGCCGTCGGGCAGGTGATGGAAGGCCCCCGGGTCGTGGAGCATCGCCACGCGCGGCATCGCCTCGCTGCGCGGGAAGCGCTCGGTCACCCGCCGCAGGTGCCCCGCCCGGTCGCCCCACACGAAGTCGAAGCCGAGGATCTCCACGGGCCCCGCGGCGGTCTCGGCCACGGCCATGTCGTCGACGAGCAGCTTGATGCCGTTGAGCGCGAGGGCCGTCTCCACGGTGGCGAGGGCCTCGTGGTCGTGGTTGCCCAGGCAGGCGTAGCAGCGGCCCTCGATGGCCTTGAGCGGCGCGAGCGCGGCGGCGAGCCAGGCCGGGTCGCGCTGCGACTCCATGGTCAGCAGGTCGCCGGTGAGCAGCACGAGGTCGGGGTCGCGCGCGACGGCGCGGGCGCAGATGGCCTGGAGCCCGGCGACGGACATGAAGGCCCCGATGTGGGGGTCGGTGATCTGCACGATGCGCAGCGGGCGCGGGTCGTGGTCGCCGCGGGACTCGTGGCGGCGCAGCGAGGGGACGACGGCGCCGTCGAGCCAGACGTGGCGCTCGTCTTCGGAGGCCCAGAGCGAGTCGACGAGCCCGGCGGTGGCGAGCGCGAAGGGCAGCCACGCGCCCCACGGGTGGAAGCCCAGCGCCCGCGCGATGCCCCAGGGCACCGACAGGAACACCACCGCCACGAACCACGACCCCGGGACGCTGACCGCCGCGCGGTAGAGCGGGCCGCGCAGGCTCGGGCGGATGAGCAGCGCGAAGTGCACGAACACCGCGGCCTGGAAGTACGCGAGCAGCGGCCACGCGACGCCCGCGTGGGAGAAGACCGCCAGCGAGGAGAGCGTGTGGATGCCGAGCAGCACCGCGAGGAAGGTGGCGTAGGGGCCGCCGCGCAGAGCCCGCGCGAGGAGGAGCACGGCGAGCCACGCGAGGCCGCTGAGGGCGGCGAAGTACATCGTCGGTGGAAGGGTGCTCACAGGCCGGTCAGCGTGGGATCGCCCGGCGGACGGGTCAAGGCGCCCGCCCCGCGGCTCGGCTATGGTGCGCGCCCTCCACCATGGACACCCACCCCTGGCGACCGCCCTCCGTGCGGGACCTCTTCGCGCTCGCGTGGCCGATGATCCTCGGGCGCGCGGCGCAGTCCGTCGTCGGCTTCACCGACGCGGTGCTGGTGGCGCCGCTCGGGCCCGACGCGCTCGCGGCCACGGGCAACGGCGCCCTCAACACGCTCGCGGTGTTCATGCTCCCGCTGGGGGTGGCGTTCATCGTGCAGAGCTTCGCGGCGCAGCTCTCGGGGCGCTCCGACCGCGCGCGCCTCCGCCGCTACGGCTGGTACGGCCTGGGCATCGCGGCCCTGGCCGAGCTCGTCGCGCTGGCCCTCATCCCGGCCGTCCCGTGGCTGCTCGCGCGGGCCGACTACACCCCCGCGGTGCGCGCCCTCATGGGCGACTACATCGCCCTGCGGCTCGTGGGCGTCGGGCTCGCGGTGGGCATCGAGGCCATCGCCAACTGGTTCGGCGGCCAGGGCAACACCCGCGTCGGGCTCGCGTCGAGCGTGCTGGTGATGGCCCTCAACGTGCCGCTCGCGTGGCTGCTCATCCACGGCGCGGGGCCCGTCCCTGCGATGGGCGTGCGGGGCGCGGCGATCGCGTCCATCGTGGCGACCGCGGCGGGCTTCGCCTACGTCGCCGTGGTGTTCGCGCGCGACGGCCGCGGCGAGCCTGCGCCCGGCTGGCGCTGGGACGAGTTCCGCCGCGTGCTGCGCTTCGGCCTGCCCAACGGGGTCAACTGGTTCCTGGAGTTCGGGGCCTTCCTGTTCTTCATCGACGTGGTCTTCGCGGGCATGGGCACCGCCGCCCTCGCGGCCCTGATGGCGGTGCTCCAGCTCAACTCCATCGCCTTCATGCCCGCCTTCGGGCTCGCCAACGCCGGGGCCATCCACGTCGGCCAGGCCATCGGCGCCGGTGCCCACGACGCCGTGCGCGCCCTCGTCCGCCGCACCCTCCTGGTCGCCGCCGGGTGGATGGGCCTCGTCGGCGTCGGCTACGCGCTCGCCCCGCGCGTCCTGCTCGCGCCCTTCTCGCCGGGCAGCCTCGCCGAGCGCACGGCCTTCCTCGCCGTGGCCGTGCCGCTGCTGTGGGTCGCCGTGGCGTGGCAGCTCTTCGACGCGACGGCGATGGTGATCAGCGAGGCGCTGCGGGCCGCGGGCGACACCGCGTGGCCCATGCGGGTGCGCATCGCCGTCTCGTGGGGGGTGTTCGTGCCGGTGACCGTGCTCACGGCGCGCTGGGGCGGCGGCCCGGTGGCGGCGCTCTCCTGGGTGGTGTTCTACATCGCCGCGCTGGCGGGGCTGCTGGCGTGGCGCTTCGCGCGCGGCGCGTGGCGCACGATGCGGCTCACCGGCGACGAGCCCGACCTGGTCGGCTGATGCTGGAAGCCATCGCCAGGTTAGCCACCGCGCCCGTCGCCGCGTCCTTCAGGGCGCGGCGACGGGCTCATCGGCACCATTGGGAGATGGATGCCGGAAGGTTGGTCAGATCCCCCGCACCCGGCTATGGAAGCCGCAATGTCTGGTCGGTTACAGGGAGCGAGGCGCGCGGAGAGGGTCCCGTCGCGGGGCGGCGGGCTCGCCGGGCTCCTCCTCGGGGCGCTGCTCTCGCTGCCGACCGCTGCCGATGCGCAGGTGCGGCTGCACCTCGACGCCTTCGGGGCGATCCCCGTCACCGGCTGGCAGGCCGACCGCTACGGCCTCGGCGGCGGCCTCGCGCTGGGCGTCGAGTGGGCGGCGCTACCCCCGCTCGGAGTGACCGCCAGCGTCGGCTGGGCGGGCCTCGCGGCGCGCTCCCAGGGCCAGCCCTCGACGGACATCCCCGCGCTCTCCACCGGCGGCCTCGGGTGGATCGACCTGGGCCTGCGCATCCGTCCCCTCGGGCGCAGCAGCACCGGCGCCGAGCAGCTCTTCGTCGAGGTCGACGGCGGCGTCGCCCGCACCGGCAGCGTCGCCGCGCCGATGATGCGTGCGCGGGCGGGCTGGTCCTTCGCGGCGGGGCCCGTAGACCTCGGCCCGTGGGTGGGCTGGACCTGGCTCCCGCAGACCGACCCCATGGCCTTCCCTGGCGACGCGCACCTCGTGCTCTTCGGCGTCGGGCTCACCCTCAACCCCGATCGACCGCCACCTCCTCCGCCGCCACCCCCGCCACCGCCACCGCCACCGCCACCCCCGCGACCTGAGTGCGCGACCATCGTCGGCCCCTCGCTGCCCGACGTCGACGGCGACGGCTGCCCCGAAGGCGACCGCGACGACGACCGCGTGCGCGACGCCGTCGACCGCTGCCCCGAGGTCCCCGAAGACCGCGACGGCTTCGAGGACGACGACGGCTGCCCCGACGCCGACAACGACCGCGACGGCATCGTCGACCCCGAAGACCAGTGCCCCGACGTCGCCGAGGTGGTGAACGGCGTCGACGACCACGACGGCTGCCCCGACGAAGGGGTCGTCGAGGTGCGCGAGGGCCGCATCGTCGTGAGCGAGGCGGTCTTCTTCGACACCGACTCGTACCGCATCCGCGACCGCTCCCGCCCGGTGCTCGCGGCCATCGAGTCGATCGTCCGCGACCTGCCGGCGCGGCGGGTGGTGATCATCGAGGGCCACGCCGACCAGCGCGGCGACGACCGCTACAACTTCACCCTGTCCTTCATGCGCGCCCTCGCGGTGCAGCGCGAGCTCGCCACCCGCGGCATCTCGTTGGCGCGCCTTCGACCCCTCGGCTTCGGCCGGCGCGTGCCCCGCTCGCACGGGACCTCCCCCGACGACCTTGCCGCCAACCGCCGCGTCGAGATCGTGGTCTCGGGCGTCGGCTCCGTCGGCGACGCGCAGGGCATCGGCGGGTGGGTGCACCTCGACGCCGAAGGGCGCTCGCGGCGCATCCCGGAGCCCCCGCCATGAAGCGATCTGCACTCATCCTCGTGGCCCTCGCGGCCCTCGCCGGCTGCGACCCGCTGCTCGGCGGTCGCTGCGCCGGGGGCTGGGTCCCGTCGCCCGGGGCCTGCGACGCCGGGGCCGCTCTCGACGCCGCCGACGACCGCCCGGACGTGGGCGACGACCGCCCCGACGTGGGCGACGCGCTGACCGACGCGGCGACCGACGCGCTGACCGACCTGGGCGACGGCCGCCCCGACGTGACCGACGCCGTGACCGACGTGGCCCCCCCGGGTGATGTGCTTCCGATGGACGGCGGTCCGATGGATGGATCGGTCCTCGACGGCGGTCCCACGGACGCTGCGCGCACGGACGCTACACCGACGGACGCGCCCGTGACCGACAGCGGCTGCACTCCCCCGCAGACCCTCTGCGCGGGCGCCTGCGTGGACACGGCGTCGAGCCGATCGCACTGCGGCGCCTGCGGGCGGGCCTGCGCGGCGGGTGAGTTCTGCGCGTCGGGCGTGTGCAGCGCGCGGTGCTCACCCCCGTTGCTGCTCTGCGACGGCGTCTGCCTCGACCCGCTGACCGACCCGCAGAACTGCGGCGGCTGCGGCGTGGTGTGCTCCACGGGCATCTGCAACGGCGGGCGCTGCCGCGACGCGCGCGCCGGGCACCTCGTGCTCATCGGCCACGACTACGACACCACCCGCCCCGACCAGGACCGCGTGGTGGGCAACGCGGTCTTCCTGGGCGCCGCCTCGGCGCCGAGGGTGGCGACCTGCACCCTGGGCGCGCGGCCCTCGAGCGTGACGAACGTGCGCGAGGCGATCCGCCGGGTGGCGGGGCTGCGCGCGTGGCGCGAGGCGGTGCTCGCCACGCCCGACGAGCTGGTCGCGGCCTTCTCCGTCGACGCGACGGACATCGTGCTGATCCATCACCAGCCGGACGCGACCGCCGCCGCCGTCGAGGCGCTCGCGGTGCGCATCGCGGGCCCGGCGGTGGGCTTCGTGCGCGCGGGCGGCGTGGTGGTGGTGCTCGACGGCGAGGGGAGTTCCCCCGGGACGTGGCCGATGGCCGAGGCCACGGGGCTGCTCACGGTGACGGGCCACGTGGCGGTGACCGGCGAGGCGGCGGAGGTGGTCGGCGGGGCCGACGCGGTGGCCATCGGGCTGCCGGTGGCCTACCGCGCCGAGCGGGGCTCGGTGACCTTCCTCGGCACCGACGGGACGGGCGTGGTGATCCGCTCGGGCATGCTCCCGCTGGTGCTTCACCGGGTGGTGTTCGGGCTGTAGATCGCGGTCGGTCGGCGGGTGGCGGTACCATGCGGGCGATGTCCACCACGCCGCGGGTCCTGCTGGTCGCCAACCCCACCGCGCAGAGCGGCCGCAACGCCGAGCGCATCGCCAGCGCGCGGGCGCTCCTCGACGGGGCGGGGCTCTCGCACACGCTGCTCCCGACGCTGCCCGGCGGGGGCACCATCGGCGCCGTGCGCGACGCGCTCTCCCGGGGCGAGTGGTCGATGGTCGTGGCGATGGGCGGCGACGGGACCTTCTCGGAGGTCGCGCGGGGTCTCTACGCCGCCGGGCGCGCGGAGCACATCGCGCTCGGGATGCTCCCGACGGGCACGGCCAACGACCAGGGCAAGAGCTTCGGGCTGTCGAGCGATCCCGCGGAGCTCGCGCGCAACGTGGCGGTGCTCGCGGCGGGCTACGAGACGCGGCTCGACGCGGGCCGGCTGACGGCGCTCGACGCGGCGGGCGCGGTGGTCGAGGAGGCCCTCTTCTTCGACAGCGCGGGCTGGGGCCTGAGCCCCCGGGTGCTCGCCCTGCGCAACGAGGACCGCCGCGCCATCGAGCAGATGCCCGTGGTGCGCGAGGTGTTCCGCGACCACCTGGTGTACGCCGGGGCGCTGCTGCGCACCTTCGCGGAGTCGTACATCGAGGACGACTGCTTCACCGCGGAGGTGAGCACCGAGGGCGGGGTGCAGCGCTGGGAGGAGCTCACCGACCTCGTGGTGAAGGGCACGCGGGTCTACGGCGGGATGTGGGTCTTCGATCCGACGTCGCGGCACGACGACGGGCTCTTCGAGGTGGTGCCCTTCGCGGGGCGGATGGACTGGCTCTCCAAGGGGATGGTGCACCTGGAGACCACCGGCGCGCTCTCGACGGCGCTGGAGGAGGTCGGGGTCACGCACAGCCGCGGGGTGCGGGCGCGGAGCATCACGCTGCGCTTCGATACACGGCCGGGCGCGCTCCCGCTGGCGGCGCAGATCGACGGCGAGGAGTTCCCCGCGACGGCGCAGGCGCGCATCGAGGTGCTCCCGCGGGCGCTGCGGCTGGTGGTCCCCGCGGGCGCATGAAGGCCCTGCTCGCGGACACGGTGCGCACCTTCACGCGCAACGACGGGCGCATGCTCGCGGGGGCGACGGCGTTCTTCGCGCTGGTGAGCGTGGCGCCGATGTTCCTGATCGCGCTGGTGCTGGCGGGGGCGCTCACGGGCGAGGCGCGGGCGCAGGATGAGCTGCTGCGGGGCGTTCGGCTGTGGGTGGGCGGCGACGCCGCGCGGGCGCTGGGCTCGATGCTCGACAACGTGCACGCGAGCCACTCGGGCTCGGAGGTGACGGCGCTGAGCGTGGTGGTCATCGCGTGGGGCGCGACGCGGCTCTTCAGCCACCTCCAGCGGGCGCTCGACCACCTGTGGGGCGTGCGCCTGCGGCACGAGACCGTGCTCCGGCGCAACGCGATGAAGCAGGCGCGGCGGCGGCTGGTGTCCTTCGGCCTGGTGCTGGTGTGCAGCGTCGGGCTGCTGGCCTCGGTGGCGCTGCGCACGGCCATCGTGGCGACGGGCGAGCTCTTCGGCGTGGGCGCGCGGCTGCACTGGCGGGTGTTCGACCACGTGCTGTCCTTCGCGGTGGTGACGGTGCTCTTCGGGCTGATCTTCCGGGTGCTGCCGTCGGTGCACATCCGCTGGCGCCAGGCCGCGGAGGGGGCGCTGGTGACCTCCGCGCTCTTCGCCGTCGGGCGCATGGCCGTGGCCGCGTGGCTGGGGCGCAAGTCGCTCGGCTCGACCTTCGGCGCCGCCGGCAGCGTCGTGCTGCTCATGCTCTGGACCTACTACTCCGCGCAGATCTTCTTCCTGGGCGCGGCCTTCATCGCGGCGCGGGCGCGGCACCGGGGCGAACCCCTGCTGCCGAGCGACGACGCCGTCGCGCTGGGGGAGCTCGGGTGAGGCAGACCTCACCCCGATGCCGCGATGCCCCTCTCCATGAATGGTTCACTGCGGGACACATCTCCCGGAACGGCTTGTTTCCAGTCACTTCGCGCCGGTGCAAGCCGTCGCGCGTCGCCGGGGTTCGGGCGTTGGCCCTCACCCCGGGCAATAACAAGGGACGCCCCGGACGGGGTCCGGGGCTGTCGAACAGGGACGCCGATTCCCTGCAATCTGTTGCTCGTCGCCTGCACCTTCCGGAAGGTCGAGCGAGTTCCGGTCCGGCAAAGCCCCGGACAATGTCCGGGGCGTCCCTTGTTATTGCCCGGGGTGAG
>JAUSAZ010000081.1 GCA_030652255.1 Myxococcales bacterium | reverse complement strand
TCATCGCGTCGAGCTCTCTCCCGTGCCCGGTGCAGCCGTGCCTCCGAAGCAGCCATGCCCTCGATCACACCGCCGAAGAACCTGGAGTCAGGTCTGGTCACAGAACGCACGAACGCAGGCCATCGGCTTGATCAAACTGGCGGGAATTCCCGGCACTCTCGCCAGCATCCTGGGGCTGCCAATCGAGCCCGCGCGTTGATGCACATCACGTGGGCCTTTGGTAGACCGGGGTGAACCGCTTGGACCGGGACCATCGGCCACCGGTGAACCCCGGGCCAACGGGCGCGGCGGACGATCAACGGTCAACGCCTTCGGGGGCGACGGTGGGGTTGGCAGGCGGAGGAGACGTGCGCCTTCGGGGGCGACGGTGGGGTTGGCAGGCGGAGGAGACGTGCGCCTCCGGAGGCCCTCATCGGGGCTCCAGAGGCCCTCATCGGGGCTCCGGAGGCCTTCATCGGAGCTCGGGAGGCCCTCATCGGGGCTCCGCGAGGGTTCCGCCGGGGGTTCAGGCGTCGTTGCCGGGGGTCCGGGCGTCGTTGCCGGGGGTTCAGGCGTCGTTGCCGGAGGGCGCGAGGCCGTTGCCGGAGGTCGTCGGCTTCTTGCCGGGGGAAGGGGTCGGGGCTGCCGGGGCCGCGGGGTCGCCCTTGCCCTTGGCGTTGGTGCGAGAGCGCAGCGACACGAAGTCCAGCGCCGGGATGGTCGCGTCGACGGCGCTCGCCCGCCCGAAGGCCCGCGTCACGCGCTCCAGGATCGTGAGGTTGAGGCCGTCCCAGCGGTCGACGGTGGCGCGCTTCGCGACGCTCCGGGGGCTCTTCGCGCGGCCCGCGACGGCGGCGGTGGCGGCGGCCACCTTCTCGGCCTCGTCGAGCTGCGCGGGACCGAGCGCGTAGAGGGCCGCGCGCTGGCGGACGTCGGGGCTCTTGCTGGCGAGCAGCGTGCGGCCGAGGGCGGCGAGGGCGGCGAGGGCGACGTCGGCGCGCGCCTCGGGCATCCCGGTGGCGCCGGGGCGCACGGCGGCGGTGACCTTCACCTGCCAGGCGGAGGTTCCGCCGACCTGGGCGACGACCTCGGCGAGCTGGTCGCGCAGCGCGCGGGCGTGGGCGAGCCTCTCCATGGACTGCGTGGCGCGCGTCGCGTCGGTGGTCCCGGCCGCGGCGGTGCGGGTGGCGATGGCGGTCCAGGCCTCGTGGCCCTGGAGGGCCGACCACGCCGCGACGCGGATGAAATCCGGGGAGAGGTTGACCCGCGCGCGAGAGGCAGCCGGCGCCGTCGCGAAGAACGAGGCCGCGCTGCGAAGGAGGCGGAGCGCGTCGGCGTCGATGCGCGGCGTGGCGACGGTGTTGCCGAGCTTGATGAGGGCCGCGTCGGACTTCGATGGCGCGAGGGCGCGGGCCTCGGCCTCGGTCGCGGGCCCGAGCGCCGCGCTGAGCGCAGCGAGGTCGGTCACATCAGCGATGTTCGCGGGAATGGTCACTGGCATATGGGGTCCCTCCGGGTGGGCGCGGCGCTGGAGTGATGACCAGGGCGCAGACGCACCGGGTCGAGCGTAGGGGAGGGGAAGAGATCGGCGGAAGGGGAAAGTGATGGGCGCAGCAGCGACGTTGACGGAAGGTGGGCGGCGGGCGTAGCTGGTAGGGAGACGTGGGCGAGCGGGCAGCGGGCAGCGGGTGAGAGGGTCGAGGCGGCGGCGGATGGAAGGGGCGGGGAGGGCGATGGGGATGGGGATGGGGATGGTTGTTGGCAGGGCGAATGATCCCAGGGCGGGTCGGCAGCGGGGTGCGGGTGAATGAGATGTTAGGTGGAGCCATCATCGGCGGAACGAATGAGTTGGCAGAGTGAAAGCCAGGATATCAGCCAACGCTGAAACCGCTGTCGGAGAGATTCACACGCTTTTCTTGTGTGGGTCAAGGCACGAACCGCTTCGTGATCATCGTTCGAAATGTCGTGACTGGCCAATCAATACAAAACACGTCAAGGAGTAGAGATCCGCAATTCGAGCAAAGGCGCTGTTCTATTTCCATTTCATCTATGGTAGAGCGTGCACGTCACGAGGACATCCATGCCCACCGCCGATCTCAGTCGATCTGAACTTCGCAACCGCGCCCGAGCCTTTTCTCTGCGATTTGCCTCGGCTTCAAGCGAGCAGGGCGAACGGCAGACATTCTGGAATGAATTTTTTGCCATTTTCGGTCTCGACCGTGTGCAGGTCGCGGTGTTCGAGCGTCTTGCACAGCGAACAACAACGGGACGGCATGGCTGGATGGACCTCCTCTATCCTGGGCAAATGGCAGTAGAGCACAAGTCCGCAGGCGAGGACTTGGGAAAGGCAATGAAGCAACTCTACGACTACCTGCCAAACCTTCGGAAGGCCGAGCATCCTTGGCTCCTCGTCACCTGCGACTTCAAGCGATTTGCCTGGGAGGACCTTCGATCACGAAAGAAGGGGCAATTCGCACTCCCCGACCTTGCCGATAATCTCGAGCTTTTCTGGTGGCTTGCCGGTCATCCGGATCCGAACCAGAAATTCGATAGTGAGGAAGACGCCAATCTCGCAGCTACTGAGAAGATGCGAGTACTCCATGTCGAACTGAGAGGCAACGGTTTCCCTGAGCACGCCCTTCGCGAGTGGCTCACTCGAATTCTATTCTGCCTTTTCGCGGATGATACGGGTGTCTGGGACAACCGCGGAGCGTTCCATACTTGGGTCGCATCAATGACCCGAGAGGACGGTTCTGACCTTGGCTCTCAGCTCGCTTACCTCTTCCAGATTCTGAATACTCCAATCGCGGACCGCCCTCGCAAACTTGACGAGCAGGTGGCGCAGTTCACCTATATCAATGGCGATCTCTTCTTTGAAGCCTTGCCTGTTGCCACGTGCACAGCTGCTGCGCGCGATGCACTTCTGGAGGCATGCCGGTTTAACTGGACTGCGATTTCTCCTGCCATCTTTGGATCGATGTTCCAGAATGTAATGAGTGCCACGGAGCGGCGTCAACTTGGGGCGCACTATACGACGGAAGGAAACATCCTCAAGACTATTGGCCCGCTCTTCCTCGACGACTTGAAGGAGGCACTGGAAAAGGCGGACTCGAAGCCAAAGCTTCGCGCATTTCTGAATGGGCTTACTAAGCTGACTTTCCTCGACCCCGCGTGTGGCTGTGGAAATTTTCTTGTGATCGCGTACCGCGAGCTACGCGGGCTCGAAACCGAGGCGTTGCGACGTCTTCGCACACGAGAAGGAAAAGCAGCCCAGCAACTGATCGACATCACGATCGAATGCCGTGTCCGAGTTGATCAGTTTTATGGTATCGAGATTGAAGAGTTCCCCGCAAAGATTGCCCGCACAGCACTGTACCTGATGGATCACCTCTGCAATCGGGAGGTGTCTCGCGAGTTTGGGCAGCACTATGCTCGATTCCCGATCCCCGCGTCGCCTCATATTGCGGTCGCAAACGCACTCCGCACGAACTGGAGCGAACTACTTCCCGCGGACAAAGCATCCTACATCTTCGGCAACCCCCCCTTTCTCGGACAAGCGAATCGAACGCCTCAGCAAACCGAAGATCTTCGGTTCGTGTGGGGTGAGCACTATGCACGTTGGCTTGACTATGTCAGCGGATGGCATTGGAAGGCCGCTGCTTACATGAAAGCGGGAAAGAACAAGCCGCGCAGTGCTTTCGTGTCAACGAATTCGATTACGCAGGGGGAGCAGGTTGCCAGAATCTGGGGGCCGATGCTCAGCATGGGGGTAGAAATCGAGGCGGCTCATCGTACATTCAAGTGGCGCAACGAAGCCTCGGGGAGAGCCGCCGTCCATGTTGTGATCATAGTCTTCAGCATCGGACCTTCGGATCGACCAAAGCGGCTATGGGAATACGAGAAAGCGGATGGAGATCCGGTTGAGCGAAGGGTTGCGCAGATCAATCCTTACCTATTGCCTCGGGGCAATCTGCTAGTTCGCGCATGGCGCGAACCCATCGGCCACCATATCCCGCACGTAAGTTACGGCAACAAACCAGCGGATGGCGGCTTTTTAGTTCTTACCCAAAAGGACCTGCCCAACGGCGACCCAATTGCCATGAAGTATGTGCGTGAGTACATCGGCACGGACGAGTTGCTGGACGGCAAGAAGCGCTGGTGCCTGTGGATTGAAGAAGGTGATCTCACCGAGGCATCGCGATCATCTTTCATAAAGACTCGTGTCGCGAGCGTTCGCAAGTTTCGTCTCGCCTCAAGTGCTGCAGACACGCGCAAGTATGCGGACCGCCCATATCGGTTCTTTCGTGTCCCGCAGCCGACCACAAAGTACCTAGCAGTTCCGAGTCTCGTCTCTGAGAACCGGCTCTGGTTTACCGTTGGACATCTTGAGCCGTCTGTCATTGCGTCTAATCAGCTGTTTACGGCGAATGACCCCGACGGAATACTCTTTGGCTTGCTTTCGTCTCGCATGTTTATTGTTTGGTTGCGAAATATCGGAGGGGCTCTCGAATCGCGCCTCCGCTTTTCGCAGCTCGTATACACGAGCTTTCCGTTTCCAAAGACCGAGACGCGGAAAATCGAGGCCATTCAGAAGGCGGGTGATGGGTTGCTGCAAGCTCGGGCGAATCACGCGTCTACGCCACTGTCAGTACTCTACCAGCCCGACTTCATGCCTGATGATGTTTCGAAAGCACATAAAAAGCTAGACGTCGCCGTTGAGTCTGCATTCGCTCCACGGCGACGCTTCACCACGGATCTTGAACGACTAGAGACCCTCTTCGATCTTTACGCGGAGATGTCGCCTGAAGGCGGCCCTGTAGACGCTAGCGACGTAGAAGGTGAACCATAGCCGTTCTCCGCGACGGAGTGCACGTCGAGCACATAGAGCATCGTGTCCAATGGCGCTTGTCCTAACAAGCCGATGGTGCCGACCGCTCCCGCTTCACCCGCCGACAACCCGCGTCACCCGATGCGGCGGCACATCGGCCAGTCGTTGGGCGGACACACATCGGGTTCTCATGACGGCGGACCTTACGAGGGCTCGGAGTAGCGATGGATAAAGGGCGCTACACCCTGCTCGTCGCCGAGGTTGAGACGGTCATCGTCTTGGACTCGCGCGGAAAACGCTGTTCGGGTGCAGTGCCCTTTCAGCCGGCGTTCGACACTCGCGAAGCAGCTATGGCCTTGAAAGACGAGTTGCTGCGAACGTTTCCTTTCGCGGAGGTCTCTCTGACTGACACCGCAGGCGAGCACGAAACCGAGCTATTTACCGATGAGGCAGCGTTCGTCGGATACGCCGCTACGATGGCAACGTGGCGCAAGTGGGCCTATGGGTCGTGGCTCCGACGGCTGTTCAAGACGGAGCCTCCCAACCCACGCGAGACATGAGCCGTGGCGGCGCCACCCAACAAGCCGATGGTGCCGACCGCTCCCGCTCATTCGGAGGAAGGATCGGCCCGCCCATGGCGGCGGCAGACCGGTGGGCCGTCGGACGGGTCGGATGTGCGGACAGAATCGGCGTCGCTCGCTCCTCTCTGCGATTCGGAGTAAGACACCGGTATGACAGCTCAAGCAGTGACCGTGAATCTCCCGGGGCCGCTCTATGAGCGACTGGCACGGCGCGCGACCAGGACCCACCGTACGGTCGAGGCCGAACTTGTTGACGCCGTGGCGACCAGTCTGGACGAACCTGGCGAACTGCCGGCGGACATGGCCGACGCGATCTCCGCCCTGCACCTGCTGGAGGACGCAGATCTATGGCGGGCAGCCAGGCAGAGTCTTGCCGCAGAGAGGGCCGCCGAGATTGAGGAGTTTCATCAGAAGCGCCAGAGCGAAGGGCTCTCGGCGTCGGAGATTGAAGCTCTCGCGACGCTGATGAATGAGTATACGCGAACCATGCTGGTCCGCGCTCGATCTGCGGCCTTGCTGAAGCAGCGTGGTCATGACGTCTCGGGACTGCTCGAGGGGCATGAGCCGTAGCCACATCGCGAAGGCGCTGCGTGAGCAGGTCGCCAAAGAGGCGCGCCACCGTTGTGGCTATTGTCTGACCTCGGCGTTCGTCACGGGCACGCCGATGGAAATCGACCACATCATCCCCGAGTCCCTCGGCGGTCCAACCGCGAGGGAGAACCTCTGGCTCGCATGCTCGATGTGCAACGATCACAAGGGCAATCGGATCGCTGCTCCTGACCCGAGTACGGGGGAGGTCGTGCGGCTCTTCGACCCCCGTCGGCTGATCTGGCTGGATCACTTCGGGTGGAGTGCAGAAGGGGACATGATCGTCGGCAAGACAGGGACTGGCAGAGCCACGGTCGCCGCCTTGCGACTGAACCGTGTCGAAGTGGTCGAAGCGCGGCGGGCGTGGGTTGTAGCAGGTTGGCATCCCCCGAAGGATTGAGGCATCAGGCATGAGACTGCCTGGCAGGCCGATGGTGTCGACCGCTCCCCCTCCATCGATCACCTGACCCCGGCCGAACTCCGCAAGGCCGTGACGGCCATGCGCCGCGCCAGCCTGCAGCACCTCATCCACCCGGCCGCCGAGTGGGCCCTCCGCGAGATGCCCGCCGAACGCCGCCCGGTGCTCGAAGAGGCCCTCCGCGAGCTCCTCCACGCCGCGGGCGCTCCGAAGCCCCCTGCTCCGAAGCGCCGTCGCCCACGGCCCCCAACGCCCGACCCCGACCCCAGCGACCCGGCCCGATAGCCCGTCGCCTACCGCTCGCCCGCCTACCGCTCGTCGTCCGGGTTCCGCGCCGTCTGCCCCGCGCGTCGCCGCAGCATCATCTGCTGCAGGTCCTGCGCGTTGCGCTCCAGCTGATCCAATGGGGCCAGCGACTGCGGCGGCGGCGGCGGAACCCCGCCCCCGTCCTGCTGCTGCGGCGGCGGAGCGCCCGCGTCGGGCTCATCCCCGTTCGACCCGCTGTCTCCGTTCGACCCGGCGTCGTTGCCCTGCTGGCCGCCGCTGTCGCCCTGCTGACCGCCGCCGTCGCCCTGTCCGCCGCCGTCGCCGCCACCGCCGCTGTCACCCGACGGCGCGTCGCTGCTCGCATCCTGGCTGGCGTCCTGCGACGCATCCTGGCCCGCGTCGGGACCCGCGTCGGGGTGCTCCTCCTCTTCCTTGCGACGCCGCGCCAGGTCGAGGTTCCACGCCGCGTCCACCCACCCGGGCCGCAGCCGCAGGGCTTCCTTGTACGCATCGATCGCGTTGCGCCACGAGTGCTCCGCGAAGAAGGTGTTGCCCAGGTTGTACTGCGCCCTCGCCCGCACCTGCGCGTCGATGTCCTCCATCGGCGCGCCCGCCATGCCCCGCGCGGCGTTCCTGATCTCGTCCTGCGCCCCGGAGTACCCTTCGGGCACCGCCGCGTCGCCCACCACCTCGGGCAGCACCCCGCCGTCCCCCGGCGCCAGCAGCACCCTGAACTTCGCCAGGCCCCGGTTGGCGTGCACGCCCGCGTTGCGCGGACCGTCCCCCGGCGCCGCCTCGTAGTGCCCCAGCGCCTGCGGAAACTCCCGCTGCGCGAAGGCCGCGTTCCCCTGGGCCACCCGCGGCTCGAGCTCCTCCCGCGCCGGCCACGCCCACACCGTGAAGGCCGTCAGCCCGACGCCGATCACCCCCGCTGCGATGTACGCCCTCACGGCGCGCCTCCCATCCCCGCGCGTACGCCCGTGGTGCCTGTGGTGCCCGTCGCGCCCGTCGCGCTCGTCACCGCGTGTTGAAACACGCGGCAACGCCGGCAGCCATGAAGGCCGCAACGGCCTGTACGATGTCCAGGTACTGTGAACAGCCCGCTTGCGGGCTTCATTGCTGCTGCGTTGCCGCGTGTTTCAACACGCGGTGACGAGCGCGACGGGCGCGACGAGCGCGACGAGCGCGACGAGCGCGACGAACGCGACGGGCCCATCGGCCCCATGGAAGAGTCAGCCCTCACGGCGCGCCTCCCATCCCCGCGCCCATCCCCGCGCCCACGCCCGAGGCCGTCCCGCCGCGCCGCCGCACCCGCTCGGGCAGCAGCCCGGAGGCCACCAGCAGCAGCGCGAAGGCCGGGAACAGCACCACCCACGCGAGCTCCTCGTACACCGTGCGCTGCGTCTCCGAGACCTCCGAGCGCCGCAGCCGCGAGAGCTGCCGTCGCACCGCGTCGATGCCCACCTCGCCCGCCCGCGGGCGGAAGTACGTCCCGTGGCCGACCTCCGCCACCGACCGGAGCTGCTGCTCCATCTGCGGCGTGAACTGCGTCTGCTTGATCTCGCCGCGCGAGTCGCGCTCGTAGCCGGCCATCCGACCGTCCTGCGTGTACGCGGGGATGGGCTCCGGCACCGTGCTCCCGATCGCGTTGATGAACACCTGCACCCCGTCGCTCGCCGCGTCGCGCGCGGCCGCCACCGGGTCGCCGTCGAGGTCCTCGCCGTCGGTGATCAGCAGGATCACCCGCGACCGGCGGCTCGCCAGGGGATCGCGCCGGAGGAGATCCCGCGCCGCCGTGATGGCCCGCCCGATGGACGTGCCCTGCACCGGGAACTCCCACGGGTGCGCGTCGCGGAAGAAGCGCAGCGCCGCCTCGTGGTCGGTGGTCAGCGGGTACTCCATCGTGTCGCCCGCGAAGAGCACCACCGCCACCCGGTCGCCGGGCTCCTCGGTGAGCAGGCGTTCGAGCTCCGCCTTCGCGCGCTCGATGCGGGAGGGCGCCACGTCGCGCGCCAGCATCGACTTCGACACGTCGAGGCACACCACCACGTCGATGCCGCGCCGCGCGACCACCTCGGTGCGCGACCCGTGCTGCGGCCGCGCCGCCCCCACCGCCAGCAGCGCCACCGCCACCAGCACCAGCACCGAGCGCGCCGCGCGCCAGCCCGCGGGCGACCCGTCGCGCAGGCTCGACACCAGCAGCACGTCGCCGAAGCGCGCGAGGTCGCGCCGCCGCGCCCAGGTCGCGTACGCCATCAGCGCGCCCAGCAGGGGCACCAGCGCCAGCAGCCACAACCACGCCACCGCCCCGAACCTCACGGGAACCTCCTCAGACGCGTCGACGAGAGCAGCACCTCGAGCGCCAGCAGCGCGAGCGCCGCCACCACCAGCCAGGAGTACAGCTCGGCGTAGCGGGCGCCCGCGTCGGCGATCTTGCTGCGCTCCAGGTGGTCGAGGATGGTGTGGAAGCTCTGCGCGAGCCCCGCCCGGTCGACCGCCCGGAAGAACTGCCCACCGGTCGTGGTCGCGATGTCCTGGAGCAGCTGCGGGTCGACCGGGAAGCGCGCCGTCGCGTACACCGGGCGCCCCGCGAGGTCGACGCCCTGCTGCACCGGCGCCTCCTCCGCGGTGCCCACCAGGATCGTGTAGACCTTCACCCGCAGGGCCGTCGCGAGCTGCGCCGCCTCGCGCGGGTCGACGTGCCCGGCGTTGTTGGCCCCGTCGGTGAGCAGCACCACCACCTTGCTGCGCGCGTCGCTGTGCCGCAGCCGGTTGAGCGCCGTGCCGAGCCCGTCGCCGATGGCCGTCCCGGAGCCGTCGATGAGGTCGAGGCTGAGCGCGCTCACCATGCGCTGTAGCACCGTGTAGTCGAGCGTCGGCGGCACCACCGTGAAGGCCTCGCGGCCGAAGACCACCAGGCCCATGCGGTCGCTGCGGCGGCGCTGGATGAACTCGCCCACCACCTCCTTCGCCGCCTCCAACCGGGTGGGCTGGAGGTCCGCCGCGCGCATCGATCCCGACAGGTCGATGGACATCACGATGTCGATGCCCGACAGCTCGAGCGCGTCGGGCGCGTCGACCCGCTGCGGGCGCGCGAGCGCGACACCCACCAGCACGATGGCCGCCACCCGCAGCGCGCCGGGCAGATGGATGAGCCGCGCGCTCAGGGTGCGAGGGACGCCCCGCAGCGCCGCGCCCTGGGACACCTTGAGGCGCGTGAGGGCCTCGCCCGGCACCGCCCCCGCGCGCCGCCAGAGCAGCCGCGAACATACGTAGATGAGTAACGCCCCGGGCAGCGAGAGCAGCGCCCATGGGAACTTGAGCTGGAGGTCCCAGCCCTGGAAGCGCGCGTAGCCGTAGAGGCCGCCGAGGACGAGGGCGACGATGAGCGCGGCCATCCACGCGACGGGACCGGCGGGCGAGCGGTGCCGCGGGATCACGCGCTGCACGGGGGCGGGGCGGCCGCGGAGCTTCACGGGGCACCTCCGCGGGCGGCTTCGTGCTGCGTGCTCATGGTGGGGCGGCCGCGCTCGACGAGGGAGATGGCCGCCGCGAGGATCTCGTCGGAGTCCTCGTGGGCGGGCACGTAGCGGGCGAACTTCACGAGGTCGCACTCGCGCAGGAGCCGCTCGACCTCGACGAAGGTGACGCCCGGCAGCGGGTGCTTGCGCATGTGGGCGAGGATCTCGTCGGTGGTCATCTCGATGGCGTCGAAGGCGCGCACGCCGCCGAGGTAGCGCCGCACGACGTCCGAGATGGCGTCGTAGTAGTCCTTGGTGAGGCCTCGGGCGAGGAGGTCGCCGCGGGCGAGCACCTCGAGCGCGTCGCGGGCGATGAAGTACGGGTGCCGCGGGGGCGGCGGCGGGGCGACGACCTTCGGACGACGGCGCAGCCACCCGGCGATGGAGAGCGCGGCCACGACGGCGACGAAGAGCGCATCGAGGCCGAGGGCGATATGGCGGAAGGTGAGCGCGTCGCGGCGCACGTCCTCCGGGCGGGTGATGTCCCGGGGCTGCGGGTGCGAGGTGTTGCCGAAGACCGAGCGCACGCGGAAGCGCACCTCCGGGGTGCAGATGCGGGCGATCTCGTCGCCGGTGTTCACCCGGGCGTTCATCGGGCGCACGACCACGTCGCCGGCGCGGAAGGGCTGCAGCGCGACGACTACCTCGGAGCGCAGCCGCCCGTCGCGCTCGCCGTGCACGCTGCGGTCGCGCTCGGGCTGCTCGCGGGCGTACTCGAGCTCGATGGCAGGCTGCTGGAGGGCCACCGCGTCGGGGGTGAACTCCACGCGGTCGTTGGTGCGGTAGCGGAACACCCAGGTGACGCGCACCCGGTCGCCCACCTGCGGGTTCGGCGGGTTGACGTTGACCTCGATGGCGGGCGCGTGGTCGGCCGGGATCGGGTCGGCGACACACTCGCCCGCGGCGCGGGCAGGAGCGGGTGCGACGGGGCGCGCGGCGGCGTCGGTCGCGACGGCGGCGTCCTGCGCGGAGGCCAGCGAGGGCGCGAGGAGGAGGGCGAGGGTGGCGACCAGATGCGCCCGGCTGCCGCGGGTTGAAACCCACGGCAGCCAAGGTGAAGGCCGCAAGCGGCCTGTCCGATGTCCATGCACAGTGAACAGCCCGCCGCGGGCTTTCCCTTGGCTGCCGTGGGTTTCAACCCGCGGCGGCCGGGCCGAGAGGTCTGTCACGAGGTGGCTCATCCGGCGTGCATCCTTCGGGCGCGGCGGCGGAAGAACTCCGCGAGGGCGGTGATGTACGGGCGGTGCGTGGCGACGTTGATGGCGTCCAGGCCGAGCCGCCGGAAGAGGGTGTCGCGGGTGACCTTCTGCTGGGCAACCGTGCGGCGGTAGTGCTCGCGCACCCGGGGGTCGCGGGTGTCGACCTCGATCCACTCGCCGGTCTCGAGGTCCTCGGCGAGCATGACCCCGACGTCCGGGAGCTCGTCCTCGCGGGGGTCGCTCACGTACACGGGCACGAGGTCGTGGCGGGCGGCGGCGACGCGCAGCGCGTGGTCGTAGTCGTTGCCGAGGAAGTCGCTCACCACGAAGGACACCGCGCGGCGCCGCGACAGGTGGCCGAGCACCTCCAGGGCCTGCGACAGGTTGGTGCCCACGGGCTCGTGGTTGGGCCGCGGCGCGGCCTTGAACTGCAGGATCTCGCTCACCACCCGCATCACGTGGCGCGCGCCCTTGCGCGGCGGCACCACCTTCTCGACCCGGTCGGTGAAGAGCACCAGGCCCACGCGGTCGTTGTTCTTGACGGCGCTGAAGGCCAGCACGGCGCTCACCTCGGCGACGAGCTCGCGCTTCAGCATCGCGCGGGTGCCGAAGTCCTGCGAGCCCGACAGGTCGACCAGGAGCATCACGGTCATCTCCCGCTCCTCGCGGAAGACCTTGATGTGCGGGGCGTTGGTGCGGGCGGTGACGTTCCAGTCGATGAAGCGCACGTCGTCGCCCGGCTGGTACATCCGCACCTCGTCGAAGGCGAGACCGCGGCCCTTGAACACCGACGCGTACGCGCCCACGAGCTGGTCGTTGGCCAGCCTCGCCGTGGTGATCTCGATGCGTCGCAGCTTCTTGAGCAGCTCCTTGGGGATCATCCGATCGCCTCTACGGCACCTCGACGGCCTCGAAGATGCGGCTCACCACCTGGTCGGAGGTGACCTCCTCGGCCTCGGCCTCGTAGGTGAGCGAGATGCGGTGGCGCAGCACGTCCATCCCGATGGCCTTCACGTCCTCGGGGATGACGTACCCGCGGTGCTGGAGGAAGGCCCGCGCCCGCGCCGCCATGTTGAGCGCGATGGACGCGCGCGGCGAGGCCCCGTAGCGGATCATCGGCGCGAGCTCCTTGAGCCCGGCCTTCTGCGGGTCGCGCGTCGCGAACACCAGCGAGATGATGTAGTCCTTGAGCTTGTCGTCGACGTAGATCTCCGGGATCACCTTGCGGGCCGCGAGGATCTGCTCGGGCGTCACCTTCGGCGACACCGTGGCGGGGGCGACGGCGGTCTGCCGGTCCATGATGGCGCGCTCTTCTTCGCGGGTGGGGTAGCCCACCTTCACCATCAGCATGAAGCGGTCGATCTGGGCCTCGGGCAGGGGGTAGGTGCCCTCCTGCTCCACGGGGTTCTGCGTCGCCATCACGATGAAGGGATCGGGGAGCTTGAAGGTCTGGTCGCCGAGGGTGACCTGGCCCTCCTGCATCGCTTCGAGGAGGGCGCTCTGCACCTTGGCGGGCGCGCGGTTGATCTCGTCGGCGAGCACCAGGTTGGCGAAGATGGGGCCCTTCTTGGCGACGAAGGTGCCGTCCTGCGGGCGGTAGATCACCGTGCCGACGAGGTCGGCCGGGAGCAGGTCGGGGGTGAACTGCACCCGCGCGAACTGCGACTGGAGCACGTCGCAGAGGGTGCGCACGGTGAGGGTCTTGGCGAGGCCGGGGACGCCTTCGAGGAGCACGTGGCCGCGGGCGAGCAGGCCGATGAGCAGCCGCTCGACCATGGTGTTCTGCCCGACGATGACCCGACCGACCTCCGTGAGGATGTCGTCGATGAACTTCGACTCTTGCTGGACCAGGTCGTTGAGCGCGCGGTTGTACGTCATAGGTCGGCGGTTGGGGTCTCGGCGGTGGGGTCGACGACGGCGATGCGACGGGCGCTGTACCGCAGCGGCGCGGCGGCATGCAACCCGCTGGCGCAGGGGAACTATTCCCGCAAGCATCGACGGGCGGCGCCCAACCCGCAGGGGGACCGTTGACCGCGGCGCCCGCCGCGCGGACCATCGGGCGATGATCGTCTTCGGCCAGCGCCTCTACGGCAAGATGATGCAATGCGGTGAGGCCTACGTGGCCACGCGCTTCTTCCACGTGTGGTTCATCCCGCTCATTCCGCTCCAGTCGATGGTGGTGCTGCGCTCCTTCGATGGCGGGCAGATCGAGGCCCTCCAGACGCCCTTCCACGCCCCCTCCATCGGGCTCGCGGTGCTGCGCGGGTGGAGCGCGTTCCTGCTGCTGCACGGCCTCTTCAGCTGGCTGGGGGCCGACCCGGGGGACGCCGGCTACTACGGCCCCGCGGTCACCGCCATCGCCCTCGTGGGCCTCGTGCTGGGCTTCTTCGTGCTCGGCCGCCCCTCCCCGACGCAGCGCGCCCAGCTCGAGACCTACGCCCGCGTCTTCGGCCACCCGGTCGACCTCGCGCTCCTCGGCGACGCCCGCGACAGCCTCGCCGCCTGGCTGCGCGAGCAGCTCGTCACCACCGGCCAGCAGTACGCCGTGAACTACCGCGCCACCTACGACCCGGCCACGCAGTGGGGCACCCTCGCGCTCGACCCCAGCATGCGCGATGTGGGCTACCTCACCAACGCCCTCGCCCTCGCCCGCATCGAGGGCTCCCGCGCCAGCGGCGCCGCGAAGGCCGAGCTCGCGCAGACCCACGAGCGCATCTGGGCTCGCCTGCAGGAGCTCGAAGCCGCCGCGGCGCCCGCCGCCATGCCCACGATGGGCGCCCACCCCGGGGCGTAGCGCCCCAACCTCACCGCCAGCGCGCCGTCGCCTCGTCGATGCGCGCGACCGCCTCGTCGCTCAGCGTCCACCCCAGCGCCCCCACGTTGCGCGCCGCCTGCTCGCCGTTGCGCGCGCCCGCCAGCGGGATCACCCCGGGCTTCGCGCGCAGCCAGTTGAGGGCCACCTGCTCCGGGGGACGGTCGCCCTCCGCCGCGCCCAGCGAGCGCAGCAGCGCCGCGATGGGTTGCGCCGCCGCGAGGTGCTCCGCCGCGAACCACGGCGCCTCCCCCCGCGGACCCGACGGGACCCTCCCCGGCGCGTAGGAGCCCAGCAGCACGCCCTGCTCCAGCGGGCTGTACGCCAGCAGCGACGCGCCCAGCTCGCGGCACGCGTCGAGCACGCCGTCCGTCTCCGGGGCGCGGTGCAGGGCGTTGTAGCGCACCTGGTTGCTCGCCAGCGCGACGCCCCGTCGGGCCAGCGCAGCGTGGGCGCGGCGCATCTCCTCCGCGGAGAAATTGCTCACCCCCACGGCCGTCACGAGCCCCTCGGCCACCGCGTCGGCGAGGGCCGCCATCAGCTCGTCGATGGAGGCCTCCTCGGTGTCGGCCCAGTGCACCTGGTAGAGGTCGACCCGCGCCACCCCCATGCGCCGCAGGCTGCCCCGCAGCGCCGGCAGCAGCGCCCCTGCGCCCCCGCGCCCCCGCAGCGGCGCGTACTTCGTGGCCAGCACCACCGGGGCCCCGGAGCGGCGAGCGAGCCAGCCGAGCACCTGCTCGGAGGCGCCGTGGCCGTAGACCTCCGCGGTGTCGAAGAGCCGCGCGCCACCCTCGACCGAGGCCATGAAGGCGTCGAGCACGTCGCGCGAGGTGTGCCGCGCGCCGTAGCCCCAGTAGCGCGCGTCGCCCCAGGACCACGCCCCCACGCCCAGCGAAGGGACCCGCAGGGTGCTCGGGCCGAGGGCGACCGTGGCTTCCATCGTGGACGTCGGAGGGGGGGGGCAGGTCAGATCGCCGAGAGCCGCGCCAGCCACGGGGTGCGCGCGGCCCGCCAGGTGGGGCGCATGGCGCTCCACTGGGTGACGGCCTCGAGCTCGATGAGCAGCGCCGCGACGTCGTGGTCGCTCGCCGCGGACTGCATCGCCGCGACCCAGCCCGCGCGGCGGGTGCGCCAGGAGTTCTGCACCGACGACCAGCCCATCGCGCCCTCGAGCCGGAGGATCGCCGCGCCCAGCGCCGCCGGGCTGCTCGCGCCGCGCACCGAGGCCAGCCAGGCGCCCCGCTGCGCCGCCCAGGTGGGCGACACCGCCGCCCAGGACACCCCATCCTCGAAGCCCAGGACACCCTGCCGGAGCGCCGCGGACTGCGCCGCCGCCGGAGCCCCCGCCAGCGCGATGGCCCCCACCGCCGAAGCCGCCGCCGCCAGGAACCCCCGTCGAGCCACCATCACCATGAGACACCTCTTCCTGTTTGTGGACCGGCGCCACCGTCGGCGTCGTCCCATGCAGAGGTACCGCCGCGGCCCGCGGGAGACAACACCCCCGCAGCCCTCGCTCCGCCGCCGCGAAGTCACTACGGTGCGCGCGTGACCTCCGACGCCCTCGCGCTCCTCGGCGCGCCCTTCCGCGGATACGCCTCGCTCGCCGCGCAGGGCGACGCCCTCCACGCCCGCGCCCTTCCGCTGCGCCTCCTCGCCCTGCTCGGCGCCGTCGGGGGCTTCGTCTCCATCACCACCGCGGGCCGGCTCGTCGCCGCGCACGTCGCGTGGTCGATGCTGGCGTGGTCGTTCCTGCCGGCGCTCCAGGCCGTGGCCCTCGTCGTGGCGCTGCGCGGCGTCGCCCCGGGCCGATCGCGCGCCGCGGCCTTCTCCCTGCTGCTCCTCGGCGCCGGTCCGTGGATCGCCCTCCTGCTCTCCCTCGCGGGCGTGTGCCTGCTCGCGCCCGACGTCGCCGCGGTCCTCACGGCGCTGCTCCGGGTGGGCGCGCTCCCCGCCCTGCTGCTCGCCGCCCAGGCCTGGGCGATCACCCTCACCGTGGCGATGCTGCGCGCGGGCCTCGGGCTCTCACGCGCGGCCACCGCCCGCTGCGCGGCGCTGTACTACGGCCTCTTCGCGGCCATGATCGCGGGCTGGTACCTCGCCGTCGGCGAGCTGCTGCCGCTGCTGGGGGTGTTCCTGTGAGGGCGCCGTGGACCGTCGCCGCGGCGTGCCTCGCGCTGGGCCTCGCGGGCGGCACCGCCCTCGACGCGCGCGACGTGCCCGCCCCGCAGCGCCGCGGGGAGTGGCTCGTGCTGGAGGGCGACTTCCACGCCCACACGCGCTTCAGCGACGGGTTCCTGTCGCCGCCGGAGCTGGTGCTGCACGCCCGCCGCCGGGGGCTGCACGTGCTCGGGGTGACGGAGCACAACCTGGTGTTTCCCGCGAAGATCGCGCGGTGGTTCGCCCTCGCGACGGGGGCGCTGCCGGTGGTGATCGTCGGCGAGGAGGTGACCTCCGCGGGCTACCACGTGCACGGCCTCGGGCTGCGCCGCGCGGTGACCCCGACGCGGGACATCGGCCCGGTGATCGACGCCATCCACGCGCAGGGGGGTCTGGTGATCGCGGCGCACCCGACGCGGCGCTTCTGGCCGGCGCTGGTGCCGGTGCGCCACCGCCTCGACGGCGCGGAGCTGATGCACCCCATCGCCTACGGCGAGGCCCGCGGGGGCTGGCGCTGGGAGGACCTCCGCGACTACTACGTCGACGCCGAGCGCGGGGGCCGGCGGCTCACCGCCATCGGCGCGTCGGACTACCACTTCTTCAGCCCCCTCGGGCTGTGCCGCACGCTGGTCTTCGCCCGCGAGGCCACCGAGGGCTCCGTGCTGGAGGCCCTGCGCGCCGGGCGCACCGTCGTGCACGACCGCGCGGGCCGCGCCTGGGGCGACCCCGCGATGATCGCCCTGCTGGAGCGCGAGCCCTACCGCGAGGGACCCCGCGACGACGGCTACCAGGCCCATGGAATACCCGATCGGGTATTGCGGGTGCTCGGCTGGCTGGGGCTCATCGGGGTGCTCGCGCTGCGTCGGCGGTAGGTTACCCTCGCGGCCCCATGAAGCCGGTCACGCGATCCCCGTCCCCCTTCGCCGCGCTCTCCCTGCTGCTCGCGGCCTGCCTGGGCGCGCCGCGGGCGACGGCGCACCCGGTCACCGTCGACGGGAGCGCCGCCGACTGGTTCACCCGCGAGCCCACCGGCGACAACCTCGGGGTCATCGCCCGCAGCGCCACGCAGCAGGGCGAGTACGTCTGGCGCGACGCGGCGGGCGACACGCGCACCGACCTCGCCACCCCCGAGGACGTCGCCGACCTCACCCGGGTGCGGGTGACCAGCGACGCGGTGGGGCTGTCGTTCCTGTTCGTGCTCGACAACGGCGCGGCGACGGCGGCCACCAACCCGGTGCAGATCCAGGTGGCGATCGACACCGACCGGGCGCCGGGCTCGGGGCAGACCTTCTTCGCGGGCTTCGCCGACACCTCCGTCGCCTCCACGGCGGCGTGGGAGTTCCTGGTGCAGACGCAGTTTCGCGCGGGCGCGCAGGCGCGGGTGCTCGACCAGTCCTTCGCCGCGGTGGGCGCCGCCCTCCCGGTGGGTGTGGGCACCGGGGCCGACACGGTGCTCGAGTTCACGGTGCCGTGGTCGCGCCTCGGGCTGTCGGCGCCTCCTGCCACACCGCTGCGCTTCACCGTCGCGACCTTCCGCGAGCAGGCCGGCGGCAACACCCTCGACGTCGGCGGGGCGGCCGGCGTCAACGCGCTCGACGCCGTGAGCGACTACAACGCCCCGCGCGGGGCGGCGCCGTACCCCAACACCTTCGCGGAGTTCAGCGCCTCGGGCGACGCGACCGTGAACTACAGCTTCGACGTGTGGTTCGGGCCGACGGGCGAGCCCTACGCGCCGCTCGCGGTCACCCGCTTCGTCTCCAACGCCGCCAGCGACGCGACCGCCGGCGGCGACTGGATCGCCCTGCGCAACATGACCCCCTTCCCCCTCTCCCTGACGGGCTTTCGCGTCGCGGACGAGGAGTCCGTCGGCGGCGCCGAAGGGGCCGTGAGCCTCCCGACGTCCACCCTCGGCGTGGGCGCGACCTACGTGCTGTCGACCAGCGGCGTGAGCTACGCCGCGCGCTTCGGTGAGTCCGCGGACGGCGAGTGGACGGCGACGGACGGCACGCCCGACCTCGTGGCGTACACCCCGTGGGCCAGCGGGTCGATCAACCTCGCCAACGCGGGCGACGAGGTGATCGTGCTCGACCGATCGCACACCGCGATCGACGTGGCGGTCTACGGAAGCGGGGCGTACCCGGGCGTCGTCGCGATGGGCGCGCCCGGGGGCGGGGCCGCCGCCTCGCGCAACCAGGTGACCTTCGCGGACACCGACAGCACCGCGGCGGACTTCACGACCTCGACCGCGCTCTGCGCCGACAACCTGGCCTGCGGCGGGTGCGCCGTGTGCGCCCTCAACGTGTGCGCCGTCCGCCCGGCGGGCTTCGTGTGTCGTACGAGCGCGGGCGTCTGCGACGTGGCCGAGCTCTGCGACGGCGTCGCCGCGAGCTGTCCCGTCGACGGCTTCGCCGCGACGACGACGGAGTGTCGCCCCTCGGCGGGCGCGTGCGACCCGGCGGAGACCTGCACCGGGGCGAGCCCGACCTGCCCGGGCAACACGCTCCGGGGCGCCGGGGTGGTGTGCCGCCCGAGCGCGGGGTCGTGCGACGTGCCGGAGGCGTGCACCGGCGCGAGCCCGGCGTGCCCGACCGACGCGGTGCTGCCGTCGTCGATGGTGTGCCGCGTGAGCGCGGGGTCCTGCGACGCGCCCGAGAGCTGCCCCGGCAACGGGCCGGCGTGCCCGACCGACGCCTTCGCTCCATCGAGCACGGTGTGCCGCCCGAGCATCGGCGGCGGCTGCGACGTGGCCGAGCGCTGCACCGGGTCGAGCGGTCAGTGCCCGATGGACGTGGGCCTCGCGGCGGGCACGACGTGTCGTCCCGCGGCCGGGGTGTGCGACGTGGCCGAGCGCTGCAACGGGTCGGGCGGGCCGTGCCCGGCGGACGGCTTCGCGCCGGGTACGACGGTGTGCCGGATGAGCGGCGGGGTGTGCGACGCGGCGGAGGTGTGCACCGGCGGGAGCGCGGAGTGCCCCATCGATCGACCGGCCGCGGCGGGCGTGGGCTGCGGCGACGGCAACGCCTGCAACGGCGACGAGACGTGCAACGGGTCGGGCGTGTGCAGCGCGGGGACGCCACCGGCGGACGGCGGGCCCGCGTGCTCGGACGCGAGCGCGGACGTGGTGGACGTGGTGGACGTGGTGGACGTCGTGGATGTCGTGGATGTCGTGGATGTCGTCGACGTGGCGGATGTGGTGGACGTGGCGGATGTGGGGAGCGACGCGGGCCTGCTCGACGCGGGGAGTGACGTGGGCGCGGTCGATGGGGGAAGTGACGCGGGCGTCATGGACGCGGCTGTGAGCGATGTCGTGAGCACGGACGCCGCGGACGTCATCGTCGTGCGCGACGTGGTCGGCACCGACGTGGGCGGCGACGTCGTGAGCGCCGCGGACGCAGGCGCCGTGGGCGACGACGCGGGCGACGGCTTCACCAGCGGGAGCGACTCGGGCTGCGGCTGCCGCACGGCGACGCACCCGACGCGCGGGGGTGCTCCGCTGGCGATGCTGGCGATGGTTGGCGTGGCGGTGGCGACCCGTCGCCGTCGCCGTCGCTGATCGAGGGGAGCATCCGCCACGCCATCAGTCCCTGGTCTCGCCGATCGAGGGGAGCACCCGCCCAAGCCATCAGTCCCTGCTCTCGCCGATCGAGGGGAGCACCCGCCCACCCCTGCGAGCACCGGCCTCGCCGTCGCGTCCGACGTCCCGAGCCCCGGGGTTCGATGCGTTGGGATGACGTGGGCGTGGGCGGATGCTCCCCTCGATCGGCGAGGCCGGTGCTCGTAGGCGTGGGCGGATGCTCCCCTCGGAGGGCCGATGATTGCCGGTGTGGGCCCGCTCAGCGGGCGGCCTCCACCTGCACCACGCCGTCGCCGACGGGCTCATCCAGCGCCCGGCGCATCGCCTTCTCGGCCATCGCGAAGGCCACCATGCCCCGGTCGAGCGCGAAGGGGTTCACCCTCGGCAGCGCCCCGATGGAGACCGCCGCGAGCCCGCTGCGCCGCGGCACCTTGAGCGAGGGTGAGCCCTCGCGGCGCCACGGCGAGCGCGACGCCAGGTGGTGGTAGAGCACCCGCTCGCCCGCCTCCACGCCCGCGAGCCCGGGGCGATCGGCGATGCCCCCGTCGCTGTACAGCCGCCCCCCGAGGCGCACCGGGTGGAACAGCACCGGCAACGCGCACGACGCGTGGATGGCGCCCGCGATGCTCCCCCGGCGCAGCACCGTGGTCTGCCGCGACCCGAGGTCGAACACGCTGGGCGCGTAGGCCACCCTCGCGTGCTCGATGTCCGTCACCGGCAGCAGCGCGTCGAGCATCGCCCGGAAGCGACCGCCGCGCAGCAGCCCCGCGCCGGGCGCCGGGTCCCAGAAGTCCTCGCGGCGCAGCGTGGCGAGGCGCTCTCGCATGGCGTCGAGCGACACCCCGCCCGCATAGAGCCCGGTGACCAGCGCGCCCGCGCTCGACCCGGTGACGGCGCGCGGGGCGAGGCCCGCGTCGGCGAGCGCCGTGAGCGCCCCGGCGTGCACATAGAACCCGAAGAAGCCCGAGGACATCGAGAGGGTGAAGGGCCCGTCGTGGAGCCACGCGCGCAGGGTGGGGGTGCTCATCGCGCGCGCACTATGGCCGAAGCCCGCGCGCCGCGCTGCCCCCGACGGTCGAGACAGTCAATGTCACACCCCGCTGGACCATCGGGGGCGCCGCGGGTACACGAACGGTCCTATGGCTGAAGAACAGAACCCGCGCCTGTGGATCGCCGACGGCTGGACCGCGAAGGTGATCAAGAACAACGACGACGAGGGCTGGGCGGTGGAGATGACCCGCGACGGCGACCCCGAGCCCGCGCTGGTGGGCCCGTGGACGATGGGGCGCGACAAGAAGAACCCGAAGCCCCTCGACCAGAACGCCTTCAACACCCTGGTGAAGACCGCGAGCGAGGTGCTCCAGCGCCACGCGCACCAGAACCGCGCGCGCCTGCACAAGAGCACCGACGTCACGACGAGCGAGGGTCGGCGCTTCCGGGTCGACCTGGACATCGCGCCCGACGAGGACGACCCCCACGCGATGCTCACCGCATGGGACGAGTCCAACAGCTGCATCGGGAGGGCGCGCATGCAGGCGAGCTACAAGCTCTCGCCGGCCGGGGCGTTGAAGTGGGTGGAGGGCGGCTTCCGGGAGCCGTAGCGGGGAGGAAAGGGGGAGGGGGCCTACAGCCGGGACATCAGCAGCTGGCGCTGGAGGGCGAGCGCGGGCGGCATGGTGGCCTTGAGCTTCTCGAAGAACTCGCCCTGCATCTCGAACTCCTGGCGCCACTCGTCGAGGTTGATGGCCGTCGCGGCGGCGATCTTCTCCGTGGTGTTGGCGTCGAGGCCCGACAGGTCGAGGTGGCCCGCCTTGGGCACCCAGCCGAGGAGGGTCTCCTGGGCGCCGACCCGGCCGTGGGCGCGGTCGATGACCCACTTGAGCACCCGCATGTTCTCGCCGAAGCCCGGCCACAGGAACTTCCCGTTGGCGTCCTGGCGGAACCAGTTCACCTGGAAGATCTTCGGCGGGTTGGAGAGGTAGTTCTGCATCTCCAGCCAGTGGCCGAAGTAGTCGCCCATGTCGTAGCCGCAGAACGGCAGCATGGCCATCGGATCACGGCGCACGATGCCCACCTGCCCGGTGGCCGCCGCGGTGGTCTCGCTGCCCATCGTGGCGCCCACGAAGACCCCGTGGGTCCAGTTGAAGGACTGGAGCACCAGCGGCACCGTGGTGGCGCGGCGCCCGCCGAAGATGATCGCGGAGATGGGCACGCCCTGCGGGTCGTTGGCGGCCTTGGAGAGCACCGGGTTGTTGTGCGCCGGCGCCGTGAAGCGCGAGTTGGGGTGCGCGGCCTTCTCGTTGGAGCCCTTCTTCCAGGGCCTTCCCTGCCAGTCGGTGAGCTCGTCGGGGACCTCCCCGTCGATGCCCTCCCACCACACGTCACCGTCGGGCGTGAGGGCCACGTTGGTGAAGATGGTGTTCTCGCGCACCGACGCCATCGCGTTGGGGTTGCTCTTGGAGTTGGTGCCCGGCGCCACGCCGAAGTACCCCGCCTCGGGGTTGATCGCCCAGAGCCTGCCGTCCGACCCGACGCGCATCCACGCGATGTCGTCGCCGACGGTCCACACCTTCCAGCCGTCGAAGCGCTTCGGCGGGACCATCATCGCGAAGTTGGTCTTGCCGCACGCGCTCGGGAAGGCCGCCGCCACGTACGCCGTCTCGCCCTCCGGCGACTCCACCCCGAGGATGAGCATGTGCTCCGCGAGCCACTTCTCGTTCTTGCCGAGGTAGCTCCCGATGCGCAGCGCGAGGCACTTCTTGCCCAGCAGCACGTTGCCGCCGTAGCCCGACCCGACGCTCCAGATGGTGTTGTCCTGCGGGAAGTGACAGATGAAGCGCCGCTCGGGGTTGACGTCGAGCGTCGAGTGCACGCCGCGGTTGAACTCGTCGCCGTTGCCCAGCATGTCGAGGGCGACGCGGCCCATGCGCGTCATGATCCGCATGTTGAGCACCACGTAGATGCTGTCGGTGATCTCCACGCCGATCTTGGAGTACGGCGACCCGACGGGCCCCATCACGTACGGGATCACGTAGAGCGTGCGGCCCTTCATCGAGCCTTCGAAGAGCTTCCCCAGCCTGGCGTAGGCGTCGTCGGGGGGCATCCAGTTGTTGGTCGGCCCGGCGCCCTCCTTCGTGGGCGTGCAGATGAAGGTGCAGTGCTCGACGCGCGCGACGTCGTTGGGGTTGGAGCGGTGCAGGTAGCACCCGGGGCGCTTCTGGGGGTTGAGCGGGATGAGGATGCCCGCGGCCACGGCCTTCTCCGTGAGGATCCTGCGCTCGTCCTCCGAGCCGTCGACCCACACCACCCGGTCGGGCTTCGTCATGGCGGCGGTGTCGCTCACCCACTTCAGCAGCGTCTCGTTGGACACCTTCATCGACCCGATCGTCGTCGTCACGTCCGTACTCATCACTGGCTCTCCCTGTCTGTGACCCCACCGCTCCGAAGACAGTCTCCTCAGCTCCGGGGGGTCGTTCCGCGGCGGAGACTAACACCGGGTTTTGGCCGTCGCACCTGTCACCCCCCTGCGGGGCAATCACGGCCGCTGCTGCGAGCGCTGGTAGGTGTTGCCGACGTCGTCGGTGGTCACCGTGGCGAGGCCCCCTTCGGCGACCACCCGGACGTCTTCGGTGAGCACCCGGGTGCGGAAGCGCCACCCGGTCGGGAGCTGGAGCCTCGCCCCGAGATCGGACAGCGACGCCTCGGTCTGCGCCTCGCGCTGCACCGTGTACGACTGCATCACGTACACGCGGTCCATCGGGTCGATGAGCTCGTAGACCCTCCCGCCCGATGCGAAGCGCACGGTGGTGTCGCGGCGCACCGTGCGCTCGGTGTAGGGCGCCGAGCCCGCCGCCGCCACGGCCAGCGGGACCTCGATGCGCCCCGCGACGCGCATCGGGATGCCGCCCAGCGAACGCACGGTCTGGTCCTGCACCGCGGCGGACTCGAAGGCGTCGATGGTCCAGTAGCGCGGCCCGTTGATCACGACGACCGGGACGCCGAGCTCGGTGCGCAGCGCCGCGACCTCGAGGGCCCGCCAGGCCGCGTCGGGGCACTCGTTGAGCCCGTAGGTGTTGTAGACGTCGAGCAGCACCGTCGGCCCCGAGATGGCGCCCGCGAGCACCTCGCAGTAGCGCCGGCCGCGCACCCCGCGGGCGTAGTCGACGTCACCCGTGGGCACATCGGCCGTCGCGGTGGCGTCGGCCATGGGCGCGGCAGCGTCGGGCGTCGGCGCGACGGGCGTCGCCGAGCCGCAGCCGAGGAGCGCGAGGGAGAGCACGAAAGAGAGACGCTTCCGGGTGGTCATCGGGGGAATGTTTGTATGTATACAAACAGGGCGTCAAGAAGTCGTTGCGCGGCCGAGGTGGGGCGTGTCGAAGTAGGCACATGGCCGAGGACGTGAAGGCGCGTATCGTGGATGCCGCGGTGCGGCTCCTGGAGTCGAAGGGCGCGAAGGGCTTCGGGCAGGTGAAGGTGGCGCGCGAGGCGGGGCTCCAGCAGGGGCACCTGACGTACTACTTCCCGAAGAAGAGCGACCTCGTGGCGGCGGTGCTGGCGCGGCTGTCGGAGCGGGCGCGGGGGGAGTTCGAGCGCGCCCTCGCGGGCCGTGGACCGCTGGACGCCGCGGCCTCGGAGGAGGTGTTCTTCGACCTGGTGCGGGCGCTGCTGCGTGACCGCAAGCGCTCGCGCATCCTGGCGGCGCTGCTGGCGGAGGCGGTGGACGACGCCGAGGTGGGCGCCGCGCTCGGGGCGCAGGTGCGGGCGCAGCGCTCGGTGATGGCCTCGCTGCTGGGCCGCGACGCCGACGACCTCGACGTGCACATCGCGCTCGCCGCCCTGCGCGGCCTGGGCATCGAGAGCCTCGTGGCGCCCGACGAGCCGGGGCACGCGGAGGAGGTCATCGCGAGGTTTCGCGCGTGGTTCGCGCGGCGCCCGACGACGGCGGGGTGAGCTCTCAGGGCCCCCCGCGCGGCGCCCGGTACGCGATCATCCCCAGCGCCACCACTGCCAGGGAGAGCAGCGTCGGCCGCGGCGACTCGCGCGCGAAGCTCGCCAGCATCGCCGCCGTCACCGCCAGGAAGGCCCACACCGTCCACGGCGAGCCCGGCGTACGGTACGGCCGCGCCAGGTCGGGCTCGCGCCGCCGCAGCCGCAGCGCCGCCCACGCGCCCAGCGCGTAGAAGGGCCACGCGCCCACCACGAAGACCTCCGCCATCTTGCCGAACAGCTCCACCCGCGCGTAGGCCAGCGCGAGCCCCGCCGTCAGCGCCGTCGCCGCCGCGGGCACCCCCCGGCGGTCGAGCCGCGAGAGCGCCCGCAGCGGCGGCGCGTCGTCGCCCAGCGCGGCCACCACGCGGGTGCCCGACACCAGCCCGATGAGGCACCCGCCGAAGGTCGACAGGGCCACCAGGGCCACCAGCGCGCGCGCCCCGGTCGCCCCCGCGAGCCGCGCGCCCAGCAGCGCCGCCGGGGCCTCCGCCGCCGCCAGCGTCGCCGTCGAGAGCGCCCGATGGAAGGCCACCACCACCAGGAGGTACAGCGCCGTCACGATCGCCACGCCCGCGATCAGGGCGCGGGGGATGGTGCGCCCCGGCGCGCGCACCTCGGCGGCGAGGGAGGTGAGGTCGATCCAGCCGTCGTAGGCCCAGAGCACCGGCACCATCGCGGCGAGCAGCGCCGTCCACGACACCGCCGCGACCGGCGCTGCGGGCGCGGGCGCCGCGGGGAGCACCAGCGCCGCGACGGCCACCGCCGCGAGCGCGGCCACCCGCACCAGGGTTACCAGGGACTGTAAGCGCGCGGCGGGCTGGAGCCCGAGGAGGTTCACCGCGGCCACCGCGGCGATCACCAGCGAGGTGAGGGTGGGCGCCGACCAGGGGATCACCGCGGCCAGGTGCTGCGCCGTCACCCCCGCGAAGAAGGCCACCGAGGAGGGGACCAGCACCAGGGTCATGGTCCAGCCGAAGGCGAAGGAGGCCCGCGCGCCGAAGGCCCGGCGCAGGATGGCCGAGAGCCCGCCGCGCCCCGGCAGCGCCGCGCCCGGCTCGGCCAGCGCGAAGGCCCCGAGCAGCGAGAGCCCCGCCCCGGCGCCCCACACCAGCAGCGCGAGGTCGAGCCGGTGCACGGCGCGCGCGACCAGCGACGGCGTCGCGAAGATGCCGCTGCCCACCATCGCACCGACGGTCACCAGGGTGCCGTCGAACACACCGAGCACGCGTCGCTCCGTCGGCGGCGCCCCGGTGGACATCGTCGGGTGCACCACCGGGTGCCCGCGGCGCCCGCTCAGGCTCGGATGGCTCGCACGGCCTCGCCGACGTCCTTGCCCTGCACCACCGCGCCGGTGGTCTTGAGGTGCTTCATCGCCACGCCGGTCGCCTGGCCGTCGTTGGCCGCCGCCCGCACCGCGTCGCGCACCGGGGCCAGCAGCGCCACGATGTCGTCGGCCCCGAGGGTCTTCGGCAGCAGCGCCTCCAGCACCGCGATCTCCTTGCGCAGCACCTCCTGCTGCGCCGGGTCGACGGTGAGGCCGAGGGTGTCCTGGTTGGACTTCACCAGCTTGCGCAGGATGCCCTGCACGGCCTCGTCGCCGAGGGTGCCGCCCGCCCGCTCGACCGCCATCGAGAGTTCGCCGAGGGCCACCCGGAGGATCTCCTTGGTCACCGTGTCGTGGGCCTTCATCGCGGCCATCATCTGTCGCTTGATCTCGTCGAGCAGCATAGGGGGTGCTGTGACGGCTACGCCCCGATGACGGGGGGCGTCAAGGCGACCGTGCACACCCATCCCGCGGCACGAATGCCGTGTGAATCATCCGGCGCGGCGCGTCATGCGGGTGACCGATGACATTCCGCGTCACGCAAAGCTGCACGCAACCTTGCAATCCCGAAAGGCCGTGATACTCACCGGTCCCGTTGATCTGGCGGGCACCGGATGATCACCTGCACGACCTCCTGAATCAGAGGTCGTGGGGTGCCTTCCCCGGTGTCCTCGCCCAGTGATTTCGATCGGGGGAGCACCGTACCTTCCAATGTCCACGAATCACACCAAGAACCTCTTTGCGCAGCGCTTCCGCGTGGTGCTCGTCGGCGACGACGAGCGGTTCACCTACGCCCTCGGCGAGCTCCTCCAGAGCGCCGGCCTCACCGTCGTCGTGGCCAACACCGCCGCCCGCGCCCTCGCCGAGCTCGACCGCCCCGGCCGCCGGGTGCTCCTCTGTGACCTCGCCGCGACCCACATGCAGGGCGTCGAGACCGTCGTGAGCCTCCGCAACCGTCGCACCTCGGTGCCCACGGTGGCCATCTCCTCCATGCCCAACATCGCGCAGCACTGCGCCGCGCTCGGCATCCGCCACCACCTCGCCCAGCCCTTCCGCTTCGGCCAGCTGATGGACCTCCTCGAGCTCGCCGCCCGCCCGTCGGTCGCCCCCGCGACCTACAGCGCCGTCAGCGCCGCGCTCGCCGAGTAGGTTTCCCTCCCGTCTTCCTCCCGTCCCCCTCCCGTCCCCCATCCCCTGCATCCGCCGCCGGGCCCGCGCCCGGTAGGGGCGCCGCTCAAAATCACTCCGCCCGCAGGGCTTCGGTGTAACGTCCCGGAAACCCTCGCGCGGGCGGTATACCCATCGTGGCTTCGTTCCTCTCCATCCTCGGTCTGCTCGGGATGCCTGTCGGGGCCTACCTGATCTCGCTGTGCGCCCGCGGCGCAACGACGTCGTGGGCGTGGGCGTGGATGACCGTGTACGTCCTCCTCGACCTCGGGTGCTTCTGGCTGGTCGGCAACCGCCGGCGCGCGCGCGTCCTGCTGGGCCTCGGCGGCGCGCTGCTCTGCGCGCTCGTCGGGCTGCGTCATCTCAAGAACCACCCCACGGGCCTCGGGGCCAACGTGCGCCTCCCCGGCAACACCCCCGGCCGCTGGATCGGGCGCCTCGGCGAGGAGGCCGACCTCGGCCCGATGATGGTCACCGCCTTCGGCGACTTCGGCGCCTTCCGCGGCGAAGACGTCGCCCGCGCGCGCCCCTACCTCAAGCAGAACTACCGCCGGATGCGCGCCGACCCGGACTTCGCGCCGGTGCCGTCCACCCTCGCCGCCAACATGCTCGGGATGACCTCGTCCCGCGCCATCGAGACCCTCGTCTTCAACCCGCCCCCGGAGGGCCGCGCCGACCGGGCCATCATCTTCATGCACGGCGCCGGTCCGCTCTTCAAGCTGCCCTGCTGGATGCTCGCGCGCCGCATGCCCGACGCCATGATCGTGTGCCCCACCGTCGGCCTCCGCGGCGAGTGGGCCCACCCCGACGCCGCCGCGACCTTCCAGGCCGTGCTCAGCTGGACCCGCGAGCGCTCCTCCGCGGTGTACGCCGTCGGCTGGGGCACCGGCGGCCACGGGCTGCTGCGCCTGCTCAACGGCAACTCCCTCGGCCACGTGTCGGGCATGGTGCTCGTCTCGGGCTACGACGAGAACTACTTCGACGACGTGCGCCGCTCGGGGCTGCCGATCCTGATCCTGCACGGCGAGCAGGACAACCGCACCCCCGCCTTCCGGGTCGACGGCCTCGCGGGCATCGACCGCGTGCGCAACCTGGAAATGCCCGGCGACTACTTCGTGTTCTATGAACAGGAAGAGCGCGTGCTCGAGGAGGTCGACTCCTTCTGCGGCGCGCACTAGTGAAGCGCCGCCTGCCCCGGAAGGATCGTGACTGATGTCCGCGCGAAGCGAGAACGGGTTGAATCCAGGCGCCGATGCCGCGTCGAAGGCCCAGGATGCAGCCCGCGCCCGACAGCACGACCGTGACCTCATCGCCCGCGCGGGCGACGGAGACATGCGCGCGTTCGAGGAGCTGGTGCAGCGGCATCAGCGCCGCGCCAACACGGTGGCCTACGGCATCGTTCGCAGCGCCGAAGACGCGCGCGAGGTCACGCAGGACGCCTTCCTGCGCGTCCACCGGCACCTCAAGGACTTCGAGGGCGGCGCGAGCTTCAGCACCTGGCTCTACCGCATCGTCTACAACCTCTCCATCGACCTCATCCGCCGCCGCTCGCCCGGCCGCGCGGTGGAGTTCGAAGACCACACCGACCTCACCGGCGCGCCCGACGAGTGGCTGCCCGCGCGGGGCGAGCTCGACCCCTTCGCGGCGCTCGACCGCACGCGCCTCGTCGAGGCCATGCAGCGCTGCCTCGACGAGCTGCCGCCGCACCACCGCACGGCCATCGTGCTGCGCGAGGTCGAGGGGTTGTCCTACGAGGAGATTGCCGAGGCGATGGAGGTGCCCAAGGGTACCGTCATGTCGCGGCTGTTCCATGCGCGGCGCAAGATGCAGAAGATGCTGCGCGAGCATTTCGGCGACGAGGTGCCAAAGACCGCCGAAGAGCGCGACGGCGAGGAGGCACCGTGACCACACCCGATGACCATGACCCGCAGCTGACGCGCGCGATGGGCATCTGGGCCGAGTCCGCCGTCCCCGCCCTGCCCGACGACTTCACCGCCCGGGTGATGGCCGACGTCGCCGCGCAGCGGGCGGGCGCCGCGTGGGCAGACGCCGCCGTCCCGGAGCTGCCCGAGGGCTTCGCGGCGGCGGTGGCGGCGAAGGCGGCGGCGCGGCCGAAGCTCCAGGTGCTCGGCGGCGGCGCAGCTGGGGGGCAGCGCGAGGCGACCCCGGCAGCGGGTGGCGGCGGGGCGCGGCGGTGGTGGCGCTGGCCCGCGGTGGCGGCGGCCGCGGCGGCGCTGCTGGCGGTGCTGTCGTCGCGGGCGGTGCCGACCGGCGAGCACCCCGGGCCGGTGGCCGAGCGCGGCGACGGCGCGGTGCCCAGGGTGGCGCCGGCGCCGACGGCCAACCCCGTGGTGGTCGCGATGGCGGAGGTGACCCGGGTCGAGGTGCTGGGCGCCCAGAGCGTCGCGGTGCTCTCGATCGGCGGCGAAGGTGGCTCGCCGGTGGTGTGGATCACGGACAAGGCCGAGGACTCCCCCGGGGACGGACTCGAGACGAGGATGCAATGAGGGCGCGGTCGTGGTGGTTGGCGGCGTTGGCGGTGGCGGCGTTGCCCATGGCGGGCGGGGCGGCGCCGCGGGGCGCGCACGCGGTGCCGGCGGGCCAGCGATCGGCGCAGCAGCCTGCGGCCGGGGCGCAGCCCGCGGCGGGCACGCAGATCGACGTGCTGGTCATCGACGCCAACGGGGGCGACGCGGGCATCGACCGCGGGCTCGCGGCGCTGTCGCAGCTGCGGCGGGCGCCCTTCAACATGTTCACGACGATGCGCCTCGTGAGCCGCTCGACGCTGTCGCTGGGGAGCGCTCCGGCGCGGGCCGCGCTGCCCGACGGCACCGCCACGGTGACCCTCGTCTCGCGGGGCCCCGACGGGCGCTACACCTTCCAGGTGGCGCTGGCGCAGGGCGCGCGCAGCGGAAACCTCACCTTCGTCGCCAGCGCGGGCGAGCCGGTGTTCACCGTGCGCTCCAACCGCGCCGACCGGGCGATGATCCTGGGCTTCATCGTGCGCTGACGGGGTGACAGCGCGCCGCGCCCGTGGTGAGCATCGACCGATGGGACACGGCGAGTACGATCTCCAGGCGCACCAGGCGGCGACGAGGGCGCGGGCGGCGATGCCGGCCGCGGAGGTGTTCGGCGCCAACGGGTGCCACCGCGAGATGAACCCGCGCGGCGTGGGCATGCGGGAGAGCCGCGACAGCGCGGCGCACCCCGACTCGGTGGGGGTGGTGTTCGCGCTGGATGTGAGCGGCTCGATGGGGGAGATCCCGCAGGCCCTGGCGACGGAGACCATGCCGCTCTTCATGGAGAGCGTGCTGACGGTGCTGCCCGACCCGCAGGTGATGTTCATGGCCTTCGGCAACGCCTGGGCCGACCGCTCGCCGTTGCAGGTGGGGCAGTTCGAGAGCGAGGCCGCGCTCATCGACCGCTGGCTCGCCGCGACGCACCTCGAGGGCGGCGGCGGAGGGCTCGGCGAGTCGTACGACCTCGCGATGTACTTCGCCGCGCGCCACACCTCGATGGACTGCTTCGAGAAGCGCCAGCGCAAGGGGTACTTCTTCATGACCGGCGACGAGGTGCCCTTCACCCACGTCAACGCGGGGCAGGTGCAGGCCGTGCTGGGCGAGGCCCCCAACGGCGACATCGCCATCCACGAGATCGCCGCGGAGGTGACCGAGGCCTTCCACCCCTTCTTCCTCATCCCCGACGCGGCGCGGGCGAAGCAGTTCGAGTGCGAGGCCACCTGGCGCCTGCTCTGGAGCGACCGGGTGATCGTCCTCGACGCGCCCGCCGACACCGCCGTCGCGTGCGCGCTGCTCATCGGCATCCAGGAGCGGCAGCTCAAGAGCGCCGCGGACATCGAGCGCCAGCTGGAGGAGCACCTCCACCGCACGGGCGAGGCCCGCGACCGGGTGGTGCGCGCGGTGCTCCCCTACGCCGAGGCCCTCGCGCGGGGGCCCATCAAGCCGCCGTCGCCGCTCTTCGCGCGGGGGCCCACCAGCTTCCAGGGATGAGAGCGTGCTTGATCCGCGAGGCCGCCGTCGTGGTCGACCTCGGCTGCGGCGACCAGGGCAAGGGGACCGTCACGGACCACCTGGTGCGCGCGCGCGGCGCCCACGCCGTGGTGCGCTTCAACGGCGGCGCGCAGGCGGGGCACAACGTGGTGACCGACGACGGGCGGCACCACACCTTCGCGCAGTTCGGGGCGGGGAGCTTCGTGGCGGGCGTGGAGTCGTGGCTCACCGCGGACGTGGCGGTGCAGCCGTGGGCGATGATGGTCGAGGCCGAACGCCTCGCGCAGGTCGGGGTGACGGACGCCTTCGCGCGCACGCGCATTGATGGGGCGGCGCCGGTGATCACGCCCTTCCACCGCGCGGCCAACCGGCTGCGGGAGCGGGAGAGGGGAGAGGGGAGGCACGGCAGCTGCGGGATGGGCGTGGGCGAGGCGGTGCGCGACGCGCGGACCCTGGGCGACCCCGACGTGCTGCGGGTGCGCGACCTGCGCGACGGGGCGGCGGTGCGGGCGAAGCTGCGGCGCGTGCAGGAGCGCAAGCGCGCGGAGGTGACGGCGGAGATGGGGCGACGGGGCGCGGCGGAGGAGGAGGCCGTGCTAGACGACGCCGCGATGGTGGAGGTGTACGCCGGGCTGCTCGCGGGCTTCGTGGCGGCGGCGAGGGTGGTGGAGGAGGGCGCCCTGGGGGCGATGCTGCGGCGCCCGGGCGCGGTGGTCTTCGAGGGCGCGCAGGGGGTGCTGCTGGACGAGTGGCGGGGCTTCCATCCGCACACGACCTGGAGCACGTGCACGGCGGAGGGCGCGCTCGCGGCGCTGGGGGCGCACGGGTACGACGGCGCGGTGACCCGGTGGGGGGTGGTGCGGGCCTACGCGACGCGGCACGGGGCGGGGCCGATGGTGACCGAGGACGCGGGGCTCACCGCGCGGCTGCGCGAGGCGCACAACCGCGACGACGGGTGGCAGGGCGAGTTTCGGGTGGGGTGCTTCGACGCGGTTGCCACGCGCTACGCGATGGCGGCGAACGGCGGCGTCGACGCGCTGGCGGTGACCTGCGTCGACCGGCTGCGGGCGGAGGCGGCGTGGCGGCTCGCGACGGCCTACCGGATGGGCGACGGGGCGCGGGTGCGCGAGCTGCCGATGGGGGCGCGCGGTGATCTCGAACACCAGGCGAGGATGACCGCGGCGCTGATGGGCGCGACGCCGGAGTGCGTAGTGACGACGAGGGCGGGCGACGAGGAGGCGCACCTCACGGCGATCGAGGAGGAGACGGGCGCGGCGGTGTCGCTGGTGTCGACGGGGCCGCGCGCGAGGGACAAGCGGCGGCGACGGCGGTGAGGGAGGTCGGAGCGCATCGCCGCGAAGAACTCCCTCCGACGGCAGTGAGGGTTGTCGGTCGCGACGACAGAAGTGGCGGGGCGGTCTGGTAGCATCGGGCGATGGGACGGGTGGCGGGAGCGTTGGGGGTGGCGGTCGCGGCGTTGGCCGGGGGCTGCGAGCAGCCGCGCACCGAGCTCGTCGTGCGCGTCGACTCCGAGGTCGCGTGGGGTGCGGGGCAGCGGGTGCAGTCGGTGGTGCTCACGGTGCGCCGCGGTGGGTCGACGGGTCCGCTGCGCAGCGCGCGCACCACGGCGCTGGGCGAGGGCGGAGAGCGTCGGGCGCTGCCGTTGCTGGTGGGCGTGATCGCGGCCGACGGCGACGTGGAGACACCGGTGTGGATCGAGGCCCTGGGCTGCGGCGACCCCAACGGGTGCAGCGCGGCGGGGGCGGTGGTGGCGCAGCGCGCGGTGGTGCGCTTTGCGCGGGGGCAGACAGAGGAGGTGCCGCTGCTGCTGGCGTCGGCGTGCGTCGGCGTGGCGTGCGCGGACGACCAGCGGTGCGCGGCGGACATCGGGCGCTGCGAGGCGGCGACGCGCGCGCAGGCGATGGTGCGGCCCTTCAACGGGAGCGACGCAGCGACGGCGGTGATGGATGCCGGCACGATCATGGGCATGGACTCCGCTGGGGATGCGGTGCGCGAAGCGTCGGTGGACGGAATGGAGCTCGATGCCCCCGCGGACGCGGACCTCGCAGACTCCGCGCTGGACGCGGGGAGTGATGTGTTCGTGACGATGGATCGGCCTACGGACACGGGGGAGAGCGTGGATGTCGTGTTCGACGTCGGCCGCGATGTCGACGCGCGGGTGGACGTACCTGTGGACCTCGGGCGCGACATCCCTGATGTGCCTGTGGATGGAGCATCGAGCTGTACCGCCACGCTGGCGCTCGGAGCGCCCTGCATCGAGCCGGTGACGGGTCACCGCTGGAGCCCCGACGAGCCGCGTCTGGTCGCGCCGGGTGCGCTGGCCCTCACGCCCGACCGGCTGTACGTGAGCGACCCCGGCGGCGCACGGGTGATGACCTACGACCTCGGCGTGTCGCCCCTCGACCCCGCCCGGCTCGCGGGCACTGGCATCGTGGGGAGTTCCATCGTGGGCGGCCTGGCGCGCTCGACCGCCCTCAGCGCCATCGCGTCGATGGTGGTGCTGCCGGGCGGCACCGTGCTGCTCGCCGACCGCGAGTCGCACCAGGTGCTGCGCCTGCGCGACGGGCGCCTGGAGCCGATGTCCCTGGGG
>JAUSAZ010000079.1 GCA_030652255.1 Myxococcales bacterium | reverse complement strand
GGCCGTTCGGAGCCCCGGACACCGTCCGGGGCGGCCCTCCTGTTATTGCCTGGGGTGACGCGCCATCGCGCGGAACCCCAGCCTGCAAGCAGATTGCGCTCGAAGAGAGCAACGATGAGCGCCCCGCGGGGGTGAGGGCGCAGCAGCGCGGTGAGGGGGCCGACTTTCGCCATGGGGATAAGGCGATTGATACCACCGTATCGTACCGGAGCGCGATATCTGCGAAAAACAAGGGTTTCGGCGGATGGCACGCGCCCTGCGATAGCCCCGGATCAGGAGGTCACCGATCATGAGCGAGCGCGGCTACGAGGTCTTCGAGGTGGAGGGTGGGGTGCCGATCAAGGCGTGGACGCGCGGCGTCGCGGTGGAGGAGCACGCCCGCGACCAGCTCTCGCGCCTCGCGGCGATGCCCTTCGTACACAAGTGGGTGGCCGCGATGCCCGACGTGCACGTCGGCATCGGCGCGACGGTGGGGAGCGTGGTGCCGACGGTGGGCGCGATCATCCCCGCGGCGGTGGGCGTGGACATCGGCTGCGGGATGATCGCGGCGCGCACGAGCCTCACGGCGAGCGAGCTGCCCGACCACCTCTTCGGCCTCCGCGACGCCATCGAGCGGGCCGTCCCGCACGGGCGCACGGACAACGGCGGCCGCAACGACCGCGGCGCCTGGCGCGACGTGCCCGCCGTGGTGGACGAGGCGTGGGCGGGGCTGAGCGCGGAGTACGCGGCCATCGTGGAGAAGCACCCGCGGCTGGGTCGCGGGCCGGAGCGCGCGCAGCTCGGGACGCTCGGCACGGGCAACCACTTCATCGAGCTGTGCCTCGACGAGAGCGAGCGCGTGTGGCTGATGCTGCACTCGGGCTCGCGCGGCGTGGGCAACCGGGTGGGCTCGCACTTCATCGAGAAGGCCCGGGAGGACATGGCGCGGTACCACATCCACCTGCCCGACCAGGACCTCGCGTACCTGCCGGAGGGGACCGTGCACTTCGACGACTACCTGCGCGCGGTGGGGTGGGCGCAGGAGTACGCGCGGGTCAACCGCGAGCTGATGATGCGTGCGGCGGTGGCGGCGGTGCGGGCGACGGGCCTGGTGCCGGCCTTCGAGGCCTCGCTGGAGGCGGTGAACTGCCACCACAACTACGTGAGCCGCGAGCACCACTACGGGCGCAACGTGTGGGTGACCCGCAAGGGCGCCGTGCGGGCGCGCGAGGGCGAGCTGGGGATCATCCCGGGGAGCATGGGGGCGCGGTCGTTCATCGTGCGGGGGAAGGGAAACCCCGAGAGCTTCCACTCGTGCAGCCACGGGGCGGGGCGGGCGATGACGCGCACCAGGGCGCGGAAGGTGTTCACCCTCGACGACCACGCGAAGGCGACGGCGGGGGTGGAGTGCCGCAAGGACGCCGACGTCATCGACGAGACGCCGGGGGCCTACAAGGACATCGAGGCCGTGATGCACGCGCAGCGCGACCTCGTCGACGTGGTGTACACGCTGCGCCAGGTGGTCTGCGTGAAGGGGTGATCGGGCGATGCGTGACGAAGCGAACACGGTGACGCTGGACGGGTCGGAGGGAGAGGGCGGCGGGCAGATGCTGCGCTCGTCGCTCTCGCTCTCGCTGGTGACGGGCACGCCCGTGCGCGTGGTGAACGTGCGCGCGGGGCGGGCGAAGCCGGGGCTCCTGCGCCAGCACCTGACGGCGCTGCGCGCGGCGGCGGAGCTGAGCGGGGCGCGGGTGGAGGGCGCCGAGCTCGGCTCGCGGGAGGTGCTCTTCGCGCCGGGCGCGGTGACGCCGGGGGCGTACACCTTCCGGGTAGGGACGGCGGGCAGCGCGACGCTGGTGATGCAGACCGTGCTGCCCGCGCTGCTGCGGGCGGACGGGCCGTCGACGGTGGCCTTCGAGGGCGGCACGCACAACCCGATGGCGCCGCCGTACGAGTTCATCGCGCGGGCCTTCGTGCCGGTGATCAACCGGATGGGCCCGACCGTGGCGTGCGCGCTCGAGCGGGCGGGCTTCTACCCGGCGGGCGGCGGTCGCTTCACGATGACCGTGGCGCCCGCGAAGGAGCTGGCGCGCGTGGAGCTCATGGAGCGCGGCGCGGTGCGAGAGCGCAGCGTCGTGGCGCGCGTGGCGGGGCTGTCCGAGGGGATCGCGAAGCGCGAGCTCGCGGCGGCGCGGGAGGTGCTCGGGTGGGAGCGGGAGGAGGCGCGGGTGGAGGTGCTTCCGCGCGAGCAGGGGCCGGGCAACGTGGTGCTGGTGACGGTGGCGTGCGAGCACGCGACGGAGGTGTTCGCGCGGGTGGGCGAGAAGGGCCGCTCGGCGGAGGCCGTGGGCGCGGCCGTGGCGCAGGAGGCGGCGGCGTGGATGGCGGCGGAGGTTCCGGTGGGCGAACACCTGGCGGACCAGCTGCTGCTGCCCATGGCCCTGAGCGGTGGAGGGCGCTTCGTGACGACGGAGCCGACGCTGCACACGACGACCAACGCGCGGGTGATCGAGCGCTTCCTGCCGGTGGCGATCGGGTGGGAGCTGTCGAGGAGCGGGAGTTCTAGTCACCATTCGAACCAATGGACAGTAACGGTTCGAGGTCGATGACAGTAGCGCCCACAGTTCATGTCAGTGGCCCGGAAAGACCGGCGCGCGAACGGGTGCCTTGGGCAAGCGGGCAACGCACCGATCGCAAGGGCCGCAGGCGGCTGCCCCTCGAATGACGCAACTCACATCGCGTTGTTAGGGAACGATCGGCCCGGTCCCCAGATGATGCGAACGGCGCCCGGCGCCCCGGGAGTGGAGGCGCTGCCAGATCCGGCGCCGCCACCGTAGGGGCCGCCGTACCCGGACGTAACTCCGGCGTCGCCCGCCCCACCGCCCGTTCCGCCCCCTGATCCACCGCCACCGCCACCGGCGAGCGCGCACACGTTGCAGAGGTCCATGCCTGCGACGCCGTCTGCGCCGCTGCCGAAGAGCCCGACTCCACCCCCTCCGCCGCCGTAGACGCGGGGGCAGCTCGTCCCCATGGTACTCGACCCACCGCCGCCGCCACCGCCTCCGCCCCCGCCGTCCGTCGCGTCGTTCCGACACGCGCCCGACGAACCACTGCCACCGCGACCGCCCGATCCTGCGTAGCCCGCCGCCCCGCCGCCCCCCGCCCCGGAGCTGAAGACGTCGCCTCCGTTGCCGCCCGCGAAGCAGCGCCCCACGACTCCCGTCACGGTTCCCACGCCCCCGCTCCCACCTCGCGAGTCCCCCCGACTAGAATCAGAGGTGCCGCCGCCGCGGGCGGTGACGATCCCGCCGTAGCTCGATTCCCCACCCGCACGGCCAACGGTGATCGGGACGATCAGACCGGGCGACACAGGAATGTTGTTCGCGTAACAAAGTCCGCCCCCGCCCCCGCCCCCGCCGTTCGTGGAGGCCGAACCGCCCCCGCCGACGACGACGACGCTGATCGTGTTGACGCCCGCGGGCACGATGAACGGGCCGGAGTTGAGGAAGATCATCTCCCCCCTCACCCCGCTCACACAGGTCCCTGACGCGCACGACGTGCCGGTTTCGCACGCGTGGCCGCAGCCCCCACAGTTCGCAGAATCCGTCGCGGTGTTCACGCACACGCCCGCGCACAGGGTCGTCGCGCCGGCGCACCCAGGGACGTCCGTCGACGGCACGTCCGCCACGCCGTCGTCGGTCGGCGCTACCGGCGCGTCGACCGCCACCTCGGGCGCGCCCGCGTCGGGGAAGCCGACGTCGACCTGGGCCACGTCGGCGGGGGCCCCGGCGTCGACCCCCGCGTCTGCGCCGCCCGCGCAAACGCAGGCCGCGAACGTCCCGGATGCCGTGCACGTCTGCGCGCCGCTCCGCCCATCGGGACATGCGCAGGGGGCCGAAGCGCCCGTGACGCAGGAGTTCGAGCTGCATCCATCGAGGACCGCCAAAGCCACGCCCAGAACGCCCACCCATCTCATCATGGCGCCGACGATCGCCCCCTGACGAGACTCGGTCAAGCCGTGGGCGAGAGGTCGAGCGCCGTCGTGTGAACCGAGAGCGGCGCGCAGCGGACGCAGGCCCCGCAAGGCCAACGCGCCGCAGTGAACCGTCACAGGCGCAGGGTGCGGGGCGTGAGCAACGCGCGCAGGAGATCGGGATGTTCGTCGGCAAGGTGCTCCCGCATCTCTCACAACCCTTCGTCGCCCAGCCCGCGCACGATCGCCGCGCGGCGTCCCATGGTCGACGCCCGTCGGACCTGTTGGCGGACTTGCCGCCGAGAACTGACACCTACTCGGAGCAGTCCACGGAGAAGTGACGTCATCTGCGAGCGATCAGTCGGCGAGGCGTGTTCATGTCAGTTGTGTGGTTCCGCGAGTTTGTGTGCCTGCGCGCTGATCAGAACTTCGACATCCCCACAGGAGCGGCGCGACAAGCGGGCGTGGGTGGTGACGGTGGCGGCGAAGGGGTGACGCGGGGGGACCGCGCCAGCTCGGGCGGTGGCCTGTCCAACCCGTGACGTCGGTTCATGGATCGGCGTAGCGTGGCGTCGAGCGCGCGGCCCGAAGGGGAGTCCCATCGAGGTGCGCCCGGTGACCACGAAGGCGGGGATGCACATATGAGAGAGACACCGAAGCGCATGCACACAGGCCGATTGGCGGGGTTGCTGGCGGTCGCAGCCGCGCTGCTGGTGGGCTGTCCGACGGACCCGGTGCCGCTGCCTCCATCGGGTTGCGTGCCGGGCGCGCAGGCGACGTGCGGGTGTCCGGGCGCTGCGAGCGGCGTGCAGGTCTGCGCGGCGGATCGGACCTTCGGGCCGTGCCAGTGCGGCGACGCCGGCGTGGTGGATGTCGGCTCGGTCGACGCCCCCGACGCTGGTGCTGCGATGCCCGAGGCCGGGACCACCGACCTCGGCGCGGCGGACCTCGGCGCGGCGGACCTCGGCGCCCCCGACCTCGACGTCGGACCCTCGGACGTGCCCGCGACGGAGATCGGGCCGATCGACACGGGGACCGCGGACGTCGGCCCGCCAGACACCGGGGCGGTCGACACGGGATCGCAGGTCGACACGGGATCGCGGGTCGACAGCGGCGGCACGGGGATGGACGTGCTGCCGGCCGGGTGTGTGAGCACGACGATCGGCAATTGCTGCGGCGTCTCCTGCTCCGCGCCTCCGAACGCTACGCCCGCCTGCGTGGGCGGCTCGTGCGGCGTCGGGACCTGCGTCGACGGCTACGCCGACTGCGACGGCAACGTGGCCAACGGCTGTGAGTGCAGGCCCGCGAACGCCGCCGGGACCTGCGCGGCGGGGATCTGCGCCGTCCGCGGGTGCTTCGCGGGCTTCGGCGACTGTGACCGTGCGGCGGGCAACGGGTGCGAGTCGCCGCTCGCCTCCGACGCCGCAAACTGCGGCGCCTGTGGTGCCCCGTGTGCGGCGGGGCGCGCCTGCGTCGCGGGGGCCTGTGTGCTCTGCGCGGCCGGGCAGACGGTGTGCCCCGGCGCCTGCGTCGACACGCAGACCAGCACCGCCCACTGCGGCACCTGCGGCCGGGCCTGTGCTGCCGGACAGGTGTGCACCGCCGGCGCGTGCATCACCCCCTGCACGATCGCCCACCTGTCCCGGTGCACCCGCGGCGGGGCCGCCCCCGCCTGCTGCCAGGGTGGCGAGACCTGCGAGCAGACCGCCTACAGCGGCAGCAACACCCTGTGCTGCGTCCTCGCGCAGAGCGCGTGCAGGTCGCTCGCGGACTGCTGCTACGGCGTGCCGTGCAACGACGGCCGGTGTTGTGTCCGCCCGGGCGGGTGGTCGCCAAACGACGAGACCTGCTGCAACCGGGCCCGCACCGGCACGACCTGCCGATAGCGGCAGGCTGCCTGCATCCCAGCGCATCGAGGCGCGTTCTCGCTCCTCGGGCCCAGTCGTCTCTCCGCGTGCGACCGCCCGGATGGTGTCGAGAGGAGCGCGGACACGGCAGAGCGCCGTTGAGTCCGAGCCCCGTCGCGGTGCATAGATGCCGCCGAGAAAGCGAGCGTCAATGGGGAACACCGAGACGGAGTCGAAGACACGGGGCCGCCCCGCAATAGGCAGGCCGGACAGTACCGTGCCAGCGCTGACTGCGGCTGGCAGCGAAGCGCCCGCCGCGCGCATCCCGCTCTGCTCCGACGCATTCCGCTTCGCGGGAGCGGCCCTGTGACCGACCCCACCGACGTCCCCCCTCCCCCGAGTGAGCTCCTCCTCTACGCGGGCGACGACGGTGTCACGCGCATCCAGGCCCGCCTCGCCGACGGGACCGTCTGGCTCACCCAGGCGGCGATCGCCGAGCTCTTCCAGACGACGCCGCAGAACATCACGATGCACCTCGCCGCGATCTACGCCGAGCGCGAGCTCGACGAGGCGGCAACCTGTAAGGACTACTTACAGGTTCGACAGGAGGGCAGCCGGACGGTTCGGCGCACGCTCAAACACTACGCGCTCCCGGCGATCCTGGCGGTCGGGTACCGCGTGCGCTCGACCCAGGGCACGCGCTTCCGGCAGTGGGCGACGGCGCGGCTGGAGGAGCTCGTGGTCAAGGGCTTCACCCTCGACGACGAGCGCCTCAAGAACCCACCCGGCCCCGGGCAGGTCGACTACTTCGACGAGCTCCTCGGGCGCATCCGCGACATCCGCTCGTCGGAGCGGGTGTTCTACAAGAAGGTGCTGGAGATCTACGCGACGAGCATCGACTACGACCCGCGCGACGAGGCTTCGCAGCTCTTCTTCAAGCGGGTGCAGAACAAGATGCACTGGGCCGCGCACGGACGAACGGCCGCGGAGGTGATCGCCGCCCGCGCCGACGCGACTGAACCCAACATGGGGCTGACCTCGTGGACGGGCGACGCGCCGCGCAAGACCGACGTGTCGATCGCCAAGAACTACCTCGCGGCCGACGAGATCGAGGCGCTCAACCGCATCGTCAACGCGTACCTGGAGTTCGCGGAGCTTCAGGCCTTCAACCGCCGACCGATGCACATGGCGGACTGGATCTCGAAGCTCGACGACTTCCTGCGCCTGTCGGACCGGGAGATCCTCACCCACGCGGGCACAGTGTCCCACGACACCGCGGTCGCGAAGGCCGAGCGCGAGTACGCCGTCTTCGACGCGCAGCGCCGTTCGCTGCCGTCGCGGGTCGAGGCCGACTTCGAAGCGGCGGTGCGGGGCGCCCGCCAGCTCGACGTCGCGCGTCGCCAGACGAAGCCCCGAGGACCCGCTAGAGGCAAGAAGCCATGAGCCAGTCGTTCGCCGAGTCCGTCGTCGAGTAGGCCGCGCTCGAGTGCTTCGCCTCGCTGGGTTACGCCGTCGTAGTCGGTGCTTCGATCGCGCGGAGCGGGGGAGCTACGAGCAGGTGGTGCCCGACGGCCGACTGCGCGACGCCCTGGAGTTCGGACATGAGGTGCACGCGACCCACCTGGTCGTGTGCGGCATCGACCACCGCTGCACCGACGACCTGGGGCTCCCCTGCTACAAGCCCATCGGCGGTGAGAAGCCGGCCCCCGCTGCGAGCAGGAGTAGCTCCCCCTCCCTTGGCCCACTCCGCGATTGACAAGCATCATCGCGGGGTTCGACGATGGGCGCCCCCGGAGACGTGAGCGGAGCAGACCCCACGATGATGGCCAACGCGGACCCGGCTCCCCGCCGTCTCGGGGGGCGGTACTCACTGCTCTCGCTCGTCGGACGCGGCGGCCACGGCGAGGTGTGGTGCGCCCGCGACCACCTCACCGACGACCTCGTCGCCGTGAAGATCATGGAGCCGTCGGGGTGCCCCGTGGGGCCGCAGGCGCGCCGCGAGGTCGCCGCACTGCGCGCGGTGCAGCTGCCCGGGGTGGTGCGCTTCCTCGACGAGGGCACCCACGGCGGCGACGCCTTCCTCGTGATGGAGCTCGTGCGGGGCAAGAGCTTCCCGGGGCGACCGATCCCGGCCGCCTGGGCGGACATCGCAGAGACCACCCGCGCGCTGCTGGAGATCCTCGCGGGGGTGCACGCCGTCGGCGTGGTGCACCAGGACATCACCCCCACCAACGTGCTCGTCGACGAGGGGCGCCCCACCCTCCTCGACTTCGGCGTCGCGTGGAGCGGCCTCGACGACGAGTCGCGCCGCGGGGCCCGCTCGGGCACGCCCGCGTACATGGCCCCGGAGCAGGTCGACGGCGCCCCGGTGAGCTCCGCGACGGACCTCTACGCCCTCGGCAGCGTGCTCTTCGAGGCCCTCACCGGCCGCCTCCCCTTCGAGTCCGATGACCCCGACGAGCTCATGGCCATGCGCTGCCAGCAGGACGCGCCCCCGCTGGCCTTGCTCGCGCCGGACGCCCCGGCGGCGGTGCAGCAGCTCGTCGACGCGATGCTGCACCGAGACCCCGCGCGGCGCCCGCGCGACGCCAGCGAGGCCCTCGCCCGGCTCGACGGTCGCCCCTCGCAGACCGACCAGCTCTCCGCGCTGCCAGGGCCGCCCTGGAGCCTCGACGAGCTGCGCGCCATGATCGTGGGCCCCGACCGGATCTTCCACGTCCCGGAGGACGGCGCCGCCGTGCTCTGGGCGCGGACCCACGGCGACCGCTCGAGGGTGCGCGCCGAGATCGACGCCTGGGTGCGGGTGGGCCTCGCGCGCCGCGACGGCGACGCCGTGGTGCTCACCCGCGCCGCCGTCGACCGCCTCGCGCAGCCCGTGCCGCGCGCGCGTGCCCCGGAGGCCGCCGAGCCCGACCCGCGCGCCCTCGCCCGCGCCCACGCGGCCGCCGCCGCGGCGCTGCGCCCGGGCTCCCCGGGGCGCCTCGGTCACCTGGTGTTCGCGCTGCCCGCGAGCCACGACGACGCGATCACCGAGGTGGTCGCGGAGGCCGTGGCGGTCGCGCGCACCGCCCTCGACGAGGGTCAGCCGGGCGCCGGGCTCGCCGCCCTCGCCGAGGCGTGGCTCACCGCGCGGCGCGTGGGCGAGCCGGTGCGGAGGCCGGTGCTGCGCGAGGCCTTCGCGCTCTGGTCCGAGCTCGCCCTCGTCGACGGCACCCCCATCGCCATCGACCGCGCCCTGCACGAGCTCGACCGCGCGCAGGACTTCGGGCGCTTCACCGACCTCGCGCTCCTGCTCCGCGCGGCGCTGGCCATCAACTGCTCGCCCGCGCGCGCCTTCGCCGATGCGTCGGCCATCCCCGCCTTCGACGAGCCCGCCCTGGAGCGCTGGCGCCACACGGTGCGCGCGCAGGCCGCGCGACTCGGCCCGCTGGAGCGCGAGCGCGACACCGTCGAGGCGCTGCGCCCCTGGGCCATGGCCTCCCGCGACCCGCGCGACCACGCGGCCTTCGCCGACTGGGAGGCCTGGACCCTCTACCGCGCCGGCCGCTACGTCGAGGCCTCGGACCGTCACCTCGCCGCGGCGGCGATGGAGTCCCGGCCCGCCGCCCGGCTCACCTCGCTGCTCTCCGCGGCCTCGGCGCTGCTGGAGGCCTGGCTGCCCGAGCGCGCGCTCAGCCTCGCCACCGCCGCCAGCGCGGTCGCGGCGGCGTCGCGGCTGCCCTACCTCGAGGCCCGCGCGGGCTGGATCGAGCGCGCGGCCCTCTACCGCCTGGAGCGCGACGCGCAGCCCGACGAGGGCTTCGTGTGCGCGGTGAAGGCCGCGGGCGTGGGCAACCTCTTCGCGCTGGTGGCGATGACCGAGGCGGCCTTCGCCTGGCGCGCGGGCGACCACGAGACCGGGCGCGCGCTGGCGACCGAGGCCTTCCGGCGCTGGACCACCGTGGGCCGCCGCTGGGCCCCGGACATGGCGCGCGCGCTGGCCTTCGCGTGCGGCGAGGAGGCGCGCGCCGACGAGATCGAGCTGCTCACCGCCGAGGCGCTGCGGTGCCCCGTCCCCGCGGCGGGCCTCCAGGTGCTCGCGCTGCTCGCGCTCACCGGCGTCCGGGCGCCCCGCGTCGACCCGGCGGAGCTCGAGCGGCTGGCGGCCCTGGTGCCGGTGCAGTTCTGGTCGAAGCGCGGCGCCATCCTATCGACCGACGAGGCCCTCACCATCCTGCGCGCCCGCTGACGCGGCGGGCGAGGGCGCGGAGGTCGGGCATCACGCCGACGCGGTCGCGCGCGGGGTCGGCGGGGGCGGTGCCCGTCGCGGGGTCGGAGAGCGCCGCGCGGAGCTGCGCGGGGGAGAGCCGGCGCCCGCTCGCGGCCTGCGCCATGCCCTGCAGCGCGAGGGCGGCGCCCGCGATCATGGGCGCGGCGCTGGAGGTGCCGCCGAACTCCCCGTACCCGCTCGCCTCCCCGGCGACGTCGGTGCTGAGCGTGAACACCCGGCCGCCCCAGCCGAAGCAGTCGACGCGGCTGCCGTAGGAGGTCGCGCCCATGCGCCGGTGCGGGTGCTCGGCGGTCGCCGCGGCCACGAGCAGCGCGCCGGAGTCGCGGAGTCCTGCGCCTGCGCGGTCGAGGAAGCGCCGCCCCGCCTCGTCGGTGACCGCGTCGAGGTCGGCCCCGCCGTTGCCTGCGGCCTCGACCACCAGCACGCCCGCCGCGGTGGCCGCGGCGATGGCCGCGAAGACCGGCGGCAGCACCTCCACGGGCATGTTGCGCCGCCCGAGGTGGTGGGTCTGCCCGTTGACCAGGAGCACGTCGCCGAAGGCCATCGCGGCGACGGCGTCGGCGATCGCGCGGGCGGTGCTGTACCCGCCGCCCTCGCGCCACGGGCTCACGCAGCGCACCGAGGCGACGCCCGGCGCCACGCCCACGCAGGGCCCCGCTGCCCGCGCGACGATCACCCCGAGCGACGCGGTGCCGTGGTGGAAGCGCGAGTGGTTGACGCCGGAGATCAGCCGCGGGGCGTGGGCGGCGAGGGCCTCGTGCTGGAGGTTCCACCCCCAGTCGAGGCAGACGAGGGACTGCCCGGCGCCGTCGCCGCCGGGGACCCCGTGGGCGAAGCGCGCGTCGAGGCCGAAGGGCGCGGGGTCGAGGTGGCCCTGGTCGGGCGGAGTGGGTGACATCGCCGACGGGCGTGGTGGATGAGACGCGGGCGATCAGAAGGTGACGACGGTGTGCTTCTGGTAGGTGGTGCTGCCCGAGCCGAACTCCGCGTCGCACGCGGCCTTGAACTGCGTGGTGTTCGTGATGGTGTAGTCCGTCGAGTGCTTGAACTGGAAGGTCTTGTTGGTGACCGTGGCGCTCGGCCAGGCCCAGTTGGGCCCGAGGCCCCAGTACTCGGTCGCGTCGAGCTTGTTGCCGTTGGTGACGACCCACAGCAGGGCCACCAGGTTGCCGTTGTCGAAGACCGTGTAGATGCCGACGTCCCACTCGGGCGGCGCCACCGGGGTCTCGACAAAGTCCTTCATCGTCTCGCTCATATGCTGCGTCCTCCTCCCGGCGGAGACGTCCGCCGGGGCCGTCCCCACGCTTACCTTCCCAGCCGACGCCCCCGCAAGCTGGGCCCTCCGGCCGGGCGACCGCGCGCAGCCGCGCCGGGGTAGAGTCGCGTCTTCGGCGCGACCTCCCTCCCCCGTCTCTCTCTCCCTCAACGATGGTTCGCGCGAGGAGACCTCACACCGCCATGGCCCGCATCCGCACCCCCCTCTCCGAGCGCCTCGGGCTCCAGTATCCGATCGTCTGCGCGCCGATGTTCATCATCTCCAACAAGGAGATGATCGTCGCCGCCGCGGAGGCCGGCATCCTCGGGTCGATGCCGTCGATCAACCTCCGCTCGCACGCGGCCTTCCGCGAGGCGCTCGGCTGGATACGCCAGCGCACCGACCGGCCCTTCGCCATCAACCTCACCATCAAGCTCACCGACCCGGAGCGCCTCCAGCAGGACTTCGAGGCCTGCATCGAGTTCGGCGTCCCCGCGGTGATCACCAGCTACGGCAACCCCTCGGAGATCGCCCGCCGCGCGCACGACCGCGGCATGGTGGTGCTCCACGACGTCATCCACCTGAAGCACGCGCTCAAGGCCCAGGAGTCCGGCGCCGACGCCATCATCGGCGTCGCCGCGGGCGCGGGCGGGCACGCCGGCACCACCTCCCCCTTCGTGCTCTACCCCTACCTCCGCGAGCACCTCCGGGTGCCCGTCGTGGCCGCGGGGTGCATCGCCACGGGGCGCCAGATGGCCGCCTCGCTCGCCCTCGGCGCCGAGCTCGTCTACATGGGCACGCGCTTCATCGCCTCGACCGAGTGCGGCGCCGACGAGCGCTACAAGTCCATGGTGGTCAACGGCGCGCCCGAGGACATCGAGTACACCGACGGCGTGAGCGGGGTGCACGCCAACTTCCTGCGGCAGACGCTGCCCGGCAGCGCGTCCGCCACGGCCGACCGCGGCGCCGCGCAGGACGCCGTGCAGAAGGAGGGCGGCAAGAAGTGGAAGGACATCTGGAGCGCCGGACAGGGCGTGGCGCTCGCGCGCGAGGTGAAGCCCATCGCCGCGATCGTCGATGACGTGGTGCGGGAGTACACTGAAGCCCTGCGCGCCCTGCCCCCGCTGGAAGACTGAACCCACGGAGGGGGCGCTACCGCTCCCGCGCCGCCGACCCCATACAGAGGTTCAACCGTTGATGCCCATGCCCATGCCCCATCCGAAGGTTCCCGTTCGCGAGCGTCTCAGCATGATCGCGCAGGCCCCGAAGGTGAAGCGCGGCGTGGATCTGGTGCGGAAGACCATCATGCCGCCCGAGCGGCACTCGCGGTGGAAGCGCATGTCCGCCGCGGCCCTGGTGCTCGCGGGCCTCGGGTTCGCGGCCTACCTGGGCACGGGCAGCGCGGCCTGGGCGGTGCTGCTGCTCGTGGTGGGCGTGCCGGTGGTGGTGCTCCCGATGGTGCTGCTCATCGGGATGCTGCTGGAGACCCGGGAGAGCCGCGACCGCTGACCGCTCAGGGCACCACGCAGCGGTAGACCGCCACGGCGCCGCTCTCCAGCGGTAGGCAGCGCTCGGCCTGGACGCAGTCGCGGTCGGAGGTGCAGCCCTGGCGCTGCACCTGCTCGGCCCACTGGGCGATGTGGTTGCCCTCGCCGAGGTTCTGGAAGGGCAGCCAGAAGGCCGGGGTGCTGGCCTCGGGGGTGCCGACCCGCCCCGGGCGGAAGGCGGCCATCCAGAGCTGCGTGGTGCGCATCGGGGCCTCGCGCGTCTGCTGCCGCAGGCGCAGGCCGTAGTCGCGCCGGCTGGAAAAGGTGAACCACATCAGGGTCTCACCGCGGAAGCGCTGGACGAAGGGCGCCCACTTCGGCCACGAGTTGCCCATCCCCTCGGCGAGGTCGGCGCGCGCGAGGTGCGTCGCGGCCCCGCCCCCCGCGGGGACCACCCAGAGCTGGGCGTCGATGTTGTGGTTGGAGCTGCCCTCGGCGCGGTTGAAGATCACCCACGCGTCGTCGGGGGAATACGCGGGGTAGTAATTGTTGTTGCGGGTTCCGTCGGCGCGCACGAGCGTCGTCGCGGCGCCGAAGGACGAGCCGCTCCAGGGCATGGTGAAGAGGTCGGCGGGGCCGTTGTGGCCCGGCGTGCCGAAGAGGGGGAAGGACGAGCGCGCGCGGGAGAACACCGCCGCCCGGCCGCCGCGCGACCAGTCGGGGTGGCTCCCGAGGGGGCCGCCCGGCAGGCCCGGGACCTCCGCGCCGCTGGCCGGGTCGCGCAGCGCGAGGCGGTTGCCGTCGCTGGTGAGCAGCCAGCGGACGTCGGGCGAGAAGGTGCCGAAGTTGGCGCCGTAGTCGGCGGAGAGCGGCGCGCGCGAGGTGACGTCGAAGATGCGCGTCGCCGCGGGGGCCGGGATGAAGCGCCCCGCCATGATGCGCGAGCCGTCGCGCGAGAGGACGTGGCAGCCGACGCAGTTGATGGGGTCGCCGCGCAGGAAGGGCTCGGTGCGCGCGCCCGCGCGGCCGAACTCGTAGCGGTTGATGCTGCCGCCCGAGGCGGTCCAGTAGTAGAGCCCGCCGCGGACGTCGAAGTTGGTCACACCGAGCGAACGCGTCGCCGAGCGGCCGACGCCGGCGCCCGCCAGGGTGGTGCCGCGCACCGTGAGCGTGACCTCGCCGGAGGGCTGCGCGACGCGGGCCAGCTCGGTGTACGCCGACTCGTCGAGGCTCACCACGCAGCCGTCGGCGACCACCGTGCAGCGTGTGAACACCCGCAGCGCGCCGCGGTCGCCGCGGAGCGACACCTCGAAGAGCTCGTTGCCCGCGCCGGGCCGGAAGTGCACCTCGAAGCCCGTGAGGTTGGGCGGCAGCACCGTACCGTCCTCGGGGTACACGATCGTGGGCGCGCGGGCCGCGTCGATGGCGCCGCCGAAGCGGGCCGCGCTGTCGGTGGGCGCGCCGCCGACCACCCGGTCGACGTCGCGGGGGGTGGGGTCGCCCGCGTCGCGCTCGGGGGTCCACGCGTCGCCGAGGGTGATCGAGCCCGCGTCGCGGCCGAGGTCGACGGGCGCGCCGAGGTCGACCGCGATCCCGACATCGACGGGCGGAGCGCCCGCGTCGAGCACCGGCGCGCCGTCGTCGCCTCGCACCATGGGCACGTCGGGGGTGTCGATCGGGCCGCCGCCGCCCCGCGCGCCGCCACAGCCCGCGAGCACCGCGAGAACCACCACCACCGTCGACCGCACACCTCGACCCTGCGACACCATGTCGGCCCCTCTATCACCCTTCGCGGGTTGGTTCACGGTCCGGGCATGACCGCTGTTAAGGTCGGCGGCCAGGAAGCCCAATGGTTGCCAGCATTCCCCCCCCTCCCCCTCCGGCCGGTCGCTACCTCGTCACCGGCGCCGGGGGCTTCATCGGCTCCCACCTCGTTCGACGGCTCGCGGAGGCTGGCTGCGAGGTCGTCGCGGCGGACCTCGCCTCGCCCTCCAACCTTCCCCCCGGCGTGGAGTTCGTTCGCTGCGACCTGCGCGACCGGAGCTCGGTGCGCCGGGCGGTGGCGTCGTCGCGGGCGACCCGGGCGGTGCACCTCGCGGCGAAGGTCGGCGACTGGGGCCCCGCGGAGGACTTCGAGGCCCTCAACGTCACCGGGACGGAGTGGGTGCTGGAGTCGCTGACCGACGCGGGCTTCGAGCACAGCATCCACGTGAGCTCGATCACGGTGTTTGGTCAGGACGCCGGGCCCATGGCCACCGAGGGCGCCCCCATCGTCACCGACGGCCCGGCGTACACGGCCACCAAGGCGCGCGGCGAGCTGGTGGCCAGGCGCTTCCAGGCGCAGGGGGCGCCGGTGACCGTGGTGCGCCCGGGGGACGTGTACGGCGTCGGCAGCGTCCCCTGGGTGGTGCGGCCCATCGAGCTGCTGCGAAAGCGCCAGATGATCCTGGTGGACGGGGGCCGCGGGCACTTCGCGCACCTCCACGTCGCCAACCTCGTCGACGGGTTCGTGCGGGTGTTTGCGACGCCGGCGGCGAAGGGCGAGGCCTTCGTGCTCACCGACGGCGACCATCACATGACCATGGGCGAGTACTTCGGCCGGCTCGCCGACGCCGTGGGGCTCACGCCGCCGAAGGTCTCGCTCCCGCGGGTGGCGGCGCGCGCGCTCGCGGGCGCCATCGAGGCGGGCGCCCGGCTCACCGGGACCACGCCCCCCTTCACCCGCGCGGCGATCGACTACCTGCTGCGCGCGGGCTCGTTTGACACCCGCAAGGCGCGCGACGTGCTGCGCTGGACGCCCCGGGTGACCGTCGAGGAGGGACTGCGCGAGATCGGCCGACACTACGGCAGGCTGGTGACCTGAGTGATGCGCGTGCGGGTGTTCGAGGTCGGCGGCGGGGCAAGGGTCGGGGCGCGGGTGGCCTACGTCGACGGCCCGGGGATGGACGCGGTGGACGGCCAGCGCCTCGCGCGCCGGCTCGGGGCGCCGCTGACGGTGCTCGACGTGACGCCGCGGCGCGACGACTGCGAGCGGCGGCTGCGGGTGTTCACCCCGACGCGGGAGCTCCCGCTGTCGATGGAGGCGGCGTGGTGCGCGGCCGCGGCGTACGAGCGCGGGCTGACGGTGGAGATGGGGGTGACCGCGACGGCGGTGCGCGCCGCGGAGGGCGCATGGACGGCGGCGCTGCCGACGCCGGTGCTGGGTCAGCGCGCCGTGGAAGACCGCGCCACCGTGGCGACGGCCCTCGGGCTGGGCGACGGCGACCTCGACGACGCGCGGCCGGTGCTGGCGGGCTCCTGCGGGGTGAACGTGCTGGTGGTCCCGGTGGGCACGCGCGGAGCGCTGGAGCGGGTGCGGCTGCACCCGGAGGCGTGGCAGCGGGTGATGGAGAAGGCGAAGCACGTGGGCGCGCTGGTGATGGCGACGGAGGGCGGCGGGCGCGAGGGGCGCTTCGTGGGGAGCCCGTCGGGCCTGTGGGACGGCACGGGATGCGCGCTGGCGCTGGCGCCGTGGGCGCTGTCGCAGTCACGAGAGGGCACGCTTGGGGCGGACGCGCGCTATGCGCTGCGGGGCGAAGGGGAGTTCGGGATGGTGGTCGAGGTGGCGCTCGACGACGACGGGACGTGGACGATGCGCGGCGCGGCGCGCCTGGTCAGCGACGGTCGGGTGGTGACGGCGACGTAGCGCGGCGGGCGAGCACCGCGGCGCGGACGGCCTCGGAGAGCGTCGCGAGGTAGCTGTCCGGCAGGGCGCGGAGCGCGTCGATGGGCATGGCGAGCAGCCGCTCGTCCTCGGGGACGCCTTCGAGGCGGTCCGCCACCGGGACGCCTTCGAGGCGGTCTGCCACCGGGACGCCTTCGAGGCGGTCCTTGAGGGGAAGGGACTGCATGAGCTCTCGCAGCGTCTCGACGTACGACTGCGTGAAGCGCTGTTGGTCCTGGTCGGTCATGGCGTCCTCGCGGGAGTGGAGCTGTTCGACGTGGCGGGTCAGGCGATGGAAGAGCCTCAGCTCGACCTCATCGAGCATACCAACGCCGCGGGTGCCACGCCGTGCGCGGGCTCGGTCCGGCGGCCACGGTCGGGGCCTACCGCCGCGCCAGGCCGGCCGCGAGCAGCTCGAGCGCCGACCGCCCGGTCATCAGCTCGAGCGACGCCTCCAGGCGCGCACGCTCGACGAGCGCGTCGATGTCCGGCGGCGCGCCGGCCTCGACCGCGGCCTCCCGCAGCCGCAGCGCCTCGCGCCGGGCGAGCAGGTCGATGACGCTGCGCTCCAGGGCGGCGCGCTGCGCGGCGCGCTGGGCCGCGAGCCGCAGGAGCGCCACCTCGTGGGCGTCGAAGAGGAGCCGGTCGAGGTCGAAGCTGAGGCGCACATCGAAGCTGAAGGACTCCGCGATGGCCAGGCGGTCGTTGACGTTGGTGACGACGGTGCTGTTGGCCCCGAGGCCCCGCGCCGCGTGCAGCGAGACGTCCGGCAGCCACGCGGCGGTCCGCGCCCGACGAGCGAGGGAGCGCACCGGGCCGTCGTCGAGGCCGGCCCGCAGCACCGCGCGGCGGGTCGCCTCCCAGACCACGGGCGAGGCCAGCCATGACACCTCATCGGCGCGCGCCGGGTGCGCGGCGAGCGCGACGAGCAGGGAAGACAGCAGGGCCAGGAGCAGGCGGGGAGGGCGCGTCATGGCGCCAGCGATTGCAGCGCCGGGGCCAATGGGCCCGAACGCGAGAAAACCAGTGGTCGCTGTGCCTCGCCAGGGGTGGCGGCGGTGGCGGCGGGGGTGGCGGCGGGGGTGGCGGCGGGGGCGCTACGAGCTCGGCATGACGGTGCGCTGCCAGGCGTCGAGGGCCTCCTCGAAGAGGGTGGCGTCGGGCCGGCGGCCGACGGGCAGGAGCTCCGTCGCCACCCGCTCGCTCGGCGCCGCGCCGGGCGTCAGCACCGGGCCCATGGTGACCGTCGGCGTGAAGCCCTCGTCCGTGCGCAGACCCACCGCGAGGTGGTGCGAGGCGCCGGGTCGCAGGCCCCGCACGAAGGCCTCGCCCGCGCCCGGCGCGACGGCCTCCTCGCGCTCGTCGCGGCGCAGCCTCCCCCCGTCGACCCAGAGCGACACCACGACCAGCGCCCGCCCGACGTCCCCGTCCGACCAGCGCGCGTACACCGTCGTCGGGTCGACCGCGTGCGCCAGCCCGGTGACCGCGACGCGCCCCGCCGCGGCGGGCTCGCCCATCATCCGCAGGCCCCGCGCGGCCTCGGCGTCGCCAGGGTCCTTCGCCAGCGCCGCGCGAAACACCTCCCGCGCCGCGTCGTGGCGCCCCTGCCCCAGCAGAACGTGGCCCATCGTCGCCGTGGCGAACTCCATCGACAGCGCGTTGGCCTCGCCGTCCTCGTCCTCGAAGGTCACCGCCTCGTCGATCGCTCCGCTCATGTCGTCCTCTCCTCAGGTGTGCAGCGCCGCGCGCGCCGCCGCCACGTCCGCCATAATCTGTGCCCGCAGCGCGTCGACCCCGTCGAAGCGCCGCTCGTCCCGCAGGCGCGCCGCGAAGGTCACCCGCAGCGTGCGCCCATAGAGGTCCATGTCCGCGTCGAGGAGGTGCGCCTCCAGGCTGCGGCCCGCGCGAAAGGTCGGCCGCGACCCGAGGTTCATCACCGCGGGGTGGTCTTTGGGACCGTCGGGGCCGAGCGCGCTCACCCGCACGGCGTACACCCCATCCCTCGGGAGCGCCTCGCACTCCGTCGCCAGGTTGGCCGTCGGGAAGCCCAGGGTCCGCCCGCGGCGGTGCCCGGTGATCACCAGCCCGTCGAGGTCGTAGTCGCGCCCGAGCAGGAGCTTCGCCAGACCGAGGTCGCCGTCGGCCAGCGCGCGGCGCACCCGCGACGAGCTCACCGGGATGGCCCCCTCCTCCAGCGGCGTCACCACGTGGGCGCGAAACCCGAGCTGCGCCCCGAGCGCGACCAGCGTGGCGCCGTTGCCCTCGCGGTTGCGCCCGAAGTGGAAGTCCTCGCCCACGAAGACCTCGCGCGCCCGCAGGCCCAGCACCACGTGCTCGGCGAACTCCAGCGGCGACTGCGACGCGAACGAGAGGTCGAAGCGCTGCACCACCGTGGCGTCGACGCCCGTCTCGGCGAGCAGCTCGAGCTTGCGGTCGAGGCCGACGACCAGCGGCGACGCCCGGTCGGGCGCGAGCACCCGCGTCGGGTGCGGGTCGAAGGTGAGCGCGACGGACTCGCCACCGAGGGCCCGCGCGGCGTCCCGCACCCGGTCGATGAGGTGTCGGTGGCCGCGGTGCACCCCGTCGAAGTTGCCGATGGCGAGGGCGGTGGGCGCGCCGCGGCGGGCGGCGCGAAAATCGTGGGCGGTGAACATGGCGGTGACGCGGCGGGAGACTACGAGCGCGCGGGGATTTTGTCCCGCCTCACGCGACCTCGGCGGGCGCGGCGGCGGCAGGGTCGGGGCGCGCCATGGCGGCCATGGAGTCGCGCTCCAGGTGGTTGCGCCCCGGCACCGTCGACCACGCGCTCGAGAAGGCCTCGGTGACCGCGTCGGGCACGAAGGTGGCGCCGTGCTCGTAGTGGAAGAACGCGCCCTGCAGCCGGGTGGGCGTGGCGTCGATGACGAGGAACCCGCGGCGCACGAGGTCGAAGTACTTCATGTGCGTGTTGCGGGCGAGGAGCGTCACCGCGGTGTTGGTCACGATGCCCGGGGGGAAGCCCGGGGAGGTGACGGCCGGGGTGACGAACTCCACCGCGAGCGAGCCGCGCCCGGTCATCGGGTCGTAGGTGGCGGCGTCGGTCGGGGTCTCGGTGAGGTCCATGGCCCAGGAGGAGTGGATGTCGCCGGTGAGCACCACCACGTCGTTGATGCGCATCGTGCGCAGCAGCGAGAAGAAGCGCGCGCGCGCCGCGGGGTAGCCGTCCCAGGCGTCGGTGTTCAGGAACTGCGGCAGCTGGCCCATCATCACCTGCTGCCCGACCAGCTTCCAGGTCGCCCGCGAGGTGCTGATCTGCTCCAGGAACCACTGCTCCTGCGCCGCGCCGAGGAGGGTGCGCGCGGGGTCGCTGAAGGGGGGGTTCATCCCCATGGTCTGCATCTGTCGGCCCCACACGCGGGTGTCGATCAGCACGAGGTCGATGAGCGACCCGAACTGGATGCGCCGGTAGATGCGCCGGTCGGACTGCTCGCGGATGGGCATCCACTCGAAGTACGCCTGCTCCGCGGCGGCCTTGCGCGCGGCCCAGGCGCCCTCGGTCATGGGCTTGTGGTTCTCCGCGCCGCCCTCCCAGGTGTTGTCGGCGAACTCGTGGTCGTCCCAGATGGCGATGAAGGGGTGCTGCTGGTGCGCCGCGCGCAGGTCGGCGTCGCGCTTGTAGTGGGCGTGCCGCCGGCGGTAGTCGCTCAGCGAGACGATCTCCGTCGGCGGGTCGTAGTGCCGCACGTTGCCGTACTCATCGTTGCCATACTCGTAGATGTAATCGCCGAGGTGCACCACGGCGTCGAGGTCGAGCCGGCGGGAGAGCGCGCGGTACGTGTGGAAGTACCCGTGCCCCATGCTGGAGCACGAGACCACCGCGAGGCGCGCGCGGTCGAGGGCCCCGGTGGCGGTGGTGCGGGTGCGGCCGACCGGGGAGGTCATCCCGTTGGCGCGGAAGCGGTAGTAGTAGGTCGTGCCCGCGGTGAGCCCGCTGGCGTCGACCTTCACGGTGTAGTCCCGCGCGGCGTTCGTCGTGAAGGTGCCCATCGCCGCGATGGCCGCGAAGTCGAGCGTGCGCGAGGCCTCCCAGGTGACCGTCACGTCGCCGGTCATGCCCGCCGGGAGCGTCACCCGCGTCCACAGGATGACCGCGTCGGCCAGCGGGTCGCCGCTCGCCACCCCGTGCAGGAACACCGTCCCGCTGCGCGTCTCGGCGTCGCCGCGCGGCACGTCGCGGCCGGCGTCGACGCCCGCGTCCCCGCCCGCGTCGACGGTCACCTTGCCGGCGTCGAAGCCCGCGTCGACCATCGCCCCGCTGTCTGCCGCGGCGTCGGCCACGGCGGCGTCGGCCGCCGGGGGGGTCGGGTCATCCGAGCAGCCCGCGGCCACGAGGCCCGCGGCGCCCACACACTGCAACAGTTCACGGCGAGTCAGCGTCGACGACATCTTCGATCCTCCAGCGGCGGTGTCACCCGTTCGCGGCGCGACCATAACCGCCCTGCCACCCGCCTTGCACGCCCCCAGGCGCTGACGTCGCGCAGGCTTGCGACGGCCGCCACGGGCGCGTCACACGGCCGCTGCTACGGTAGAAACGTCACGACCCCTCTCGTCCCCCCTTCCGGACTGTGCGCCGGGAGCGTGGGACGAGGGGGGTCGTGGTTGGTGGGTTGAGGGGTGAATCAGGTGGCCGCAGGCGCGGGGGTCGCAGCGGCAGCCGCCTGACGGCGGAGACGCGCTTCCTTGGTGCGACGACGGTGCTTCAGCTTGCGGACGGCCCGCGGATTCTGAGGGGAGCTCATGGACGCCCAACTATCGCATCGCGCGCGTCTTGTACAGACGCCCGCGACGACTATTGGTCGCTGCGGGCGGGGGCGCCCACGGAGGCGGGGATGTACTGACGGCCGCGGGGGCAGCCGACGGCCGCCGTGGTGCGCCCGTCGACGCGGGTGCGGGTGATGATGAACTGCACGCGGCGGTTGCGCGCCCAGGCCTCGGCGTTGGAGCGCGGGTCGACCGGGCACAGCTCGCCGTAGCCGGCCGCGACGAGGCGGGTGGTCGGGACGTGGCGGGCGACCAGGGCGGCCACCACGCTGTTGGCGCGGTCGCGCGACAGCTGGAGGTTGTGGTCGTCGGGGGCGCGCTCGTCGGTGTGGCCCTCGACCTCGACCTGCTGGAGGTCGGGGTTGTTGTTCAGCAGGTTGGCCATCTCGCCGAGGATGCGGTTGTTGCTCTCGTTGTCGATGATCTGCGCGCTGTCGGTCTCGAAGGTGATCGGGTCGCGCAGCTGGATGACGTTGCCCACGCGGGTGATCGACCCGTTGTCGGGGCAGCCGTCCTCGTCCTCGAGGCCGTTGAACACCTCGGGGTCGTTGCGGCAGTCCTGGCCCGCGGCGCTGTGGTCGTCGGCGTCGAGGATGCCGTCCTGGTCGTTGTCGGGCTCGGGGCAGCCGTTGTCGTCCTCGAAGCCGTCGCGGTCTTCGGGCTCGTTGGGGCAGAGGTCGTCCGTGTCCAGGATCTGGTCGGAGTCGTTGTCGGGGTCGGGGCAGCCGTTTTCGTCCTCGAAGCTGTCGCGGTCTTCGGGGTCGTCGGGGCACTGGTCCACGTTGTCGGCGATCTGGTCGCCGTCGCGGTCCTGCACGTCGGCGTCGGGGCAGCCGTCGGAGTCCTGCTGGCCGTTGCGGTCTTCGGGCACCAGCGGGCACTGGTCGTCGACGTCGAGGATGCCGTCGCGGTCGTTGTCGGGCTCGGGGCAGCCCTCCTCGTCCTCGAAGTTGTCGAAGTCCTCGGGCTCGAGGGGGCAGCGGTCGACGTCGTCGCGAAACCCGTCGCCGTCGGTGTCGCCGATGGAGGGCTCGAACACGAAGCCCACGAAGCCGCGGAAGCCCGCCGCGGCGAGGCCCGACGTGTACCCGCCGCCCGCGCCGAGGGTGAGGTACGAGTTGCGGTCGACGAAGATCTTCACGCCGCCGACGGCCTCGAAGGGGGTCGTGGGCCCGGCGTTGGAGAAGCCGTTGAGGTACTGCGCGCCGTAGGTCTCGACCATGAGGTCGATGACCGAGCTCGCGCGGAACGAGAACCCGACGCCCGCCGTGAGGGACATCCCGTAGGTGACCGCGTCGCCGGGCTGCGAGCCCACCGAGGCCGCGGGGGTGAGGGTGGAGCCGGTGCCGAAGGGGATGCGCAGGCCGAGGTTGGCCGCGAGCCGGAAGCGGCGACCGAAGCGGCGCTCGACGGCGACCGAGGGCCACACCCACGGCGCGGGCTCGCCCGCGAAGCGCCGCGAGCCGCCCATCACCGGGATGCCCGCCTGGAGGACCACCGCGAGCCCGACGGGCCAGTACTCCGCGCGCAGCCAGCGGAGCTTGGCGTGCAGCACGATGTCGCCGAGGCCCTGGAAGTCGAGGTTGGCCGCGGTGGGGTTGTACTCGCTGCGCAGGATGCCGTTGCTGCCCACCATGCCGCCCATGTTGTCGGCGTTGCCCGGGCCGCCGACGAAGTGCACCGGGAGCTGCACGCCCACCACGAGCAGGTTGGCGATGCCGAGGTTGGCGGAGAAGTTGCCGGTGATCATCTGGCTGACGAGGCCGGAGTTGCCCGCGCCGATGCGGCCGAGCGCCGTGCCGACGTCGAGCGTGAGCCCGAAGGAGAAGCCCCCGGCGCCGAGGATGTCGGTGCCGTTGAGGGTGATGAGGCCCTTGGAGTCGACCGCGGGGCGGAACAAACGGAGGTCGAAGCCCCCGCCGTTGGACTCGTTGAGACCGTCCTGCGCGGCGGCGGGCGCGGCGAGGCTCAGGGTGGCGGCGACGACAGCAAACAGGCCCGGACGTAGCACTCGGCGCATGGCGGCGCGGACCGTAGTTTGAAGCGCGCGACCGCGTCAATCGGTCGGTGCGCGCGGCGCGCCGGACGCGCATGGGGGCGGCCGCGGCGACACATCGTGGGGCTCCGGTTCAAGGCCCGAGATGGCAAATCGACGGACGAGATATCGCGGGGTTGGAGCGATCGTCCGGGAAGTGGGTGTCAAGCCCTTGAAGGGTCCGATGCGCCCGTGGTGGTGTCGCCGTCGATGGCTGCCCGACAGGTGAAGACGGTGTGCGCGGTGTGCAAGACCCACGAGGGCCCGATGGTGCGATGGCGCAGCCGGGTGTGGCTGTGCACGACCCACGGCAACGTGGCCCAGTGGATCATCCCCGCGCCCACCAGCGTCGACGACCTGCGAGGGCTCTTCCCGGCGAAGGTCACCGGCCCGAAGCGCTCCCGCGCGGCGTGACGCCTTACCGGTCCAGGTAAGCGCCCGGGCTCAGGCGTCGAGGTAGGCCCGCGCCCGCTCGCGCGACACGTAATAGAGCGCGGCGCAGAGCAGGGCGAGGGTCACCCACGAGGCCCCGAGGCTGATGCCGAAGGTCATGCGCCCGACCTCGTCGGCGTGGAGGCCGGTGGGCAGCGGGATGCGCGTGGCGGGGTTGGTGAGCAGCGCGCGCAGGGCGGCGATGCGGCCGGCGCGCAGGGCGTGGTCGACGGCGACGGTGGCCGCGCCCACGACGACGCTCCCGAGCAGGGCCTGGCGCCAGAGCCAGCCGCCGCCGCGCGGGCGGAAGAGCACACGGCTGCCGGCGATGAAGAGCAGCACGGACACCAGGAGGGTGCTCACGTCGACGGCGGAGGTGAGGCGGCGGTGGTCCTGCGCGGTGCGCCAGGTGGCGTGCACGACCGCGCCCGGGAGGTCGCGCGGCGGCGGCAGGCGGGCGACCCGCGCCAGGGTGAGCTGGGCCTCTGCGCGCTGCACGCCGAAGAACGCGAAGGCCATCGTGGCCGCTGCGGTGAAGGGGATGGCGCGCGGTCGCTGGAGCGACGCGTCCGTCGGGGTGTGTTCGTCGTCGGCGCTCACTTCGGGCGTCACCCTAACCGCGGCGGCTGATGTGCGCCACCGCGGAGGGCGCGAAGGAGCGTAGGGAGGGAAAGGAGCGGGGCGTGGGCTCAGCCGAGGGCCTTGCGGAGCTCGTCCGCGCGGTCGGTGCGCTCCCAGGTGAAGCTCTCGCCGGTGCGGCCGAAGTGACCGTAGGCCGCGGTGGGGCGGTAGATGGGGCGCAGGAGCTGGAGCTGGTCGATGATGGCCTTGGGGCGCATGTCGAAGTGCTCGTGCACGTAGGCCGAGAGGCGCTCCTCGGGCACGCTGCTGGTGCCGAAGGTCTGCACGTACACGCCGACGGGCTGGGCCACGCCGATGGCGTAGGCGATCTGCACCTCGCAGCGGTGGGCGAGGCCCGAGGCGACGATGTTCTTGGCGATGTAGCGGGCGTAGTACGCGGCGCTGCGGTCGACCTTCGACGGGTCCTTGCCCGAGAAGGCGCCGCCGCCGTGGCGGCCCATGCCGCCGTAGGTGTCGACGATGATCTTGCGGCCGGTGAGGCCCGAGTCGCCCATCGGGCCGCCGATGACGAAGCGCCCGGTCGGGTTGATGAAGTAGCGGGTCTCCTTGTCGAGGAGGTTCGCCGGGAGGTTCTTCTTGATGATCTCCTCGCGGACGAACTCCTTGAGGGTCGACTGCGTGACCGAGGGCGCGTGCTGGGTGGACACCACCACGGTGTTGATGCGGAGCACCCGGCCGTCCTCGTAGTCGACGGTCACCTGGCTCTTGGAGTCGGGGCGCAGCCAGTCGACGACGCCGCCCTTGCGGGCCTCGGCGAGCTTGCGGGTGAGCACGTGGGAGTAGTGGATGGGCGCGGGCATGAGCTCGGGGGTCTCGTCGACCGCGAAGCCGAACATCATCCCCTGGTCGCCGGCGCCCTGCTCGGCGTACTCGCCTTCGCCCTCGTTGACCCCCTGGGCGATGTCCGGGCTCTGGCGCTCGACGGCGGTGAAGATGGCGCAGGTCGCGCCGTCGAAGCCCATGTCCGAGCTGGTGTACCCGATGTCCTTCACGGTCGCGCGGATGACGTCCGGGAACTCGATGCGCGCCGTGGTGGTGATCTCCCCGGCGATGACCACGAAGCCGGTCTTGACCATCGTCTCGCAGGCCACGCGGGCCTTCGGGTCTTCCGTGAGGATCGCGTCGAGGATCGCGTCGGAGACCTGATCGCAGACCTTGTCCGGGTGACCTTCGCTGACCGACTCGGAGGTGAACTGGGTACGTGCCATGGACCGTTCCTGGAATGGGGGAATGAATGAATGGGCGACCGATGAGGGGACGCCGATGCGACGCGATTACCTTCCGACCGCCGGGGTGTCAATCCGCGGCCCGCGCGGCTCAGCCGCCTTCAGCCCGGATCGAGGCGCACCGCGCGATCGACCGGCAATCTCGTGAGGTGCGCCTCGGCCGCGAGCCGTTCAATCTCCGCCTGCTCCGCCGCCACGCGGCGCTCGAGGGCGATGCGGTGCCGCACCCACTCCCGCGAGTCGTCGAGGGAGCGCTCGATGGGCGCCCGCCGCGCCACGTAGCGCAGCACGAAGAAGCCCGGCGTCCCCTGCCACGCCCCCTCGACCACCCGGGGCACCACGTCGCCCTCCCGCGCCATGGCGAAGACGGCGTCGCGCGCCGCCGGGTCGAGCGGCACCGCGTAGGGCCACGGCGCCCGCGCCAGCTCGTGCAGCTCGCCGCGGGTCGCGCGCAGGTCGGGCGCCGCGTTGTGCTCGGCCGCGAGCCGGCGGAAGTCGTTGCGGTACCGCCGCCCCCGGCGCAGGAGCGCGAGCCGCAGCACCCGCGTCGCCTCGGCCCGGTCGGTGAGGAAGATCGCCCGCGCCCGCCGCCGCTCGGGGATGTGGAAGCGGTCGGGGTGCGCGTCGTACCACCGCCGCACGTCCTCGTCGGTGACCACCTCGGTGCCGCCCGCCCTCGGGTTGAGCACCGTCGCCCGCAGCCGCGACACCAGCGCCCGCTCGACGGCCGCCACCACCACGGCGTCGCGGTCGAGCCCCAGGCGCCGCGCCTCGGCGGCCAGCAGCCGGTCGGCCACCATCCGGTCGAGCAGCGCCCGCAGCGCCGCCGGGTCCTGGACGTAGCGGCGCAGCAGCGGCGGCGGGGCGTCGGCCAGGGCCGCGTAGAGCTCGCCCGCGGTGACGCTCAGCCCCTGCCCCCGCGCGAGCACCTCCGTCGGCGGCAGCAGCGACACCACCGTGATGGGCCGGTGGTCGGCCAGCGCCGCGGAGGTCGCCGGGTCGGGCAGCGCGCTGTCGCCGGTGTCGTCCTCCTCGACCGCGGCGCCGGTCGCGAGGTTGGGCGCCGCGGGCGGCTGCGGCTGCGCCAGCGCGGGCGCCGACCACGCGAGGGAGAGCCCCAGGGCCAGGGCGAGCGCCGAGCGCGAAGCCATCGACCTCAATCGGTCACCCGCATCAGGACGTTCTTCAGGTAGTCGCCCTCGGGGAAGGCCAGCAGCCGCGGGTGGTCGCCCGGCGCGCCCCACGCGTCGATCACCTGGAGCACCTTCCCGGCCCTGCCCGCGCTCTCCTCCAGCGAGTCCACGAACATCTCCCGCGTCACGTGGCTGGAGCAGCTGCCCGCGAGGTACCACCCGCCCGACGCCACCAGCCCGAGACACGCCGCGTGCAGCGCGCGGTAGCTCTTGAGCGCCGTCGGCACCGACGCGTCGTTCGGCGCGAAGCTCGGCGGGTCGGCGATCACCAGGTCGAACCTCCGCCGCTCCTTCGTGGCCTGCTGTATCCACGCCGGAACGTCCGCCACCACCGTCTCGTGCGCGGCCTCCGCGAGCCCGTTGGACCCCCAGGTCTCCTGCGCCAGCGCGATGGCCCCCGGGGCGATGTCCACGCTGGTCACGGCCTTCGCGCCCCCGAGGCCCGCCGCCACCGAGAACCCGCCCGTGTACGAGTACAGGTTGAGCACCCGCATGCCCGCCGCGATGCCCCGCACCCGGTGCCGCGACTCCCGCTGGTCGAGGAACAGCCCCGTCTTCTGTCCGTGCATCAGGTCGCCGCGGAGCACCATCCCCCGCTCGCGCACGCTGCGCACGTCGTCGCCGAGCTCCCCCTCCAGCACCTCGACCCGCGCGCCGTCGGGCCCCCTGCGCCGCAGCAGGAGCGTTCGCACGCCCAGCGCCGCGAGGCCCTCGCGCATGCCCTCGCGCACCAGCGGCCACTGCGCCTCGGCGCCCGGCCCATCGAGCCCGAGCACGGCCGCGTCGCCGTAGCGGTCGCAGGTGAAGCCCGGCAGCCGGTCGCCCTCGCCGTGCAGCAGCCGCCACGCGTCGGTGTCCGCCGGGACCACCAGGCGCCGCAGCTCGATGGCCCGCGCGAAGCGCAGCGCGACGAGCTCGCGGGAGAGGGCCTCGTCCCGGGTGGTGAACACCCGCACCCCGATGGCGTCGCCGTCGACCAGGCCGCGCGCCACGAAGCGCCCGGCGCCGTCGCGCACCGTCGCTACGGAGCCCGCCGGGGCGTCGAAGGGGTGGAGGGCGTCGCGGTAGATCCACGGGTGGCCGCCGGCGATGGCGCGCTCGACGGGCTTGCGGAGGCGGAGTTCGACGGGCGGTGGGCTCATGACCCCCGGTGCTCTACCGCAACTGCGGGGGGTCGCGCGACCGCTACTGCGACGCGACGGGGAAGCGCAGGTTTCGGGTCACGATGTCGCGCACCCAGGCCTGGAGCTGCCCGAACTCGTCCTCGCTGGAGAACATCCGCACGATGAAGAAGCGCCGGCCGCGGGGCACCACGAAGGCCGCGCCCTGGAGCTCGGTGCTGCCCTCGTGTCCATGCTGGGCCACCCAGTAGCCCGCGGTGCCGGAGAGCACGTCGTCGCCGACGGCGCGGTCGACCCCGCCGGGGGACTCGAGCGGCGGGAGACCGCGAGGCCCGTTGGGCTGCGCGTTGAAGGCCGCGGTGTTCGCGGCCGGCGGGGCCGTGCGCACGTCGAACATCTCCAGCCGCTCGCCGTGCACCGCGTGCGAGTAGCGCTCGACGGTGAAGTTGCGCTGCTGGTCGTGCGACTCGACCTCCCAGCCGCCGGCCTGGCTGTCGAAGACGTAGGCGGTGCGCGGGGGGCGAGCGCACCCGGCGGAGACCCAGACCATCGCGGCGACCAGGAGCAACCGGAAGCGACCCATTCCGTCGCCGCTAGCAGGGTCGGCGCCCGGGGCGCCAGTTTCTGACGATCGACCGGGACGCGGCGCGTCCGTGGTACTTCCCAGGGGGAAGAGATGAGCGTCCGGGTCGGTCGGTTTGAGCTGGACGAGCGCGTCGCGAGCGGCGGATCGGCGGAGGTGTACCGCGCCCGCGACCCCCTCACGGGCCGGGACGTCGCCCTGAAGCGCCTGCGCATCGACCGCGACGACGCCACCGCGCGGGCCCGCTTCGAGCGCGAGGCGCGCATCCTGTCCGAGCTCGACCACCCCAACGTCGTGACCTACGTGGCCCACGGCGTCGACGACGAGGGGCGGCTCTACCTGGCCACCGAGTGGCTCGCGGGCGAGACCGTCGAGGCCGCCATCGAGCGCGAGCGCCCGGGCGACTGGTCGGCGCTGCGGATGCTCCAGGAGAGCGCCTTCGGCCTCGCTGCGCTGCACGCCGTCGGGGTCATCCACCGGGACGTGAAGCCGGCCAACCTCTTCCTGGCGGCAAGCCCGGAGGGGGCCGTGGTGAAGGTCATCGACCTGGGCATCGCCGTGGGCGAAGGCGACCTCGCCCTCACCCGCGCGGGCACCGTCGTGGGCAGCCCCTTCTACATCGCCCCGGAGCAGCTGCGCGGCGAGGAGCCCTCCCCCGCCTCGGACCTCTACGCCCTCGCGGTGGTCTTCTTCGAGCTGCTCACGGGCTTCCGGCCCTTCCAGGGGGTCGACACCCGCACCGTGCTCCAGCGCATCGCGCGCGACGCCCCGCCGCGCCTGCGCGAGCTGCGCCCCGACCTCCCGGCCGCCCTCGAGTCCCTCCTCGACCGCGCCCTCTCCAAGGACCCGTCGCGCCGCCCGGTGGGCGTGGTGGAGTTCGTCGAGGAGGTGAGCGCCGTCCTCGAGCTGGTGACCACCCGGCCCGACGGCGTCCCCGAGGCGTCGCTCCTCGCCCGCAGCGAGCAGCGGGTGCGCGTGGTGGCGCTCGTGCGGGCGGCCCACGACGGCGCGCGCGGGCTCCTGGCCGACGCGGCGGCGCGGCTCGCCGAGCGGGGCGCTGGGATCGACCTCGACGGCGAGCACGGCATCCGGGCGGTCTTCGGCGACCACCGCCTGCGCGGCGACGAGGCGGTGCGCGCGGTGCGGGCGGCGGCCGAGGTGCGGGGCCGCGGGCTGCGCGTGGTGGTCGTGACGGGCCTCACCCGGCGCCTCGGCGACGCCCTCGACGGGCCCGCGCTCTCCCGCGCCGCCGCGCTGCTCTCCGCGACGGCCGAGGGCGAGCTGCTGGTCGACGCCGCCACCGCGGTGGCGCTCGGCGGGCGCTTCGAGACCGAGGCCCGGCGCGAGGGCCAGCGGGTGGGGCGCGACCTCGAGCGGCTGCACTCCGCCGCACCGCGCTCGCTCCTCTACGACGAGGGCACGCTCCCGGGCCGCGACGAGGCGCTCGATTTCCTGCTGGCGCAGGTGCGCGAGGCCTGGGCGCAGCGCCGCCCGCGGGTGCTGGTGGTGAAGGGCGAGGCCGGCGTGGGGAAGTCCACCCTGGCCCGCGAGGTGATCTCGCGCCTGCTCGCCGACCGCGCGCTCGACGTCGAGCCGAGCGCCGCGCCCCTGCTCACGCTCCGCGGCGACCTGCTCGCCAACCACACGCCCCTCGGCGCCGTCGGCCGTGCGCTGCGCGAGCGCGCGGGCATCCAGGAGGGCGCCACCCCGGAGGCCCAGCGAGCGCGGCTGGAGCACCTCGTCGACGGCGCCCTCGACGAGACCTCGCTGGGCTTCCTCGCGGACATCGCCCGGGTGCCGCTGCGCGCCGAGGGCAGCGTGCTGCGGGCGGCCCGGCGCGACCCCGACCTCTTCCGCGACGGGCTGCTGCGCTCCCTGCTCGGGCTCATCCGCGCGACCAACGCCAGCAGCCCGGCGCTGCTGCTCCTCGAAGACGCCCAGTGGATCGACGGCTCCACCCTGGAGGTGCTCGCCTCCATCGTCGACGCGCTGCCCGAGGCCGCGCTGGTGGTGGTGGCCCTCACGCGCCCGGAGCCCGAGGCCCTCGCCCGCCTCGGCCGCGTCTGGAGCGCCCTGCCCCGCGTCGACCTCGCGCTCCCGCCGCTCGCGACCGCCGTGGTGCAGCGCCTCGCGGCCCGCGGCCTCGGCGCCCTCGACGACCCTCGGCTGCGCGCCGACCTCGTCGCCCGCTGCGGCGGCAACCCCCTGTTCCTCGAGGAACTGCTCGGCCTGGTGCGCGAGGCGGCGGCGCGCGACCCGGGGCCAGGCCCTCGCGTCGAGCTCCCCACCGCGGCCCTCTCCGCGGTGCAGCTTCGCCTCGACGGGCTCGACCCCGAGGCGCGGCGCATCGTGCGGGCGGCGAGCGTCTTCGGCCCGGTGTTCTGGCGCGACGGCCTCGCCTCCCTGGTGGGCGCGAGCCCCGAGGCGCAGCTCGACCGACCCCTCCGGGTGCTCTCCGCGCACGGCTTCGTGAGCCCGGCACCCTCCTCCCGGGTCGCCGGCACCGTCGAGTACGCCTTCCGCCACGACCTCGTCCGCGACGCCGCGTACGCCACGCTGCTCGAAGACGACCGGCGCGCCCTGCACGCCCGCGTGGCCGCCTGGCTCTCCGCCCGCGAGCGCACCGACCCCGCCCTCATCGCGCGCCACCACGACCTCGCGGGGCAGCCCGAGCTCGCCCGCGCGTGGTGGCTGCGCGCCGCCCGCGCCGCCCTGCGCGACCAGGCCTTCCACGCCGCGCTCGAGCACGCCACCCGCGCCCTCGCGGGCGCTCCCCCGCCCGACGAGCGCCGCGAGACCCTCTGCGTGCGCGCCGACGCCTCCTTCGCGCTGGCCGACAGCGCCACGGCCCTCGACGACGCCCGCGCGGCGGAGTCCATCCCCGGGGCCACCGCGGCGCAGCGCCTCCGGGTCGCGCTCTGCGTGGCCAACGGGCAGACGCTCCAGGGGCGCATCGACGCCGGGCTCGCGGTGCTGCAGGTGGCCTGCGCCCGCGCCGCGGCCATCGCCCGGGGCCCCGGCGACGACGAGGTACCCCCCGCGCTGTGGCTCTCCGCGACGCTGCGCCAGGCCCACCTGATGACCCAGCGGGGCATCGCCCGCGACGCCCTCGACCTCGCCCGCGGGGCCATGAACGACGCCCGCACCCCGCGCGGCGACCGCGACGCCGCGCGCTCCCTCGCCGACGCCGTCGTGGGCAGCGCCCTCCTCGGGCTACAGCGCCTGGAGGAGGCCCGCGACGCCTGCGAGCAGGCCCTCGACCGATCGCAGCGCGACGGCGACCTGCCGAGGATGTTCCAGGCGGCCATCGCCGAGGGGCGGGTGCTCACCCGGCTCGGCGACCACGCCCGCGCGGTGCAGCGCCTCGAGCGCGCCCGCGACGACGCCGGCCGCCTCGGCATGGCCCTCTACGAGACCATCGCATTGCAGCACCTCGGCGTCGCGCTCGCCCGGCGCGGCGACGGGGCCGAGGCCCTGCGCGTCGAGGCCCGCGCGCTCACCCTCGCCACCCGCCACGGCCTCGCCCGCATCGCCGCCCGCTCCCGGGTCTACACCGCGTGGATCGAGGGCTTCGACCCGCGGGTGCCCGACGCCGAGGCCTCGCTGCGCTGGCTCGGGATGTCCACCGACGAGGGCCGCGGCGACGCCCCGCTGCGCTGCCTCCTGCGCGCCGCCCACGCGCGCCTGCTGCTGCTGCACCGCGACGGCGACGGCGCCCTCGCGCTGGCGAAGGAGGCCGTCGGGCTCCTCGACGCGGGCGTCACGCTGGAGGACGGCGACGTGTTCGCGCGCTGGGTGTACGCCGACGCGCTGGCGAAGCTCGGGCGCCGCGGCGAGGCCGACGACGCCTACGTGCGCGCCTGGTCGCGGGTCAACGCGCTGCTTGCCAACATCGGCGACGACGCGCGCCGCAAGCGCTGCCGCGAGGGGGCCCTGGAGCACCGGGCGCTCGCGGACACCATCGTCGCCCGGGGGCTGCCGACCATCAACGTGCGGGACTGACCGTCCGCACGTCGAGCTGCACGGCGTCGGGGCCCGTCCACGGGTCGGTGCGCAGCACGCCCACCACGTCGACCCGCGACTGCGCCGGCGGCAGGGCGCCCCGCGCGCGCGCCGACACCCCCTCGCGGAAGAAGCCCGCGACCGCCCGCCGCCCCGCCATGAACGACAGCCGCAGGTGCTGCTCGCCGATGGGCCGCGCGTCGCCGAGGCGCACATCGCGCAGCGACACCACCGCCTCGGGGTTGCCCTCGCCGGTGGGCTCGAGCGAGCGCAGGTCGCGGGCGAGCGTCGCGGTGAGGTCGGCCTCGGTGAGCTCCGCCTCGGGCGCCCGCTCGGGCTCCGGGGTGCCGCCCGAGCGCGCCACCGCCTCGGCGAAGGCCTCGCGAAACTCCCCGATGCGCTCCGGCCGGATGCGCACCCCGGCCGCCGCGTCGTGGCCGCCGAAGCCCTCCAGCAATCCCCGGCACGCATACACGGCGTCGTAGAGCTTCGTCCCCCGCGGGGCGCGCACGGAGCCCACGCCGAGTCCGTTCTCGATGGCGATGACGCACACCGCGGCCTGGAGCCGCTCGACGAGCCGCCCGGCCACGATGCCGCCCATGCCCGCGTGCCAGCCGTCGCCCGCGACCACCACGCCTGCGGGCGGACGGCCGCCGTGCAGCGCCTCGGCCTGCGCGAGCGCGGCGTCGACGAGCTCGGCGGAGATCTCCCGGCGGCGGAGGTTGGCCTGCGCCAGGGCGAAGGCGCGGGGCTGGGCGTCGCGGTCGTTCTCGCTCAGCAGGAGCTCGAGGGTCGGCGTGGCGGGGCCGAGTCGCCCCGGGGCGTTAAGCATCGGCGCGAGCGAGAAGGCCACGTCGCGCGCCACGAGGCGGAAGCGCAGCTTCGACTCGGCGAGCAGCGCGCGCACCCCGGGGCCGCCGTGGCCGTCGGCGATGCGCTCGAGGCCGTGGCGGGTGAGCGTGCGGTTGTCGCCGTCGAGCGGGGCGACGTCGGCGATGGTGCCGAGGGCGACGAGGTCGAGGTACTCGCGCAGGTCGAGGGCGACGCCGAGGCGCGCGCGCACCGCGGCGGCGACGGAGAACGCCAGCCCCACGCTGGCCATGTGCTTGTACGGGAATCGACAGTCGACCCGGTGCGGGTTGAGGAAGGCCACCGTCGGCAGCGCCTCGTCGGGCACCTTGTGGTGGTCGATGACGATGGCGTCGACGCCGGCCTTGCGGGCGCGCTCGAGGCGCGGGTGGTCGGAGGTGCCGCAGTCGCAGGTGATGAGCACCGCGGGCGAGAGCGCGAGCACCTTGTCGAGCGCGGCGTCGGAGAGGCCGTACCCGCCGTCGAAGCGCGAGGCGACGAGGCACGACACGTCGCCGCCCATGGCCCGCAGCGCCCGGGTGATGAGCGCCGCGCTGGTGATGCCGTCGACGTCGTAGTCGCCGAAGACCACCACGCGCTCCTTGCGGCGCACGGCGTCGGCGAGGCGCGCGGCGGCGGCGTCGCGGTCGGCCATGGCGTCCGGGCGGGTGAGCTCCGCGAGCTTCGGCGAGAGAAACGACCGCGTCGCGTCGGGCCGGCTGAACCCGCGGCCCACCAGCACCCGCGCCACCAGCGGGTGGAGCTGCAGCGCGCGGGCGAGCGCGTCGACGGCGTTCTCGTCGGTGAGGGAGGCGGCGACGGAGTTCATCGCGGCGACCATAGCGCAGCGCCCCGCGGCGGGTTCAGTTTGGGACGAAGCGCGAGCCCGCCTGCTGCCCGCACGCGGCCTGCGCCGTGGCCGTGGTGCTCGGGGGATAGAAGCGCAGCACGATCTCCGACGTCGCCCCGCTGTTGACCACGCACGAGCCCACGCGCCCGCTCGTGGCGCAGGCCGACGAGGAGAAGGTCGCCCCGCTGCCCACCGCCGCGCAGGCGCTGCTCCCGCTGGTGGGCGCGCTCCACGCGCCGCCCGTGTAGTCGGTGCACGAGCGCGGCGTGGGGATGGTGCAGCTGCCCTTGGAGGGCAGGATGTCGTCGAGCACGTCCCCGCAGCCCACGCCCAGCACCGCCAGCACCACCACCGCCGCCGCCGTCGTTCGCTTCATCATCCCCGGAGCGTACGCCCGCTCGCGACCGCGCGGCAGTCGCCGCGTCACCCCAGGTGATCGACCACCCACCAGGCGCCGCAGGCCATGGATGACAGCCCCACCAGCACGCGCAGCCCCCGCTCGACGCGGTGCGCGGCGGTCGCGATGCGCTGCGTGAGGTAGCCCACCAGCACCATCGAGAGCAGCACGCCGAGGCCGAAGAGGCCGACGCCCGCCACGAGCACCACCGGGTTGCGCTGCGCCATCAACGGCAGCGCGAGCACCAGGCTGCGCACCCCCGACAGGCCGAACAGGGCCCCGGCCACCAGCGGGAAGAACCCCCTGCGCGCCGCGGGCGCAGGCGCAGGCGCGGCGCCCGGGGGGTGCTCGACGAGGTCGTGGGCGTGCATCACCCCGTCGCCGTGGTGGTGCGTCGGGTCGCCCGGCACGCCGCCGAGCAGCGTCCAGCACCCGAGGGCGAGCAGCGAGGCGCCGCCCACCACCTCCAGCGCCGACTCCCACCGCGCCGGGATCACCACCCCCGCGACCACCGCCGCCGTGGCCAGCACGCCGAGCACCGCCATGTGCCCGAGGCCGAAGCGCACGCTCACCGCCACCGCGCGGCGCAGACCACCGCGCGACGCGAGCGCCCCGATGGCCAGGCAGTGGTCGGGACCGACGCCGTGGAGGAGGCCCTGCCCGAAGAGTGATCCGAGGACGATGAACACGACTCCAAGCACGTAGCACGGGTTCGACAATCAGTGCCATGGCCCCCGAAGGCTCGACGCGCTGCGTGATTGACGGCGCGGGCGTTCCACGGCTACGGGCGCCGCGCATGGAGACCCGAGGGATCACCCAGGAAGACTTCGGTCAGATCGTCTCGGTCATCGACCGCTGGTGGGGAGGGCCCACCTCGGCGCTGGCGCACCCCCTGTTCTTCCATGAGCTGGGCGATGACGCGCTCGTGGTCGAGGACGAGGGGCGCATCGTGGGCTTCCTGCTGGGCTTCGTGACCGCGGCCGGCACGGGGTACATCCACCTCGTGGGCATCGACAACGACTACCGACGCCGCGGCGTCGGCCGGCGGCTCTACGAGAGCTTCAGCGCGAGGGCGCGGTCTCGGGGGGCGCAGCGCATGAAGGCGATCACCACGCCGGGCAACCAGGCGAGCATCGAGTTTCACCGGGCGCTCGGGTACCGCGTCGAGCTGGTGCCCGACTACGCGGGCCCGGGGCGCGACCGCTACGTCTTCACCCGCGAACTCTCGGCGGACTGAGCAGCGTCGTTGATCGCCGCCCCTCGGGCACGTTAGGCTGCCCCCCGACGTGCGCGGAGATCCCCCGACCTGCGGGTGGGCGCGCACGACGGGAGGCCGATTCGCACTCATGAGCAACACACCCATCGCCGCGACCGCAGGTGCCGCGCGCCAGCGCCTCGCCAGCTCTCTCGCCGCATTGCAGCAGGACCCGGCGGTCCCCGCGGCCGTGCTCAACATCGTGCAGGGCCTGGCCCGCGCGATGGGGCCGCTCTTCCAGGTCGAGCGCGGCACCGGCGACCCGGCGCTCATCTTCCAGGCCCGCTCGGTGCTCCAGGAGACCCTCGGGGCGATGCAGGCCGTCGACCAGGCGTACCCCGGCGTCGGCGACGCCACCGCCGCCATCGCGCAGTCCCTCGGGATGCTCTTCGCGGCCATCAAGGAGCACTCCCTCATCGACCCCGCGCTGGCCCCGCCGCCGGCGCCCTACAACCCGCCGCCGCCGCAGCCGGTCTTCCAGCAGCCGCCGCCCGCGCCGCAGCCGCCGCCCGTGCACCAGGCGCCGCCCGCGCCGCAGCCCGCCTTCCAGCCGCCGCCGCAGGCGCAGCCCGTGCCGCTCACCCAGCACGCCGCGCAGCCCGTGCCGTTGACCACCCCCGCCGCGCAGCCGCTCCCGCTCACGCAGCCCGCCGCCCACGCCGTCCCGCTGGTGCAGCACGGGCAGGTGAAGGCGCCCGGGCGCAAGGCCGAGCCCCGGCAGCAGCCCGGCACGGTGTTTCCCGAGACGGCGGCCAAGGTGCCCGTCGGCCCGCACGGCCTGCCCCGCGTCGAGGCGGAGGTCGAGGCCTTCAGCGAGACCAACTTCTATACGAACTTCGTCGGCGACATCCACGACCACGGCGGCATCTTCGTCGCCACCTACGCCGTGCTCGCGGTCAACACGCCCTGCGAGGTCGCGCTGAAGTTCCCGGGCGAGTACCTCGCGGAGTTTCGGGGCGTGGTGAAGTGGCGCCGCGAGGCGACGCGCGAGTCCAGCGCCGACGGCGGATCGCAGCCCGGCATGGGCATCGAGATCACCGACGCCTCGGCCGAGGTGTGGGCGCTCATCAACCGCTTCATCCAGAAGCGCGAGCCCATCATCCAGGACGTCTGAGCGCCCTCCGCTCCCCTCTTCATCCTCTCCCCCCCCCAAGACACCCCGATGACCCTCCGGACCGCCCTCGCGCTCCTGCTGTGCCTCCCGGCCTGCCAGGCTGATCCCGTCGTCGCGACCGACGCGGCCACCGACGCCCCCGACGTCGTCGACGCGCCGGTCTCCGTCGACGCGCCGGCCGATGCTCCGAGCGCGCTCGACGGCGGCGGGCGCTGCTCCTTCAACCGCGACTGCATCCCCACCGAGCGCTGCGAGTGCTCCGAGACCGCCGGCTGCCGCTGCGCCCCCGGCGCCCGGGGCGCCGGGCTCCCGGGCGTGACCCCCTGCACCTCGGGCGACGACTGCGCGAGCGCGCTCTGCGTCGAGGGCAGCGGCGGCACCTCCCTCTGCTCCGACGCCTGTGAGCGCAGCGACGACTGCCCCGCGGCGCTCCCGCGGTGCCTGTCCATCTCGGGCGTCGGTGACTTCTGCGCCCGCAACCCCTCCTCGCCCGACGGCGGCGCCGATGGCACCGCGCTCGTCGGCATGTTCGGCGCCCGCAGCGCGCGCTTCGAGCGGGCCCAGCACGGCAACACCGGCGCCGACCGGCTGCTCATCGAGGCCCACTTCGGCGGCGACCCGGCGTGCCCCACGGCGAGCTCCCCCACCCCGCGGCGCACGGTGACCATCCGCGGCGTCCGGGCGACCGCCGACGCCACCCCGCAGACCGAGGCCGACGGCGTGGCGGCGGTGCTCTTCGACTTCGGCGGCGACCTCACCACGGCGCCCCTGCTCCGCGCGACGGCCGTGCGGGTGGTGCCGCGCGCCTACGAGCGCAACGGCCGCGTCTCCCTCAGCGTCACGGCGACCTTCCCCGGCGGCACCATCACCGGCGAGCTCGTCGCCCCGCACTGCACCTCGCTCGACGACTGACCTGCGCGTCGGCCCGGCCCTGCCACTTCGATTGCCGGCGCCTTGTGTAGGGACCCGGTTGCGGCGAGGGTGCGCGCCCGCCCCATGAACCCGCAGCCCACCAGGAGAGCCGCCCCCGTGATCGCCCTGGCCCTCGGCCTCGCCGCGCTCTCGGCCCCCGTCGCGGCGCTCGGGCAGCGGCGAGCCGACACGGCGGAGGTCCACTTCGAGCGGGGCACCGCGCTCCACCGGGAGGGGCGCTTCGCCGAGGCCGCGGAGGAGTTCCTCGTGGCGTGGCGGCTCTCCCACGGCACCGAGCTGCTCTACAACGCCTACGTCGCGTACCGCGACGCCGCCGACACCCGGCGCGCCGCCGACGCGCTGCGCCAGTACCTCGCCGTCGAGCCCCGCGCCCGCAACCGCGCGATGCTCCAGGCCCAGCTCGCCGCCATGGAGGCCCAGCTCCGCGCCACCGCGACGGTGCCTCCGTCGCCCGCGCCGCCCGCGCCCGCAGCTCCACCGGTCATCGCCCCTGCGCCCCCGGCTGCGCCCGCGGTGGTGCTGCGCATCGCGCCTCCCGCGCCGCGGCCGCGCCGCTCGATCGCCCTCCCCGTCGCGCTCATGGCAGGCGGCGGCGTCGCCATCGTGGCCGGGGCGGTGCTGGGCGCGACCGTGCTCGCCACCGAGAGCGACCTCGCGGCGGCCTGCGCCGACCGCGTGTGCGACCCCGCGCTCCGTGCGGAGGCCGACGCGGGGCGCACCCGCGCCGTGGTCACCGACGTTCTCCTTGGGGTGGGTCTGGCCTCGGCCGCCGCGGGCGTCATCGTGCTGCTCACCGGCCGGGACGATTCGTCGAGCCCGGTGGTCGGCGCCGCGTGCGCCCCGGGCGGGTGCTCGGCGCGGCTGCGGGTCACCTTCTGAATCACCCTTCGAGTCCCCCACCCATGACCATGAGCAGGACCGCCCTCATCGCACTGTGCTCGCTCTCCGCGTCGTGCAGCCTCATCAACGGCCTCGACGAGTACTCCTTCGAGGGGAGGCCCGACGCGACGACCGACCGCGGTCCCACGGACGCTGGCGTGGACGCTCCCGAGGTCTCCGACGACGCTCCCGTGGTCTCCGACGACGCTCCCGACGTCTCCGAGGACGCTCCCGACGTCTCCATGGACGCTCCCGACGTCTTCGAGGACGCTCCCGAGGTCTCCATTGATGCCCCCGAGGCATCGATGGACGCTCCCGAGGTCTCCGTCGATGCCCCGGATGCGCGGGTCGATGTCGCGGACATCGGCAGCGATTGCGGCGGCTGCGGTCTCCCTGCGCCGCGCCCCGTCGCGCCGCTCTCGACGAGCCGGGTGACCGTCCCGCAGCCGCGGCTCTCGTGGGTGTTGCCGCCCGGCGCGACCGGGGCCCGCGTCACGCTCTGCCGTGACCGCGCGATGACCATGCGCTGCTCGACCTTCGATGCGATGGGCACCCGCAGCCAGCCCGACGCGGTGCTCACGTCGGGCGTGTGGTTCTGGCGGCTGCAGGGGCGCTCGGCCGCGGGCGTGGGCGCCGCGCGGGGGCCCGTGTGGCAGTTCACCGTCGGCGCCGACAGCGGCCGCAGCGGCGTGGTGGACACCTCCTGGGGGGCTTCGCCGGACCTCAACGGCGACGGCCTCGCCGACCTGGTCATCGCCGCCCCGGAGGCCAACCGGCTCTATGTGTACCGGTCGCCGCTGGCGGCCACCTCGACGCCCTCGGTGACCATCACCGACGGCGGCGACTACGTCGCGCCCGCGGGCGACGTCGACGGCGACGGCTTCGCCGACCTCGTGTCCGAGCGGCGTGGCACCGTGTTCGTCTTCCGGGGCAGCGCGGCGGGCATCGTCAGCGCGCCGCTGGTGCGGCTCGAACCCCCGGTGGCGGGCCAGGCCTTTGGCGCCTCCATCGCCGGCGCGGGCGACGTCAACGGCGACGGGTACGCCGACCTCGTGGTGGGCGCCCCCGGCATCACCGCGACCGACAACGGCCGCGCGTTCCTCTACTTCGGCGGCCCCGACGGCCCCGGGCGCACCCCGTCGATCATCCTCCCGGCGCCGAGCAACGGGCGCTTCGGCACCAGCGTCGCGGGCGCGGGCGACGTCGACGGCAACGGCCTGGGCGACGTGATCGTCGCGGCCCCATCGCAGGGCACCATCCCCGGGACCGAGCGCGGCCGGGTGTACCTCTTCCCCGGCCGCCTCGGGACAGGCCCCGAGCCCGCGCCCACGCGCACGCTCGAGGGCCCGCCCAACCCCACGATGCTGCTCAACAACGGCAACTACGGGGTGCGCGTGGCCTCCGCGGGCGACATCAACGGCGACGGGCGCGCCGACGTGCTGGTCGCCGCCACGCTACAGGCCACCCCCGGCGGCAACGGTCAGGTCTACGCGTACCTCGGCGCCAGCAGCGGGGTGACGCCGACCCCGAGCACGACGCTCCCCGGACCGCACGGCGGGTACTTCGGCGACCCCCTCGGCGGCGCCGGGGACGTCGACGGCGACGGCTTCGGCGACGTGGTGATCGCCGCCCACGAGTCCATGGCCCCCGGCGGCACCGGGGCCGTCGGCCGCGCGTACCTGTACCTGGGATCGTCCGGCGGCACGCTGGCGCAGATCTCCCTCAGCGATCCGTCGCCCCGGAACGAGGCCCGCTTCGGCTTCGGCACCACCGGGCTCGGCGATGTCGACGGCGACGGCTTCGACGACTGGGGGGTGGGCGACCCCAACGACGTGCCCGCCCGGGTGCACATCTACCTGGGCCGGAGCAGCCCCCGCGACACGCCTGCCTTCGCGATCACGGCGCCCGTGGGGGTGGACGTGCGGCAGTTCGGGCTCTGGCTGGCGCGAGGCCCGCGCCGGCGGGTCGCGCCCTCAGTTGTGCCGGTCGAACACCGTCCGCACGAGCGCCCGCTGCGCCGCGCTCCACGAGTGGAACCCGTAGATCGTGTTGCTCACCAGCCCGTTGCGTGAGGCGAGCCACGCGCCCACCTGGCTGCGGAGCGAGGCCTTCATGGCGCAGCCGACGTAGATGGCGTGGATGTGCGGCGACTCGCTGGAGGGCCACCCGTCGTGGCCGGGCCAGCGGTACCAGGCCGCGAAGCCCTGGTTGGCGAGGCGATCGAGCAGGCCGTGGATGTCGGCGGTCGAGAGGCTGCGGGTGCTGATGTCGGTGGCCGCGGAGTAGGACACGCCGCCCACCCGTCCGTCGGCGGCGTGGGTTCCCGCCGAGGCGGCCGCGCTGCCGATGGTCTGGGTGATGCGCGCCTCGGGGACGCCCGCGCAGCGCAGCCGGTCGGACGCGTCGGGGTGCAGGCCCCAGTGGAGGAGCGGACGACGGGCGCAGGTGGGGAGCTGCGGCGTCGGCGGCGGCGCGGGGGCGCAGGTGTCGTTGGTGCCCGAGGGGCGCGCCTCGCAGCCGTGCGGGCACGCGTCGCTCTCGACGCGGCCGAGGACGCAGCGCTGGCGCGCGCGGCGGTCGGCGGTGCAGGTCCAGATGGACGACTGGCCCGAGGCGGAGCCCGTGCAGCGCGGCGCGCAGACGTCGTTCTCGCCCGACGGGCGGCGCACGCAGCCGTTGGGGCAGTCGTCGGCCTGTACCGCCCCGGAGACGCAGCGCTCCCGCGCGCGGCCGTTGTCGGTGCAGGTCCAGACGGACGACTGGCCCGAGGCCGAGCCCATGCACCGCGGGGCGGGCGGGACGTCGCGCACCACCGGGACATCGCGCGGCGGGGGGACGTCCCTCACGACGGGGACATCGCGCACCGTCGGCACGTCGATCGCGGGCGGGACATCCGGCGCGTCGACGGCGGGCGTGTCGACGGCGGGCGCGCTGGCGTCCTCGGCGAGCGCGGCGTCGGGCTCGTCGTCGATGGGCGGCAACAGCGGGACGTCGGCGTCTTCGGCGATCTCGGCGTCGGCGGGAATCGAGGAGTGCTCCTCGCCCTCGGGCTCGGCCGCGGGACCGTCGGGGCCGGTGCACCCGAGGCCCGCTGTGATCGTCGCCATCCCGAGGAGTCGAAACCACCGCCGCGAAGCTTGCATCAGCACACCGCCCCCGCTCGCAGGGCGCGTGCCAGCCGTCGGATGCGTAGGATCGTGCCTGATGGCAGGCCTTTGCGGGTGATCACCGCCGCCCCAGGGGATGGGACTGCCCACCCTGAGCGACCCCACGACGCGCCGACCAGGGCGGCCTACCAGCGCACCCCGACACCGGAGATGACCATCCCCGCGGCGTCCATCGCGGCTACCACTCGACCCGCGTTGGCGAGGGCGACGAGTCGTAGGGGCTCCACCGCCCCCAGCACCACACGCTGTGGTCGACGCGCAACGCGCAGCCGCCCTGGAGGGTGAGATACACCGAGGCCACGCCATTCAACCCGATCAGCGGCGTGGGACGGCTCGTGCCGTCGCCCCAACATTGCACCGACCGATCGCCCATCAACGCGCAGGAGCTGGTGAAACCCACGGCGATCGACCGGACGCCGCAGAGCCCCGGGTCGGTCGGCTCGGTGATGAAGACCTCTCCCGTCATCGACTCGCCGTTGCCGAGCTGGCCCTGGTTGTTGTGGCCAACGCAGCGCACCGAGCCGTCGCGCAGCCGGTAGCAGCAATGCCACACGAGCGCGGGCCCGCCCACGCTATCGATCAGCGCCTCGGGCGGGATCGTCACGGCCACGTTCGGATCGACCCCGACGCCGTAGGACGCATACCGACCCGAGCGGAACTGCACGATCCACCCACCGAAGAGCTGCCAGAGCCGCGCGACGTCCGCGACCGCGTCGGCGCGCACCGGCGTCGCAGAGCCTCCCTCCGGCAGGAAGGGCCCGCTCTGCCCCCAGCACCACACCGAGCCGTCGGCTCGCACCGCGCAGATCGAGTGCGAGCTCGGCGCGAGGTACACGACGTCGCTGAGCCCAGGAACCATCGTGGGGCTCGGTCGACACGGCCCGTTGGGCGCGCACGCGGCCGAGTCCCCGTCGTGCCCGGTGCCCAGCAGGCCCATGCGGTTCGACCCCCAGCAGCGCACGGTGCCGTCGCGGTGCCGGGTGCAGGTGATGTCCCCCTCGGTCGCCACGACCTGCACGACGTCGACAAGCCCCGGGACGGCGGCCGGGTCGAGCTCCCGCCAGGTGACCGTGCCGCGGCCGAGCGCGCCGAAGGAGTTGAAGCCGCGACAGCGCACCGTGCCGTCGCTCATGCGAGCGCAGTGATGCAGGAGGCCGAGCGCGATCTCGACGACATGGGCCTCGCCCGTCACCGGCACGTCCGCAGCCGGGACGTCGTCATCGATCACCGGTGGGCACACGCGGGCCTCGGGCGCGACGTCGCTCCCTGCGTCGGTCGGGCTCACGTCGAGCGCTGGTGCGTCAACGCCCGCCTCCTCCGCCGGTGCATCGATCCCGGCGTCACCCGCGTTCGATGTCACCGTCGACGCGCAGCCCGCCATGAGCGCGAGCGACGTGACCCATCGGAGCCCCTGCGATCGTGCCAGCGGACCTCCTGCGTCGATCACCGCCGCCCTCATCGCCCCAACAATACCGCCAGCACCACGAGGGTGTTGTTCGTCACGTGCATCGCGAGCGACGTCGCCAGCCGCCCGCTCCGTTGCATCAACGCCCCCGCGATGAGCCCCGCCCAGAGCGCCGGCGCCCACGCCGCCCCCGCGTGCACCATCGCGAACACCGCCGCCGACAGCGCCACGGCCACCCGCGCGTCGCCCACCTCGCGCCGCACCGCCTGCATCAACCACCCGCGGAAGAACAGCTCCTCCGCCAGCGGGATCACCGTCGTCGACGCCACCACGATCGCCGCCAGCACCCACCCCCGCGTCTGCGTGAAGGCCGCCGCCAGCGGTGACCCGCCGCCCCTCACGGCACCGCCCAGCAGCCGCGCGACCCCCAGCACCAGCGCGAAGTTCACCGCCCCCACCAGCACCCCGATCGCGACGCTCCTCCCCATGGACCACCGCGCCTCCGGGGCGTGCGACTTCGCCCCGCGCCACGAGAGCGGCAGCAGCACCCCCGCGAACACCAGCAGCGACCCCACCAGCGTCGTCGTGGCCCCGATGCCCAGGGCGTCACCCGACTCCGCCACCACCACCTGCGCCAGCCCCGCCACCCCGAAGGACCGCAGCGCCGGCCACATCCGCAGCGCCGCGTCCGGGTCCCCGGTGGGCTCGCGGATCCAGCGCAGCCGCGCGACGGCCGCCGACTCCAGCGACCACGCGAGCAGGGCCAGCAGCGCCACCAGCGAGAGCCACGCGGGCAGGCCCATCGCCGACAGCAGCACCAGCAGCGCGGCCGTCGGGAGCGCCGTCACCAGCACGCCGAAGACCCCGCCCACGGAGAGGCCCGTCAAGCGATCGGGCGACGGGTCGATCAACAGGAACAGCGCCGCCGACTGCGCCCACTGCCCCACCGCGATGGCCAGGAGCATCCCGAAGAACTGCCGCGGATACCACCACCACAAGGGCCGCTGCACGAAGAGCCACGGGAGCAGCGCCGCCAGCGCGAGCCCCGCGGTCATCGCGAGGTGCGTGCGCGCGAGCGCCCGGATGGCGTCCCGGTGGTCGCGCCCGGTGGTGGGCAGGATCCAGAGCACCCGCCGCCAGCGCCGCGACGCCGCGCCGGTGAGGGCCGTGCCCTGGACGATGAGCGCCCAGCCGATGAGCCCCATCAAGGTGACGAAGGGGAGGTCGTGCCCGGTGGCGGCGCGCGCGCCCTTCACCACACCGAAGAAGAACACCAGGAAGGCCGGCGTCGCGAGCACCAGGTACGGCGCCTGTCGGGACAACATCCGCCACTCGACCCGCGCGCCCGAGAGCCCCGCCTCCCAGCGCCCCGCCCCCACCGGCGCGGCGGGACCATCCAGGGAGAGGTCCGTCGGGGCGCGCACCCGCCACATCAGCGCCGCCACCGAGAGCCCGACCAGCCCGACGGTCCACCCCAGGAGGTTGGCGACGCCGCTCGGGTCGTCGAAGCGCATCCAGCGCACCAGTCCCCGCAGCGGCAGCCAGACGCTCCACCCGGGCGCCGGGAGCAGCACCCGAAGCCGATGCGCGAAGCCCACCCCGATGGGTCCGATGGTCGAGAACAAGCCCACCAGCAGGAAGCCCGCGCTCGCGGTCACCACCCGCACGATGTCCAATGAACGCCCGCCCAGATATCGCGAGACCAGCGCGTGCAGCGCGTGCGCCATCAGCGTGGCGACGCCATTGAACACCACCGCGATGACCGCCGTGGCCGCCACCGCGCCGACGCCCTGCATCCGCTGGGTCACCAGCCCGTAGAGCGCCGGGGCGAAGGCCAGCGCCACGAAGCCCGCCGCGTGCGTCGAGCCCACCAGCAGCTCGAAGAGGGTGCGCGTCAGGGGTGACACCGGCAGCGCGCGGAAGAGCAGCGTGTCGAAGAGCGGCCGCGCCCCGCGGCCCGGGATGGCCCGCGCGTACTTCAGCGCCACCACCGCGGCGCCCATCACCGAGAGCCAGAGCGCGACGAAGTGGGTGCCGCGGTCGAGGGGCGCCGCCGCGAGGAAGCGACGCACCCCGTCGGCCCCTTTGCCCCCGAAGCGCGCCAGCTCGATGAGCAGCACCGTCACCAACAACGGGAACACCACCAGCGCCCCGGCCCCCTGCCGGTGCCGCAGGGAGTTGACCAGCCCCCGCACCGTCATCCGCAGTAGCGCCCGGCCCTGCGCGAGCGCCGACGGCCCGCTCATCCCGCGGCCGTCAGCGCCATGAAGGCCTCTTCGAGCGTCGCGACGCCGCCCGCCTGGGCGCACACCTCGCCCGCGTCGCCGACCGCGCGAAGGCGCCCCTTCACGATCACCCCGAGCCGGTGGCACACCCGCTGGGCGACGTCGAGCAGGTGCGTCGAGAGCACCACCGTCACGCCCCGCGCGGCGCGCTCCTCCAGGAGTGCGCGCACCTCCCGCGCCACCACCGGGTCGAGCCCGTTGGTGGGCTCGTCCAGCAGCAGCACCGCCGGGTCGTGGGCCAGCGCCGTCACCAGCGCGAGCTTCTTGCGCATGCCCATGGAGTAGCCCGCGATGAGCTGGTCGAGCTCCGTGGCGAATCCCAGGCGCAGCACGCACTCGTCCACCTCGGACCAGCGCGCCGGGAGGTCCTCGCCGCGCATCGCGAGCACGAAGGCGACGAGCTCGCGGCCGGTGAGGTTCTCGAAGAGCGCGGGCTCCTCCGGGAGGTGCCCGACGAGGCGCATCACCGCGCGGGGGTCGTGGGCGCAGTCGATGCCCGCGATGCGCGCCGTCCCAGAGCTCGGCTGGAGGAAGCCCATGAACAGGTTGAGCGTGGTGCTCTTGCCCGCCCCGTTGGGCCCGAGCAGCCCGAAGATCTCGCCGCGCGTGAGCCGCAGGTCGAGCCCGTCGAGGGCCACGCGGTCGCCGAAGCGCTTGCTCAGTGCCCGCGCCTCCACCACCACGTCCGCCGGGCCTTGCAACACCGCGAGGATTGCACCGTCTCACCGCGGCTTCGTCAATGCCTCCAGCGCGCTCAGAACGCGCTTGACAGCACCGCCGACCTCTCCGACCGTCGCCGCGCTCAACGCTCTTGCGAGAGGGGAAACGACCCATGGCGTACGACTCGATTCCGGCAAGGTTCCTCGCCCAGGGGGCGCAGCGCCCGGAGGCCCCGGCGTACTTCGTCAAGGTGGACGGCGCGTGGCGCGCCACCCGCTGGCGCGACCACGTCCGCGAGACCCGCCTCGTGGCGCGGGCCCTCATCGCCGAGGGCGTAGGCCCCGGCAAGACCGTCGGCATCCTCGGCTTCAACCGCCCCGAGTGGGTGGCGATGGCCACCGCGACGCTGCTCACCGGCGGCGCCCCGGCGGGCATCTACACCACCTGCTCGGCCGACGAGGTGCAGTACATCCTCGCGCACGCCGAGGCCCTGGTGGTGCTCGTGGAAGACGCCGCGCAGTGGGAGAAGGTCCGCACGGTGCGCGACCGGCTGCCCGCCCTCCAGCGCGTGGTGCAGATGAAGGGCGCGCCCGCCGTCGACGACCCGATGGTCATGAGCTGGGAGGCCTTCGTGGCTTCGGGCGAGGCCACCGACGACGCCGAGGTGGAGAAGCGCGTGGCGGCCATCGAGCCCGCCGGGCTCTCGACGCTCATCTACACCTCGGGCACCACTGGTCCTCCGAAGGGCGTGATGCTGTCCCACGAGAACATCGCGTGGACGGCCACCGCCGCCGCGAAGCTGGTCAACGGGCAGCCCGGCCAGGTGATGCTCTCGTACCTCCCGCTCTCACACATCGCCGAGCAGATGTTCTCCATCCACGGGGCCATCACCATCGGCATGACCATCTACTTCGCGGAGAGCATCGAGAAGGTGCCCGACAACCTCAAGGAGGCGCAGCCGGACGTCTTCTTCGGGGTGCCGCGCATCTGGGAGAAGTTCTTCGCGGCGGCCAACACCAAGCTCAAGGACGCCACCGGGGCGAAGGCCGCCATCGTGAAGTGGGCCCGCGGCGTCGCCATGGACGTGCACTCGCGCCGCGACCGCGGAGAGGCCGTGCCGGGCCTGCTGGAGCTGCAACACCGCCTGGCCGACAAGCTGTTCTATTCGAAGTTCAAGCAGGCGGTGGGGCTCGGGCGGGCGAAGATCTGCGTGAGCGGCGCGGCCCCCGTCGGGCGCGAGGTGCTGGAGTTCTTCACCTCGCTCGACCTGCCGGTGCGCGAGGTCTACGGGCAGAGCGAGGACACCGGGCCCACGTCGTTCAACCTGCCGGGCGACACGCGCCTGGGCACGGTGGGCAAGCCCATCGCCGGGGTCACCGTGAAGATCGCCGACGACGGCGAGATCCTGGTGAAGGGCCCCAACGTGTTCCTGGGGTACTTCAAGGACCCCGAGGCCACGGCCGCGACGCTGCAGGACGGATGGCTGTGCTCCGGCGACCTGGGCAAGCTCGACGCCGACGGCTTCCTGGTGATCACCGGCCGCAAGAAGGAGATCCTCATCACCTCCGGCGGCAAGAACATCACCCCGAAGAACATCGAAGAAGACCTCAAGCGACACGACCTCATCGGCGAGGTGGTGGTCATCGGCGACCGCCGCCCGTACCTCACGGCGCTGCTGGTGCTGCGCCCCGAAGGGCTCGCGCGCTGGGCGAAGGCGCACGACCGCGACGCCGCCGAGCTCGCGAAGACGGCCCACGACGACGCCGGGGTGCGCGCCGAGCTCCAGGCCGCCGTCGACGACGTCAACTCGCGGCTCGCGCGGGTGGAGACCATCAAGCGCTTCACCGTGCTGCCCCGCCCCCTCGACATCGAGCACGGCGAGCTCACGCCCACGCTCAAGATCAAGCGCGCCATCGTCTACAAGGTGTGGGGCGAGGCCATCGAGGCGATGTACGCCGAGAAGGCGTGACGTCGGGCCCGGGTTGAATCGCCCGTCTCCCCGCCGCCGTCACACCGCCTCGATGAACCTCCTTCGCTTCGCCCTCCCCCTCCTCGTCGCCGCCCCCGCGCTCTCCCACGCGCAGCCCGCCCCGCCGTCGCCCCGCATCGAGGCCATGGCCCCGGACACCCTCGGGCTCCTCACCGCGCTCAGCGCGCCGGGCGCCGCCGCGCTGGTGTTCTTCCCCGACGGCGGCCCGCAGGCCCGCACCACCGTCGCCGTTCGCGTCGACGCGCCCGCCGCCACGCTGCGCCGCACGCTCCTCGACGCCGCGCGCTGGCCGGAGTTCATGCCCGCGCTCAGCCGCGTCGAGCAGACCGCCCGCTTCGGCCGCCGGGCGGCGTACCGCTTCGACGTCGCCGCGGGCCTGCTCACCGTGCACGCCACCACGGCGATCACCGAGCGCTCGGCGCGGCGCATCGACCTCGACGTCGACGCCTCGGACTTCGGCCCGGCGGGCGCGCGCTGGGAGCTCATCCCACAAGACCCAGCCCACACCCTGCTGGTGCTCACCAGCTGGAGCGACCCCGCGCAGGGCCACTGGCTCTTCCGCCAGGCCGCCAGCTCCGACCCCAGCGCCACCGCCGGCATGAACGTCGCGGTCGACCTCACCCTGGCGCTCTCCCTCGCCCGCCGCGCGCGCGCCCTCGCCGGCACCCCCACCGCCGCCCGCCCTGATCCCTGGACCGACGACGGCGCAGCCCTCGCGGCCCCATCGCCCGGCCCCTGGATGGCCCTGCACCCGCGGTATTACACCCTGGTGTTTGCGCTCACCCCCGACGGCGCCGTGCGCTCGGTCAACGTCACGGGGCAGACCTTCGGTCCCGCCGCGGAGGTCATCGCCCGGGTGCGCGACGTCGCCCGCTACCGCGATCACCTCCCCGGCGTCCGCGAGTCGGCCTGGAGCGCCGCAGCCCCTGGCGACGACGCGCCCGCGCGGGCCCACCTGCTGCTGCGCACGCCCTTCGACGCCGGCGAAGGGGACGTCGAGCGCCGCCTCGAGGGCCCCGCCACGGTCTTCATCGACGGCCGCTCGGGCGAGCTCGCAGGATCACGATGGCGATGGGACGTCACCACCGACCCCGCCCGCGGCACCTTCCTCTCGCTGACGGGCGTGCCCAACGCCGCCACCGCCACGCTGCTCACCCGGGCGGTGTCGGCGCGCGAGCCCTTCCTCGTCCCCGGCGCGACCGCCCTGCGTCAGCTCGTGTGGCTGCGCAGCATGCTCGCGGGCATCCACCCCGGGTGACCTAGTACCTGGTCGCAGGGGATGTGACGGGTTGAGCCATGCGCCCGCCCACGCCTTCGATCAGCAGCCTCGCCGTCCGAGGGGAGCGCCCGCGAGGTGTCTCGCGCTCGTTGGGGGAACCGTTACGGCTGCGTCGGGGGAGAAGAAACCGCCAGGGTCGCAAGGGCCGCAAGGGGTTTAGGTTCTGGCGGCGCTCCCTGCTTTGGTCTCCCGAGAGGGTCCTGAGAGCGATGCCGGTCTCCGACACGAGGTGAGTGCTTCGAGCGCCTGACACCATTCGCCCCTTTCTTCTCCCTTGCGACCCTTGCGACCCTTGCGGTTCTTCTCCCCCGACGCAGCCGTAACGGTCCCCCAACGAGCGCGAGACACCTCGCGGGCGCTCCCCTCGGAGGGCGAGGCTGCTGATTGAAGGCGTGGGCGGGCGCATGGCTCAACCCTTCAAGTCCCCTGCGACGAGGTACTAGAAGACACCCCCGCACGACACGCCCTGACCGGCCGCCCACGGGACACAGCCCACCGAGGCGCGCGGCGACGAGGTCCTGCCCGACGGGGCCGTGAGGAAGAGCACCAGGGTGGTCGCCGCCAGGGCCCCGGCGCTCACGTACCCGGCGATGGACACGGCGTACCAGGTGCCCTCCCGCTCGCGCCGGAGGTCGCAGTCCAGCGAGTTGCACGGCGCGTTTGCGAGGAGGTAGTCGGTCTCCTGGAGCTGCAGCAACGATGCGCCGACGCCCAGGCCCAGCGCCCCGATCGCGGCGCCGCCCAGCACGAAGCCGAGCACCCGCTGGGTCTGGCCGCGCCCCGGGGAGGTGACCACCTCGGGCGCTTGTACCGGCGCCGCCGCCACGGGCTCCGGGGCCGCCGCGGGCGCGCCCGACGGGGCATACGGCGCGGGGGCGAGACTCACCGTCTCCCGGGCGAGCACGCGCGGCGTGATGACCACCCGACGCGTCGTGGGGAGGTACCCGATGGCGGACACCTGGAGGTTCACGGTGCCCGCCGCGACGTGCAGGGGCGCCTGTAGCGGGAGCGTTCCCATGGGCTCGCCGTCGATCGACAGCGCCGCCCCTGCGACGCCGCCGCGCACGTCGAGCATCCCCAGGTGCGCGGCCACCCCGTCGAGCGCCCGCTGGAGCGTCGCGCGGTTGCGCCGCACCCAGGCGTCCTCGTTGTCGAGCGCCCCCTGGAGGTACCGCTCGGACTCCACCCACTGCCCCAGCGCCGCGAGCGTGAGGCCCACCTGCGCGCGCGCGCGCGCCGACTGCTCCTCGGCGAGCGCCACGCGAAACTCCCGCAGGCCCTCGTCGTCGTGCCCCTGGCGCCGCGCCTGCACCCCGCGCTCGTAGTGCGGGCTCACCGTCTGCGCCCGGGCCGACGCCGCGCACGCCAGCAGCCCGAGGGCGAAGGGCAACGATCGCAGCCACCGCGTACGCAACGCTCTATATCCCCCTGCGACGGCCTACTCGATGACGCCGAAGCGGTCGCGCCCGCGAACTCGCCCCGCCGGACGGGCGCCTCGGGAGACCGGTCGCTCGGGTCGGGTGATGCGCCGCGAGGGCACCCGACCCACCACGTCGGGCATGGAGATCGCTGCCATCAACGGCGGGGCCGCCCCCGCGTCGGGGAGCGCCGCGGCGACAGGCACGGGATCGGCCACGGCGGACGCGCTCGCGGCAGGCTCGACCACCGATGGAGCAGGCGCGGGAGCAGACACGGGCGCAGGCGACGCGGCGCGGAGGGTGCCGATGGCGGCGGGGCGGTCGACCTCGGCGCGCTTCGCGAGCCACACGCCCCCGGCCATGGCCACGGGGATCAACAGCGCCAGGGTGATCCAGAACCCGCGGCTGCCGTGCTGCCCCGCGGCGCCCACGGGCACCGAGCGCTCGAACTGGATCACCGTCGCCGGGCGCTCATCGGACATCGGCGGCGCGTCGGGCGGATGCGAGGGCGGCGGCGGCAGGTCGGACCAGCCGTTGCGGGCCACGGTGAGCAGCGCGTCGTGGAAGTGCTGCACCGAGGCCCAGCGCTGGCCCAGGTCGCGGCAGACGGCGCGCATCACCACGGCGGCGAGCGCCGGGGGCATGGCGGGCACCACCTGCATGAGCGGCGTCGGCTCGTCGCGGAGGATCATCGCCACCAGCACGTTGGTGTTGGCCGCCGTGTAGGGCTTGAAGCCGCTGAGCATCTCGTAGAGCACCACCCCGAGCGACCAGACGTCGGTGCGGGCGTCGATGGCGCTGTCGCCGCGGGCCTGCTCGGGGGACATGTACGAGGGCGTTCCGAGCATCGTGCCGGTGGAGGTGCGACGCATCGACTCGTCGTGGTCGGCCACCTTCGCGATGCCGAAGTCGATGAGCTTGGGCACGACGCCCTTCGGGGTCTGCGAGAGGAAGATGTTGTCGGGCTTGATGTCCCGGTGGATGACCCCCCGCTCGTGCGCGAACGCGAGGGCCTCCATCACCGGGATGATCACCCCGTAACACTGCTCGACCGCGAGCCTGCCGCCGGCGCCCCGGAGCGCCCTGCGCAGGTCTTCTCCCTGGAGGAATTCCTGCACGATGAAGGGTCGGTCGAGCGCCTCGTCCTGCCCCATGTCGAGCACGTCGACGATGTTGGGATGCTGCAGCTGCGCCGCCGCCTGGGCCTCCCGGGCGAAGCGCCGGAGGCTGTCGGCGCCCCCCTCCTCGTCCGCCGGCTTGAGCAGCTTCAGGGCGACGCGCCGCCGCGTCCAGGTGTTCTCACACTCGTAGACCTCGCCCATGCCGCCCCGCCCGAGCAGGCTCACCACGCGGTATTTTCCGCCGATGACCTCCACGGGGTTGAGCGAAGCACGGCCCTGGTTCATCGCGGCACCACCGTGCCGCGACGCTACGCCAGCCCTCGCGCCCGCCGCAAGTCACGCGCCCCCGCCGCGGCGCTTGTGCGCCCGCTGCAACCCCGGGTATGAGCTTCGCTGCCGTGAGACGCTACGCACCGCAGTGGTCCCGCCAACGCAGCGCCGGCCCGCTGGGCCTGGTCGAGCGCGCCCGCGACGCGCTGCGACGCGAGATGGACGCCACCGTCGACCGCTGGCTCGGCGACGACGCCCGCCGCCGCATCGACGGCCTCGCCTGGCACGAGACCGCCGGCGGGGTCGACCCCTTCGGCTTCGACCCGCGCGTGGCCAAGTACGCCGTCGTCGGCGCCCGCGCGCTCTACCGCGACTGGTTTCGCGCGGAGGTGCACGGCATCGAGAACGTCCCCGGCGGGCGGGTGCTGCTCATCAGCAACCACTCCGGGCAGATCCCCCTCGACGCGATGGCCATCGCCTGCGCGCTGCTGCTCGACCGCGAGACGCCCCGCTTCGTGCGCAGCATGGTGGAGAAGTGGTCCGCCACGCTGCCCTTCGTGTCGGTGCTCTTCCCCCGCCTCGGGCAGATCGTCGGGGTCCCGGAAAACTGCGCCCGCCTCCTGGAAGAAGAAGAAGCCATCCTGGTGTTTCCGGAGGGCTCTCGCGGCATCTCCAAGCCCTTCTCCCAACGCTATCGACTGACCGACTTCGGCATCGGCTTCATGCGCCTCGCGTTGCAGACCCGGACGCCCATCGTGCCCGTCGCCGTCGTCGGCGCCGAGGAGCAGTACATCTCCATCGCCGACCTCGGCCGCCTCGCCCGCATCCTCGGGATGCCCGCCTTTCCGGTGATCCCGCAGCTGCTGCTCCCCGGCGGCTTCCTCCCGCTGCCCACCAAGTACCGCATCTACTTCGGTGAGCCCCTGAAGTTCACCGGCGACCCCGACGACGAGGACGCCGTCATCGAAGACAAGGCCCAGGTGGTCAAGCGCACCATCCAGAGCATGCTCAACCGCGGCATCAAGGAGCGCACCGGCATCTTCCGGTAGCGCATCGGCGCTCTCATACCAACTGGGTGTCAATCCTGCCGCTTTGGCGGCCACCCGTTGGTGAGACACGCCGCCCGTTTGACGCTGGGGTTCGCGCGTTGGCGCTCACCCCAGGCTATCGCACGAGGGCGCCCCCGCAGTCGCGGGGGCTTTCGGACCGACACTCGATGGACCTTC